>NZ_JBQFNM010000002.1:0-575739 GCF_056532675.1 Ruegeria sp. I1 | reverse complement strand
TAAGCTCAACTCAGGCAATGTCATCGACGTCTTGAGTGATCTGTTCATCCTGCGCGGCATCCCGTCATTCATTCGCTCAGACAATGGCCCGGAGTTTGTTGCTCAGGCCGTCCAAGATTGGATCAAGGCCGTTGGCGCGAAGACCGCCTACATCGAACCAGGGTCACCTTGGGAAAACGGATACTGCGAAAGCTTCAATGCCCGGTTCCGAGATGAGTTCCTGAACGGCGAAATCTTCTACAGCCTGCGCGAAGCACAAATCCTGATTGAGGAATGGAGGAAACACTACAACACCAAACGACCACACAGTGCTCTAGGCTACCGGCCGCCGGTGCCTGAAACCATCGTCCAGATGGACCAAAGGCCGATCATGCACTAACAATCAAATTGGACCACTCAAGTGGGGCTGATCAAGAAAATCAAGACCAATGCGCCTAACCGTTTTCCCGTTCCGCTAACCTGTTAAGCAGCTCTGGAAGCTGCACTGTAATCTTGAGCGCGCCTTCAGCGATATCCAATTCGGCCTTAGCCACTCTCCAACTGGCAGATAGCTTCTCGAGCTTCTTGAGCTCATTGCTAATGGTATCTTGGATTCTTTTTTCAGCTCTTTTGCGTGAGGCTGTTTCTTTATGCCCCTGATCTTCGCGAGCACTGGCGAAAGCCACGACATCAAGAACTTTCGGTCTTAACCACTGTTCGATCAATGAGCTCTTGTTTATCGCGGGTTCCGCTTCAACAATATTGTGCTGAAAAGTCGGGGTTGGCGGTGGGGGTGGAGTCCAAGGTTCAACAACTCTATCTTCTAGTACTGCGCTTGAAGCTTTGTAGCCTTTTTCTGGATCACCGCTAAAGTTTATCCTGACAGTGTAATGTACCTTATCACCGTCATCGTAAAACCATTGTTTCTTGATGAGTGATCGGGAACTATGTTGGATCAAACCTTCCAAAGCAGTTTTTCGCTCTGATCGCTCGTTTGTAACCCATGCAAGAGAGCCTTCGACTTTCTCGTCTAGTGATATCTCCACAAACCCCATGAAGCGGCGCAACAAGCCCAACCTTAACTCCTTAGAGCCTCCCTCTCGTAGGCGGCTTGTCGAAATGGCAAGTGGGGCGAGTAATGCGACAGTTGGAGCCAATAACGCCATATCACGCGGACTACCTGCGATCTCATGCGACAAGCGAAAGGCATCTGCATTCAGATCATCAAGAAGGCGTAGTCTGTCTCCAGAGATTTTTTCATCGCCTTCAGATAGCGTCTCAAATCTTCCGAGCAGCCCGCGCAACTGGACCTGAATAAGTAGGTGAAGGGTTCGACGTGGCGTTTCCTGTATTTCTGCCCTGATTTGCTCAACACGCTCTGTAAGTTCCGCCAAGCCCTCAATTATCTGATCCAACTTGAAGTTTATTGTCTTGAGCGCTTCTTCCAACCACTTTCGATCATCGGAGCCGATAAAACCCAAAATAAATTTAACCAGCCCACCGTATTTTTCGACGAAACCGATAGCTGCTTTAGCCGCTCCAATTATCTCCACGACACCAACGGTCATGTACGAAGCGCTTCCGTAGGATGATTGCTCTGTATTATCTTCGTTAGTACTTCCAACTTCCTTGTTCAATTTCGTCGCCTCCCAAAAAAATCACTTGCAACTCGCAAAAACCGACCACCAATTAATTTCTTGAAAGTAGACCGCACAACGTAACGGACAAGTGACGAACTTGATGCGTGTAGCGCTAGATATCTGGTCGCTGAGCCAGTTTTGCGGTAAATCTTATCTACTAGGTTTCTAATCTCCCAGACCGTTCTTCTTCTGGCATCTAGTATGTGGTTCATAGGGTACCCTTCACCCCCAACTGAAGGGCACCTTAAGTTTCTCCTTCCGTTACCCGAGGGTGTCCGAGGCAGTCGAACGCCCTGCTAGCCACTTCTTGTGGTTCGTGAAGGTCAGGCTGTAGCGACCAACATCAACGAAGGTCTCACCCGGTCCCTCACGGGTCACCTTAAGGGGCGTTGAAAGTTGGTGACGCTCGATAAGCAAGTCAAAGGGGCCGACGCAAAAGTCAAAGACGATCATTCTACTATTCCTATTTTTGGTAGTGCTGCATCGCCGCGATGCAACGCATAGATGAATCCTCAAGGAATCGCCGTCAACCCCTTATTTTTATAGCATTTTCGGGAGTTTCCCGCAGGTGGAGAGACCCCTTTCGGGCAGCTTTGAGACGCATCCCTGCGTCTGTGGTTGGGTGTTCTGCTACGCCTTCAACTTCCGCATCGTCCGCCGCTCGGCATCTGTAGGCACGCCGACTAACGTAAACCTGCTAGTGTCTGCGGATTTGCGGGTTCAGAAGTAGCGGTAGGCAGATAACTATTCGCCCAGTCGTTCCATTCGCTTTCGAGCTTCGTCTGAACCTAAGTCGGCTGCGCGAGCGTATATTCTTTTTGCTGCGTCTGCGTTTGGAACAGGAAATGGAGACCTTTCCGCATTGAAGGTTGCTGGGTCGTGCATTTCCGCCATAAGGATTAAAGCGGAAATTCTGGTATCTGTTTCGGTGTCTTGGTCAAGGGAAAGGCTCATCAAAGCCCCAAAGGCTAATTGAAGGTTCTCCCGCCCGCCTTCTTCAATCAACGCCAAAGTAATACTTATTTCGTCTTCACCTAAATGACTCTCGCCGAGTTGTGCCGCTTCGCCCGCTAAGTCGTGAACACCGTCTCCATGGTAGTAGAACCTCGCTCCTCCGTAGCCACCAGCAATCACAATTAGCAATACTGCTAGCGCTCGATACTTCCTAGGGCCTTTGTTAGGAGGCTCGGGTTCGCCACCGTAAGCGGCTGGAGCCATGTTCCGCTCAGGCTCAGTATGTCGTGGTCCGTCCCAATCGCTCATAACGACTCTAAATCACATTGATGGTTGCGCGTGCCATCTCAAATCCAATCCAGATGGCAGAAGCGACGCAAAACAATATCTTTAGGTTGTATGTCAGCCGCCTGATTGTACCTGAAGCTGAAGGGTACGGATACCTGCCGCTTTCTTCGTCCTTTTCTTCAAGAATTTTGAGTAGGCCCCGGTTTTGATAGTCCGCTGCGACATACTGCAACAAATCGCAGACCAGCGAGAGGATTGCTAAGCAAGCCGGGCCTGCAATTCGTGCAGGGCTCAAGAAGCCGTCCCCGCCACTCGCAGTACCTTCGATAACAAAAGATATGCAAGTCACCAAAATACCGACGGAGACTGTCCAGACACGGTCGCTGATTCGCGATGTCGTCCAATTCAGGTTTTCAATGATGGTCTTCTTGTCAGGCATGGGTAAGGCGGCTTCGTTTGAATGCCTCAACGCTTACACGTGCACCCATGCTTGTAAACAAGACAAGCCCGGTTGATCTCTGTAAATACAACAGCAGACTTCGGTGCAACTGCAGGGAAAGCTCGTTTTGTCCCGCTTAGCTGCCGTATTAACCGGATGGCGCGCCTAAATTCCCCTGCGCGACACTTGATGGCTTGAGTTCATGACGGCTGATGGAAGGTTACAGGCTAATCAACAAACATGATACCAAAAGGTGTTATATTGCGTGGACCTGATGGGTGACTGAGGTGGCGGCTTAGGTGTCTGCTTAAGGTACGTTGGTCTGTACGCCCCGTTGCACAGATGCTCAGCCTGTGCGGAAAAAGACCATGGCAGTTCGGTGCGCTGTCTGCGCCTCAAGCGGTGCCTGACCATGGAAAAAGGATCGTATATCCCCCGCATGTCCCTTGTTTTCTGCGCTCCGGCGGCTTGATGCTGCCCTAAATGGTGACATGAAGTCACCTTAGGTGTGCTGTCCGTGTGCTGTTAGGTGGTTCGATGGGGGGCACCGGGGGGTACGCGCGGCACTATGCTATATCTCTGGCACTAACAATTTTTCGCCAATTTTGTGGAACGCTGATGCTCGAAATGACCATTGATGACCAGAGAGTTTCCCAACCCCACCAACAACTTAGCAGCACTTTTTGGGGCCACCTGTTCGGCCAACCTTTAAGCTCACCTGCAGGTTCACCCTGACGATAGCCCTAAGGGCTTCCCCTGAAGATTCTCTGTCGGCTTGTCGTGGGGTGTCCTGAGGGGTCTGCGATGGTGGATTAAGGTTCGATCACTCTCATCAACCAACCAAAGCCGAGAGGCTCTAAGGTGCCCCTGATGGCATGCCTGAATTATTCAGGTGCCCTATCAGGTGCTAACCTTAAGGTGCAGACTTACCTGTTCTTGCGAACATGGTGATGAAGTATCAGCCGGAAGTGATGGTAAGCTATCATCCATTCTCAATTGGTCTTTCGGAGCGAATGCGACCCTTGAGTATCCCCTGATGGTGCCCCTTAAGGAGTGACTGAACTAAGACTTTTGTCTAACGGGAACGGGGCCGAAAACCCCTTATTTTTATAGTCAAAATTGGCCCACAGGAGAGTTCATCTCTCCCGGCTCTTTCTGGCACCACCTAGTACCAGGCTTGGGTGAGTGTAGGCGGGGCGCAAAGGGGTCAGCCTTTAGTGACCCAAACCAGCCCCCCTATTGGTAGTACCCAACACCCCTTGCGGGTTATCTTCCCGGCGCTCTCACACAAAAGCGCCCGCTTTTTCTGTAAACCCAGTGCGGAAAGCGGGAGTTGTCTGCAAACGTGAGATCGTCTACTGCCTGCAGAGGAAGTTGAGTACTGCTATTGAGCAATATCATTCGAGCGAATGTAGCAATACTTCCAGACAGAAACGCTCTGGGCTATCGACCTAAAAAACGAAAAAGAGCAGCAACATGACCCCACCCGATGAACTTTTTGAGATTGCAAGCCGTTTAGAGGCAGCGTCAACTTGCAAGGAACTCGTTACCGCTGAAAACGATCTTTTGGAGATCGAAAGGGTTGCAAGGGAAGCTGAACGTGCATTTTCAGGGTCTTGGATGGGATATCATGCTTATGTGTACACAACAGACTTGCAACCCCCACCTACAGGGGTCCATTTCAGTCAGGAATGGGGCTTAATGAGAACCATTGGGTCCTCAAACCGAAGTAGAGAGCATTGGAAGCAATATGACCCCGAAAAATTGACGAACAGATTACGCAAAAAGGCGGGCGACCCAGACCTGAGCGACGTTGAAGACGCATCGGCATCCGCTACTGAAACGTTCAACGAAGCGAAAGCCGAAATCAGTTCGATACTTTTGACGGAAAACTCCGATACTTCCGATGCCTTTCTTTCAAAGCTTCTAGACGACTTAAACGACCTAAACACCTACACAGCATCAGAATTGGCCCAAGCATGGCAACCGCGCGGTCAAGTCATAACCCGCGACACGGCAGCAATTAGTAAGGGTAACAAAGTACCTCCGCATGTCATCTTGTTGGCTGACAGTGCTTCTATCCGACAACCCTTTCTTGTTTGCGCGGAAGCAAGCAAAATTTGCAAGAAAGCTGCCTCACATCTTGAGAGAAAAGCCAAACGAATGGATCATGACGCCAGAGTTGGTACCAATGTGTTCATTGGGCATGGACGCTCACAAGCTTGGCGCGAACTAAAAGACTTTGTTCAAGACCGCCTTCACCTTACTTGGGATGAATTCAACAGGGTGCCTGTGGCTGGAATAACCAACCAATCCCGATTGTCAGAGATGCTAGACGCGGCATCGGTCGCACTGGTCGTCATGACCGCAGAGGACGAAACATCTGAGGGCAAAGTGCAAGCTCGGATGAATGTCATCCACGAGGTAGGTTTATTTCAAGGTCGATTAGGGTTTACAAAGGCGATTGTTGTCCTCGAAGATAGCTGCGAAGAATTCAGTAACATTCAAGGCTTGGGACAAATCCGCTTTTCAGCCGGGAATATCGCATCCTGTTTCGAAGAAGTGCGTCGCGTGCTTGAACGTGAAGGTCTGGTCAATTCATAAGAGTGGCGATTGCAGATTATCCCTTAGGCGTCCGCATTCAGTGCAAATCTTTAGTTTTACGCACAAAAGGCAAACACGGTATGCGGACGTCGCCAAAAAAAGGGTTGCACAGAGGCGGCCTAGAGACTTCGATTAGTCAGGGTGTGTTTGGTCTACAAGCCAGCCTTCACGCCCCACCTAGCGAACTCTCTAAGCCGCGCCTCACGTCCACCGTAAGTATTCTCAGCAACCGATTGAGCGGAATGCCCTAGATACCCATGACGAACCTCTACAGGTGCCCCTGCATCCCTCAGCTTATCGCTTGCCCTGTGGCGCAGCCCGTGGACCTTCATGCGCCTGTCGTCAGTGTGCTTTCTCACCGCTTTCATCAGAGCCGCAGAGGCTGCCGTAGGGCCTCCGTCACGGCCATATGAGGGGAACAGAGGTTCGTTGCCTTTAACGCCCCTCTACACGCGCCCTGAGGGACTCCCTGAGTCTCTCTGAGGCTATCGGAACGTACCTGTCACTGTTGCTGTTCTTGATGCCGTTGATTTCGTTCGGAGTGACAAGGATGGACGGAGTTTCCGCTTTCAGGTCCACATCATCAACGCGCAGACCACAGGCTTCACCAAGGCGCATTCCTGTCCCTTTCAACACCCGCCATAGATCGGGGAGGTCATTGCTCCTGCCGCCCTCTAGGGTCGTCTGCACGGCATTGACAACGCTGTCAGGCAAAGGGACGTTCTTGTCCAGCGAGCTAACCTGTTCCTTAGGCCAAGGAAGTCGTTCGAAGTGGCTGCGCTCGGACGGTATCTCAAGCTCCCGCACGGCGTGGTTATAGGCGGCAGCAACGATGATCACCTCTCGTTGGCACGACTTGAGCGCTAGAGGTTGGCCGTTCTGCTTTTTGAGACCCAGCAGGTAGTCCATGAAGCCCCGCGCAGTCTGACGGTCAATACTCTCGATTGTCACATCTTCCAGAGGTTTCCCTAGTGCATCACTCAGTCGATTGAACGTGCGGTCAATCCTGACCATCTCCTTCCGATCATCAGCAAGCCCCTTGTCCTTGGCATAGGTGTCCCGCATGTCTGCAATAGTGGGCTTCGGAGCTTCCCGATTGGGGTTCAAGATGGCTGCTACTACCTCGGGGTCCTCTCCACGCGCTGCCAGACTGTGCCCCACAACACCACGGGTCCAGCTATCGTCGGGGTCCAAGCCCTGAACACCTTCCATGTATTGCTCCGCAAAACGCTGGGCGTCGATGAACTTCTGAGTGGCAGACCGAGAGTCGACCTCAGGGTGTTGTCTCAGGGTGTCCTCAACAATCGAGTTGAAATTCCTAAGGTGAAACTGGTACTCGCGCTGAAAAGCAGCCCCGTCACGCGCTTTGATGTGCTTTTGGTATGCGTCCTCACCAAGAATTTCGCGCACTTTCTTGGGCCACCTTCTGCGGAAACGCCGTTGGGTGTCGCTGATTTGGTCTACGTATCTGATGGTCATTTCAAAGGCCATTGTGTGCTGTCCGTGTGTGCTGTTTGCGTTATGCGACACACTCGGAAAATACTGAATGCCCTTATTTATAAGGCCGAAAACCAACCGATCAAGCTGGTTCTGGTGCGGTCGAGAAGACTCGAACTTCCACGGGAGTTACCCCACAGCGACCTCAACGCTGCGCGTCTACCAATTCCGCCACGACCGCACTGCCAGTGACTTGGTAGAGGGGCGTATAGACGCAGATGGGGGCGATGTGAAGAGACAAAACAGCGTTGGTTTAAATTCCATCTGGACCGACATATCTGTTGGCTCAGGTGAAACAAAAACAGACTGACTGGACCTTATCATGAGCACCTCTGACCCACGGCCCGTACTTCAGGTGGATATCGTCTCGGATGTTGTCTGCCCCTGGTGCATTGTCGGATTTCGGCAGCTCGATCTGGCTTTGCAACAGCAACAGGTTTTGGCCCGTCTCAGGTGGCATCCTTTTGAATTGAACCCGACCATGCCTCCGGAAGGTCAAAACTTGCGCGCGCATATTGCGGAAAAATATGGCTCGACGACTGAGCAAAGCCAACAAGCCCGCGACAGGTTGACCGCTTTGGGGTCGGAGCTTGGGTTTACTTTTAATTTCAATGACAAAAGCCGCATTGTTAATACATTCGCAGCGCATCAGCTGTTGGATTGGGCCGAAATACAAGGGCGGCAACACCCGTTGAAACTGGCCTTGTTCGAGGTGTATTTCACCCAGCAAAAGGATGTCTCAGATACCGCTGTTCTGATTGAGGCTGTTTCTGCAGCGGGGCTCGACCCCGATGATGCCCTTGCGGCGCTTGAATCTGGGACCCATGCCGCTTCGGTGCGCGAGAAACAGCAGTTCTGGACCAATCGTGGCATTTCGGGTGTTCCATCCATGGTATTCGGGGGCAAATACCTGCTGACCGGGGCGCAAGGCACCGAGACCTACGCGCAAGTGTTACAGCGCTGCCTGGCCGAGGCGGCCTAGCCCCTTCCCCCTGCCCCGCATACGCGATAGGAGGCCGGCATGGAATGGAAAGTCACTGATGGTCTGACCCGGTATGAGGATGCCGTTGCCTTCATGGAGGCGCGCGTGGCCGCGATAGCGGCAGGCGATGCAGAGGAGTGCGTCTGGCTGCTGGAACATCCCCCGCTTTATACTGCCGGAACCTCGGCCAAAATCTCGGACCTAAAGGACCCGGACCGCTTCCCCGTGTACGAAAGCAAGCGTGGCGGGGAATATACCTATCACGGCCCGGGGCAGCGCGTTGCTTATGTAATGCTGAACTTGAACACACGCGGCCGCGATGTGCGCCAGTTTGTGAAACAGCTGGAAACCTGGGTGATCGCGGCGCTGGGTGAATTCAACGTTCAAGGCGAAATTCGGGACGGCCGGGTTGGCGTTTGGGTCCAGCGAGATGACAAGCCGCTGACTTCGGCGGGCCAACCTGCCGAGGATAAAATTGCAGCTATTGGACTGCGCCTCCGCAAATGGGTTAGCTTTCACGGTATCTCAATCAATGTCGAACCGGAACTGGATCATTTCACCGGAATCGTACCCTGTGGCATCACCGAACACGGGGTCACTTCACTGGTCGATCTAGGCTTGCCCGTAACCATGGCGGATGTGGATGCTGCGTTGCAAAAGACCTTTTACGAGGCTTTCGAAAGCCCAGCAAAATAGTTTCTTTTAAGTGATTCGAATCGCAATTTGATAGCTCGCAGACACAATCCCATGAACTCAGATCGCTCTGTTTCCCAATTTTCTAGGTCTTGCATAATTTTGCAACGATATTAACTCTCATTTTAACCAACGTTCACTTCTGTGAATACAATGCCAATGTTTACGAGTAGCATGGAACAGCCAATCTAGAGTGAGTGGTATGTTAAACCGGTGATCCAGGGCTTGCCCTGTGAAATCCGATCAGTGTTTGGTTACGAGTCTGCCGTTCCGACCCCAAATCGGAACGGCAATTCTCTTTCTAAGCTTTCGACTGACTGGACCATCCCTTCAAAACCACATCATCCCTATTGCAAGATCACAGCGCTATCGCTGGTCGCGGCAGGCTGAGCATTGTTTGCAAAGGCTTTGAGTGCTCAAAAGTTGTGCGTTTCACCAAACTCAGGGCCATACCCGGCATAGACAGCGCGTTTCCATCGTCTCACTCAGTTTAGCGCCTTCCTGATCTTTTCCGCATGCTCGGCAATCAGATCAAAATCCCCCATATTGCCCGGCGGGCGCATTGAAATACCTTCGTGCCTGGGCAGAACATGGAAATGAAGGTGAAATACCTCCTGCCCACCAGCTGCTTCGTTGAACTGCTGGATGGTGACCCCGTCGGCCTCAAACGCCTGTTTCACCGCGTGGGACAGCTTCTGCACGGTCGCCATCACTGCAGATAGTTGTTCGGGCGTAGCATCCAGCATGTTGCGGCACGGGCTTTTAGGGATGACCAGTAAATGGCCGTCTGATCGCGGCATGATATCCATGAAGGCCAGCGTGTCTTCATCCTCGTAAACACGGGTCGACGGGATTTCGCCGCGCAGGATCTTGGCGAAGATGTTGTCGGGGTCATAGCTGGACATATGCAGGCTCCGGTTGGATGCTGGTTTCCTAACTGCGTTTGTGCGAGGCCCCATCGATGCGGTCAAGCCGCAAAAAAACGGGTGCTACAGCGACAAGGGCGTCGCCAACCAGTCCTGATACATTCTGTCCCGGTGCGCCAACAAACCAGATGACAAAACTGCCCTCGATTCATCCGAGACATGCGCGAACACAGTTCGGGTGCTGGGCCGCATGGCGCAGAGTATATCTGGCAAGGGTGAAAACAGGGCCATAAAGGCTGCGCAGTAGATATCTGCGGCGGTCAGACGATTGCAGAACAGAAAATCTCCCCCGGTTTCAAGCCGAGCGCTGACGTTTTTCAGGATTGCATTTGCACGCCCTTCGGCCAAAGCGCCTGCCTCTGGGTCATACCCGTATTTTGCCGCCAGATAGGCGGCGATTTTGGGGTGAAATCCTCCATCCCGCCCCTCAAGCCCCGCATGGATCTGCTGCAACCGCCTGTGCCAGCCCAGCCCACCGGGGGCCGCCAGTAAGCTTATGAACTCCATGATCTCAGAGGCTGCCGCCTCAGGAACCAAATCCGGGTCAGGCGCGATGCGCTGAACCAGCGAAACGATCTGGGCCGCGTCTGAAACCGGGTTTTCGTCTTCCCAAAATGCAACCGGCGCGCTGTCTGTCTGGGCCCAAACGGCCTGTGCGCGGTCCTGCTGATCCAAATAGACGGGCATCCAGGGTACGTTCTTGACGTGTAGCAATCCTTTGGCTGCCTCGCTCCAGGGGCTGGGCACGCCGCCAACCACGATCATACGCAGCCCTGACGCTGCTTTTGCCTGCTCGGTCGTCGCGTATTTCAGCATCATTCAGAGTCCTCCAGCAAAGACATGTGTACCCTTTGACCAAGTGCTGCAACCGCTGCCCGCGACAATTAATCTTGATCCATATCAAACTCGACCATTGAAGGCGCCCTCTTCGCATTCTAAAACCAGCAGGAATCCCGCGCGTTGGAGAGGTCCGACTGCGCGGTGCAGTTGCAACAGGAGGCACCTATAATGGCAGACGCAGCCATTCATGGTCACGATCATGAAGACCAGCGCAGTTTCTTTGTGCGTTGGTTCATGTCGACCAACCACAAAGACATCGGGATTCTCTACCTGATCTTCTCGGCTCTGGCCGGTCTGATCTCGGTGGCGATGACCGTTTACATGCGGCTTGAACTGATGCACCCCGGTGTGCAGTACATGTGCCTCGAAGGGTTCATGGCCGACCCGTGTACCCCGAATGGACACCTGTGGAACGTCATGATCACATATCACGGTGTTCTGATGATGTTCTTCGTTGTCATCCCAGCCCTCTTTGGTGGATTTGGCAACTATTTCATGCCCTTGCAGATCGGCGCGCCGGATATGGCGTTCCCGCGGATGAACAACCTGTCCTTCTGGCTGTACGTCGCTGGTACCTCGCTGGGTATCGCTTCGCTGCTGAGCCCCGGCGGTAACGATCAGCTTGGCTCGGGCGTGGGCTGGGTTCTGTATCCGCCGCTGTCGACGACCGAAGGCGGCATGTCCATGGACTTGGCGATCTTCGCCGTGCACGTATCGGGCGCCTCCTCGATCCTCGGCGCGATCAACATGATCACCACCTTCCTGAACATGCGTGCCCCGGGCATGACCCTGTTCAAGGTGCCGCTGTTCAGCTGGTCGATCTTCATCACCTCGTGGCTGATTCTTCTGTCGCTGCCGGTTCTGGCGGGCGCGATCACCATGCTGCTGATGGACCGCAACTTTGGCTTCACCTTCTTTGATCCTGCCGGTGGCGGGGATCCGATCCTGTATCAGCACATCCTGTGGTTCTTCGGCCACCCGGAAGTGTATATCGTGATCCTGCCGGGCTTCGGTATCATCAGCCACGTGATCGCGACCTTCTCGCGCAAGCCGATCTTTGGCTACCTGCCGATGGTCTGGGCGATCATCGCAATCGGTGTTCTGGGCTTCGTTGTGTGGGCACACCACATGTACACGGTTGGCATGTCACTGCGTCAGCAGGCTTACTTCATGCTGGCCACGATGGTCATCGCGGTACCGACCGGTGTTAAGGTCTTCTCGTGGATCGCGACCATGTGGGGCGGCTCCATCGAGTTCAAGACACCAATGCTGTTCGCCTTCGGCTTCCTGTTCCTGTTCACCGTTGGCGGTGTGACCGGTGTGGTTCTGTCGCAGGCTGGTATCGACCGTGCCTATCACGACACCTACTACGTTGTGGCGCACTTCCACTATGTGATGAGCTTGGGTGCCGTCTTTGCGATCTTCGCGGGTGTGTATTTCTACTTCTCGAAGATGACGGGTCGTCAGTACTCGGAGTTCTGGGGCAAGGTTCATTTCTGGCTGTTCTTTATCGGCGCCAACCTGACCTTCTTCCCGCAGCACTTCCTGGGCCGTCAGGGGATGCCGCGCCGCTATATCGACTATCCCGAAGCGTTCGCGCAGTGGAACTATGTCTCGTCGATTGGCGCGTTCATCTCGTTTGCCTCGTTCATCCTGTTCTTCGGCATCGTGTTCTACGCCCTGTTCCGTGGCGCGAAAGAGACACGTCCGAACCCGTGGAACGAATACGCAGACACGCTGGAATGGACCCTGCCGACACCGCCGCCTGAACATACGTTCGAGCAGCTGCCGAAGCAGGAAGACTGGGATAAGGGCCACGCGCACTGATCCGGTCAGAGACCACAGAAAACCCCGCCCGAACCGGCGGGGTTTTTTCTTTGTGCAGCAAGCGCCTAAATGCCGCGGTCACATAAGAGACATCACATTCGCTGACGCAGCGCACATGGGGTCACTTGTTCATTCCTCTGAGGATGTCGCGATAGGCCCCATCTGCTGGATCCGCGTTCAGCGCCCCGGCGACCCAGGATCTGTCCAGCTTAAGTGTTCCAACCGGGACGATTTGCTCGGCGATTTCGGCGGGTGTCGTTTCATCGATCCGACCGGTTGCCCAATCGTGATATGCGGTCGAGTATCGTACACGCGCCCCACTCGCGGGCAGATCGAGCAGGCCGCCTTCAGCAAAGAACGTGAGCCCATCGCCCATTTCCTCACCTATGATTTGGCATCTGGCTCCCAAACGGTGTTTGACAATCGCCACGAACACAATCGCGGCAGAGAACGTAAACTTGTCGACGAGCAATCCAACCTTTCGATTTTCTGCACCATCCGATATCGCATCGATAAGAGGCATCGTTTTAAGAAAATCGCCGCCGGTATTCCCTCGGACATCAATAAGAAGAGGTGTGCTCGCACACGACCTTACGTGTTCGGCGGCCGAAAATATCGCATCAGGCAGCTTCTTTTCACTCAGGTCAAAGAAACTAGGAAACGCAAGCAAGAGCCCGTCTTCGAGAAAATCCCGAACGTTCAGAAACTCCGTTGGGACCCATGCCGCATCGGATTTTCCGTGTTCGTTTCTTGGATACCAGATTGATCCAGAAACCGTGTCTTCGGCGTGCATTCTCAGATAGGTTGTTTGCCCCGTATCCGTGCGGAGTTCGTATTCGAGCAAACCGACCTCTTTACAAACACCCAAGCGTTTCAAGGCGTGCGGCCATGCGAATAGCATCGGGCCAACTACACGTTTACGCTGACGTGTTCCCGCCAAATAGTCGACAGCACGCGCCTCGATGTCTTTCACGCAGACACCGTTCACAGCGATCAACCGCGCACCCGGTACGGCACCAAGGCCTGGCGCACTTCCCACCAGGTTCACGTGGCTACCGATGGCAACGAACCGCAAGGGCAGCACTGAGATTGCATTGTTCGGAACAAGCCGGGTATGCCCATTCCCCGGAAGGGCGAGCAAGCGCATCAAGGACATCAAAAAGTCGTCCTTTGCATCGGCAAGCGCATCCCGTCGAGCGTCAGCGATACACTGATCCAACGCGTTGGGCTTGACCTTGTTGAAACTGGGATCGGTCGACAATACCGTCGTCACTACGTGATCTAGATCGCTCAACAAAGACATGAGCAGAGACTATAGGGACACACCGAGATGTCCACTTTCCATACGACGAAGCACGACGCCAGGTCGTTTTGAAACAAAAAGCCCGCCCGCTCCGAACCGCTTGCCAAAAACTCCGCAGCCCCTTCAATTCGCCAAACACTCGAAAATAAGCTATTCTCGTCCGGGCAACTGTTCCGGCAACCCGGAGGGTTCATATGCCTGAAATCGACTTTTGGTATTCGATCGGCAGCACCTACAGCTTTCTGACCGTCATGAGGTTGGATGACTGGTGCGCCGAAACCGATGCAACCGTGCATTGGCGCCCCTTTAACGTGCGCACGGTCATGATGGCGCAGCAGAACACGCCGTTTGCAGGCAAACCCCAAAAGACCGCATATATGTGGCGGGATATTGAGCGTCGGGCCGCCAAGTATCACATCCACGCAAAACTGCCTGCACCCTACCCCATCTCGGACCTGGGACTTGCCAATCAGGTCGCGTTTCTGGGGATGCAGGACGGTTGGGGGCAGGATTTCACTCAGAACCTCTACCGGATCTGGTTTGAAGAGGGCGTTGAAGCTGGTAGCGAATCCGCCTTGTCCGAAGCCTTGTTGCGTTGTCAGCAGGATCCGCGCCTGACACTTGCGCGTGCCCGCAACGCAGATTGTATTGCCGGGCTTGAGGCCGAAACCGAACGCGCGACCAAACTCGGCGTTTTCGGTGCACCCAGCTTTGTTGTGCGCGATGAAGTGTTCTGGGGCGATGATAGGTTGGACGACGCTTTGTCCTGGGCTCGCGTTGGACATGTCGTCTAAACTTTGCCATCGACACAGCAGGCTCATACGCTAGGTTTCAGCCATGCCCTACCAATGGACCCAAACCTCGGACACGGAACAAGAGCTACGCTTGTGGCCACACAATTCGTTGCCACCACGTGGGGCAATGATCGTCATATTTTCGGTATTTCTGTTTGGGCTGATCCCGATCCTGGCGATGCTGGGATCGGTCGTACTTTGGGGTCTGCTGCCCTTCTTGTTGCTGACAGTTCTGGGCCTGTGGCTGGCAATCCAAACGAACTACAAGGCACGCAGCGTGTTTGAGGTGCTCACACTGAATGGGACCCGCGCCCAGCTGATCCATCGCACACCGGGTAGGCAACAGCAGGAATGGTCCTGCAACCGCTATTGGGCGCGTCCAGAGATGCACAGGAAAGGCGGACCGGTTCCTTACTACGTCACCCTTGTCGGTGACGGGCGCGAGGTAGAGATTGGCGCGTTCCTGTCTGAAGAGGAACGTATCAGCCTATATGATGAGCTGGTGGAACGACTGCGCGGTCCTGCCGCGCAGTAGCTAAGTTCACATCTGGTTGGATGCTCAGCAGCCGTCGCTTGATGCGGCACAGAGGTGGTCTTTGACCATGGGGCCGACCCTGCCAAAATCCATCTGGCCGGTATAGCGCGTCTTAAGCTCACCCATCACCTTGCCCATATCCCGGATCGAACCGGCACCAGTGGACGTGATCGCCGATTGGATTGCCTGTGTGACCTCATCGTCATCCAGCTGTTTGGGCAGGAATTCCTCGATGATCGCAACCTCACGCATTTCACGTTCGGCCAGATCCAGGCGTCCGCCCTCTTCATAAGCGCGCGCGCTTTCCTTGCGCTGCTTGGTCATTTTACCAAGAATTTCAAGAACCTCGGCATCGCCGCACCCTTTCGCCTCTTCATTGTCGGAAGCGCGCGAGGCGATATCCCGATCCTTGATTGCGGCGTTGATCAGACGCAGTGTCGATAGACGTTCGACCGCTTTGTCTTTCATTGCTTGCTTCAGGGCGGTGTTCACCCGTGATCGCATGTCCATTTGGTTTGTCCATCCCCATGACAAAGGAACCCCGAACATATCCAAACAAAAAGCATGATACAACAGGGTGCGAAACCATTTAACCTATTGATAAATAACGATAGCCAAAAATTTGAACACACTTGACCCGAAGGCATAACCCCCTTAGTTATGCGCCGATTTACCCTTTAGGAGAGTTGCGCCATGGTCCAGAATGCCCCGTCCAAGCCCACCGCATGTCTGGCTCTGGCCGACGGAACCCTGTTTTATGGCGTAGGCTTCGGCGCAACAGGCCAAACTGTGGCCGAGCTGTGCTTTAACACCGCGATGACAGGGTATCAGGAAATCATGACTGATCCCTCTTACGCCGGACAGATCGTCACCTTCACCTTCCCGCATATCGGCAACGTCGGTGTGAACCCCGAAGATGACGAAACCAACGATCCGGTGGCCGCCGGTATGGTGGTCAAATGGGATCCGACCGAACCCTCGAACTGGCGTTCCGCCGAAGAGTTGAAGGATTGGCTGGCTCGCCGTGGCCGGATCGCCATCGGCGGCGTTGATACCCGCCGCCTGACCCGAGCGATCCGTCAACAAGGCGCGCCGCATGTGGCGCTGGCCCATGACCCGGAAGGGAAGTTCGATATTGAGGCATTGATTGCAGCGGCGCGTGGGTTTGCCGGTCTGGAAGGCATGGACCTGGCCAAAGAAGTCACCTGCGCGCAAAGCTATCGCTGGGATGAAATGCGGTGGGCCTGGCCCGAGGGCTATGCCCGTCAGGAAGCGCCTGTTCACAAGGTCGTTGCAATCGACTATGGCGCCAAGCGCAACATTTTGCGCTGTCTTGCCTCGGCGGGCTGCGATGTGACCGTGCTGCCGGCAACCGCCACCGCCGCCGAGGTTCTGGCTCACAATCCCGACGGAGTGTTCCTGTCAAACGGTCCGGGCGATCCGGCCGCGACTGGTGAGTACGCCGTGCCGATGATTAAAGAAATTCTTGAGACGACAGAACTGCCGGTCTTCGGCATCTGCCTTGGCCACCAGATGTTGGCTCTGGCGCTTGGCGGGCAGACCATCAAGATGAACCACGGCCATCATGGTGCGAACCACCCGGTCAAGGACTTGGAGACCGGCAAGGTCGAGATCACCTCGATGAACCATGGCTTTGCGGTGGATGCCGAGACCCTACCCGAGGGCATTGTAGAAACCCATCGATCCTTGTTTGACGGATCGAACTGCGGCATCCGCATGACGGATCGCCCCGTCTATTCGGTTCAATACCACCCTGAGGCGTCACCCGGACCGCAGGACAGTTTCTACCTGTTCGAGCGTTTCGCTGACGCCATGGCGGGCCGTAAAGCGCAGGCATAATCGCCCACTGCCCAAGGTTAACCCGCTATTAACCTAAATGGATCAACCCTGACGACAGGTCGCTGCGTCAGGGTTTTTTTAATGGTTGAATTGAATCTTCAGAATTTCACCTCTGCAGCACCGATCCCGCCGCAAGGTTTGCGCAAACCCCTTGGGGCCTGTCTCATTGAACAAGGCGCAATAACGGCGGATCAATTGAGGCAAGCGCTGGACCTCCAAACGCGACAGAAAGCCTCTTTGGGCGAAATTCTGGTTGGCGAGGGGTGGGTCAGTCGCGCTGATGTTCTGACGGCCCTGTCCACACAAAGCGGCTGGAAAATTGCCGACCTTGAAGAAATCCCGCCCGCCCCGGGCTTGTCCGAGTTCAAGCCGGTGGAATTCTGGCTGGCGCATAATGTCATCCCGTGGATGCGCATCGGCCCCCTTCTTCTGGTCGCCACTGCCCGGCCTGACCGGTTTCCAACTGTCACCGCTGAAATGCAGGACTGCCCCTATGCCATCATCCCGGTTCTGGCCGCGCCAGACCAGATTGACCGGGTGATATCGCAGCAATTTGCGATGCCTTTGGCCCATGCTGCCGAAGCACGCGTTGATGAGTCGCAAAGCTGCCGCACCTGGACACCGGTTTCGCGCGCCGTTCCGGTTTTGGGTGCAATTGGGGTGACGACCCTCTTTGCGCTGATGCCGAAGTTGGGGCTTTCCGTTCTTCTGATTGCGGCCGTTACCACGTTGATCCTGTTCATGATCTTGCGAGTGGCAGGCGCGTTGGCCTTTCTGGTGTCGCGGATCAGACCACGCGAGGCTGATCCCAAATCCGCCCCGATTTCCCTGCGACAACCCTGTGTCTCTATCATGGTCCCGCTGTACAAAGAGCGCGAGATTGCAGGCGCTTTGATCCAACGCTTGCAACGGTTGACCTATCCCAAGGCGCTGCTGGATGTGATCCTGGTGCTGGAAGAAAGTGACGAAGTCACGCGCGAAACCGTTGCCAAGGCCCATCTGCCCAGTTGGATCAGAACCGTCGAAGTTCCCGAGTTGAACGGCCTGACCACAAAGCCGCGCGCGATGAACTATGCGCTGGATTTCTGCCGGGGCGACATTCTGGGCGTTTGGGATGCCGAAGATGCGCCTCAACCGGATCAGATCGAACGCGTTGTCGAACACTTCACCCAAGCCGCACCGGATGTGGTTTGCCTGCAAGGGGTTCTGGACTATTACAACCCTCGCACCAATTGGCGCTCGCGCTGTTTTGCGATTGAGTACAATAGCTGGTTTCGCGTTATTTTGCAGGGGATTGCCCGGTTGGGCCTTGTGGTGCCATTAGGTGGAACCACGTTTTTCTTTCGCCGTGACAAGCTGGTCGAACTGGGCGGCTGGGATGCCCATAATGTGACCGAAGATGCAGACCTGGGCGTGCGCCTCAGCCGTGCCGGATACCGCACTGAGATGGTTGATACCACCACCTATGAAGAGGCCAATTTCCGCGCCTGGCCCTGGGTCAAACAGCGTTCGCGCTGGCTGAAGGGATTTATGGTCACCTATCTGGTGCATATGCGCAGCCCTGCGAAACTCTATCAGGATCTCGGCCCGATCAGGTTTGCCGGGATTCAGGCATTCTTTCTGGGCACGCTAGGCCAGTTTCTGCTGGCCCCGGTTCTATGGGTTTTCTGGCTGTCGACACTAGGAATGTCGAACCCGATGCAAACCATCATGCCACCTTCTCTCATCACGCCTTTGCTGGTGTTGTTCATTGTAACCGAAGCGATCAACATTGCGGTTGGGATGCTTGCCGTCGCCGCACGCGAGCGGCGGTTCCTTCTGCCATGGGTGCCGACGATGGGGCTGTATTTTCCCTTGGGCGTCGTTGCGGCCTACAAGGCGTTGTGGGAGTTGGTGTTCAACCCGTTTTTCTGGGACAAAACCCAACACGGCCAAGCTGCCGAGGACCTGCAACAGATCTGAGCGTCAGTTTTCCCGCCGCACGGCATCCTGTTTGAGGCGTGTCATAAACGCGACGGAGATATGCTCTTTCAGGGCGCGGCCTGCGGCTTCTTCATCCCGTGCGGCTATGGCATCGACAATGGCTTTGTGTTCGCTCTGCGCAATCTCACCCCGCCCTTGAACCGCCAGGGACGTCGTTGCCATCAAGGCCATCGTGCGGTGCACCAGATCCAATTGCTGCACCAGATACCGGTTGTGCGAGGCCAAATGTATCTGCTCATGAAACCGACGGTTTGCCCGCGCCAAGGCGGTTGGGTCATCGACCAAAGCATCATCCTCGGCCACCATTTCCTGCAGAACTCTGATCTCTTCTTCCGTCGCATGCTTGGCGGCCAGACGGGCGGCGAGACCTTCTAACTCACGCCGTACCACATATAACTCGGCCATCTGGTTGTGATCCAAAGACGCCACGATCAGCGACCGTCCGTCCCGTTCCAACAAAGACTGCGTCTCAAGCCGCTGCAGCGCCTCGCGGATCGGAGTACGCGAGACACCAAACCGCTCGGCCAGCTCACTTTCGACCAGACGATTGCCGGGTTTGTAGACACCCACGTCAATCGCTTCCAAAATCAAGCTATAGGCGTCCTTGTTGGATTGTCGGGATTGGGGCATGTGTCTTACGTCTCCTCGTTCGGACATGTCTATCCGTGTCCGGGCCGTGCAATCAAGCCCGGCATTGAAAAGCACCAGATTGCAGCCTAAACCCACATCATGGTCAAACCTGCCTTTAGCCACGTCACCCAATGGGTGTTCGATCTGGACAACACCCTCTATCCGCCGCACATGCGCCTGTTCGACCAGATCGAGGTGTTGATGACGGATTACGTCGTGCAGGCCATCGGCGTGGACCGGGCCGAGGCTGACCGGCTGCGCAACCATTACTGGCGCGAATATGGCACCACGCTGGCAGGGTTGATGGCAGAACACGACCTGGACCCTGATCCCTATCTGCATGCGGTCCATCAGGTCGATATGAGCCATATGGACGCCGATGCCGAACTGGCTGCCCATATCCGCGCCCTGCCCGGTCGGCGCATCGTTTATACCAATGGCAGCGCGCCCTATGCGGAACGTGTGCTTGAGGCGCGTGGACTGACAGGACTGTTTGATGCGATCTACGGCGTCGAACATGCAGGCTATCGCCCGAAACCGGAAAAGGCAGCTTTCGAGACGATCTTTGTGCAGGATGGCATTCAGGCCGATAAGGCTGCCATGTTCGAGGATGACCCCCGCAATCTGGCCGCCCCGCACGAGATGGGAATGCGCACCGTTCACGTCGCGCCAGACCCGCATGAGGCCGACCATATCCACCATCACACGGATGATCTGACCGCCTTTCTGGCACGCCTGCGATAGGCTGTCACACTGCGACGATCTGCACATTCTGCACCTGCAGCATCAGCCCTATATCCCGTTTTGCGACGAACAGAACGGAGACCCCGATGACCGCGATCGAGATGCCTCGGCGCCTGCCGATTTGGCAGCGCTTGTTTTATAGAATTCCCCTGCTTGGCTGGCTGGCACGAGACGCCGCAGAGGGCGAACCTGAGGACCTTGTGTACACCGCGGCGGCGATCTTCAGCATGTGGGGGTGCTCGGCTTTGCTATTCGGTCTGCCGGGTCTTTACATCCCAGCGGTACTGATGGTTCCAATCATGTTCCTGATCCTCATCCTGATTTCACGCGGATAGGGCACGAGACAGGATGTCACTTGGCGCAGGCGGCGGAACCGCACTAGGGTCTGCCGGGAACGGAGTAAGCGCCATGATCAACAGCTGTGACATTCTGATTTCCGGCGGAGGAATCGCGGGCCTGACTGCGGCGGCGGCCTTTGGCACAGCTGGGTACAATGTGGTCTGCGTTGACCCGACCCCTCCGATCACTGAACGCGATGTTGATGGGTCAGACCTGCGGACCACGGCCTTTCTTCAGCCCGCGCAGGCGTTGTTGGAACAGTGTGGATTGTGGGGCCGGCTGAAATCGTACGCAGCTCCCTTGCAGATTATGCGTATCGTTGACGCGGGCGGTGACATCCCTGAACCGCGCGTGGTGCGGGATTTCAACGCCTCTGACATCTCGGATCAGCCATTTGGCTGGAACCTGCCCAACTGGCTGCTGCGACGCGAGATGGTGGCTCGGCTGGCCGAGTTGCCCAACGTCGATTTCCGCCCCGGAACAGGTACCGTCAGCCTGTTCACCCGCACCGCTGAGGCGCGTGTCGGCCTGAGTGATGGCAGCCGGCTCCAGTGCAAACTGATCATCGCTGCAGACGGTCGGAATTCTCCCATGCGCGAAGCCGCGGGAATTACAGTTCACACCACACGCTATGGCCAGAAAGCGCTTGCCTTTGCCGTCACACATCCCATAGCGCATGAAAACGTCTCGACCGAGATACACCTGTCCGGTGGCCCCTTCACGCTGGTGCCTTTGCCCGATTGGCAGGGTCAACCTTCATCTGCAATCGTCTGGATGGAACGCGGGCCACGTGCGATTGAGTTGCTGAACCTGGATACCGATGCATTCGAAACCGCGATGACCGAGCGGTCCTGCGGTTTGTTCGGGCCGTTGAAACTGGCCTCGCGCCGGACGATCTGGCCAATCATCAGCCAATCTGCTGCGCGCCTGTCGGGCGAGCGCATCGCGCTGATGGCCGAGGCCGCCCATGTGGTGCCCCCTATCGGCGCGCAAGGCCTGAACATGTCGCTGGGTGATCTGCGGTCGCTGCTGGATCTGGCGCAAGCCCGACCCGATGGTTTGGGCGACGCGCAAATGCTGGATGCCTATCACAAGGCGCGACACGCCGAGATTGACCTGCGGGTTAAAGGCATTGACCTGCTGAACCGCGCCTCGATGATCGAGGCGCGCCCGTTGCGCGATGCCCGCGCTATGGGGCTGAACGCCTTGTATTCGATGGCACCAGTACGCAAGACGCTGATGCAGATGGGCCTCGGCGTTCGCTAAGGCCCAACAGGTTCATAGAACCTGATCCAGAACGCGTTTCAAGCGGGCGATGGTGCCATCGACATCATACAGCTTGTCGAGGCCGAACAGACCAAGCCGAAACGTGCTGAACCCAGCCGGTTCGTCACATTGCAGCGGCACGCCAGCCGCGATCTGCATTCCCTGCGCTGCGAATTTTTTTCCATTCTGAACGTCCGGATCAGCCGTATAGCTGACAACAACGCCTGGCGCGCCAAAGCCATCCGCGGCCACCGAGACAGCACCTTTTTCCTTCAACAGCGCCCGCACGCCATTGCCCAATGCCCATTGCGCATCGCGCAACTTCTCGAACCCGTAACCTTGCGTCTCAAGCATCGTATCGCGAAACGCAGTCAACGCATCCGTGGGCATGGTGGCGTGATAGGCATGTCCCCCATTGTCATAGGCCTGCATAATCTGACGCCACTTTTTGAGATCCACTGCAAAACTGTCGGACTCGGTCTCTTGCAACCGCGCCTCGGCCCGCTCGGACAGCATGACAAGACCGGCGCAGGGCGATGCGCTCCAGCCCTTTTGTGGGGCCGAGATCAGGACGTCCACACCGGTTGCTTTCATATCCACCCAGGCACAGCCAGACGCGATGCAATCCAGAACCATCAAGGCCCCGACCTCATGCGCAGCAGTAGCCATAGCGGCCACATAGTCATCGGGCAGGATCACCCCGGCCGAGGTTTCCACATGCGGCGCGAAGACCACATCTGGGCGGATCTCACGAATGGTGGCAATCACATGCTCGATAGGCGCAGGTGCAAAAGGCGATGGGCTGGAATTCCCGGTTTCCCGGGCTTTCAGGACAGTCACCGCTTTGGTCAAAGCACCGCTTTCGATGATCTGGCTCCACCGGTAGGAGAACCAGCCATTTCGCACGACCAGAACCTCGGCGTTGCGGGCGAATTGACGGGCAACAGCCTCCATCCCATAGGTGCCGCCACCGGGTATGATGGCGACGCCATCGGCGTTGTATACCTCGCGCAGCATGTCAGAGATATCGCGCATGACCTGCTGAAATCTAGACGACATGTGATTCAACGAGCGATCGGTAAAGACAACCGAGAACTCTTCAAGACCGTCTGGATCCACGGTTTCCAGCAATGCAGGCATTTCGAATCCTTCCCTTCAGCATTTGGTTGAAAGACTGGCGGGATTACATGGGCGGGTAAAGTCAAAACGGCGCGACAAAACTGACCCAAGGTCAAGTGAAACAATCCCTGGGATTCAGTACTAAAGGCTTCAAATACAGCAAAAATGACGCCAATTAGTATCAGCTCCCCTTTACACTTTTGCTTGCTTCTGACCAGATGCATACACTTTTTGCTTGAAGGGATAATTTCACAGGTGAATGTTCAAAAGCGGATCAGCTTCCAGGTCGTTCGTGACGAAGTCAAACGCCGTATCGAAAGCCGCATCTGGCCTCAGGGCTCGCTTTTACCGACAGAAACGCAACTGGCTGAAGAGTTCAACTGCGCCCGTGCAACTGTGAATCGGGCGCTGCGCGAACTCGCCGATCAGGGCTTTGTCGAACGCAAGCGCAAAAGCGGGACGCGGGTTAAAAAGGAACCAAGCCGTCATGCAAAGCTAGAGCTTTTGCTGGCCCGGCAGATGGTGCAAAACCAAAACGCTGACTATCGGTATGCGCTGGTCGAGCGGAATGTAGAATTAAGCCCGGGATGGCTGGCTTCGCAGCTCGGCGTAGCATGCGACGCACGTGTTCTGAATCTGACCTGCATGCACTATGCCGATAACCGCCCCTTTCAGTTGGAAGAGCGGTGGATCAATATCGAAGCCGTTCCCGAGATCGAAGATGCCAACCTAACCGATAGTGGTCCGCATGAATGGCTGTTGAACGCCGCGCCGTTTAACGAAGCTGAAGTTTCGTTCAGCGCAGTCTCGGCTGACAGTCGCCTTACTGAGTTCATGGGTACGACGGCGGGAACCTCGATGATCCAGATGGAAAAGACGACATGGAAAGATGACACCCCGTTAAGTTTTGCGCGGATCACGCATCACCCGAGCTATCGCATCCGGACAAAGTACTAGACGCCGTCAGCCAATCGGCCAGGGCAGCCGTTCCTCGCTGAGCAGAACATTCGCCTCAACATCGCCTGCACCCGGCAGGGTCATGATCCGGCGGCGCAGCACTCGTTCGAAATCGGACAAGTCCCGCGCCACAACGCGCAACCGGTAATCATACAGCCCCAACACATGTTCGACAGTCTGCACTTCGGGGATAGCACTGACGGCGCGTTCGAAATCTTCCAGACTGACCTGTCCTTTGCGGGCCAGCTTCACACCCAGGAAAACCGTAACGCCGAACCCCAAAGCCTCGGCATTCAGGCGCAGCCGGCGGCCCTTGATGACGCCGGCCTCTTCGAGCCTGCGAATACGCCGCCACGTGGCGGGCTGTGACAATCCGAGTTTGCGACCAAGGGCACCCGCGCTTTGGGTTGCGTCCAGACATAGGGCGCGCAGGATCTGTCGATCAGTTTCGTCGAGTTCGATCATACCGGCAGCACCTCGTCCCGCTTGACCCGCGCGATATGCATTAACGCTTCGATATCAGCGATATGCGGCAGGGTCAGGATGCGATCCCGATACAGCTGCTGATAATGCGCCATATCCTTTGCCAGAATGGACAGGCGCACATCCACCCTACCCAGAAAGGTCTGTATCTCGATCACTTCTGGCACCTGTCGGGCTGCAGCGGTGAACTCATCAAATGCGCGCGGCTGTGTCTTATCCAGTGTCACACGCAATGACACCTCGACCGCGTAGCCCAAAGCGGTCCAGTCAATCACTGCCTCTTGGCCCTCGACAATTCCTGCGGCCTGCATCTTTTCGATACGTCGCCAACAAACACCTTGCGTGATCCGACACCGTTCGGCCAATTCAGCGGTCGAAAGGCTGGGCTCGGCCTGAAAATGGCGCAAGATACGTCGATCAATCTCATCAAGCATGAATTTTCCAGAATCTTTCACCAACACGAATACTTCTTCTTGTTTTTTGTGAATATCTGATGCCGACGCGCTCGCCAATACCAAAAGCTCCGGCTAAAAGCACAGCAATCGAAACAGAAAGGACCAGCGAAATGCGCGTCTACTACGATCGCGATTGCGACATCAACCTGATCAAAGACAAAAAAGTGGCCATCCTGGGCTATGGCAGCCAAGGCCACGCGCACGCACTGAACCTGCGCGACTCGGGTGCGAAGAACCTGGTCGTCGCCCTGCGCGAAGGTTCGCCCTCGGCCAAGAAAGCCGAAGGTGAAGGTCTGACGGTCATGGGTATCGCCGAAGCGGCCGCATGGTGCGACGTCATCATGTTCACCATGCCCGACGAACTGCAGGCTGAAACCTACAAGAAATACGTGCATGACAACATCAAGCCGGGCTCGGCCATTGCCTTCGCTCACGGCCTGAACGTGCATTTCGGCCTGATCGAGCCGAAAGAAGGCGTCGACGTGATCATGATGGCCCCCAAAGGCCCCGGCCACACCGTTCGCGGCGAATACACCAAAGGCGGCGGCGTGCCCTGCCTTGTTGCTGTAGACAACGATGCAACCGGCAAAGCGCTGGAAATCGGCCTGTCCTACTGCTCGGCCATCGGTGGCGGCCGCTCGGGCATCATCGAGACCAACTTCCGCGAAGAATGCGAAACCGACCTGTTCGGCGAACAAGCCGTACTGTGCGGTGGCCTGGTTGAGCTGATCCGCTGCGGCTTTGAAACTCTGGTCGAAGCGGGCTACGCGCCCGAGATGGCTTACTTCGAGTGTCTGCACGAAGTGAAGCTGATCGTTGACCTGATCTATGAAGGCGGTATCGCGAACATGGATTACTCGATCTCGAACACGGCTGAGTACGGCCAATACGTCACCGGCCCGCGTATCCTGAAATACGACGAGACCAAAGCACGTATGAAAGAGGTTCTGAACGACATCCAGCAGGGTAAATTCGTTCGCGACTTCATGCTGGAAAACGCCGTTGGCCAGCCGACCATCAAAGCGTCGCGCCGTGCAAATGACGAGCACATGATCGAGGAAACCGGTGCAAAACTGCGCGCCATGATGCCCTGGATCTCGGCCGGTAAAATGGTCGACAAAGAAAAGAACTAAGCCTGACAGATGTCAGAGTTGGGGCGACCCAAGTGGTCGCCCTTTTTATTTCGTGAATGCGTTGGCGTAACACTCGCCTAGAACAAAATCCCAGCCTGTATCGTATCCGCCACGTTTCTCCGGCGCCTCTGCAGCCCAGACTTCCCACCCCGAGTGGGTCAATGTCACAAGGGTTTTGCCGGGATCGCTCTCTTCGAAAAGCACTTCAACCTGAGTGGGAAAGTCTTTGTTCGTGCCAGGATGCCAAGTGAACGCCACGCGCCGCCCGTCTTCATAGATAAGCACCTCGCCCCAGTCGGCCCTTTCGCCATCGCACATCGTTTCATACACCGCACCTCCAACCCAAGGCTCGATCATGACCGCCAGCGCTGGTTTTCCCTTGGAGGCCGACACTGCATGGCCGTCCAGCGGCCACCAGTTTGCAACGCGATGAACGAAAACATCAAAAGCCCTACTCGGCGCAGCGTTCACGGTAATAGATTTGACAATTGGATTGGTCATACATCGTGCCTTTCCCGATTGATTTCTTCTGCAAAACTACCCAGCACGTCCGACCAGTGTCTTTCCAGCCATGCCCGAATGCTGTCCAACCCGTCTGGACGTGCATAGTAAATACGACGCGTCCCTTCTGATCGGCATTCGACCAATCCGGCGTCAGACAAAACCTTCAGATGCTGCGATACCGCTGGGCGGCTGACGGGTAGCGTTTCCGCCAAGGCCCCGACCGCAGAAGGCCGGGCCGCTACCGCTTCGAAAACCCTAAGGCGAGTTGGATCACCTAGGGCTGAAAATGTATCATGGTAAGTCATAACTTACCGTAAGTTACAACTTACGTATTGTCAAATTCAGCCACGTGACATCTGTAAAATCAAAGGATAAGGGGGAATTATGGTTCAAGACCCCAACTACCGCGATTGGAGTGGTGTGATTTCACTCGGCCTCATCTGGGGTGGTACGTTCATGGTGGTCGCCATGGCGCTAGAGGGATATGGACCCGTGACCGTCGCAACGGCACGGACGACGCTGGGTGCGATCACCCTGCTGTGTTTGATGGCTGTCACTGGTCGTCGGATGCCCGGACCGGATCGCAGCCTTTGGGGGACGATTGTCATCATCGGGTTGCTGTCGACCGCTCTGCCCTTCATGCTGCTCAGTTGGGGTCAACAATATGTTCCATCGGCTTTCGCAGGCCTTTCCATGGCAGCGATCCCGCTGATGGTTCTACCATTGGCCCATTTCTTTTCCGACGAACCGCTGAATGCGCGCAGAATGCTGGGGGTATCTCTGGGGTTTGCTGGCGCTTTGGTCCTGATAGGTCCGGGGCTTGCCCAGATCGGACAAGGGGCCGAGCCTTTGGCCCAGCTTGCCTGTATCACAGCTGCGCTGTGCTATTCTGTGGCCTCGATCTTCACCCGGCGCTGCCCGCCAATCGACCCGGTGACTCTGGCCGCGCTAACGCTTGTGGTCGGCGCAATCTGCTTGCTGCCGCTTATGCTGGTCATAGAAGGGCTGCCGGAATGGGAAGGCGCGCGCTCGGGTCTTGCCATCATCATCCTAGGGCTGGTTCCGACCGCCTTTGCAACGCTTCTGCGGGTCTCGATCATTCGCAGTGCGGGGTCAGTCTTTCTGACGCTGGTGAACTATCAGGTTCCGATCTGGTCGATGGTGTTCGGCGCATGGGTTCTGTCCGAGGCTCTGCCACTGCGGTTCTTCATCGCTCTGGCGATGATCCTGACCGGGCTGGCGATCAGCCAGTGGTTCAGCCTGCGTAAATTGCTGATCGGCCGCTAGCCGGCCGCCGCTTCGACCTCGGCCACGATGCCATCGACCACCTGAGACAGAAGCGCGTCATCCTCGCACTCCGCCATCACGCGGATCAATGGTTCGGTGCCTGATTTTCGGATCAACAGACGCCCCTGCCCGCTCAGGCGAGCCTCGGCATCGGCAATAGCTGCCTTAACGTTTTGCGCCTCAAGTGGGGCCTGATCGGCAGCATAGCGGACGTTCTTAAGCAGTTGCGGCACGGTCTCAAACTGCCGCGCGAGATCCGAGGCTTTACGGCCCGACAGAACCATTTCGGCCAGAAAATGCAGACCTGCCATAAGCCCGTCACCGGTGGTGGCATAGTCGCTCATCACGATATGGCCGGATTGTTCCCCACCCAGGTTGAAGCCACCGTCTCGCATGCGTTCGACCACATATCGGTCGCCAACCGCGGTGCGTTCCAGCTGCAAACCCTGCGATTGCAAATGCCGTTCTAGCCCAAGGTTAGACATAACGGTGGCGACCAAAGCGCCGCCTTTCAACTGGCCAGACTTAGCCCAGGCCGAGGCCAGCAAGGCCATCAACTGATCGCCATCCGCTACTTTTCCAGTCTCATCGATAACGACGACCCGATCCGCGTCGCCATCCAGGCAAATCCCCACATTCGCACCATGCGCCACCACCGTCTCTGCGGCCAATTGCGGTTGTGTCGATCCGCAGTTGAGGTTGATGTTCTTGCCGTTCGGCGCAATGCCAACCGGGATCACCTCGGCCCCCAACTCCCACAGCACTTCCGGCGCGGTGCGGTGCGCGGCCCCGTTGGCGCAATCGATCACAACCTTCAGGCCATCCAGCCGCACATCGCGTGGCAAAGAGGATTTGATCCGCTCGCCATAGCGAAAACGCGCATCGTCGACGCGGCGGGCGCGGCCGATATTCTGTGCTTGGGCCGGGCTGACGCCCTCTTCAATCAAGCGCTCAATCTCGATCTCGGCCTGATCGGACAGTTTGAATCCATCAGGCCCAAAAAACTTGATCCCATTGTCGATGGCCGGGTTGTGGCTGGCCGAAATCATGACCCCCAGATCGGCGCGCATGGACCGGGTCATCAGACCCACTGCGGGTGTCGGCACAGGGCCCAACAGCAGCACGTTCATTCCAGTTGAGGTCAAACCTGCTGTCAGCGCGTTTTCCAGCATATAGCCGGACAGTCGCGTATCTTTACCGATAACCACACGGTGTACGCCTGAGGCGTCACGGCGGAAATACCGCCCAACCGCTGCCCCGATACGCAAGGCCATTTCGGCTGTCATCGGATGGGTATTGGCCGTGCCCCGCACACCATCTGTTCCGAACAACTTGCGCATCAATGACCCCTCACCAAAATCGTTGAGACCGGATTACCGGACCGCAGCCCATAGACGCAAGGCCTGAGCAGTTTCGGCCACGTCATGCACCCGGATGATCTGCACACCTTGGGACAATCCGTCCAGAGCAAGGGCGATTGATCCCGGCGCGCGGGCGGTTTTTTGCGGCTCTTTCCCGATTGATCCAATAAAGCCCTTGCGCGACACGCCCAACAGAATCGGGCAGCCCAACCCGTGAAACACGCTGAGATTGCGTAGAAGGGCCAGATTGTGCTGCTCGGTTTTGCCAAAACCGATGCCGGGATCAACGATGACCAGGTCGCGGCTCAAGCCCATCGCCTCTAGACGAGCGATTTGGCTTTCCAGAAAATCGTAAACGTCCAGCACGACGTCATCGTATTGCGGATCATCCTGCATCGTGGCCGGATCGCCCTGCATGTGCATCACGCAAACCGGCGCGCCGAGCCCGGCGCAGAACGGGGCAAGCTTGGGGTCGAAGGTAAAGCCAGACACATCGTTGACCAAACCCGCCCCGGCTGCGCAGGCCGCTTTGGCCACCGCCGCCTTGCGGGTGTCGATTGAAATCAAAGCATCTGTTTCGGCCCGGATCGCTTCGATCAGCGGGCGTGTCCGGGCTATTTCTTCGTCTTCTGGGATAAAATCTGCGCCGGGTCGCGTGGATTCGCCACCAATGTCCAGAATGGTTGCGCCATGAGCGACCATTTCAACCGCGCCTGCCCGCGCCGCGTCGACGGTGCTATGTACACCCCCATCCGAGAAACTGTCTGGCGTGGCGTTCAGAATGCCCATGATCTGAGGTTGTGCCATGTCGAGGCCCGCAATAGCTGCGCGCGGACGGCTGAGGCGGTCCAACTGATCAGCCGGGACCTCTGCCGCCATGACGACACTTGGCTCGCGACCCCGCAACAGAACCTCGACATGGGTAAACCAGAGCGCCTGACCCGCCAACGGCACAGCGTCCTCGGGCCGGGCCGCGCCATGTTGAACGAGCGGGCGGTAGTAATCCCTCACAATTGTGCCTGATCGACGGCAACCGAGCGCAGCGGCGTCTTGGGTTCTTTCGGCAACTCGCCTCCGATGACCATCATCTCGCTGGCCTCGAATGTCGCGGCAAACCACGCGGCTAGTGCAACCGCGTCCGAAGGCGCAGCTGATGGACCGTCAACCGCATCCAACACGATCTTGGACGGGGCCCAAACGCAGATTTGGCCGTTTTTCATCGCCCAATCCAACTCGGTTCGAGTTGAAACAACGACACAGCGGTGATCCCGTGCGGCCAAAACCCATGCGTTTTGTTCGATGGACAGCAGGTCGATCCGGCGCTGAGTCATGGCGTGGCCGGTTTGCGGCACTTCCAGATCAGAGGCGCCAACACACAGGATCAATGGCCGCTGGCGGTTTTCCAATTGGTCAATCCAGCCTTTCAGGTTGCCAGATGCAATGGCGTCATTGGACAGGAAAACCAGACGCGGATGCGGGCGTTCTTCTTCGACCACATCGTGGTGAATCGCATCCTTGCCGCGCACGATCTCGACCCCCAGCGCTCCGGGTCCGCGATCCAGCTTCTCGATCCGGACAAACACGCGCACTGCCTGCGGTTCCAACAAGATACGCTCGGCTACTCGTTCGGCCAGCGTTTCAAGAAGGTTCAGACGCTCTGCCGCCAATTCATAGGCAATCGCTTCGGTCACGCGGTCATACGACAGGATACGATCCACATCATCGTCAATATCCGCCGTCAGCGGGCGGACTTCGACAACGATGTTAAAGCAGATGCGCTGGGTCGTGCCGCGCTCGGCCTGAAAAGCTCCGATCTCAACTTCGACGGTGTGATCGCGAAGCGAAATGCGATCCAGCGGCCCTCGGGGCGAGGTCGCCTCGGACCGTTCAGACGGGTGCGCAAAGGCAAGGCGGATTTCAGAACTCATGGATCAGGCCTTTTCCGGCTCGTAAAACAGTTCGCCCAGTCTAGGCGTTTCGAGGGCCTATAACATTCATGCAAACGCCATTCCAACCACTGATTGCGGCGTCAAGTAACGCGGAACCAGCTCATCATGCCAGCGGCGGCGTGGCCCAGCATGTGGCAATGCAGCAGCCAATCACCCGGATTATCCGCGACCAGTACCACCTGCCGGGTCTGCCCGCGTTCAATCAGAACCGTATCACGCCAGGGACCCAGCGACCCATCTTCCAATACCAGACGGAAGTGATGACCATGCAGATGCATGGCATGTGGGAAAGCGGTTTCGTTTACGAACGCAATCCGGTGAATGCTGCCCCGCGCGGCATCCAGAAACGGATCATATGGGCGCTCGGCGATACCGTTTAACGCCCAGAACCGCCCAAGCTGCGCCAGTTCACGCCCTGACAAGTCCGCACCGCCAAGCTGCGCGCTTTGCAACCACCGCATCGCCCCGCCCTGTAAAACCATCTGGTGCAACGGGGCAGTGCTGATCTGCGTCACCTCAGGCACGGGATTGGGTGGAAGGGATGCTATGCCATCGCGCGGGGCACGGGCCGCGCTTTCTTTCACATCGAACCGCACCAGACCAAAGCCGCCGTCTCGCTCGACACTGACCAGACTTGCTGTGGTCGCGGCAAGTACATCGACAATCAAATCAACCCTTTGCGCGGGGGCCAACGGGAAAGTGTCCGCGACCCTCAGCGGGAATTCCAGAGGCATCCCATCCAGCGCCACGATCCATCCGGCCAGGCCGTCGATGTCCAGATCGTATATCCGGGCGTTTGATGCATTGATCAGGCGGAGCCTGAGGCGCTGGTTTCGGCCCACCGAGAAGGCCGGATCAAACACGCCATTGACGGTGACGATGTTCCCAAGACGGCCCGCATGGCTCAGATCATGGCCATTGTTGAAATCATCGGTAATTTGCGCTGTTTCCGGGTCCAGACGCCAATCATCCAGCATCAGGATTAAGTCCTGATCTACTTTGGGGCCGGCGGCTTCCTCGACGATCAGGGGCCCATAGAGCCCGCGCGCAACCTGTTCAACCGAGCGATTATGCGCATGATACCAATAGGTGCCAGCGTCAGGGACGACAAAGTCATAGTCAAAGGTTCCATCGGGCGCGACAGCCTCTTGCGTCAAGCCCGGCACCCCGTCCATCGCATTGTTTATACGAATACCATGCCAATGGATCGACGTCGGTTGAGGAAGCTTGTTTACAAAGCGGCGTTGAACTCGATCTCCTTGCCGGAACTTCAGCGTCTGGCCCGGAACCGTACCCTCAAAGCCCCAGATTTCCGTTTCAGGAAACCCTTCTGGTGCAAGGCGCTGGCGGGCAACACGCGCTTCAAGCTGCAGGAACTCAGCCTTCGCCGCACCCGGTAGCAGCGACACTGCTGCCGCGGCTTGCAGGAATTGTCTTCGATTGAATGGCATTGCGGGCCTCCTGACCCGCAATATAGACTGCAACACGCCCCGCGCCATCAAGCTTCCAGCGCGGGTGCGTCAATCAGTTGCTCGCCGTCCGGTAGTTGTGGCGATAGAAGATATGCACACCGATCTTGGCCGTCTGTTTGTAAACCCGCGCCCAGGACGGACGCACAGCGGTTGTGTGATAATGGGTCGCCCCCTCGGTCAGTTCCTTCGAGATCCCGTCAATCGCCGCGCGCGCCACTTTTGATACACGTTCGAACGCTTTCTGTTCGTGGATCACCTCTTTGCGGCCATCACAGGTATAGGTGAACTGACACTGGTATTTTTTGCCCGTGCCCTGGCGGATCACACCGCACAGGCTGTCAGGAAAGCGGCTGCTTTTGACCCGGTTCAGGATCACTTCGGCCACGGCAAACTGACCGCGCACGCTTTCACCACGGGCTTCGAAATACAGCGCCTCAGCCAGGCATTGCCAGTTCTCATCTCCGGTGGCTTTCGGTTGCTGGTCCAGCCAGTCCTTGGAATAGGAGACTTGAATTGGTTCGGCCGACTTACGCGGCTTGAACAATTTGAAATAGTCACGGAAACTTTGCGCCGGCAATTCATTGCGGGCGACAAGTTCTTGCTTAGCAGAATCGGTTGCTTCCCTCTCGGCGAAGGAAGCACTTGGCAGCATGGTTGCTGCCAATGTGGCAACAGCCATTATGTAACGTAGCATCAGATAACCTCGCACAGGCACTTAACGCACCAAACCCTCCCCCGGCGGGCGCGACGAGGCATTTAGCGCAGTCTGGCGCAAACGTCCAGATCAGAAGAAAAAGCAAGTGGAAAATCGCTCGTGGAGAAGAAAAAATTCTCCACAAGAGTGCCTGTAACCCACCATTTCTTGGGTTTCAGCCCGCTGTCAACCCCCAAGTCTGGACGAAATCGCCAGTTGAGCGGCAGCCAGCCGAGCGACGGGCACCCGGAACGGCGAGCAGGAAACATAGTCAAACCCAAGATCACGGCAAATGGCGATTGATTCGGGGTTACCCCCATGTTCACCGCAGACCGATAGGGTGACATCAGGCTTGGCCAGACGCCCGCGTTCAGCGCCAAGTTTCAGCAATTCGCCTACCCCATCCGGGTCAAGAACATGGAATGGGTCTTCGGTAAACACCCCCTGCCGAACATAGGCCGACATAAACCGGCCCGCATCATCGCGCGATAGGCCATAGGTCATCTGGGTCAGGTCATTGGTTCCGAAGCTCAGGAAAGACGTATGTGGCGCAATCTCTTCCGCCCGCAAACAGGCGCGCGGCGTTTCAACCATCACCCCAAGCCGATACTCAAACTCGTGGCCTTTTTCGGACGCGACTGCCGCAGCCACCGAGTCGATGCGGGATTTGACCAGCTCAACCTCGCGCTTGGCCGAGACCAGCGGGATCATCACCTCGGGCACCACCGGCGCGCCGTTTTTGCTGGCCTCCAACGTGGCTTCAAAGATCGCGCGGGCCTGCATGTCGTATATCTCAGGTACGGTCACCCCAAGCCGCACGCCGCGCATGCCCAGCATCGGATTGTATTCCGACATCGCCTCGACTCTGCGTTCGACGTCAGAAACAGGTAAGTCCAAGGCTTCGGCCAGTTCGCGTTGGCCGCTGCGGGTCGTCGGCAGAAACTCGTGCAACGGAGGGTCGAACAGGCGGATGCAAACCGGCTGGCCTTCCATGATCCGGAACAGCTGGATGAAATCCTCGCGCTGCATGGGCAGCAGTCGTTCTAGTACCGCAGACCGCCCCGATGGGGTCTGCGCAAAGATCATCTCACGCATGACGATCAGGCGGCCGGGGTCAAAGAACATATGCTCGGTCCGGCACAGTCCGATTCCTTGCGCCTCGAAATTGCGCGCGGTCTGGGCGTCTGCCGGTGTATCCGCATTGGCCCGGATCGCTATATCCCGCTCGGCGTCTGCCCAGCCCATAAGCGTCTGAAAACAATCGTCCAAAGCCGCTTCCAGCATCGCGGGCTGCCCTGCCAGAACCTGTCCTGACGTCCCATCGATGGTCAGAACATCCCCGGTTTTGAACATCCGTCCATCCGGCGCAGTCAGAAGCTTTTTCTTGGTCTGGAAGCGCATCCCCGACGCCCCGACGATGCAAGGCAGGCCCAACCCGCGCCCGATCACCGCCGCGTGGCTCGTCATACCGCCCTTTTCCGTCAGAACCGCGACTGCCGCATGCATGCCCCGCACGTCCTCAGGCGAGGTTTCGCGGCGGACCAGGATACAAGCCTCGCCCCGCGCGGCGCTGGCCTGTGCCTCAGCCGCGGTGAACACAATCTTGCCCGTTGACGCTCCGGGGCTGGCCGCGATACCCGTCGTCAGGATATCGCGCTTTGCATCTGGGTGGACCTGACGGTGCAACAGCTCGTTCAACGCGTGCGGATCGACGCGCATCACCGCCTCTTGCGGCGGGATGATTTCGTCTTCGGCCAACCGCACCGCAATCCGCATCGCCGCGCGGGCGGACCGCTGCACCCGCACGCCATCCAGAATATGCACATGGCCGTTTTCGATCACGAACTCGACCTGCATTTCCTCGCGTAGTTTCTCGCGCATCAGCGCGGCCTGCGCTTTGAGATCGGCAAAGGCTTTGGGTGCCAGTTCTTCCAGCGACTGCCCGCGCGGATCTTTTTCCAAGTACAGCGCCGCAACACCTTCGCCCAACGCATCGCGCCCCTGGCTCTGGCTCAGATACCGCCCGGTGATCTGTGGCATTCCGGTTGTGATATCAACCAGTTGCAATACACCCGAGCCGCATTCGCCCTGCCCGACACCGGGTATCATTTCCTGAATGACCAACCCAAGCCCCGCATCTGCAGGGGCCCCTTTAGCCTGACGCAGCAATCGAGCCGACGTACCATCCCACGCCCGCGCCATAGATCGCAAGACACCGACCAACTGCTCTCCGCGATCCTGGGGAAAGGCCTCGTCGGTCTCTTCCTCATAGGCGCGCAGAGACAGTTTTAACCCTTCGCTGCCATCGGCTTCGATGTCATCAAACACATCCGCATCCAGCCGCGCGACATGGATGGCGTAGCTTTGAACAAATCTCAGATACAGCGCGGCGGCGGCTTCGGCCCCCATCTGATCAGACAGGTCCACATAGCGCGCATCGTTCATCCCGATGTTCAGAACCGCACCCGGCCCGCCCCAATCGGGGTCTTCGGAACTGGGTCGCACACACAGCAACGCCGTGTCGTCAAACTGTTCCAAAATCGCGGTAATGTCTGGCACCTGACCATCGGCAATCTGTTGCACAAGATCAAAGGACAGTGCCACGGTGCGGGGTACTGGCAGGTCCAGCCGGACCAGACGTTGCAAACATTTGGCCCGCCCGCCATGGGTGCTGGCGGCAACGGGTGCTTGGGACGTGATGAGCGTGGTATGCGGGTTATTCTGCACTGCGGCACCTTTTAGCTTCGCCGCAGCATAAGCCCTTGCACCAATGGCGCAAGGGCGATCTGGCTTATCCTTCGATCTTGGTCAGATCGGCAACGCTGGAACAGATCGTGCGGATTTGGCTTAGCAGGTTCAGACGGTTGCGGCGTAGGATGTCATTGTCGGTGTTGACCTGCACATCCTCAAAGAACGCATCCACAGGCCCGCGCAAGCTTGCCATGGCGGCCATGGCGGTCGGGAAATCCTCAGCCTTCAACGCCGGATCGATCTGCTTTTGCGCCTGATCCAAGGCCGCAAACAGCGCCTTTTCGCTGTCGGTCTCGGCAAATTTCACATCCGCGCCGTAGGAGTATTCGACCCCGTCCTTCTCTTCAGCCTGCGTCAGGATGTTGTTGGCGCGCTTGAAGCCCTGCACGAGGTTTTCGCCATCCTCAGTCACGATCACCGCATTCAGAGCGCGGGCGCGCTTGACCAGTAGGTTGAGGTCATCATTGCCGTCCATCGCGATACAGGCGTCGATAATGTCGTGGCGGATGCCTTCAACGCGGAGGAAGACCTTGAGGCGGTCGTGGAAGAAGGAGAGGAGATCGTCGGATGCGTCAGGAACCTTATTCTCAAGCTCCAGAAAAGCAGCCGCAGGCAATCCTCCGACCTTGTCCTTAACTGTCTGGAATGCAGCACCAAAGACGCCATGATCGGCGATCTCCTCCAAAAGGTCGCGGACACTCGCATCCGGCAGCGCCTCATTAATAGCGCTCTCCGCGCGAACCAACTGGCTGTCAAAGAAACGGTCCAAATTGATACGCAAATCGTTGTCCAAGATCAGTCGAATAGCCCCCAACGCCGCGCGGCGTAGCGCAAATGGGTCTTTTGATCCGGTCGGTTTCTCGTCAATCGCCCAGAAGCCGGTCAGCGTATCCAGCTTGTCGGCCAGCGCCACGGTCACCGAAATCGGTGCGGTCGGCACCTCATCTGACGGTCCCAGTGGCGAGTAATGTTCCTGCGCCACGGCGGCCACGGCGGCATTTTCGCCTGCGGCCTCAATATAGTAGCGGCCCATAAGACCTTGAAGTTCGGGGAATTCATAGACCATCTCGGAACTCAGATCGGCCTTGGCCAGACGCGCGGCTTTCTCGGCCTGATCCGCATCCGCGCCGGTCACCAGGGCCAATTCGCGGGCCAGTGCGGCGATGCGGTCGATCCGCTCGGCCTGCGTGCCCAGCTTGTTGTGGAAGGTCACATTCTCCAGCGCGCGGGTCCATTGGGCGATGTCCGATTTGGCAACGCGCAGGTCGTTCTCCCAGAAGAATTTCGCATCAGCCAGACGGGCCGAAAGCACCTTTTGGTTCCCCGCCAAAATGGTTGCGCCATTGTCGGCGGTTTCGCGGTTGGCGACGGTGATGAACCGTTCGATCCGGCCCGTTTTAGGGTTCTTTACCGAAAAGAACTTCTGATGTTCTTTCATCGAGGTTTGCAGCACCTCGGGCGGCAGTTCCAGGAACCCCTCGTCGATCTGACCCATCAGGACAACGGGCCATTCGACCAGACCGGCGACCTCGGCCAGCAGGCCCTTGTCTTCGACCACCTCAAGACCGGCGGCAAAACCCATGTTCTGGGCGTCGTTCCAGATATGCTCGGCGCGTTCTTCGGGCGACAAGACCACAAAGGCGCGTTTCAACTGGGCTGCGTAATCCTCGAACGATGTGACCGAGAACCGGTTCGGCGCCATGAAACGGTGGCCAGCCGTGGTGTCACCGGCTTTGATCCCCTCGATCTCCAAATGCACAACCTGCGCGCCCGCCTCATCGCTGAGGATGCAAAGGATCGAGTGCAACGGCCGCACCCAGCGCATCGGGCCACTGCCCCAGCGCATCGATTTGGGCCATGGGAAGTTGCGGATGGTTGCGTCCAGCACTTCGGCCACGATCTCGGCCGCAGGACGCCCAGCTTTTTCGATGGTAGCGAAATAAACAGCGCCTTTGGGCGTGTCGCGTTCCTCCAACTGATCCCGCGTCAGGCCCGCGCCACGCAGGAAGCCTTCGATGGCTTTGTCGGGTGCGCCAACCTTGGGGCCTTTGCGTTCCTCACGGATCGTCGGGCTCTCGGACAGCACCCCTTCGACCGCCAGCGTCAGGCGGCGCGGCGTGGTCAGGGCGGCGGCCCCAGCATAGGTCAGACCGGCCTCGACCAAACCATCGGTGATCCGTTTTTTCAGCTCATCTCCGGCGCGGGTTTGCATGCGCGCGGGGATCTCCTCAGAGAACAGTTCGATCAACAGGTCGGGCATAGTCGGTCCTTAGAAATTCACAATCGTCTGAATGACGATGGCATTGGCGATATCCACAAAGAAGGCGGATACAAGGGGCAGCACAATAAAGGCAATAGGCGACGGACCATATCGCTTGGTTACGGCTGTCATATTTGCAATTGCGGTGGGGGTTGCCCCCAGGGCGAAGCCACCGAAACCGGCGGCCAGAACTGCGGCACGGTAGTTCGAGCCCATGACGGGGAACAGGACCCAAAGCACGAACAGCACCGCAAACAGCGTCTGGGCGGTCATGATCACTGCTATGGCAAGCCCCAGCTCGGCGATTGTCCAGAGTTGCAGGCTCATGAGCGACATGGCTAGAAAGGCCCCCAGCGCGAATTCCGAGATGAGTGCCAGCGACGGGGTCCGTGACACTTTCGGCGCGCCCGGAAAGACAGCTGAGCGCAGATTGGCGATGACAATGCCCATGATAAGGCAAGGCACAAAAAGGGGCAGTTTTAGGCCTGCGGCGCTAATCACCTGATCCAGCCCATATCCCGTGATGATTGCCAGGTTCAGATACAGCAACACCCGCATGATCGTCAGGTGGTTGATCTGGGTTTTTGCATCAGTGGCGTCATCGGGCAGGCCGACGCTGTGTTCTTCCTCGGGCCTACTGGGGCTGAGGTTTCGCCCTTCGATCAGAAGGCGCGCAATGGGGCCGCCTACAAGGGCAGCCAGAACCAGACCCAAAGTCGCAACGGCAACGCCCAGTTCGGTCGCACCGTCCAGCCCTGTCGCCTGGGCCACTTCGGGGGCCCAAGCAATCGCGGTTCCGTGCCCCCCGATCAGCGCAGCAGACCCAAACAGAACCCCCGCCTGTGCAGGATAACCAAACAGCACCGCGCCTGCCGCGCCGATGACGTTCTGGAACACGATGGTCGCCAATGTCAGGATCAACAACAAAAGCAAAGGCTTGCCGCCAGCGATCAGATCCGACAGGCGTGCGTTTAGACCGATCCCAGCGAAAAACAGTACCAGCAGGAAATCACGGGCTGTCAGGCCAAAGGACAGCTCGACCCCGAACAGCAGATAGAGCAGCAGCACGACGATTGATGCCAGCAGCCCCCCTGTCACGGGCTCGGGTATGTTGAAGCTGCGCAACGCAGCGACCCGGGCGTTGATCTCAGCCCCGATCAGATAGACGGCAAAGCCCAGCGTGGCCGTCAGAAAATCGGGGATTTCGACGACATGGCTCACAGCGTTCCCCTATTCCTGCGGTTTGGGCGGGCATTCTTCGCCCACTACCGTACCGTCATAGGCCTTTTCGCCGCAATTGTTGAGCGCGTGCCAGACATAGCCCTTGCCGTCTTGAGTCACGGCGACGATGCGATCAACGCCATAGTGGATATTCTTGGCGCCCATGAACGCTTGCGCCCGCCCGTCTTTCAGCGCATCCGCCAAGGCCAGCGCGTCATAGCAATCGAACCAACCCGGTGCTGTCAGTGGTTCAGGGTCTTCCACCTGAGTGAAAGCGGTCATCTGATCTGGCGTCAGGTTCGTCTCGAAACACGCCCGGTAGCGAATCGGAGAGCTATCGGCATCGATTGCCTGAAACGCGCTATAGGCAATCGCTTGGGGTTGATCCGCCCCCTTCGCCAGTAAAAGCACATCCTGACCGGGCTGCGGCGCGACCTCGTAATAGAAGCCATAGACCTGCAGATAATACATCCCTCCGCCAGCCAAAGCGGCCGACAACAATAGGATCAGAGCGAGCAATTTTCCGGTCATCTACGACGCCTCTTTCATATTGGCAGAAAATAGGACAGGGTCCGCAGCTGTACAGGACGAAACGAGGCAACCCGCATGGATACCACCCTTGCCGTCGGTTTTTTTGGCGCACTGTTTGCGATCATGAACCCGGTCACAAACCTGCCCGTGTTTCTGAGTGTCACGCAGGATCTTCCCGTTGCGGACCAGCGCAAAGTTGCCGCGAAAACAGCGACCTACTGCCTGATCCTGGGATCGGCCTTTGCGCTGATCGGAAATCAGGCGCTGGGGCTGTTTGGCATCAGTGTTGATGACCTGCGCGTGGCCGGCGGGCTGGTGGTTCTGATGATCGGGCTGAACATGCTGAACGGGAACGAGAGCAGTTCGCACCACGGGACCGAAGGAGAAAAGAAATCTTACCCGGCGCCCGAGACTGTGGCGTTTTATCCGCTGGCCTTTCCAATTTTGGTTGGCCCAGGCACGATCACCACGCTGATCCTGTACGCAAGCCACATAAAGAAACCCATTGAAGCCATTGCTTATGCTGGTGTATTTCTGGTCGTCGTTGCGATGTTGTTCATTACGTTCTGGAACGCATCGGCGCTGGCCAAACGGCTGTCGGACAATGCCCGCGTGATCATGAGCCGCTTCATGGGCATGATCCTGTCGGCCATCGCCATCAGTATGATCGCCGACGGCCTTAAGGTGTTGCTGCCCGGATTGGCCTGAGCCGCACATCAGACCCCGAACCCGGCGGCCTCGGTCTGGACAAAGGCATCGGCACATTGCTTTGCCAACGCACGAACCCGGCCGATATAGGCTTGGCGTTCCGTGACCGAGATCACCCCCCGTGCGTCCAACAGGTTGAAGATGTGGCTGGCCTTGATGCACTGGTCATAGGCCGGATGTGCCATGACGATACGCTTGCCGGTCTTGGGATCATCATGTTCCTGCGCCAGAATGGTGGCGCATTCTGCCTCGGCCTCTTCAAAATGGCGCAGCAAGACCTCGGTATTGGCCACGTCAAAGTTCCAACGGGCGTATTCTTCTTCGGTTTGCTTGAAGATATCGCCATAGGTCAACGGGCTGGGCGACTGAGGGTCATTGAACGGCATGTCCATCACGTGGTCGATGCCCAGCACATACATCGCAAGTCGTTCAAGACCATAGGTCAGCTCGCCCGAGACCGGCGTACAGTCATGGCCACCCACCTGTTGGAAATAGGTGAACTGGCTGACTTCCATACCGTCGCACCAGACCTCCCACCCAAGACCCCATGCTCCAAGGGTCGGGCTTTCCCAGTCGTCCTCGACAAAACGGATGTCATGCAGCTCCATGTCGATGCCGATGGCCTGCAAGCTGCCCAGATAGAGCTCTTGCAAGTCCGGCGGGCTGGGTTTGATCAGCACCTGATACTGATAGTAATGCTGCAGCCGGTTGGGGTTTTCACCGTAACGTCCATCCGTTGGACGGCGCGACGGCTGAACATAGGCTGCAGCCCAGGGTTTGGACCCCAGCGCCCGCAATGTGGTCGCAGGGTGGAACGTCCCTGCCCCGACTTCCATGTCATAAGGCTGCAGAATCGCGCAGCCTTTCGAGGCCCAATAGGTCTGAAGCCGCAGGATTATTTCCTGAAAAGAACGCGGTGCGCTGAACGGTTCGGTCATGACATTCCCTTTGGGCGCTGCATGCACCCGGTTCCGGTCGGTTTCGCCCTTCCTATGCAAGGGGCCAAGGGGCGTCAACGGGCCAATCGGCACATCCTGTATCTGCACAGCCACACAGTGAAATCTGCGTATTCGCGCCATGGTATTTAGACCGCGAAATCGCGTATTCTGCGCGAAATGTTCAACACTGCATAAAACGGGCAGAATATGACACGAGTTTTGACGGCATTTCTTTTGTTTTTTATATTGGGAGTGCACACCGCATCTGCACAGCAAGACCAAGGCGTCTGGGTACAGGTTGAAGCCCAACCATCGCTGCGTGAAGCGCAGGATCGTGCGCAGGCCTATGCCAGCGCCCTGCCCGATGTGAACGGGTTCCGCCTGAACAGTGGCTGGTACGCCATTGTGATCGGCCCCTATGCCCGCAGCGACGCGGAACAGGTTCTTCGAGTCTATCGCGCCGAGGGGCAAATCCCGCGCGACAGCTTCATTGCGTTTTCCAATGATCTGGGTCAGCAATTTTGGCCTATAGGCGTTAATCTTCTGGATCGTGGGGTAGTTGCGCCCCCGGTTGAATCGGAACCACAGCCGGAACAGAACCTGTCAGAGGTCACCCCGCAGGACGCAGACGAAACACGCGCCGAAGCGCTACAGTCCGAACGATTGCTAACTGCACAGGAACGCAAAGACCTGCAAACCGCCTTGCAGGCCGCTGGGTTCTATAACTCGTCCATCGATGGCGCATTTGGTCAGGGAACCCGCCGCTCGATGGGCGATTGGCAGCGTTTCAACGGCTATGAGCCGACGGGCGTTCTGACAACATTGCAGCGCAAGGCCCTGATGGATGACTATAACGCGCCGCTGATCAGTGTCGGGATGGGATCGTATACTGACGATCAGGCGGGCGTGTCTTTGGACATGCCGCTGGGTGCCCTGGAATTTGACCGCTACGAGGCGCCGTTTGTCCATTTCAAATCAAGCGATGATATCGGGGCTCAGGCGCTGTTGATCTCGCAGGAAGGCGACAAATCCACCCTGCGCGCGCTGTATGAAGTGATGCAGTCACTGGAAATCGTACCACTTGATGGCCCGCGCGAACTGCGCGGTGATCGGTTCTCGTTGGAAGGGCGCGGCAACGGCGTTGTCTCGTTCACACAGGCGACACTGAAAGATGGGCAGATCAAAGGGTTCACTCTGGTCTGGCCCGAAGGGGACGAGGCGCGTCGGTTGCGTGTTCTGGCCGCCATGGCGCAGAGCTTTGCGACCACCGATGCGGTTCTGGACTCAGCAGCAGGCGCATCCGCGGATCAGCGGATCGACCTGATTTCGGGCCTGCAAGTGCGCAAACCGCGCCTGTCGCGTTCGGGTTTCTTTGCCGATACCAGCGGGGCGGTTCTGACCGTGTCCGAGGCGGCAGATAACTGCACCCGGATTACGCTGGACGGCGATCAGGAGGTTCAGGTGGCCTGGACCGATGCCGATCTGGGCGTCTCGGTGCTGCGCCCCAACCAGAACCTTGCGCCCATAAGTGTGGCCGCCTTCAGCGCGGACACCCCGCGCATTCAATCCGAGGTCGCGGTATCCGGCTTTTCCTATCAGGGTGCACTTGGCGCCCCGACCCTGACTTATGGGCAGATCGCAGATATCCGTGGCCTGAACGGAGAAGAAGGTGTGAAACGTCTGGCCCTGAACGCCCAGCCTGGTGATGCGGGCGGCCCTGTCTTCAACGACAGCGGCAATGTTGTGGGCATGCTGCTGCCAACCCCGACCGAGGGGCGCACCCTGCCCGCCTCGGTCAGCCTGGCCGCAACCGCCGCGCGTTTGACAGATGTGTTGACCCAGGCCGGTGTGTCCGGGCAGCCCAGTCAGGAAAGCACACAAATCTCACCCAATGAGTTGAACCGCCGGGCGACTGGCATGACTGTTCTGGTCCATTGCTGGGACTAAGCTTACCGCATTGGTAAATCTGAAAGCGCCGCGGTTTCCTGCGGCGCTTTTTGTTTCACAGGATATCGGGCGTGACGTGGATCAGCGTTGGCCCTTCGGCCTGAAACGCAGCGCGTACCGCATCCTGCAGCCCATCCAGCGTAGCGGGCGCAGCAGACCGCGCGCCAAACGCCTCGGCCAGTTTGCAAAAAACGGGATTGCGCGCCTCAACTGCGTTTGGCGCGATCTGGCTGCGGACCATGCTGTCCTCGATCTCTTTCAGCCTTCCATTGTCCCACAGGATGATGGGCAGAGGCAGACCCAGTTCTACCGCAACCCCCAGTTCCTGCATCGTGTAGTGGAACCCGTAGTCTCCGGCGATCACAGCGGTTGGTTTGCCCCTGCGCCCAATCGCCCCGCCAATCCCGGCAGGCAAAGCATATCCCAACGTGCCAAAGCCTGTGGGGTGGTGCCAATGGTGAGGATAAGCCATATCCCAGACCTCTTTCGCGACATAGGCGAACTGGGTCATGTCAGAATAGATCATCGTATCGGCAGGCATCGCGGCGCGCAGGGCGTCGACGACCGGCACAATGCCTGGTCGTTCGGCATCCACCTCAGCCCGCCAGCGGGCGCGCGTTTCGGCGACCTCCTCCGCGGTCCATCTCGTGGCGGGTTTGGCATCTTCGGTGACCGCCCATAGCGTCCGTGCGAAACTTGCACTATCCGCCTGAATTTTGACGGCGGCCCGGTGATGATCCGAAAGCACCTCGGGGTCCAGATCAACGCGGATCAGGATGGCTTTGTGCCCAAGCTCGCGCCGCCAAAGATCGACCTCTCCAAGCTCTGCGCCAACCGCGACTACCAGATCAGCCGAGGCGATGACATCGGCGCTGCCGGGTCGGGGCAGCATCGCCCCGAAATCCAGCGGATAGTTCACCCCCGCCAACCCACGCCCGGCATAGGTGGTGAAACAGGCCGCGCCCAGCTGTGTCAGGATTTGCCGCCATTCGTTCGAGCGGCAACCGCCCCCCAGAATGAACAACGGTCGTTTGGCAAGGTTCAGCAGCGAAACAACTGGCGCGACATCGGGCGGCTGTGCCTTGGTGCGCAGCGCTGTTTGGTTGGGAAACGGGGCTGGATCGGCATCTGCTTCCAACTTGGCAATCGGCACCTGAATATGCTTGGGCCGGGGGCGATTGAGCTCAAATTCCTCAAACGCGCGTTCCACTAGCCCATAGGCAGCCTGTGCCGTATTCGCCTGTGCGGACCAGTCTGCGACAGTTCCCGCCGCCGCTTGCTGATCCTTCATCTGATGCAACTGGCCGCGATACTCCTGCGCCTCATCCAGACAGGATGAAAGAACCAGCATCGGCACCGAGTCGCTGTAGGCCTGCCCCATGGGCGTCATGATGTTGCATAGCCCCGGCCCGGTGATCACATAGGCCACACCCGGTCTACCGGTCGCACGGGCATAGCCATCGGCCATAAACCCCGCCCCTTGTTCGTGCCGCGCCAGAACATGGGTGATCCCCGCCTCTTCGATACCCCGGTACAGTTCCTGATTGTGCACACCGGGAATGCCAAAGATCACATCAACGCCTCGATCCCTGAGCATGTGCGAGAGTTGCGCGCCAAGGGGTCTTTTCATCAGCTTCTCCAGAATTGAACGGTAAAGATTGCATAAACGGCCAACAGCTCAAGCCGTCCCACGAGCATGCCGATGATCAACAACCATTTCGCCGTATCGTTCAGCCCGGAAAAGTTGCCTGCCGGCCCGATCTGATCACCCAGGCCCGGGCCAACATTGGCCAGTGCGGTGGCCGCGCCAGAAACCGAGGTAATAAAATCCAACCCTGTCAAAGCCAGCGCCCAAGACAGTACGCCCATAGACAGCACAAAGAACATGAAAAAGCTCATGACCGAGGTCAGAACATCCCGGCTGACAGGGCGGCCGTCATATAAGGGTACAAACACGCCATGTGGTGATCGAATGCGCCGGATTTGCGTTTTGATCGACGCAAAAAGAAGTTGATATCGGAACACTTTGATCGAACAGGCGGTCGAGCCCGCGCAACCGCCGATCAGGCCGATCAAGAAAAACAACATGATAGCAAAGCTGCCCCAGTTCATATAGTCAACGCTGGCATAGCCTGTCCCTGAAATGATCGACGTGATGTTAAACAGGGATTCCCGGAAGGCCTGTTCCCAATGGTGTGGAAACACAGATGTCAGGAACACTGACATGACGACGACCAGAACCAATATCGTGGCTATAAATGCTCTGATCTGACTGTCACGCCACAGTGAAAGCGTATGCCCGTTGGCAAGTTGCACGTAGCGCACAAAAGGCAGAGCCGCCAAAATCATGAAAACCGATGCGGCATATTCCGACGGCCCTGTAAACGTCCCAAATGAAGCATCATAGTTCGAAAACCCGCCCGTCGAGATTGTCGTGAAGGCGTGCACCAGCGCATCGAAAAAACCCATGCCCAGTGCAGCATAAACCAACATGCAGGCAACCGTCAGGAACACGTAGATCAGGGATATCTGGCCCGCAATCTCCTGCGCGCGCGGCAGGATTTTCCCCATGGTTTCAAACCCTTCCGAACGGAAGATTTGCATTCCGCCCACGCGTAGCTCGGGCAAGAACACCATGGCAACGACGATGATACCGATGCCGCCCAGCCACTGTAAAATGCCACGCCAAAGCAACAAACCTTGGGGCAGATCATCCAGGCCTGAAATAACCGTTGAACCGGTGGTGGTCAGCCCTGACATCGCCTCGAAATACGCATCGACAAAGCGCAGTTCGGTTTCACCAAACAGAAACGGGATCGCCCCAAAGACTGGCAAGGCAACCCAGACGCCCGTGGTTAACAAAAAGGTCTGACGAATAGTCAGACCTTCGCCCACCCCGTTCGAGCAACTGATGGCCAGAACCGAACCTGCCAGCATGGTAATAATGGCGCTTTCCAGAAAGACATGCCATTCGCCGCGTCCTTCGATCAGGTCGGCAACCATAGGCGGCAGCATGGTCGCCCCAAGAATGGCGACCAGCAAGCCAATCACATATCCGACCGGGCGAAGATCCATCATGAGGCGCAGCGTTGGCGCGCCGACCCGACCGTGTCAAGCAGATGATCCGCGATTATTCGTCGGAACTCTGGGTCGCCTTGGGCATTGCAGGCGGTTTTGACGGCGCGCGTGTACGGCGGGCTTGAGGTATCGGTGTTTCGGCCGCCTGCGCTGTTTTCACCGCAGTCGCCTTCCGCGGTTTGGACGCAGTTTTAGGGACAGTCGCCGTTTTTGCTGCTGTAGCAGTGGCATTTGCGAGCGCGGGCTTAGGAGTAACCGGTTTTGAAGCTCGCGCTTTCGGCGCTGGTTTCGCCGCGACGGGTTTGGCAGCGGCGGGCTTTGGCGTTGCAGTCTTTGTTACGGGCGCTGCAGGTTTGGGGATTGCAGCTTCCGCTTTGACAGGCGCTTTGGCTGCAGCTGTAGGCTTCGCCACCGGCTCGGATTTGGCCACTATTGTGGGCTTTGCTGCAGGTGCAGGTTTAGCTGCTGTGCGCGGTTTGGCCTTGAACTTCGCTGCTGCTGCTTTGGGCGTCGCTGTTGCTGCCGCCTTAGGCTTTGATGCAGCGGGTTTTTTTGCCGGGGTGGCTTTGGCGCGTTTTGCGACAGGTTTCTTGGGTGCAGGCGTTTTGGTTACCGGGGTCGAACCCAGTGCCGTCGTCTGCACTGCCTGAACCTGAGCCAATGGAAATTCCATTGCCGAGCGGGCAACGATTTGCATGATCTTGATTTGGCTCACCATGGCGTAACCAGCCACGCGAAATGCCGCTGCCTGAAACTCCAGCGGTTGGGTAATTGGATTCATTACATGTCTCTCCTGTAACAGCGAAGCAGCCTGAAATCTGAGGGTGAGTGTCCCTGTCCGCCCAGATCATCTGGGCAGAGCTTTGGGTATTGCAGTCCAAGGCGTGGCACGTCTCGGTGTCCTTCCGGGGCAGCACGCAGGTCAAAGCCCATCATGCGGCAGCTGCATTCCCGAACATTTTTACACTACAACATCACGCAAGTGCAGCATTTTTGCTGCAATGCGGCGATAGGGCGCTGATACGCGTTCTTTGTGATGAAAATCCAGGCGCTTAGGCGCTGTCGTTACCCGACGTGGAACAGGGTTGTGAACAGTCTTGGGTCCAGACTGACCGACTCGAAGGTGGGCCCCTCGGTCAAAACCGAAACCGCGTCGTGGCTGTGCAGGCTTTCCTGATGGCTTGCGATCACACGGAAGTCACCGACGTGATGGTCGGCCAACAGTTCAGCACAGAACAGACGCGCGGCGTCTTCGACGAAGATTGGATTGGCCGCGTTCAATTCGGCAAAGGCCTGTTCATCTTCACGTTTCACCATGACCTGCGTTTCTGTCGGCACGGCGCGGCGGCACAGCTCGATCAGGTCTTCGAACCACAGGCAATCTGCATCGCAATCCACCACGACGGAAATCCGCGCGACCGAACGCTGAGAGTGCGGCGTTGCAAGTTGCCCCCGCTGCGACCGCGCATGCTCGCTCAGCTCCAGCGAACAGGGGCATGTCGAGGAATAAACATAGTCCAGATGCATGATCTTTTGGCGCACACCGTTCTGTTCGACCAATTCCAGCGCGATGTCATAATACTGATAGCCTTCCAGCCCCGAACGCAGGCTTTCGACCTTCGCCGGATAGGAAAACCGCATCTGGATGCGGGCATCGAAACTGTCGAGATCGGTCAGATAATCGCTCAGCGCGGCCTCAATCACCTCGAAGCTGAACGTCCTTTCCGCATGTTTGTAGAACGAGCGCATGATGCGGGACATGTTAATGCCCTTCTTCTCGGCCTCAAGGCTTACGGTGCCTGTGATCGAGGTCTCAAGCGTCAGGTAATCGCCGCCCTTGCGATGAAAGCGGATTGGCAGGCGGAAGTTGGAAATTCCGACGTGCTGGATCTGCTGCTTTGCACCACGGATCAAACTAGAGGGACCGTTTTGCAGATCGGGTAGCGAGGCGCGATAGGCGGCATCCACCGCAAATTCTTCGGGATACTCCCGCGCGAGCGCCGGATAATTCTGTGCATTGAACCCCGGGATCAGCCGCGCCACAGCCGGATCAAGCTGCGAAATCTCAAGAGACGATGCAGTTTCGGCCCATTTGCGCAGCAGCTTCAGGGCGGCGGCGGCCTCGTCACGGTCCGGAGTATCAATATCGCGCGGATGAACGTTCATTGGCTGAGGGTCCTCAATTGGTCATCCTTGATATAGATGACTGCAGTTCATTTGCCAGTGTAGCGTTTTACGGACGCGATACCATTCCGGATTGAAATGAAATGAAAAATACCGGCGTTTTTAGGCCGATACCGACGGCGAGCACGGGGATACGCCGCGTCTTATCCAAAAGTTGGAGGTATTTTCGCCCCCAATCTCCTCAGGTTTGTGACGCCTTCAAAGCGTTGCGGATGTCCGTCAGCAGATCATTTGCGTCCTCAAGCCCCACCGAAAACCGGATCAAACCGGGGGTGATGCCCAACTCATCCTTCTGCTCGTCACTCAAGCGCTGATGTGTGGTGGTCGCCGGATGGGTGGCAATGGATTTCGCATCGCCAAGATTGTTCGAGATCACGGGGATCGTCATAGCATTAAGAAACTTGAACGCAGCCTCTTTGCCGCCTTTGATGTCAAGCGACAGAACTGTGCCACCTTTTCCGCCCAATTGCGACCGCACCAGTGCGTTCTGCGCGTGGGTTTTCAGCCCTGGATAAAGCGTCCGCTTCAAAGCAGGATGTCCTTCCAACGCTTCGGCGATGTGTTGGGCTGTGGCCGCCTGCGCGTTCACGCGCAACGCCATGGTTTCCAGACCTTTCAGCATGACCCAAGCATTGAATGGGCTCAACGCACCACCGGTGTGTTTCAGATAGGGTTCGACCGTGCCTCGAATAAAGTCTCGTGTGCCGATGATGACACCGCCCAAGGCGCGTCCCTGTCCGTCAATATGTTTGGTGGCCGAATACACAACTACATCCGCGCCTTGCTCGATCGCACGCGAAAATACGGGGGTCGAGAACACATTGTCCACCACGACCAAAGCACCTGCCGCATGTGCCAGCTTGGCGACCGCCTCGATATCGATCACCTCAAGTGTCGGGTTCGACATGGATTCGAAGAACACCGCCTTGGTGTCTGGCCGAATTGCAGCATCCCACTGCTCAAGATCTGTGCCATCCACAAAAGTCACCTCAACCCCGAACCGGGTCAGGATGTTTTCAACAATATACAGACAGGACCCAAACAGCGCCTTGGCCGAAACGATATGGTCCCCAGCCTTCAGCATCGAGGTCAGTGCACCATTGACAGCAGCCATACCAGACGCGGTGGCAAAGGCATCCTCAGCCCCTTCCAACGCGGCGATGCGCTGTTCGAACATGGACACGGTCGGATTGCCGTAACGGGCATAGATAAACTCATCGGGGCCGCATTCCAGAAACCGGGCCTCGGCCTGCTCGGCACTGTCGTAGACAAATCCCTGGGTCAGGAAGATCGCCTCACTCACCTCATTATACTGACTGCGACGAATGCCGCCATGGACGGCCTGAGTGCGTTTGTTCCAGCTCTCGTTCATGTCATTCCTTTCGGCCTCGACCCCCGAGGCGAATAAAAAACCCCCAGACGCGGTCAAGCGAAAGGGGCCTTTCATCCTGACCTTTTAGCGGTGTTGTTTAGCGTGGCCCGCAATCCGGTAACAAATCGCCACGTGGTGTTGTTGCCCATACGCCGCAGTTGCGAATTCGTCAAGCCCGACACCTGCAACGTCACGGTTCTGTAATCGTTCATTCACGGAAGCGTCATAGCGTTATGACAAAGCGGCACCACAACATCTTGTGTGAGTCAGAGCATATGCCAATAGTCAGGATCAATGCTGTCAATGGACGTGCTGAGTTGCACGGAAGTTCCCGCCCCCTGATCGGGGCTTTGCAGCAGAGCCAGCAGTCAGACGGACCTGTCATTATCATGACCCACGGGTACAAGTACCGGCCGGATGATGCCGATGCCTGCCCTCACCGTCATATCTTGTCGCTGCATCCCAAGACGATGCCCTGGTACAGCCCCAGCTGGCCGCAACATCTGGGCTTTGGCAGCGGGTTCGAAGACGAAGGTCTGGCCATCGCTTTTGGCTGGGATGCGCGCGGCCCGCTCTGGTCGGCGCAACGTCGCGCTGTTGAAGCAGGCAAGGTCCTGGCAGAGGTGATTCGTCACGTCCATCACTTGAACCCTCGGCGTCCGATCCATTTCATCGGCCACTCGATGGGTACCGAACTGGCGCTTGAGGCGCTTCATCACATTCCATCGGGCGCGCTCAGCCGGATCGTTTCCCTCACCGGGGCCGCCTATCAATCCCGCACAGCCGCAGCCCTGACAACGCCCGCCGGGCGCGAGGCCGAGTTCATCAATATCATCAGCCGCGAGAACGACCTGTTCGACTTTCTGTTCGAAACCTTCATTCAGCCGCCCTGTCGCGGGGATCTCAGCATTGGCGCGGGCCTGACGGCGCCAAACGCTGTTACATTGCAGATCGATTGCCCGGCAACGGTAGACCACCTGTCGGCTCTGATATTCCCAGTCGCATCGCCCGAGCGGCGCATCTGCCATTGGTCCAGTTATACACGCCCCGGGGTGCTGCGGGTCTATAATGCCTTGCTGCGCGACACCGAGCGCTTGTGCCTACATACGCTTAAGCGCGGTATCCCCCAAACACCGCACAAGCGTTGGTCACGGCTTTTTGCACTCCCCCGTCCGCAGGCCCTCTTGCCGTTTGCTCAGAAAGCATCATGATCCCCTCAGCTTGAGGAGATAGCATGATCGATCTGTATTTCTGGCCCACGCCAAATGGCTGGAAAGTATCCATCGCCTTGGAAGAGATGGAACTGCCTTACACCACCCATCTGATCAATATTGGCAAGGGCGACCAGTTCGATCCTGGCTTTCTGAAGATTTCGCCCAACAATCGGATGCCTGCCATCGTTGACCCTGACGGCCCGAATGGCGCGCCGGTCTCGGTCTTCGAAAGCGGCGCGATATTGATGTATCTGGCGCGCAAGACCGGGCGTTTCTATGGCGAATCCGAACGGGACCGGATCACCGTCGAAGAGTGGCTGATGTGGCAGATGGGCGGAGTTGGCCCAATGGCCGGGCAAGCGCATCACTTCCTGAAATATGCCCCTCAGATGAACCCACCCCAAGACCTGCCCTATGCCAAGGATCGCTATCGCGCCGAGGTTGGGCGCCTTTACAGCGTGCTCGATCGACGACTGGCCGAAAATGAATACGTCGCAGGCGACTTCTACTCGATCGCCGATATGGCGATCTGGGGTTGGGCCAGCCTATGGGAAGGCCAGCAGCAGCAGCTTGAAAACAAACCGCATTTCTCACGCTGGCTCAACGCAGTCGGTGCCCGCCCGGCGGTACAGGCAGGTCGCGCCCTATATGCAGAGCTACGAGGCGACCATCAGGACAAAACAGCGCAAAGCGTTTTGTTCAAACGTTAAACATGACAAGAGACCCACATCAGTCAATAATAAACCCACCAAATTGGGGACTAAGTATTTAGCAATTGCTGTTCCATTATCCTGCTGTAGGATTCACAAAAACCTGTGAGCAACCATGAGAATTGCCTTTATCCTATTGATGGCTTGGGCCAGTGCCGCACTGGGACAGACCTATCCAGAATACAAAAACACGACCGTCAACGACTTCGCTGATTTGCTTAGCCCGCTGGATGAGCAGGCTGTTTCACAACAACTGCAGAAACTCAAAAGGGAGACCGGGGTTGAGATGACTATTCTCACTCTGCACACTCAAAACAACTATGCGCCAAACCGGACGCTCGAGCAATTTGCCACAGGACTTTTTAATCATTGGGGGATTGGCGCCTCATCGCGAAATGATGGTGTCCTTGTAATGGTCCTGCGTGACGATAGGGCAATGCGAATAGAGCTTGGGGCTGCATATGGGCGCGCTTGGGATGACCGGGCGAAACAAATTGTCGACAGCAAGTTCATTCCGGCATTCAAAGCAGGCAGCTATTCAAACGGGATCAAACTCGGAACCACAGCCATCATAGAAAAGCTGGTATACCCGTTCCGCGCCGGAGAAGATGCGCCCGCCAAGAAAACAAGTGATGATCCCGGTCTTTGGATTTTTGCAGCGTTTGCGCTGGCGATGCTTTTGTTCAATCTCCGCAGCACAATAAGCGATGGTTTGGCTCGATTTCAAACCTGCCCAAAATGTGGGAAACGCAGCCTAAGGCAGAGCCGTCGGGTCAGAATCGCGGCAAACAAAACAATGCCCGGTTCGGGAATTCGCCGGATTGAGTGCCTTAATTGCGACTATTCCGAAGAAACTTCGTACACTATTCCAAAAGTATCCAGCGGCACCAGCAGCAGTTTCGGAGGGGGCCGATCCGGGGGTGGCGGAGCATCCGGACGCTGGTAGCATCAGATGCGCAAGCCCTTGCTTGCTCTTTGACTCATCTGAATTGGGTCGCCCACGTGTTGGCGTCCTCAAATCCGAGTTGAACTTTGGTATCTAGTGCCGATCTGCGGCGCGATGCGTCGCAATTGCCACTGGAAACGCATAGCTCCCTTCACTAATGAAGAATTCGACACTTGCAGAAGGAAGACGCACGCAATGGCAAAGATCACCTATGTCGAGCATGGCGGTATCGAACACACAGTCGAGGTTGCCAACGGACTGACGGTCATGGAAGGGGCCCGTGACAACAATATTCCAGGCATTGAGGCCGATTGCGGCGGTGCCTGCGCCTGCTCAACCTGCCATGTCTATATCCACCCTGACTGGGTCGAGAAAATCCCCGCCAAGGATGATATGGAAGAAGACATGCTGGACTTCGCCTACGAGCCCGACCCTGCCCGTTCGCGCCTAACCTGCCAGATCAAGGTGACGGATGCCCTGGATGGTCTGGTTGTACAAATGCCCGAAAAGCAGATCTGATGCCAACCAAAGCGCCGCGCCCGCCCGCTCGCTTCTGGCACTTTCGGGCCCGCGGCGCTCTGTCAGCGTGTTGCATGTGGCTTGCCGGAGCAAGCTTTGTAACCGCAAACACAATAACCTCAGCCCGGTTTACGGAACCAACCACGCGCTATGCGCATGGTGTCCTGGGTGACAACATCGAATACGGCGCGCTAGAATTAAGCGTCAAAGGTGAAGATGGCACCAAGGTCACGACCATTACCCTGCCAGAAGATCGCGTTTTCGAAGACTTGGTGCCCAGGCTTTGGGACGTCGATACCGATGGCGATGTCGAAGCTGTCGTCGTTGAGTCTCAAGACCAGCGCGGTGCACAACTCGCAATCTACGATGCAACCGGAACAAAAATCGCCGCCACCCCGCATATCGGCACCCGCTTCCGTTGGCTGGCCCCAATCGGAGCTGCTGATTTGGATGGCGACGACCATGTCGAGATTGCCTATATCGACCGCCCTCACCTCGCAAAAACCCTGCGTATCTGGCGCTTCAAGGATGATCAGCTGACCGAGATCGCCTCAATCCCGGGCCTGACCAATCACAAGATCGGTGAGGATTTTATCTCGGGCGGCCTGCGCCTCTGCAACGGCCAGGCGGAGCTGATCGTTGTCAACGCCGATTGGTCGCGGATCATCAGCGTCTCGCACCAATCCGTTTGGACCCAAACCGTTCTCGGCCCGTTCAACGGCCCCAACAGCCTCACCCAAGCCCTAAAATGCTGATCCCTACTTCATCTGGCTACAAATATCCTGGGGGTGAGGCCGCAGGCCGAGGGGGCAAAGCCCCCTAGCCCGCCCGTCGCTCAAAGCGCCCGCCAACCAATATCGCGGCGGTAGAACCCCTCCGGCCAGTCCACACCATCCACCATCGCATAGGCCCGATCCCGCGCTTTGTGCAGCGTTTCCCCGCGTGCAGTGACGTTTAGCACCCGACCGCCAGAAGCCAGCACCTGCCCCTCAACGGCCTTGGTGCCTGCATGAAACACCATGTTGCTGCTGTCTTCGGGCAGGTCATCCAAACCTTTGATGATAGAGCCTCTCTCATACACCCCGGGATAGCCCTGTGCAGCCATGACCACCGTCATTGCATGATCCTCAGCCCAATTTACTCGGGTCTCCTCCAGCCGCCCCTCGGCCGCTGCATGCATCAAATCCATAGCTTGCGCGCCCAGACGCATCATCAGCACCTGACACTCGGGGTCGCCGAACCGCACATTGTATTCCACCAAACGTGGTTGCCCGTCCTTGATCATCAAACCGGCATAAAGCACCCCCTGAAACGGCATCCCGCGTCGCTTCATCTCAGCCATGGTCGGGCGGATGATCTCATCCATCGCACGGGCTTCAACCTCAGCGCTCAGAACCGGGGCGGGTGAATAAGCGCCCATCCCACCCGTGTTCAGCCCGGTATCGCCTTCGCCCACCCGTTTGTGGTCCTGTGCTGTGCCAATCGACAAGATGTTCTCTCCGTCGCACAACACGAAGAGAGAAGCTTCCTCACCCTCCATGAATTCCTCGATCACAACTTCGGCCCCCGCCCCCCCAAAAGCGCCGCCGAACATGTCATCGATCGCCTCTAAAGCGGTTTGCACGTCCATCGCAACGATCACGCCTTTGCCTGCGGCCAACCCGTCGGCCTTGACCACGATGGGCGCGCCCTGCTCTCGGATATAGGCTTTTGCCAGTTCCGCCTCGGTGAACCTTGCATAGGCCGCTGTCGGTGCTGCAGCTGCATCACAGATCTCTTTGGTAAAACTTTTTGAGGCCTCAAGTTGCGCCGCTGCGGCCGAGGGGCCAAAGACCAGTACGCCAGCCTCTCGCAACCGATCAGCAACGCCTGCGGCCAATGGCGCTTCGGGTCCGACGATGACAAAATCAATCGCGTTTTCCTCGGCGAAACTGACCACTGCGCCACCATCCTCGATATCCAGTGCAGCACAATCTGCGATCTGAGCGATCCCGGCATTTCCCGGCGCAACGATCAAGCGGTCGCATTTGGGGTTCTGCATTACCGCCCAGGCCAGGCTGTGCTCGCGCCCGCCGCTGCCGAGAATAAGGATGTTCATGAAAGCTCTCCGATCTGCTTGGCCTTGCCTGCGCGGCGTTCTAAGCTGGGTGGGCATTTGACACAAGGCGCTGAAATGTCTGACCTGCTCGACGAGCCCATTCCTGGCCAAAACACTCCCGAATATTCGGTTTCCGAGCTCTCGGGAGAGGTAAAACGCACGCTCGAAGGGTCGTTTGGCCGAATCCGTGTGCGTGGTGAGGTCGGGCGGGTGTTCAAAGCGCGCTCAGGACACCTCTATTACGACATCAAAGATGATCGGAACGTGCTGGCCTGCACCACGTGGAAAGGTCAGATTTCGGGTCTGTCGGTGGTTCCCGAAGAAGGGCTCGAGGTTGTTGTCACCGGACGTCTCACCGCCTTTGGCGCACAGTCCAAATACAACATGAACGTGGATGAGGTCGCCGTCGCCGGACAAGGTGCTTTGATGGCGCTGCTGGAAAAGCGCAAAAAGCAGTTGGAAGCCGAAGGACTGTTCGCGCCCGAACGCAAGAAGCAACTGCCATATTTGCCTCAGATCATAGGCGTGGTGACGTCACCTTCCGGCGCAGTAATCCGCGATATCCTGCACCGGCTACGGGATCGCTTTCCTCGTAAGGTTCTGATCTGGCCGGTTGCCGTTCAAGGGGCCAATTGCGCGCCTGAAGTGACCCGCGCCATCGAAGGGTTTAACGCGCTCACACCCGGGGGCGCGTTGCCTCGACCTGATCTGATCATCGTTGCGCGCGGCGGCGGGTCGATCGAAGATCTGTGGGGCTTCAATGAGGAAAGCGTTGCGCGTGCTGCTGCCGCCTCGGACATCCCGTTGATCTCGGCTGTAGGTCACGAAACGGATACAACGCTGATCGATTTTGTCTCGGACCGCCGGGCACCCACGCCGACTGCTGCCGCTGAGCTGGCTGTCCCCGTCCGGATGGAGCTGCTGGCTTGGACCAATGAACAGGGTGCACGCCTGTCCCGTGCGGCCAGCGATGCGGTCCAGCGCCGCAGCCAGCGTTTGCGCGATATTGCCCGCGCCCTACCGCGCCCGGATAGTTTGTTGAACACTCCCCGGCAACGGCTTGATCTGATTGCAGAACGACTGACACCCGCTTTGACCAGAGGCGTGCAAAACCGACGCTTGCAACTGGTTGAGATGTCGGCCCATCTGCGCCCCTCAACCTTGCGCAGCGTTGTCGCATCTCGGCAGGAAAGCCTGCGCAACCTGTCTTCGCGCCTATCCGTGCGTCCGATCCAACGCGAGATTGACCAGCAGCGCCAAGCCACCAACAGACTGGCCGAACGACTAGACACCGCTCAAAGCACCCGATTGGATCGCCTGCGCCAACAGCTGGATGCCACAGACCGCCTGCGCGAAACGCTTAGCTACAAAGCCACGCTGGAACGCGGCTATGCCGTTGTGCGGGCCGAGGGCGACGTGATTACCACCAAGTCACAAGCCTCCAAGCACCTGGTGCTGGAAATCGAGTTCACCGATGGTCGCCTGACGACCGGAGGTTCCAGCAAATCGCCCCCCAAAAAGGCTAAGACAGATGCTCCCGCTCAGGGCTCTCTCTTCTAAACCATGCTGACGATTTGGGGGCGCAAAACATCATCGAATGTGCAAGCCCTCATGTGGTGTGTCGGAGAGTTGGGACTGGAGTATCACCGCCATGATGTTGGCCATCACTTTGGCGGTTTGGACACGCAAGCCTTCGGCAAGCTGAACCCAAACCGCACCATCCCCGTCCTGCAGGATGGCACCAACCCACCCTTATGGGAAACAGGGGCCATTCTGCGCTATCTCGCCGACCGCTACGGGCCCGACACGTTTTGGCCCAAAGACCCGGTTCAGCGCGCCGACGTGGACAAATGGGCTGAATGGGCGAAGATCAATGTTGCAATGGGTTTCACGGTCCCGGTGTTCTGGCATGTGGTTCGAACCGCACCTGCCGATAGAGACAAGGTTAACATCAGGAACGCCATTGAACAGCTTGAAACAAAACTAGAAATTTCAGATCGACGTTTGGAGAGCCGCGAATTCCTCACCGGCCCTGACCTGACCCTGGCCGACATCCAGTTCGGCCACATCCTGTACCGATACTACGACATCGAGATTTCGCACGCGCAGTTCCCCAATCTTAAACGCTACTATACTCAACTCACAGCAAGACCCGCGTTCAGACAGCATGTCATGATCAGCTACGAAGACCTAAGGGTGAGCTGAGATCAAACCCCAACCTCTGGCCCAAGGCAGATCATCTCTTCACCCAGATCTTCGGCCTCATACAACTGCGTCGCCTGTGGGTCGCCTTCGAACTGGGCAACCAAACCACCGCCCATTCGCGTGAAAACCCAGCATTGCGGGTCTGACCTGTCTTCGTAGACAAAGCAAATCTGATCTTCGCGCTGATACCACACACCTTCCTTGCAGTTGCCATCAAGAAACGACCAGATCACGCGACGATTGGGCAAATAGCGTTCTACCCCGTAGACCTCGCCGCTATAGCCGTAAAACAGGGTTTTTCCGCGCGTATAGTCATCGAATTCCGCCCCAGATAACGCCGTTTGCGCCCCCACAGGATGGGCCGAAAGCACAAGAAGAATCGCAAAGAACTTCAGCATGGCGCCATAGTGTCAGATACATGCGGTCAAAGCTATGCGTGCTGCACGTTCGCATGCCTCCACGTCACCTGTTGTGCCAATTGCTGATTTCGAACGACAGTAAACCCACGAGAGTGGGAGGAAACCAGAGTGAACAGCCTGATTTGGATCGCAGCCACATGCGCCCTGGCCTATCTGCCCCTGTCCCCACGCCCGGCCAGCACAATACGCACTGCGCTTAAAACTGCCTCTGTCGCCCTATTGGCCCTGTTCGCGGCTCTCAGCGGGTCCGCAACCCTGTTGATCCTTGCTTTGGCCCTTTGCGCTATCGGGGACGCACTACTTTCCCGCGAGTCCGAGACCAGCTTTATGGCCGGTGTTGGCGCATTTGCGGCAGGCCACCTTGCCTATGTCGCTCTCTTCCTGTCTCATCCCAGCAGCGATGCGACACTTATCTTCGACCATCCCGGATATGTCTGGCCCCTCATTTTGCTGGGCATTGTCGCCGCCACCCTCCTTGCCCCCCGCGCCGAAGACCTCAAGGTGCCGGTGCTGGCTTATATCCCCATCATCCTCGGGATGGGCATCACAGTCCTCGCTCTGCCCGATACAGGCGCCCTTCGTTGGGCCATGCCCGCTGCGATGGCCTTCATCGCCTCAGATCTGATCCTCGCAACTGAAAAATTCCTGTTACCTGCCAACCACCCGGCTCTGAAACTCACGCCCTATCTGATCTGGCCGCTCTATTGGGGCGCACAAGCCGGGTTCCTGATCGCCTTTACCTGACCCTTTGCAACTGCCTTAAATCCGCATTAGGTGAAAGGATCACCTGCGGAGACCAAAATGGCGTTTTTTTCAAAGCTCAAGGACAAGCTGTTCAAATCCTCCTCGCGCCTCGAAGAGGGGTTGGATGCGATTGTCGAGGATGGCGGCGAGGAAACCGCACCCGACCCGGTGATCCCGCAGCCCGAGCCCGAAACGCAACCCGTTCCAGAGGTACCCAGCCCGGCCCCCAACCCCGTGCCATCCGAGCCTCCTGCTCCTACACCTGCAGACCCCACGCCTGAACCAACGCCGCCGGAGGTGCCGGAGTCAAAAGGCCTGCTGGGCCGATTGTTCAGCCGCGGCGATGCCCAAACCGTAGTCCGCCGCACGCTGGATGACGACATGCTGGAACAGCTTGAAGAGCTGCTGATCGCCTCGGATATGGGCGTCGACACCGCCCTGCGCGTAACCGCAAACATGGCCGAGGGTCGCTTTGGCCGCAAACTCTCGACGAGCGAAATCAAACAATTGCTGGCACAGGAAGTCGCCCGCGTCATGGAGCCTGTGGCCCGCCCATTACCGATTTATGCCAAACGCCCGCAGGTGGTTCTGGTCGTCGGCGTTAACGGCTCGGGCAAAACAACGACCATCGGTAAGCTCGCCAGCCAGTTCAAAGCCGCAGGCAAGCGGGTTGTCATCGCCGCCGGCGACACCTTCCGCGCCGCCGCCGTTGAACAACTCCAGGTCTGGGGCGAGCGCGCCGGTGTCCCGGTTTTAACCGCGCCAGAAGGTTCGGACCCCGCAAGCCTCGCCTTCGATGCCCTCTCCAAAGCCCAGGAAGATGGCGCCGATCTGTTGATGATCGACACGGCAGGCCGCCTTCAAAACCGAGCAGATCTGATGGAGGAACTGGCCAAGATCGTCCGCGTTATTCGCAAGGTCGACGACACGGCCCCGCACAACACCCTGCTTGTGCTTGACGCTACCACGGGTCAGAACGCGCTCAGCCAGGTGGAAACCTTCCGCAATCTCGCCGATGTGTCAGGCCTTGTGATGACCAAACTTGACGGCACCGCCAAGGGCGGCGTTCTGGTGGCGCTTGCGGACAAGTTTGGCCTGCCGATCCACGCCATCGGCGTCGGCGAACAAATTGATGACCTCGCCCCCTTCGACCCCGAAGAATTCGCCGCCGCCCTGACGGGCCTGGACCAAAGCTGATCCAAACCTTCATCTGGCCATAAATATCCTCGGGGGTCTGGGGGCAGACAGCCCCCAGCCTCTCCCTCCAGCGAAAAGATCTGATACTTGAGCGACTGGCTGATCTCACTTGAAGGCACCGAAGCGGGCCACCAGCTTGCCCTTGGACTGGCTCTCATGGCCGCCTTTTTGCACGCGGTCTTCGGGGCACTTCAGAAAGGCCGCCACGATCCTTGGCTTTCGCGCGGAGCGATCGACGCCTGCTATTGCCTAATGGCCACCCCTTTTGCGTTCTTCGTCGTGCCATGGCCCGAACCCTATATGTGGCCGATCTTTGCCGTCGTCTGGCTGATCCACATCGCCTACAAAACACTACAGGCGATGGCCTATACCAAAGGATCTTACACGGTCGTCTACCCCGTCGTGCGCGGTACCGGCCCGCTGTTTACAGTGATCGGCGCCTATCTGTTGTTCGGAGAAACCTTCAAAGGCACTCAGTGGTTTGGTGTTGCGGTCCTGCTGGCCGGGATATTCGGCCTTGCCCTCTACAACCTGCGCTTTCTGGAAACCAACCGGGAAACGCTTGGGATCGCGCTGGCGCTGGCGGTTACAACCGGCCTCTTCGTGGCGCTCTACACCACCTATGATGCCTATGGCATCCGTGCCACCGCCGATCCGTTCACCTTTCTGGCGTGGTTTTTCATGATCGATGGCGCGGCCATGCCGATCTACGCCTTCCTCAGATGGCGCGCCATGATCAACCCTCCTGCCATTGGCCCCCTTATGCTGCGTGGGCTTGCAGGCGGTATCATCGCGCCCATGTCCTTCGGGGCGATCATGCTGGCCACACGGCTCGACAAAGTGGGCGAAGCCGCCGTTCTGCGCGAGACCTCAACAGTCTTTGCAGCCTTGATCGGTTGGCTTGTTCTGAAAGAAACTGTCGGCCCCAGACGCATTGCGTTGATGGCATTGATTGCATTGGGCGCCGTAATCGTTGAAATGGGCGGGTAAGCAGCAGGAAGATACGATGACAGGCAAAAAAGACATCAACCCGTTTCTGAAACAGGTGCTGGAGCTTGGCCCGCCACTGGCCTTTTTCTTCATTTACCTGCGCCTGCGCGATGACAGCTTCCTGATCGGCGGTACAGAATATTCCGGCTTTATCGTCGCGACGATCATTTTTGTGCCCCTGATGCTGGCCGCAATGGGCATCCTGTGGTTTCTGACCGGTAAACTCAGCAGATTGCAGATTTTCACCGCCTTCATGGTGATCTTCTTCGGTGGCCTGACCGCCTGGTTCAATGACGAGCGGTTCTTTAAGATGAAAACCACGCTGGTTTACGGCGTCTTCTCGACCATCCTTGGGATCGGTCTGCTTCAGGGAAAATCCTATCTGGCATACGTGCTGGATGAGATGCTGCCCATGAAACACGAAGGCTGGATGATACTAACCCGTCGGCTCTGTGCCTGTTTTGCCGTTCTGGCCATCGCCAATGAACTCGTCTGGCGTACCATGTCCACGGACTTGTGGGTGAAGATCGAAACCTTTGCCTTCCCGATTGCCTTGATGGCGTTTCTGATGCTGCAATTCAGCCTACTGCAAAACTATATGGAAGATCCGGATCAGCAATAAGCGCCAGCGCTGCGTTGATGCACCACCATCACACCGCCCAAGTGATCCGCTCGCTGCAAAAGAACTTGGCTTAAGCCCGAAGCTATGAAAGGTTAAAGCACCACTCATCACCTAAATCCGGAGTTCACCGCCCGTATGACGGCCTTTCCTTCTAGTGGCTTTCTATCCGAAGCCTCTGACGAGCTTCGAGAGATGCTCTCTGATCTTGCCTCTGAACTGACTCTTGAACAGGGCGAAACCCTGTTTGAACAGGGTGACGAGGGCGACGCGCTTTACGCGATACTCTCAGGCACGCTCGAAGTGTCGTTTTTGGCCATGAGCGGGCGAAAGCTGACGCTGACTCTGATGCGCCCCGGCGAAGTGTTTGGCGAGATTGCTTTGTTTGACAGTGGCCCGCGCACCGCCACGGTCACCGCAGCCGAACCGTCGCGTGTTCTGCGCGTGCGCCGCCGTGATGCGATGGACCAAATCCGCCAGCATCCCGATCTGGCCGTTGATATGGTGCGTTTGGCCGGTTTACGCATGCGCTGGATGGATTCCCAGCTGAACGAGCAGGTCTTTCTGCCCATGCCGATCCGCCTGGCCCGCAAATTGCTTCATCTGTCCAATCTTCAGGACGACCCATCGGCACGAATCACGCTATCGCAAAGCGAATTGGCCGAATTTGTCGGCGCCACGCGCGAGGCGGTGTCAAAAACCATCTCAACCTGGAAGCGCGACAACGTGGTCGAAGCCTCGCGCGGAGGTTTGCTGATTCAGGATTTCGAAGCCCTGCGTGAATTAGCCGAATCCGACCTGATCTGACGATTTCGTCGTTTGGTGTGATCTGGTTCACAGAAGAACAGGCCGAACCTAACCTAAGGTGAGCTTGTTACCGTAGGAGGTCAGAGAATCATCCCCGATATCTGTCCACTGATCTCTCCCTGTATCTGAGCCATATGTCATCCCGACATATGGCTCATTTTCTTTGCAAACTCGGGCCTTGCTCGCGCGTATCAGTACCTGCGATGCACGTGTTTACCACGAACAACCATTCGGTTCTTTTGCTTTTCCCGCAGGAAGACAAACAGACCCGAACCGAGGATCAAGAGTATTCCAAAAACAACCGGCAAACCCGGTAGCTCGCCCCAGATCACCCAGCCCCAAAAAATCGCCAGCGGCAGGCCCACATATTCGAAAGGGGCCACGGTGGCCGCGTCCGCGATGCGATAGGCCTGCCCAAGGCAATACCCGATAAGAGCTGCGTTCAACCCCAAACCTGCGAACAACCAGAGGTCATGACCTTCAGGCCAGACCCAGGCACGGAATAGGAACAGTAAGCTTTCATTCTCGACACCCTCAGTAAATCGTCCATCTCCGGCGACGAGCCAGAAGATAATGCTGACAAAAATAAAGGCAGATTGAATATAGACCGCCATGGCAGACGCCTTGGATTTGGCGCCCAGATATCGCGTCATGACGTTGTTCAGCGCATAGGTGAATGCGGCTGCAATGGGCAGGACATAAACCCACAGGCTAATCGTGCGCTCTGCTCCGCTTTCCCAGGGACGTGTCATGATGATCACGCCTGCAAACCCGACCAGAACCGCGCCAATGCGCATCGGTCCGACCTTTTCGCCCAGGATCGGGATGCTGAGCAAGGTGATCATCAAAGGGGCCACGAAAAACACAGCCGTCGCTTCGGCCAGAGGCATAACCGCAAGCGCGGTGAAAAATGTCAGGTTTGCAATCACCAGAAACGTCGCCCGCAGAACATGCAGGCCCGGCTGATCGGTTTTCAGGATACTCCATCCCCCCTCCAACTGAACCAGAGCAAGGCTAAAGCCGATCCCAATCAGAGAACGGGTGAATACCATTTGGTGCAAAGGATACCCGCCCGACAGAAACTTGATCAGCATGTCATTGAGAGAAATCCCCAGCATTCCGATCAGGATAAAGACGATAGCCAATGTAGGGTTTTGTAAAATCTTGTTTTCTGACACAATATTCCCTTTCATCCGGCCCCTAACACGGGTTTCGGATCAGGTCCGCTCTGTTTGCGACATGATGTTAGACATTGATTACAGCCCCGGTTCAGAAAGATTGACCACCGCTTAGCAGACAAAAAAAGAGGCTCCGGATCGGAGCCTCTTAGATCAGTGCTTGGAAGTTCAAAACCGGTGCTATTCTTCCAGGCTGAGCGCTACAAACCGTGGGTCACCGCCACGACGCACCAGCAACAGCAGAGACTTGCGCCCAGCCACTGTTGCCTCTTCCATCCGGTCTTCCAGGTCTTCGATTGTGGCAACCTTCTGTTGGCCCGCTTCGGTGATCAAATCACCAGCACGCAGGCCCTTGGCATAGGCTTCCGAAGCCTGATCCACATCCGAAACCACCAGCCCTTCGGCATCCGCGTCCAGACCAAGTTCTTCGCGCAGCGTGTCGGTGAGCGGTGAAATAGTCAGACCCAGAATATCCGTGTTTTCATCAGCAGGCGTGTCTTCAGCTTCTTCTTCGCCATTCTCGGCGCGCTCCGCATCCTCACGGCGGCCCAGCGTGACCAAGACGGTCTGGGTGCTACCATCCCGGCTGACCACGACGCGGACGGCTTTGCCGACCGTTGTTTCACCGACCTGACGGACAAGGCCGCGCGTATCCTCGACATCGACGCCGTCAAAGCTGAGAATGACGTCACCCGCCAGCAGGCCAGCCTCTTTCGCAGGACCTTCGGGCACATCGCTGATCAGCGCACCACCGGGTTTTTCAAGGCCCATGGCTTCGGCCATGTCTTCGGTCACATCCTGAATACGGACACCCAGCCAGCCTCGGCGGGTTTCCCCGAACTCGCGCAGCTGATCGACAACTTTGACCACCACATTGGAAGCCATCGAAAAGCCAATCCCGATGGACCCACCATTGGGCGAAAGAATCGCGGTATTCACGCCTATCACCTGGCCATCCATGTTGAACAGCGGACCGCCCGAGTTGCCTCGGTTGATCGCCGCATCGGTCTGGATGTAGTCATCATAAGATCCGCTCAGCGCGCGATTGCGGGCAGATACGATCCCGGCCGAGACCGAGAATCCCTGGCCCAACGGATTGCCCATGGCAATCACCCAATCCCCAACCCGCGCAATATCGCTGTCACCGAATTGGACGTATTTCAACGGGCCAGAAGCTTCGACCTTGAGCAGAGCAATGTCGGTCTTTTCATCGGTGCCAATCACTTTGGCGGGCAGCTCTTTCTTGGGCTGACCATCGCCCGGGAAGAATTCCACCAGTATTTCATCCGCTTCGGCAATGACGTGATTGTTGGTGACGATGAATCCATCTTCCGAGATCACAAACCCCGAGCCAAGGGCATTGCTACGGCGAGGGACGTTTTCGCCATTGTCGCCGCGATCCTGGAACTCGCGAAAGAAGTCTTCGAACGGGGACCCTTCGGGAACAATGCCTTGCGGGCCGGTTTGACCTTCGATCAGGGTCGATGTGGTGATGTTCACCACAGCCGGGCTGATCTGTTCCGCCAGCGGTGCCAAGCTTTCGCCACGCGCATATGCCGCCACTGTCTGCGCAACGATCAGAACCATTCCCGCAAATGCCAGCCACATCAGCCGCATGAAACTAAACCCTTCGTCCTGACGGACGGACATACTGCGTGCTTGTACCTGCACTTGGGAACTCCTTGTCGTCACTATCTGCGGACCGCCCTTGGGCCGCCCTCTTGGCAACCAATGTAGTCGGTTTGCTGCAACCCGCAACTCAGGATCGCGGGGAAATCACCGCCACGTGAAGCCCTGAAGTCAAAACCCGACCTGATAGGCACCCCAAATCAGGACCAGCCCACTGACCACACAGAGCAATCCGGATAACCGTCGCGCCTGTTCTGGAAGGGACCGGAGTGCCTCTAGCATCCGTTCAATAAGCGAAGGGGCCAGCGCATAGGCCAGCCCCTCAACGATCAGCACCAGCCCAAGGGCCAGAAGGATCATCCCCATTACTCAGACGCCGGAGCAGCCGGTGCCGGACGCCCGGTGGGCGACGACAGGTAGTTGAAGAACTCGGAATCCGGGCTCAGGATCAACGAGCTGTTGCTGCCCTGCAAGGCGTTCTCGTAGGCGGTCAGAGAGCGGTAGAATTCAAAGAACTCTGGGTCCGCACCATACGCTTCGGCAAAGATCGCGTTGCGTTCGGCATCAGCTTCACCGCGAATGATCTCGGCCTCACGATTGGCGTCCGAAACCAATTCGACCACAGTCCGGTCGGCCTGCGCACGAACTCGCTGCGCCGCTTCGTTACCGCGTGCACGTTCGTCGGTGGCTTCACGTTCCCGCTCGGCCTTCATCCGGTCAAATGTGGCCTCAAGGTTGGCCTGCGGCAGATCGGTGGCTTTCAAGCGGACGTCGATCACGCTGACACCCAACGCCTGCGCTTCGGCAATCGCGCTGTTGCGGATACGCAGCATCAGTGCCGCACGATCCGAACTCAGGATATCACGCGACGAAACCGAACCCAGCACTTCGCGGGTTTCGGCCCGCAGGATGCGATCCAGACGATCCTCGGCCACGGGGATACCACCGACACCAACGGCCTGACGGAACTGCTCCAGATCCGAAATCCGGTAGCGCGCGAAAGCGTCGACAACAAGACGACGGTCATCCAGAGGTGTCACTTCAAGCGGTTGCACGTCGATCGAAAGGATGCGGTTGTCGTAACGCACGACTTCTTGAATAAGGGGGATTTTGAACGCAAGGCCCGGTTCTTCTTTCACCGTAACAACGCGGCCGAATTGCAGAACCAGCGCCCGTTCACGCTCGTCCACGATAAAAATCGATGACAAACCGGCAACGGCCAGAATAGCAACGATGATCAGGATTATAGGTGACTTACGCATCAGTTGCTCTCCCCTGCAGGGCTGCGACGCAGTTCGTTCAGCGGCAGATAAGGCACAACGCCCTGCCCTGAGCCGGTCGAGTTCTCGTCAAGGATGATCTTGTCAACATCGCCCAGTACCTGCTCCATACGTTCCAGATACAGACGTTTTCGTGTCACATCAGGGGCTTTGCTATATTCTTCCAAAACCGCGCTGAAACGGCTGGCTTCACCCTGCGCGCTGTTGATCTGCTGGGCGCGATAGCCTTCGGCCTCTTCCAGAACCTGCGCGGCTTCACCACGCGCCTCAGCGAGAACCCGGTTGGCATAAGCGTCAGCGACGTTTTGCAGACGGTCACGCTCCTGCGCGGCGGCCTGAACATCGCGGAAGGCTGCGATAACGTCCTGCGGCGGGTCGGCCTTGTCGAAGTTCACACGGACGATGTTCACACCGGAATCATAGCTGTCCATCGTTGACTGAATCAACTCCTGCAGGCGGTCGGCAATGACACCACGATCCCGGTTCAGAATCGGTGCCAGCTCGCTTTGTGCAATGATCTCACGCATCGCCGATTCCGAAACGGCGCGAATCGTTTGGCGTGGGTCGCGCAGGTTAAAGAGATACTTGGCAGGGTCACTGATGTTCCACACGACCTGATAGTCAATATCGACGACATTTTCATCGCCTGTCAGCATCAGGCCATCGTCGCTGCCACGAGCACCACCCATGTCTTCGTTCTGTTCGCGTGTGACCGGAATGACTTCGGCGGTCACAAGCGGCCAAGGTGCAAAGTTCAGACCCGGATTCCCGACAGCGGAAAACTCACCCAAAAACAGCTCTACAGACTGTTCTTCGGGTTTCACGGTGTAAAAACTGGCAGCCGCCCAAAGGCCAACGGCAACCAATGCACCAATCGCCACAGTCCCTTTGGTAAACAACGGGCCACCGCCACCGCCGCCTGAACCATTGGAGCCACGGCCACCGCCGCCACGACCGCCCATCAGAACGCGCAGCTGCTCCTGGCCTTTTTTCATCAGCTCATCGATCTCGGGGATCTGCGGGCCGTCGCCTTCGGGTGGTTTTCGACCATCCCCGTTATTTCCCCGATTTCCTCCACCACCTGAGGAGCCTCCGCCCCCCCAGGGGCCACCGCTGTTGCCCGCCATATGTCTCAATTCCTTTATCTTGGCCCGTGTGATCACGGAGTCCCTTGTAACTTGTGTGCGCGCAGTTGCAAATCAAGCCGTGCGTACAGGTTGCCGCATTGTCACCAATTCCTCGGCCATCACCGGATGAACGGCAACCGTGCGGTCAAAATCTTCCTTGGTGGCGCCCATTTTCACGGCGATCCCAGCCAACTGAATCATCTCACCCGCGCCGGGGGCTACGATATGACAACCCAGCACCTTGCGCGTTGCCTGGCTGACGATCAGCTTCATCAGAACCCGCTGCGTGCCACCAGCGAAGGCCTTCTGCATGGGTTTGAACGAGGTGGCATAGACCTCAATTGGTTCCTGAGCCGACGCTTCTTCTTCGCTCAGACCGACCGTTCCGAATTCAGGCTGCGTAAAGATCGCAGTGGGAATAAGGTCGTGATCCACCGGTGTCGGGTTACCCTTGAACACGGTTTCAACAAAGGCCATGCCCTCGCGAATGGCTACCGGGGTCAGGTTCACCCGGTCGGTCACGTCGCCAATCGCGTAAATCGAGGGCACACCGGTCTGGCTGTATTCATCCACGATGATCTCACCTTTGCGGCCGCGCTCGACACCTACGGCTTCCAAACCCAGATTGTCCGCGTTCGGCGCACGACCGGTGGCGTACATCACGACGTCAAACTGATCCTCAGTGCCATCCGTAGCCTTGACGCGGATTTTGTCGCCCTCTTTCGTCATCTCCAGCACATTGGTGCCCAGACGCACGTCGATGCCGTTCTGGCGCATCTCTTCACAAATCAACCCGCGCGCTTCTTCGTCGAACCCGCGCAGGATTTGCGCGCCGCGATAGAACTGCGTGGTCTTGACCCCAAAACCGTTCATGATCCCGGCGAACTCACTGGCGATGTAGCCGCCACCGACGATCAGAATGCTTTCGGGTAGTTTCGGCAGATGAAAAATCTCGTTCGACGTGATCGCCAGTTCCGAGCCCGGGAAGTCCGGCACTACCGGACGACCGCCTGTTGCAATCAGAATGTGCTTTGCGGTTTTGCGGGTCCCATCGGCCAGCTCAACCGTGTGCGCGTCGACCACATGCGCGCGCTGATCAAAGCTTTCGACGCCGTTGTTCTTGAGGATGTTGCGGTAGATGCCTTCCAGTCGATCCAGTTCGGTAACCAGCTTGCTATGGAAGGTGTTCCATTCGAAGGCACCCGGCTGAATGTCCCAGCCATAAGCCTGCGCATCCCCGACCATGCCCGAATATTCGCTGGCAAAGACCATCAGCTTTTTCGGCACACAGCCGCGGATCACGCAGGTGCCGCCATAGCGATCCTCTTCGGCCAGCGCCACCTTGGCGCCGGTTTCTCCTGCTGCCACGCGCGCCGCGCGCACCCCGCCAGAGCCGCCTCCGATGACAAACAGATCATAGTCAAAGCTCATGCCGGGTTCCTTCGTTCGGTCTAAAAAAGTCTTTGGATATCTGGGCGCAAAAAGTCAGCTGCCAACCCCTTGCCGCGCAAATCTCGGTTTTTTCATTCATAGGGCCAAGTTTCGTAAGGGTTCGGATCAATCCGTCAGATCCGAAAACAGGTTCTCGCGCGCGCCACTCGACAGCTGATCCATCTCGATCGTGCCTGCGTTGATGTCCCGCAACTCGACCCGGCCATCCCCATGGCCAACGACGACCTTATCGCAGATATCGATAAACAGACCATTCTCGACAACACCGGGCACCTGATTGAGCACCAGCGCCATCTGGCGGGCATTGCCGATCCGTTGCAGGTGCAGATCCAGGACATGGTTGCCCTCATCGGTCACATAGGGGGCCTCTCCATTCATACGCAGCGCACAATTGGTGCCCAGCACATCCATCGTATCCAGAACCTCTTCGATCAGGGTGCGCGTGGTCTGCCAGCCAAAGGGGATCACTTCGACCGGCAGGGGAAACGCGCCTAGGGTTTCGACCTCTTTGCCTGCATCGGCAATCACTACCATTTGATCGCTGGCCGTTGCGACGATCTTTTCCTGAAGATGCGCCCCACCACCGCCTTTTATCAGGTTCAGATCACCGTCGAACTCATCCGCCCCGTCAATCGTAAGGTCGAGCCATCCGGCCTGATCCAGCGAGACGACCTCGATCCCGACCTCGCGTGCCAGCTGCGCCGTGCGGGTCGAGGTTGGAACACCCTTGATCCGCAAACCCTCCTGCGCCACCCGCTCGCCCAATCGACGCACCAGCCAGGCGGCGGTTGAACCGGTTCCCAATCCAACGCGCATTCCATCTTCGACCATTTCAGCGGCGCGCCTTGCCGCGACATATTTTGCGGTATCGATTGGCGACATCTCTGTGGTCATCGGCAGCTTTCCCGGAATGGTTTTTCTGAGTTATACGGAATGCAAAACGCAACGGCGAGACCCAATTCATGCGAGACCGCTATGAAAGTCGCTTAGACTACGCGTTTCCCGTCGGATACGTCGCAATCTTGCCTTCCCAATTTGACCTCGCATCATAAGTACGCGCCATGACACAGCCCTATCGCCTGCACTACGCCCCCGACAACGCCTCACTGGTGATCCGGTTGGTGTTGGAAGAGATGGGCTTGCCCTATGAAACCGTGCTGGTCGATCGCAGCCAGAACGAACAGGACAGCGCTGCCTATCGTGCGCTGAACCCAAACGGTTTGATACCGGTTCTGGAAACACCGCAGGGGGCTATTTTCGAAACCGCCGCCATTCTGCTGTGGCTTGCCGATACCCACGCCCACCTTGCCCCAGCCGCCGATCATCCGGATCGCGCGCCATTTCTGAAATGGTTGTTTTTTGCGTCGAACACATTGCACGCTGATCTGCGCATTCTGTTCTATGCCGAGAAATACATCGACCCGTCGCAGGCCGAGGCCCTGCGTGCCGGGATGCGGCCTCGCTTGCGGATGCATCTGCAAAAGCTGGATGCTGTCGCAAAAGAAGCCCCCGATTGGCTGAACGCAGATAAACCCTCGGTCCTGACATATTACGTGGGATGCATGATGCGCTGGATGGCGATTTATCCTGCACAAGCGGATCGCAGCTGGTATCAGCTGGCAGATACGCCCTATTTGCAGAGGATACTGATGCAGTTGGAATCGCGCCCTGCAGCCCGCACCGCCATCGCCGCCGAAGGGCTTGGGGCTAATCCGTTTACCTCGCCCACCTATGCCACTCCTCCAGAAGGCTCAGCTGTCTGACATGTTCCTCTCGGTTTTTGATATGTTCAAGGTGGGCATTGGCCCGTCTTCTTCGCACACGATGGGCCCGATGGTGGCCGCGGCGCGTTTTCTGGACATGATGCGCGCATCGCCCTTCGAATTCTCCGGCCTGCGCGGGTCACTGCACGGGTCACTGGCCTTTACCGGGGTTGGCCACGCCACGGACCGCGCCACCATTCTGGGTCTTGCAGGGTTCGTACCCGAGACCTATGACAATGAAAAAGCAGAAGCTGCACTCGCCTCAATTGCCGAAACCCATACGGTTTCGCCTGACGGCCTGCCGCCCCTGGCGTTCGACCCCAAGGCTGATCTGGTCTTTGACTATGACCACACCCTGCCCGGCCACGCCAATGGAATGATCCTGATGGCCACCGATGCGCAAGGCGACGTGATCTTGCGGCAGGTGTTTTATTCCATCGGCGGTGGCTTTGTTCTAACCGAGGAGGAACTGGCCGAAGGCAAGGCCACGGATGAGGGTGCCCCGCCCGTTCCCTTCCCCTTCAAATCCGCCGCTGAAATGCTGGAGATGTCGAAGACCAGTGGGAAAACCATCGCGCAGATGAAGCGCGACAACGAAGTCGCGCGCGGATGTCCAGACAGCTTTGCCAAGGGATCCGCCCGGTTGTGGCAGGTCATGAACGACTGCATCGAGCGCGGCCTGACGACCGATGGCATTCTTCCCGGCGGCCTTAAGGTACGAAGACGTGCCAAAGGCATCTATGATGCGCTCATGGCCGAGCGTGGCATGAACCTGACCGCGCCGCATACGATCAATGACTGGATGAGCGTTTACGCTATGGCGGTGAACGAGGAAAACGCCGCCGGTGGCCAGGTTGTTACCGCACCCACCAACGGTGCGGCAGGCGTGCTGCCTGCGGTCATACGCTACTATCTTGACCACGTGCCGGGCGCATCGGAAAGCCATATCCAGGATTTCCTACTGACCGCCGCCGCGATCGGTGGATTGGTCAAGTTCAACGCCTCGATCTCGGGCGCGGAAGCGGGCTGTCAGGCCGAGGTCGGCAGCGCCTCCGCCATGGCAGCTGCCGGGCTATGCGCAGTGATGGGTGGCACACCCGAGCAGGTGGAAAACGCGGCTGAGATCGCGTTGGAACATCATCTGGGCATGACCTGTGATCCCGTAGCAGGCCTTGTGCAGGTGCCGTGTATCGAACGAAACGGGTTGGGGGCGATCAAAGCGGTTTCGGCCGCCTCTCTAGCCCTGCGCGGTGATGGGCAGCATTTTGTACCGCTGGACTCGGTGATCGAAACGATGCGCCAGACCGGCCAGGATATGCACGAAAAGTATAAGGAAACATCGCTTGGTGGCCTGGCCGTCAACGTGCCAAACTGCTGACGGAGTATCGGAGGGGACACTATGCGCGGACAGTGCTTGTGCGGCAAAATCAGCTACCACGTCGATCCTCCGGTTCTGTCCTGCGTCACTTGCCATTGCGACAGCTGCCGCCGTCAATGCGCTGCGCCGATGACCACTTATTTCGGGGTCCGCGACGGGCAGTGGCGATGGACCGGTGAAGAGCCCAAACGCTTTAACTCTTCTCCCGGAGTCGAGCGCAGCTTTTGCCCCCATTGCGGAACCCCGATCTCGTTTCGGTCAAACAAGATGTCAGACGTGCTGCATCTATATGTTGCAACCCTGGACAACCCCGAGGCATTGCAGCCGACCCTGCATGTCGCGCATGAGGAAAAGCTGAGCTGGCTCAAGCTTGGTGATGATCTGCCCACCTGCATCGGACCGGATTACACAAAAGTTCAGCCGCTGCCCGACAGCTGAGAACAGCGCTTTCCACCGTGATCCGAAACGGTTAGCGTCGCCCCATGACACAGGATCGCCCCGTTTTCGGCATCGTTCTGATGCTTGGTTTCTGCGTGCTCGCACCGCTTGGCGATTCAATCGCCAAGCTGCTGGGCGAATCCACCCCACTAGGGCTGCTGGTGCTGGTCCGCTTTGCGATTCAAGCGGTGATCCTGATCCCGCTGGTGGCCGCAACGGGACGACCCTGGCGCATGCGGGGGCGCGTGCTTCGTCTGACCGTGTTCCGCACCGGTCTTCATATCATCGGCATCACAGCGATGTTCAGCGCGCTGCAATTCCTGCCACTGGCAGATGCGGTCGCTATAGCATTCGTGATGCCCTTCATCATGCTGCTGCTTGGAAAGTATGTGTTGAATGAAGAGGTCGGCCACCGGCGTCTGATCGCATGTGTTGTCGGATTTGCTGGCACTTTGCTGGTGATCCAGCCCAGCTTTGCCGAGGTCGGGTTGCCCGCCCTACTACCACTGATCGTGGCCGTGGTTTTTGCGCTGTTCATGCTGGTCACCCGGCAGATTGCCAAGGAAACCGATCCGGTATCCTTGCAGGCGGTGTCCGGAGTGATGGCTACGATCTTTCTGCTCCCCCTCATCCTGTGGGGAACCCAATCCGGAATTTGGGAGCTGTCTTTGGTCATGCCAACCGGCAACGCCCATTGGCTTTTACTGGCCATCGGCATTCTAGGAACCGTCGCCCATTTGTTGATGACATGGTCTCTGCGCTTTGCGCCATCGGCAACGCTGGCCCCAATGCAATATTTGGAAATCCCGGTGGCAACCCTGTTTGGTTGGCTGATCTTTTACGATCTGCCCAACGGGATCGCAGCGCTTGGCATTCTGATCACCATGGCCGCCGGGCTGTATGTCATTTTGCGAGAGAGGGCCACCGCCCGGTCTGCCCCGACAGAAACGCCTGCATGACCTGATCCAGTGCGGCGCGCGGCACCATGACCAGCAGCCCGGGCCCATCCAGGCTCAGCTGAACCTGCGACACCACTTGGTTCGAGGTTCCAACTTGCCCATCCGGTTCAAAAACCAGCTTATCGATGGACCATTTCAGACCCTGGCTTTGTCCCGTCACCCGGCGCAGCGGGAACAGAGAGATAACTTCGCCCGGCGTCAGATCCAGAATGATCGATGGAGGCGCGTGAAACACCACCTCATGTTCCCCCAACAAGATACAAACCGGGCTGGGTCGTGTGACCAGAGCATTGAGCACCGCCAGTTGGTGATCCAGACGCCCGCCCAGAAAACCAGCCCCAATCACAAGCGGGGCGTCGATGCTGCGCAGGGCTTTATCAAAATCCGTGCTGTCCTGTTCATCAATCTGAAAGAGACGGTCCGCGGGTATATGCCCGCGCGTAGCCATGCTTATCGAATCAAAATCACCGATCACGGCCTCGGGCATAACGCCCGAATCAACCAGAATCGATGCGCCGCCATCCGCAGCGACCACTGAATTGACACGTTTCAGCACCAAACTCAGGTCGGAAACCCCAATTTGCCCCCCTCCAACCAGGCCAATTGGGCCGTTTGAACGCACAATTGGCTTATTTTTTCTCAGATTGATCATTTTTTCCGGATTTGGACACATTGAGACCACAAATTGATAGGTTCATGTAGAGCTGTAAGCCAATGTGTGCGCTCGATTCTGGGTAAGTTGGCTTTGTTAGTTTGTAGAGGACGTGTGTCTGATGGTACAGAATAAGAAGGTGTTAACTGTTTCTTATGGGGCCTTTTCCTGCACTTTAGAAGGGTTCGACAATTCGTTTGAAACACTCAAAGCCATTGCAGACTACTTCCGCGAAATCGCAGCAGATGATCGGTACTTCGGTTCGGAACCCCCACGACTGGATGCTGAAATGCTGTCGCGCATTGCCCAGGGCGACAACGCCCAACACGTAGAGGCCCGGCAAGACGAATCCGGTCTGCTGCTGCGTGCGACAAGAACCGCGCCGGACACCGCGCCCGAGACTGCCACAAAGGATGCAGCCATGTCCTCGCACCGCCCCCCATCCCCTTCAACCGTTGCCACCCCCTCTTCGGTTGAACCTCCCGCAGCTAAAGCCGAGCCACTTGCGGCTGACAGCATCTCAGCCAAGCTGCAGCGCATTCGCGCGGTGGTCACGCATTCGAACACGGCTCCGATCACCGACGCGGAAGATGAAGATACCTCTCTGCTTGGCGCAAAACCGGCCCCTATCGATGCAGTCGCAGCTGCGTTTGAAGCCGGTGCGCTGAAGGCGGAAGATCTGAATCCAGCGCCAGAGAAAGCACAACCTGAGGCGAAAGAAGATAGTCTTTCCACGGTTGCTGAGTTCTTCGAAGATGAGGCAGAAGCAGATATTCAGCCCGATGACGCCTTGCCAACCGAACCCGAAACCACCGTCCAGGACGACACAGTCTCCGATGGCATCCTGAACATCATGAAAGATGAGGGTGCGTCGGAGCAAGCAGACGAGTCGATTGCGCTGGGTGTTCTGTCCGCCGAGGATGAAAAGAACCTTCTGGATGATATCTCAAGTGTCGAAGCCGAGATGGCTGGCGGCACTGATGAAACGCCCAACGAAGCAAGCACCTTGGATCAGGACGTACTTCGCCTGATGGAAAAAGCCGACCAGCAGATGGGCGATCCTTCGGCCAGCGACACGCGCGAAACCTATTCGCATCTGCGCAATGCTGTTGCGGCTGCCGAAGTTGATGGCAAGACCGACACTGCCTCGGTGGATCAGCCCTATCGCGGTGATCTGGCCTCGGCTGTCAGCCCACGCCGCCCTGAAATTCAGGTCACCAGCATGCGCCCCGAATCCGATGCGGCGGCGCCTTTGAAGCTTGTTGCTGAACAGCGCGTCGATCAGAGCGACGCGATTTCAGGCCCGATTGCCCCCCGCCGAGTCAAAACTGATCAAGAGGATAGCGCGGCAGAGGAAAGCGGGTTCGCCCAGTTCGCACAGGAACAAGGCGCACAGTCTCTTCTGGACCTGCTCGAAGCTGCGGCATCTTATCTGTCCTTCATCGAGGGTCAGGAACAGTTCTCGCGCCCGCAATTGATGAACAAGGTCCGTTCGTTGAAACAGGATGAGTTCAATCGCGAAGAAAGCCTGCGTTCCTTCGGTCAGTTGCTGCGCGATGGTAAAATCCAGAAAGCCGGTGGCGGTCGATTTGCCGCCTCGAACCTGATCGGGTTCCGCCCCGACAATGAACGCGCGGCAGGCTGATCAATCAACTATAGACGCAAAGGGCCGAGACATGTCTCGGCCCTTTTTTTTAGTCATCTTGCGTGTCTTCTTTGCCGACCCCTCGGAAGACAAATTTGAAGGGCAAGGCCCAGACGATGCCAAGGACGATGTAGACCAGCAGCTCGACCAGAATAGAGGGGCGATCCAGCCAGTTCACAACGGTCACCACCGCGACGATGTAAAGCGGCAATCCCACCAGTAGAATCACCAGAGACCAGCGGCGGCGGGCCTTGTAGCTGAGGCCGGTATTTTTGTCGCCGCCCATCAATCTGCAAACGGGTCGGTCACCAGAATGGTGTCATCCCGCTCCGGGCTTGTGGACAAAAGGGCCACAGGGCATTCGATCAGTTCTTCAACGCGACGCACATATTTGATGGCATTGGCGGGCAAATCCGCCCAGCTGCGCGCACCTTCGGTGGATTCGCTCCATCCCGGCACTTCTTCGTAGATCGGTTTGCAGCGGGCCTGCTGATCGGCCGCAGTTGGCAGATAATCCAAGTGCTCACCGTCCAACTCATAGCCGGTGCAAATCTTCAGCGTCTCGAACCCGTCAAGAACATCCAGTTTGGTCAGCGAGATACCATTGACCCCACTGGTAGCGCAGGTCTGACGCACCAAACAGGCGTCGAACCAACCGCAACGGCGCTTGCGGCCTGTGGTCGTTCCGAATTCATGACCACGTTCACCCAAGCGTTGCCCATCTGAATCTTCGAGCTCGGTCGGGAACGGGCCTTCGCCAACACGGGTGGTGTAGGCTTTGACAATCCCAAGCACAAAATCAATCGAACCCGGCCCGATGCCCACACCCGTGGCCGCCTGCCCTGCGATCACATTCGATGAGGTCACAAACGGATAGGTCCCGAAGTCAATATCCAGCAAGGCGCCTTGGGCGCCTTCGAACAGGATGCGCTTACCCGCTTTGCGCTTTTCGTTCAGCACCTTCCAGACTGGTGCCGCAAACGGCAGAATCTCCTGCGCGATCTCCTTCAGTTGCGAAATCAGCGCATCACGGTCGACAGGTTCGATGCCCAAGCCTTTGCGCAGCGGATCATGATGCTGCAACGCGCGATCTACCCGAGCCTCTAGCGTCGCTTCATCCGCCAAATCAGCGACGCGTACAGAACGCCGTCCGACCTTGTCTTCATACGCCGGACCGATACCTCGACCGGTGGTCCCGATCTTGGTGCCCTTGCTCGCCGCTTCCTCGCGCGCGCGGTCCAATTCACCGTGGATCGGCAGGATCAGAGGCGTATTCTCGGCGATCATCAGCGTTTCTGGCGTGATCTCAACACCTTGTGCCCGGATCGTCCCGATTTCCTTGAGCAGGTGCCAGGGGTCCAGCACGACGCCATTGCCAATGACGCTCAGCTTGCCGCCACGCACGACACCCGAAGGCAGAGCATGCAGTTTGTAGACTTCACCATCAATGACCAGAGTATGCCCGGCATTGTGCCCGCCCTGAAAACGCGCGATGACGTCCGCTCGTTCACTGAGCCAGTCGACAATCTTGCCTTTTCCTTCGTCACCCCACTGGGCGCCGACAACAACCACGTTGGCCATATCCGGTCCTTTTCGTGCTGAGTAATCAAACTCGGCTCGTATAGCGGGGCTCTGGCGGCAGGGAAACTGGTATTTCGCCGCAGACGGAAATCGCGCTGCCGCGCGATGCCTCCGGCGGGGATATTTGTAGCCAGATGAAGATCGGGTCCCCTGCTTCATCTGGCCAGACATATCCCGGGGGAGTCGCCCGGAACGGGCGGCGGGGGCAGCGCCCCCTACCCGCCTTGTCGCAAATGCACCGGCTGCCCATGGGGTGTGGTCAGAAAGGCCTGTTCCCACTCCTGCTGAAGGGTTTGCACCACATCTGGCGTGGCAGCACCGCGTTCGGCCAGCAAAGCTTCAAGTGTTTCAAGCCAGGCGTGAAAATAGTCATCCCCACCATCCAATTCGCGGCTCAGACCGTTGCGTTTCAGTGTATCCGAAAAGCGCCCCGCCCAGTCGGGCCAATCGAACCAGCCGACTTCATTCAGCGCCACGGTCACCGCAAAGACCTGTGCGTGCCACGGTTCCGCAAAGACCGGTTCGGGAGCCGTGACGTCCAGACATGTGCTCATGTGGGCTCCAGATAGCTTTGCCAGAGGTCCAGCACCACCTCATCCTCGGGATGCTCTGGATTGGCCCACAGTTCTGATGCGGGAAACAGAACGGCATAAAGCGGTTCTGGTGCCTCACCCAACCCATGCGCATTTGAATCGGGCAGGACATGGGCCCCGTGCAGGCGCAGGATTCGTCCCCGAGCTCCAGTAGCGTAGGCAGGCAGACGGGTATGGCCGCCTTCAACCAGACGATTCGCAAATGGATGCGCAGTGACAACATCCTGCCCCAGCGCAAAGCGGGGGGCGATGGTCGAAGGGCGGTCCGCGGGCCCGCCCTTGGCGAGCGCCTCTGCGACGGCGTCCGCCCGCAGGCATTTCGAGGCAAGAGAATGCGGTTGGTCTTCGCTCGCGCTTTTCAGATCGTCCAAGGATAGCACGCCTTGTTCAACCAACAGATCGGTCAGGCCGGATATCCATTTCTCATAGTAAGAAAACCGCGCGTAGTCCTTGGGCGAGAGCCGCTCACGCGCGTGGCGCGAGATATCTATGTTCCACTGCCCCAGAAACCCTGCCGCCAAAGTGACCGCCAAGGCCCGTGCGTGCCAGTCTTCAGCAAATACCGGCGCGTCTTCACCTTCAGGCTGTACAGGGCCGTCGCCGAAGCGCCCGCCCATATCGTGAACACGGGTCATGATGGCACCTTGGGCAATCCTGTGCCGATCATGCTGTCGCGTGTGACCAGCGCCGCCAGTTCCTGTTCCTCCAAACCATCCGAACCTTCGGGCTGCATGGGCAGCACGAGATAGCGAATCTCGGCGGTTGAATCCCAGACCCGCACTGCGGTGTCTTTAGGTAAGGCAACACCGAACTCAGCTAACACTTTACGGGGTTCGCGTACGGCGCGAGCACGATAGGCGTCGGATTTGTACCAACCCGGCGGAATGCCAAGCAACGGCCATGGATAACAACTGCATAAGGTGCACACGACCATGTTGTGCCGCTCGGGCGTATTTTCGACCACGACAATATGTTCGCCCTGCCGCCCATAGTAACCGAGATCCGCAACGACCGACGTTGCATCCGCAAGAAGTGCTGTCTTGAATGCCGGGTCGCTCCAGGCTTTCGCCACAACATGCGCACCGTTCTGGGGACCGATTTTATTCTGATATGTATCAATGATCTCATCCAGCGCAGCCGGATCTATCAGCCCCTTACGGGTCAGAATCGTTTCCAGCGCTTTGACGCGCAATGCGGGTTCAGGCGGGAGCAAAGCATGCGGGTGGTCAGGATCGTCATGAGGCATAGGCCGCAGCCTGCGTCACGTATTGGCGTTCTGTCCAGTCCCTTTGCTGTGATATGAGACATCACGCAGGGTGATGCGAACTCCTGACTTGCCCCCGCTGACAAACTTGCATAAGTACCACGCGATACACGCTACGCTGTTCGGGACCACCATGGAAAACGTCGTTCTCATCATCCATCTTCTTCTGGCTTTGGGCCTGATCGCCGTTGTGCTGATGCAGCGGTCCGAAGGCGGTGGCCTTGGGATGGGCGGCGGCGGTGGTGGCGCTATGACCGGGCGCGCAGCGGCAACGGCGCTGGGTAAACTGACCTGGATTCTGGCCGCGTGCTTTATCGTGACCTCGATCACGCTGACGATTCTAGCAGCGCAGAAGTCTTCAGGCAGCTCGGTGATTGACCGTTTGGGTGTTCCGGCACCGGCCGCGACCGAAGAAAGCACACCGGCCGTTCCGTCGGCGGATGACCTGCTGCCTCCGGCGCAGGGCGACAACGCACCGTTGATCCCGCAAGCCGACTGATACACAAAACCTAGAAATCTGAAAGAGAACTGCAACAGCATCTTGCGGTTCTCTTGCGCTATGGGCGCGAATCCTTTATATGTGAAGTCCCGTGGTGCTGCGGTTTTTTCAAACCGCCGGGCAGCTGATAATGACGTCTCACGGGAGCAGCCGAAAAACATGGCGCGATTTATTTTCATCACTGGTGGTGTGGTTTCATCCTTGGGCAAAGGGCTGGCTTCGGCGGCTTTGGGTGCTTTGTTGCAGGCTCGCGGGTATTCGGTGCGTCTGCGTAAGCTGGACCCTTATCTGAACGTCGATCCGGGCACGATGTCTCCGTTCGAGCATGGCGAGGTTTTCGTCACGGATGATGGCGCCGAAACCGATTTGGACCTCGGTCATTACGAACGCTTCACCGGAGTGGCTGCCCGCAAGACCGACTCGGTCAGTTCCGGGCGGATTTACTCCAACGTGCTGGAGAAAGAGCGTCGCGGCGACTATCTGGGCAAGACCATTCAGGTGATCCCGCACGTCACCAACGAGATCAAGGACTTCATCGCCATTGGTGAGGATGAGGTTGATTTCATGCTGTGCGAAATCGGCGGCACCGTGGGTGACATCGAAGGCCTGCCGTTCTTTGAAGCCATCCGTCAGTTCAGCCAGGATAAGCCGCGCGGCCAGTGTATTTTCATGCACCTGACATTGCTGCCCTACATCAAGGCCTCGGGTGAATTGAAAACCAAACCAACCCAGCACTCGGTGAAAGAGCTGCGCTCAATCGGCTTGGCACCTGACATTCTGGTTTGCCGGTCCGAAGGGCCGATCCCGACCAAGGAACGCGAGAAACTGGCGCTGTTCTGTAACGTCCGCCCCGATAGCGTGATAGCGGCCCAAGACCTGTCCACAATCTACGACGCCCCGCTGGCCTATCACCGTGAAGGTCTGGATCAAGCAGTTCTGGACGCGTTTCAGATCAGCCCTGCCCCGAAGCCCGATCTGGCGAAATGGGAAGACGTCAGCGACCGTATCCACAATGCCGAAGGCGAGGTGAAAGTCGCCATCGTGGGCAAATACACGCAGTTGGAAGACGCCTATAAGTCGATTGCTGAGGCTCTGACTCATGGCGGCATGGCCAACCGGGTCAAGGTCAAGGTCGAGTGGGTGGATGCAGAGATTTTCGACACCGAAGACGCAGCGCCCCATCTGGAAGGCTTCCACGCAATCCTCGTGCCGGGCGGATTTGGTGAGCGTGGCACCGAAGGCAAGATCAAGGCAGCGCAATATGCGCGCGAGCATAAAGTGCCCTATCTGGGTATTTGCCTTGGCATGCAGATGGCGGTGATCGAAGCGGCGCGGAATGCGGCGGGCATCACAGAGGCCGGTTCTGAGGAATTTGACCACGAGGCCGGGAAAAAACGTTTTGAGCCGGTGGTTTACCATCTGAAAGAATGGGTTCAGGGCAACCACAAGGTGGAACGCAAAGTCGGCGACGACAAGGGCGGCACCATGCGTCTGGGGGCCTATAACGCGGTTCTGGCTGAAGGCTCGAAAGTGGCCGAGGTTTACGGCGGCACTCAGATCGAGGAGCGTCACCGTCACCGCTATGAGGTGGATATCAAGTATCGCAAACAGCTTGAAGGCGCGGGGCTTAACTTCTCGGGCATGTCGCCGGATGGGCGTCTGCCGGAAATCGTCGAGTGGTCGGATCACCCTTGGTTCATCGGGGTTCAGTACCACCCTGAATTGAAGTCCAAACCCTTCGATCCGCATCCGCTGTTCCGCGACTTTGTACGCGCGGCCAAGGACACCTCACGCCTGGTCTGAGCTGACCTCTGCAAAGTGATGTACCGACACAATTAAGCGCTTAGCGATTGCGTGGCATGGGGTTAACTGTTGAACAAGCTTCGACAGGAGAACCCCCATGACCACCCAATCCCAACGCGCCGAAACCTTTACCAGCCTGCACAAAAAGGGTGATCCCGTCATTCTTTTCAACATCTGGGACGCTGGCAGCGCCGGTGCGGTGCGCGACGCAGGCGCGCAAGCCATCGCAACGGGCAGCGCCCCTGTCGCCATGGCGCGGGGTTATTCCGATGGGCAGGATTTCCCTATGGAAGCCGCCTTGGACAATGTCAGACGCATTGTCAAAGCGGTTGACCTGCCCGTGACGTTGGATTTCGAATCCGGCTATGCCGTTGATCCGGAAGCAATTTCCGACAACGTTGTCCGCGCGCTGGACTGCGGCGTGGTTGGGTTCAACTTTGAGGATCAGATCATTGGCGGAGATGGTCTTTACCCTATTGCGGACCAAGCCGCGCGGGTCGAAGCTGTACGCAAAGCCTGCGATCAGGCTGGCATTCCGGCCTATATCAACGCCCGCACCGATATATTCCTGAAAGCCCCGGCTGAAACCCATGACGCAGCCATGCTTGACGATGCGATTGCACGTGCCGCCGCGTATCAATCCGCAGGGGCCAGCGGCTTCTTTGCCCCCGGCCTGAAGGATGAGGCGATGATCGGACAGCTTTGCGCAGCAACCGACCTGCCCGTCAACATCATCGCCCTGCCCGGCACGCCGGACACCCCACGCCTTGCAGAGCTTGGGGTCGCGCGGGTCAGCTATGGGCCCGTGCCCTACCGGCAGATGATCGCGTGGCTCACGGAACAGGCGCGCGCGGCAATCAACTACGGCTGACCCCCTTACGGATCGGGATTGCTATTTTCGTCAATTCTAAGCACCTTGCCCGGGAAACTGGGCAGGAGGCTTTGATGTCCAAAGGCTATTGGGTGGCCCATGTCGATGTAGACGACATGGAGAGGTACAAAGACTATATCGCAGCAAATGGTGAGGCATTCGCCGCCTTTGGCGCTCGCTTTCTGGTGCGCGGCGGCACGCGAGAGCTTAAGGAAGGCGCCGCGCGTGCCCGCACAGTGGTAATCGAATTTCCCAGCTACGAAGACGCGCTGGCCTGCTATGAAAGTGAGGGTTATCAATACGCCAAAAGCCTGCGTGATCCGGTATCGAATGGCGATCTTGTGATCATTCAGGGCTATGACGGGTAGTCGTAGCTTGGCGCGCCACAAAATATGGGATAATCTGCCCTTATGTTGAAGAAGTTCTTTCAGGCGTTTCGACCGCCACAGACCGAGCATTTGCCCGATCCTGATGCCGAACTGGCGTTGGGCGCTTTGATGGTCCGCGTGGCGCAGGCGGATCGGGACTATAAGCTGGAAGAAATCAGCCTGATCGACCGGATTTTGGCACGTTTGTACGAGCATAATGCTATTGAGGCCGCCAAAGTGCGCGCCACCTGCGAGAAACTACATGCCGCCGCACCAGAAACGGATACGTTTGGCAAACTGATCCGAGAAACCACTGACCTTCAGGAACGCCTTGCCGCGTTGGATGCGTTGTGGGAGGTCGTTCTGGCCGATGGCGACTCGGATGAGGGTGAGATTAAGATCGTTGAAGAGGCGCGCGCTGCGATGGGCCTTAGCTTCAATGACAGCAAGGCTGCGCGTGAACGGGTGCAAAGCCGCTTGGAAGCCAGCTAGCCCGCGTCTATATCTGTGTCATGTTTAGTGATTTTCTGTCCCGGCTGACACAGCCCGCTCCCGACCCGCTTCCTGATGGTGACGCACGCCTGGCGCTGACTGCCTTGCTGGTGCGCATCGCGCGGTCCGACAATGACTATGCCGATTCCGAGATGGCGCGTATCGATAAGATCTCGACCCAACGCTATGGACTGTCTCCGTTCGAAGCAGCCGGACTGCGCGCACGTGCCGAAGATCTTGAGGCTGAGGCCCCCGATACCGTCCGCTTTACCCGCGCCATTAAGGAGGCCGTTGCCTACGAGGATCGGCTGGCCGTCGTGCAGGCCATGTGGTCGGTCGCCTTGGCGGATGGGCAGCGGACAGGTGAAGAAGATTCCCTGCTGCGCCTTGTGGTTAGCTTGCTGGGCGTTAGCGATGTGGATTCGGCGCTGGCCCGGCAAAAGGCTGCACAATCGTGACAGCGATGCTGGGCATGTATGACATGCCTGCCCTGGAGGCCGCCAATAATCGATTCTGGTCACTGATCCGCAGCCATCTTGGATTTGGCCCGGCGCAACTGGATCGACATCGAGATGTTTGGGATATCTGGCAAGACCCCGATCTTGTTTTCGCCCAGACCTGTGGCATGCCCTACCGCACCCGCCTTCATGGCCACGTTCAACTGGTCGGAACGCCAGACTATCGACTACCGGGGTGTCCGGCTGGTCACTATTGCTCGGTCTTTGTGGCGCGATGCGACGACCCACGCGAGCTTGCCGATCTAGCGATGGGACGGTTCGCCTATAACGAGGCGCTGTCGCAATCCGGTTGGGCTGCGCCGATCACACATCTGGAAAATTTGGGTTTGAAACCCGCCGAACTTATCCGAACCGGCGGTCACGCCTTCTCCGCCCAGGCCGTTGCCGACCACGACGCAGATTTTGCCGCTTTGGATGCGCTGACATGGGCGCTGTTGAAGGAGCATACGGATCTGGGCCAGTACCTGCGCGAGGTTGCCCGCACAACGCCAACCCCCGCGCTGCCCTACATCACTGCGCAAACCCAGGACCCGGATCAAATTGCAGATGCCGTTCATACGGCCATCACCGCTCTCTCTGAAGAAGACAAGCGCCTCCTTCACATCCGTGGGTTGATCAGTATTCCCGCCGAAGAATATCTGGCCGTTCCTACCCCTCCTCCACCTGGAGCCTGATTGCACAGTCTCTACTCATTTTGACAATAACCTCTGGTCAATTCGGCAGATTCGATCCCTGATTCTGTGATTTGCGCATTGCATTGTGCCGGATTTTCCGTCCTATTAGCGCATCAATACCAGCAACAACGGGATCCTTCGTGTCAGACCCATCAGCCGTCATCGAGATCAAGAACCTTCACAAAAGCTTCGGCAATCTCGAGGTGCTCAAGGGTGTCGACATCACTGCAAGGCGCGGGGATGTGGTGTCGCTCATAGGATCATCCGGATCGGGAAAATCAACCCTGCTGCGTTGCTGCAACCTGCTGGAAGACAGCCAGCAAGGCGAGATCCTATTCAAAGGCGAACCCGTACAATGGGCTGGCAAAGGTCATGGCCGCCACCCCGCGGACCCCAAGCAGGTTCTGCGCATTCGGACTAACCTGTCTATGGTGTTCCAGCAATTCAACCTTTGGGCACATATGACCATCCTGCAGAATGTCATGGAAGCTCCGGTCACCGTTTTGGGCCGTGACAAGGCCGAAGTGGAAGACAGCGCCCGCAGGTATCTTGATAAGGTTGGCATTGGCGACAAATGCGACGTCTACCCCGCGCAACTGTCTGGTGGTCAGCAACAGCGCGCCGCCATAGCGCGTGGATTGTGCATGGAGCCCGAAGCGCTATTGTTTGACGAGCCGACCTCGGCCCTGGATCCCGAGCTGGAACAGGAAGTGATCAAAGTGATCAAGGACCTGGCCGCAGAAGGCCGGACCATGATCATCGTGACCCATGACATGCAGATGGCCGCCGATATCTCAAGCCATGTCGTATTCCTGCATCAAGGACTGATTGAAGAAGAAGGCACGCCCGAAGACATCTTTACCGCCCCTGAGTCTAAGCGACTTCAGGGTTTTCTGTCCGCTACCAAAGCGGCATAATTTCAAAGAACAGAACCAAACTGGGGAGTAACCAATGAAAAACCTGATTCTGACCACTGCAGCGCTGGCTTTGACCGCCGGGATGGCCATGGCCGACACCGTGCGCATGGGCACCGAGGGCGCCTACCCTCCGTATAACTTCATCAACGATGCCGGTGAGATCGACGGGTTCGAGCGGGACGTAGGTGACGAGCTGTGCAAACGCGCCGGGCTGGAATGCGAGTGGGTTAAGAACGACTGGGATTCGATCATCCCGAACCTGGTATCGGGTAACTACGACACCATCATCGCGGGCATGTCGATCACCGACGAACGTGATGAAGTCATCGACTTTACACAGGACTATTATCCGCCAACCGCGTCGGCCTATGTCGCGACCTCTGACGCAGCCGATGTCACCGGTGGTGTTGTTGCTGCGCAAACCGCCACCATTCAGGCGGGCCACGTCGCCGAAACCGGCGCGACTCTGGTTGAATTCGCGACCCCGGAAGAAACCATCGCAGCCGTCCGCAACGGCGAAGCCGATGCTGTTCTGGCCGACCGCGACTATCTGGTGCCGCTGGTCGAAGAATCGGGCGGTGAGCTGGTCTTTGTCGGCGATCCGGTTCCGCTGGGCGGTGGCGTCGGCATGGGCCTGCGTGAAAGCGACGGTGAATTGCGCGGCAAGTTCGACGAAGCCATCACGTCGATGAAAGCTGACGGCACGCTTAACGAGATGCTGATCAAGTGGTTCGGTGAAGGCACCGCTACATACGGCGCTGACGGTTCGGTCGTCACCAACTGATACTGACCTGTCCCGGCCCGGCGTCCTTGCGCCGGGCCCGTTCCGGCCTTGCCGGACCAGACGTTCGAAAGACGCCTTATGTTCTCCTACTGCGCTGATCCTGACACGCTGGGCACGTTCCGCTGGTTCTCGTGCTATTTGACCAATGGCGTCCACTGGTCGTTCTACCTGTCTTTCATCAAGGTTCTGGCCTTGCTGGCCGTGACTGCGCCCGTCGCGCTCGGCTTTGGCTTTGCAGGCGCGATGGCCGCACGGTCGCACTTTCTACCTCTCAGTTGGCTGGGCAAGGCTTATATCGCGATTGTGCGCGGCGTGCCCGACATTGCCTTTTTCCTGTTCTTCGTCATCGCTCTGGATCAGGGGTTTGAATGGATCCGCCACAAGATCCTCTGCCCGGACTGGACAGATCCGATCCGTCAGGGCAACGATTTTCTGGTGTGTCAGGCCGCCAAGCTGCCGCTTGGGACCTCGCCAGAATGGGTGCATGAGACCTACGGCTTCTTCCTTGCAGTGATCACATTCTCTATCGTGTTTGGCGCTTTCGCTGCCAATGTCCTGTTCGGCGGAATGCGCGCCGTGCCACATGCGCAGCTGGAAACGGCCGAGGCCTATGGCATGACCCGCAGCCAGACCTTTTGGCGCATCCTTGTGCCGCAAATGTGGGTCTACGCTCTGCCCGGCCTGTCAAACCTTTGGATGGTTCTGATCAAGGCCACGCCGCTGCTGTTCTTGCTGGGAGTCGAAGACATCGTCTATTGGGCCCGCGAACTGGGTGGCACCAAGACATCGCGCTTCACCGACTACCCTCATGGCGACTGGCGCATGTGGTACTTTCTGGCCCTGCTGGTCTTTTACCTTGGCATGACCCGTGTGTCTGAGATCGGGCTGGAGAAACTGATGCGCCGTTTGTCGCATGGTCAGGCCACTTCGGGCGGAGAGCTTCTGCGCAAGGAGACCACGGCATGAGCTGCTTGCAAACTATTCAAGATTACGGCCTGCGGTCTCTGGGCTATGGCGAACGGCTTCTGCCCAAAACTGACTTTACCCTGTGCGAGCACTTCACCCTGATCGGTTCAGGCATGATCTGGAATATCTATTTCGGCATCATGGCAATGGTCACGGGTTTCTTTCTGGCCACCGCACTGGCGGTCGGAAAAGCATCACCCAACAAATGGCTGCGCAAACCGTCCGAATGGTTCATCTTTCTGTTCAGGGGCTCGCCGCTGTTCATCCAGTTCTTCTTTGCCTATTTCTTCTTCCTGTCGTTGAAGAAACCCTATCCGATGTTCGACGCGTTCACCTCGGCCTGGCTGGGGGCGCTTATCGTACTGTTCCTGAACACCTCCGCCTATTCGGGTGAGATCTTCTATGGCGCGCTGCGCTCGATCCCCAAGGGCGATCTTGAGGCTGCCGATGCCTATGGCATGTCCGGCTGGGCGCGGTTCCGCCGCATCGTCTGGCCGACCATGCTGCGGCTGGCCTGGCCCGCCTACACAAACGAAGCGATCTTTGTGTTCCAGTCTACAACGCTGGTCTTTTTCTCGGCCTTCCCGGCCTGGCAGCAGCGCGGAGACGCCTTGTACTATGCCAGCTATTTTGCGGACAAAACCTTCAACCCGTTTGTGCCCTACCCGATTTTGGCCTTTTATTTCATCCTGTTGACCCTAGTCATCGTGTGGGCCTTTGGGCAGGTGAACAAGCGCCTGAACCGCCATCTGCCGGCCGCAAGACAAAGCAAGATGAAATTCAGACTGAACCTCGCGCGCTGATCCCGCGCGCGACGTTCAGCAGATCAAACAGGTTTGATCACGCCACAATAGCTCATCTATTCGATTGCTATGTTGGGGATTTGGTACCGCCTCCCTGGCTTGAACAGGGGACCTCTGGATCCACAATCCAGCGCTCTAACCAACTGAGCTAAGGCGGCACTCGTGAAGGGCGATGTACCGAACGCGTCCAGGGATTGCAAGAGGATTAAAGCTGAATTTTCCAGCTTTGCTCGACAAGATCGACCCCAAAAGAATGCACCTGTTTGCTACCCGTAAGCTGCCATCCATTGGCCCGATACAGCGCACAGGCCGCACGGTGGCTTTCATGGGTCCACAGCTGCATTTGCTGGTATCCGGCCCGCTTGGCAAAGCCCATACAGGTCTCCAAAAGACGCTTGCCCAACCCCAGCCCGCGCGCCTCAGGCACCAACAGGAACAGCCGCAGTTTCGCAGTCTGTGCATCCAGCCTGACACAGAAGATACTGCCCAGCCTTTCACCTACACGCTCAGCGATCCAACCGCGTTCGCAGGATGGATCATGGTCCGCAATGAACTCTCGAAGGATGCTTGCCACCAACGGAGCAAAACTGTCATCAAACCCTTCATCACGTGCATAAAGCGTGCCGTGACGTTCGACCAGCCAGGGCGCATCATCGGCCCGAAACGATCTGAGAACTACATCATCCATACCCTATCTGAACGCAAAGGCGGCTTGATTCTCAACCCTTTGCACGCTAGCACAAACGCTCAGTCCCGGAGGCGAATATGGGTATCAACACCGAACGCGACATTCAGGCCAACCTGCAGATCGGCCCAACTGATCAGGGTATGGTGCGTCTGTTCATCGAGGCTGATGGCCTTGAAGTCCCGATGGATTTCGACCCGGAAGAAGCCGAAGAAATCGCCGAAGAAATTCGCGCCGCAGCGCAAGCCGCTCGCGCCGTCGGAACCTGAGCCTTTCTAAAGTCGTGGATCACGCAGCATGTGCAGACGCCGTGCCGCATCGGTTGCAAATTTCTGGATCATCTTCTTACGCCGCGCCGGGGCCAGTTTGTCCTCGGGCGCCATTCGAATGATCTCGGCATCATAGGCATCGGCAATGATCAGACCGGTTTCCTGCGGCAGTAATTCCGTCGGGAAATCGGTATCGACAGCCCAAAAGAATCGATCACACCACTCCAGATACCCCTGCCACTTTGCGTCTGACTGATAGTCCGCGCGGCCGGACTTGCACTCGATCACCCAAAGCTCACCTTTGGGGCCCAGCCCCATAACATCGACCCGCAAACCACGGGCTGGCACGAATTCCTCAACAGAAACAAACCCATGCGCCGCAAGGTGGCGCGCGACGCCGCGTGCGAGTTTCTGTCCAGGTTGCAAATCCAAGGTCATGAGAAAATGTGAACAATCAGTGAACAAATGTAAAGCACAGATCCAGGCTTGACATGATACCTTTTGGTACTCAATAAATATGACACCGAAAGGTACTACTTATGAGGCACCGATGGAGAACCTAACTCAAAACGCGTTTCGTGCGCTGGCCGATCCAACCCGTCGAGACATCGTCAAACTGCTGGCGTCCGAGGACATGACGATCGGCCAGTTGACCGACCGGTTCGACATGACCCGCGCCGCCGTGAAAAAGCACCTGACAGTCCTGTCTGATGGCGGGTTGATCACGGTGGAAGCTCGCGGCCGGGAACGCATCAACCGAATAGAACCACAGGGCATGGCGCCTGTTCTGGACTGGTTCAGCTATTTTGACCAGTTCTGGGATGATCGCCTTAGCTCTCTTAAAGAAGCAATTGAAAGGAAAAACAAATGAGCAATGCTGTGTTGCAAAAATCCATTTTCCTGCGGGCCGAGCCGGACACGGTCTGGGCCTACCTGACCGAGCCCGAACGGCTTGCCGAGTGGTTTCACAAACCCGAACGAAAACTGGCCAAAGGCCAGAAGCTTGAGATGTTCGGAACCACCAGCGGCGATCTGCTGATCTGGGGTGAAGTCCGGGAAGCGCGCGCGCCAGAATATCTGGAATACACGTTCACCGTCAAACCGATGGGCGACGCTGTCAGCGTAGTCAAATGGACCCTGACACCCGTAGCGGGTGGCACACGCTTGAGCCTGCTACATGAAGGCCTGCCCCAAACCGCCGAGGCCTTTGGCCTGATCCTGGCGCTGGACAATGGCTGGGACGAGCATTTCGGCAAGATGCGCGCTGCCCTGCACGAGCCGGTCGACGCTTGATCTGTCGACAAACCCCTTGTACGAACCCGCCCGACGCCCTAACTAAGCGCTTGGCGGGTTCTGCCCTTCTTGTGACTGGTAGCATTCTGGTGGCCTTAAGCAATTCCGAGGGGGCTGGCTCTGTTCAGGTCCTGGCCTGATTATCTGGCGCCCACCTGTACATACAGGTCCTCGGGAATCAAACCGCACGGTTGACTGGTGGTCCCGCCGCATTCCAGAACTGGCTAAGAACGCCACTCACGTTCGCCTCTTAGGGCTCGGATTTCAGGCTGAATTAGCGACAGGTTCAACGATTCCACTCTGATCGCCTGGTACTTCCTACTTCAACAACCGCTTTCGGGACGAAGCTGCCGTTCACACATCGGCGAACGCAGTCCGCTTAGCGTGTCCAGCGGACGCTGCGTACGGCGCCAAGCGCGGTGTTTGCATTTTGGACACATCGACCCGGAAATGTGTAGGGGGCGTCTCTTTGGATGTCACCCAAAGATGTTCTGCTCACTCAGAATAACGAATATACCAACGCCGAGCATGGCCGCTCCAACAAACCAAACGTTCCCCAAAACTGCATATTTGACCGAGGGAGCCGACGGGTTCACGGATACTTGCAGACTGGAATGCGTCGGTCCACCGTGAAGCGAACGAATGCTACCTCGATACGTTTGGTTGCGGAATTCATAACTGTAAGAGGCAGATCGATCGCCATCCCAATCACTCTTATATGCGCTTACTTTGGCAGTTACGGTCTGCCAACGCGCATAGGCAATGATCCGGGGCAACAAGATGCCGGTACCAACCAGCATGAAGATAATCGCTATCAGATCATTGGCCCTATCGGGTTGAGTTGACTGGATTCGTATCAACTCGACAGCAGCAATGCCCGCCATCACATAGAACAGATATTCAAGCGCCTTCAGCCGGTATCGTTTAAACATGAATGCTCCTCAGGGTCGTGTATACGCCATGGACGTGGCAAGGGCTGCAGTACTTTGAAGGCTATTTTGAGGCATCTTGAGTTTGTTGGGTTATATTTTGACAATGATGACCGCTGATCTTGCCTGATCGCCTTCACTTCACCGAGATTCGCATTCGAGAACGCCGCACAACAGCCTTTGACACAGCATCATGTCACCTTTTCTGTTGTCACCAGCGCGTCCACGGTCTGCTTTCACACGTTTCACCGACATTCGTTCGGGTCGCGGCATAGGGTAATTTGGGCTCAGAACGGACAATTCCAGTGCCATCGTTACCTCTCGATCAGAAAGATCATGAGGGGCTCCGGGTGATCTGGCCTAACACCCGATTCAGCGTGAAACACTCGCCTCTTGCTTGATCACGACCGGCTCAATTTCATGTACGGCCGGCGTGCCCCCGCGTGGGCCTTTGGGCTTCTCGGCCATGCACATGATCTTGTAGCCAAACTGGACACCCGCAAAGACGATCCCGTTCATGAACCAGATCATCAGCAACGCGATCAGACCGACATCCGATCCGATCATCAGGCTGCGCAGATTGGCCACGTTGAAGACCAGTAACACCCCGACAAACACCGCCGAGATAACGAACCCCCAGGCAACCTGCGTGATATACAAACGGATCAATTTGGGCATGGCAGACCTCCTTGCGCTACGGACGTGAGTCTAGCGCCTCTCAGCCTGCGGTAAAGGCGTCAGAACGCCTCGGGCTGGGCCTCGCGCGCCATGTGATCCAGCACGGCGTTGACGAATTTGGGCTCTTTGCCGTCTGGGAAAAAGGCGCGCGCCACGTCGACGAATTCAGTGATGACCACTTTGGGCGGCGTATCGCTTTGGGTCAGCTCGGCACCTGCCGCGCGGAACAGCGCCCGCAAGGTCGGGTCAATCCGAGCAATCGGCCATTTCGCAACCAGCGCACGGTCCGTCATCTGATCAATTGGCGCTTGATAGTTCACCGCATTGTCGACCAGCGACCGGAAGACGCTGATATCGCCGTCCAGCATTTCCTCGCCCTCATAGACGGCACCGAACCGGTGATCCAGAAACTCATTCACGACCGCCTCAGTGGTCTGCCCCGATTGCTCCATCTGGAACAGCGCCTGCACGGCATAAAGCCGGGCGGCGGATTTCATCAGGCGTTTCTGGTTGGCCGGTTTCGGCGCATCTGTGTGGGTCATACTGTCGTGGATCCGTTGCTGTCGCCCGCCACAAGGATGGACTCGGACGGCGGCTTGAAGCCCACGCCCTTTTTGGAAGAGCCCCACTTACGGCCGAGTGCGATCAGATGCAAGGCCGCAGCAGCCGCTCCGCCGCCTTTGTTCATCTTTTCGGGGTTGGCGCGGACTTCGGCCTGTTCGTTGTTTTCAACCGTCAGGATACCGTTGCCGATCAGCAGGCCTTGAAGACCCATCAGCTGAATGGCGCGGCTGGAGTCGTTGCAGACGGTTTCATAATGCGTGGTCTCGCCCCGAATGACACAACCCAGTGCAACATAACCATCGAAATTGCACTGGCGATCAGCCATGGCGATGGCGGTTGGTATTTCCAGCGCGCCGGGAACCTCGACAACTTCGAAAGTGCCACCTGCCGCTTCGATTTCAGCCTTAGCACCTGCGATCAGATTGTCGGCAATGGCGCGATAGAACGGGGCCGCCACGATCAGCAGTTTCACCGGCTTGTCAAATTTGGGTGTCGGCAGGATGCCATGTTCGTCTTGAGCAGCCATGATCAGTCTTCCTTCAGGATCGAGCGGGTGCCGACGATGGACAAGCCAAACGCGTCGAGCCCCAGATATACGGTTTCAGGTGAATCTGTCAGCAGAACCAGTTCCTGAACGCCCAGCTTGGACAGGATCTGAGACCCGAGACCCGTTTGCTTGATGGTGCGCGGGCCTTCATCTTCGACCGCATAGAGCGAATTGCGCGGCTGGCGGAACAGGCAGACGACCCCCCGACCCTCTTCCGCGATCTTCTCCATCGCGCGCGGCAATTCGCGCGAAGATTTGGGTCCGAGGCCCAGAATATCCGGCGCTTCGTGCAAAGCGTGGGTGCGGGTCAAAACGGGCTCAGGCGTGGTGATGTCACCTTTGATCATGACGACATGCTCGATGCCGTAAAGCTGATCGGTGAACAGGCGCATTTCCCATTCGCCGCCATATTCCGAGGTTACGGTTTCGCGTGAGGTTTCAACCACCAGATTATCATTGCGCGACCGGTACGCGATCAGATCACTGATGGTGCCGATCTTCATATCATGTTCTTGCGCGAATTCGACCAGATCCGGCAGGCGCGCCATGGTGCCGTCAGCCTTCATGATCTCACAGATCACGCCCGACGGGTTCAGCCCCGCCAGGCGCGAGATATCGACAGCAGCCTCAGTATGGCCTGCGCGCACCAGCACCCCGCCCCGCTTGGCCCGCAGCGGGAAGATGTGGCCCGGGGTGGCAATATGGGCCATCGTATTCTGTTCGTTGATCGCGGTGGCCACGGTCAGCGCCCTGTCGGCGGCAGAGATACCCGTCGAAACTCCCTCGCGCGCTTCAATCGAGACGGTGAACGCAGTTTCGTGACGCGATGAATTGTTCACCGCCATCATCGGCAGGCCCAGATTGTCGATCCTTTCCGCCGTCATCGGCAGACAGATCAGCCCGCGCCCATGGGTGGCCATGAAATTGATCGCCTCGGCATCCGCGAATTCAGCGGCAATCACCAAATCGCCTTCGTTTTCGCGATCCTCGTGATCGACAAGTATATACATCCGGCCTTTGCGCGCCTCTTCGATGATCTCCTCAATCGGGCTGATCGCATCGCGCAGCTGGGCCTCGACCGGACCGGGGGTTTCAAAGCTCATGGGGCAGCCTTTCACAAGAGCATTTCTGCAACGCGGGATAGACCACACCGCGCCCAAAGGCCAGAGCGCAAACGGCGTGCACGGGTCAGGACGCGACGAATATTTGCCTCAGGACATCTCGGCCAGGCGCGCGACATAGCGGGCCAGCGTGTCGATCTCAAGGTTGACCTGATCCCCAACGGTGACATCGCCCCAGGTGGTCACTTCTTTGGTATGAGGGATAAAGTTGATGCCAAATTCGCACCCCTCAACATCGTTCACGGTCAGAGATGTTCCGTTCAGCGCAACCGACCCTTTGGGGGCTATGAAGCGTGCCAATTCCTTGGGCGCGCGCAATGTGACCCGCGTGCTGTCGCCCTCATCCTGAACCGCTACAACCTCGGCCACGCCATCCACATGGCCCGAAACGATATGGCCACCCAGTTCGTCGCCAACCTTCAGAGCGCGTTCCAGGTTGACACGTTTGCCAGGCGTCCAGCTGTCCAGATTTGTTTTCGACACCGTCTCGGCGCTGACTTGCACATCATACCAGTCATCGCCCAGTGCAATCACTGTCAGGCAGACACCGTCGCTGGCAATAGAGGCACCGATATCAATGCCAGCGGTTTCATAGGCTGTCTGAATGCGCGCTCGTAGATCGCCTTGCTGCTCTAACTCGGTAACGGTGCCGATATCCGTGACGATCCCTGTAAACATTCTGTTAACCCTCGATCCCTAACCTGATCCTGACTTTATTCGCTGGGGTACGACCTTCACCAAGCGTGGGCAAGGACCGGCAGCTAAATTAAGGCATAAATGAGTAAAAAACTGAGACAATCAGGCATAGTTTCGCCCAGAAGATTGGATAAGATGACGAGGATGACCCACTCTGCCACCCCATCAAGCGATCGCGTCTTTCTGTTCCTACAGGGGCCACATGGCCCATTCTTCAGCGCGCTGGGGCGTATGCTGCAAGAGGCCGGCGCGCAGGTCTGGCGGGTCGGGTTCAATGCCGGGGATCGGGCGTTCTGGTCTGACACATCCACCTATATTCCGTTTCGCGACAAGCCAGAACTTTGGCCTGAAACGCTGATCGATCTGATCATCCGCAAGGACGTAACCGATATCGTTCTGTACGGTGACACACGCCCGGTTCATGCCCGCGCCGTTGAAATCGCGCGATCCCGTGGCATAACGATCCATGTCTTCGAGGAAGGGTATCTGCGGCCCTGGTGGGTGACTTATGAGCGTTGGGGGTCCAACGGAAACTCTCAACTGATGTCACTGGATGTCGCGGAAATGCATCAGGCGCTCGAGCAGTCTGATACGGCATCTCCGCCTCCACCGTCACATTGGGGAGATATGCGCCAGCACATCTTTTATGGCGCGCTATACCATTGGTTCGTTCTGTTCATGAACCGCCGCTACCGCAACTTCCGCCCACATCGTGATCTTTCGGTCGCCAAGGAATTCAAACTGTATTTCAAGCGCTTGGCCCTGATGCCGTTTCACCGGCTCCAGCGCGGCTGGTCCACTTTGCGGGTACGCCGCGGCGCGTTCCCATACCATTTGGTACTGCTTCAACTGGGTCACGACAGCTCGGTCCAATCGCATTCCGACTACAATAGCATGAGTGCGTTTCTGGAACAGATGGTCGAAGGCTTCGCCAAGGGTGCACCGGGCCATCACCGCTTGGTGATCAAGGAACACCCGCTGGAAAACCACCGCGAACCGCTGCGCCGCCGAGTCCGCGATCTGTGCCGCAAGTACGGGATCGAGGGTCGCGTTCATTACGTCCCCGGTGGCAAACTGGCCAAATTGCTGGATGAAGCGAACTCGGCCGTCACCATCAATTCAACCGCAGGTCAGCAGGTACTGTGGCGGGGCATTCCGCTGCGGATTTTCGGCAGATCAGTGTACGATAAGCCCGAATTTGTCTCTCAGCAGCCGATTGATGAGTTTTTTGCCGAACCCGAAATGCCGGATGCAAAAGCCTATCGCATCTACCGTCAGTTCCTTCTTGAAACCAGCCAAGTTCCCGGCGGATTTTATTCGCGAAGGGGACGCCGACAATTACTGCGACGCGCGGCAGATATGGTCCTGCGTGCTCATGACCCCTATCAGGCGGTGTTGAAAAACAACGAGGCACGCACGCCACAGTTGCGACTTGTCGAATGAAATAAGGCATCCTCTGCTGGATGTTGCTGCCCAATCGGGGTACTTTGCCCCCAACAAAAAAGAAGTTTGAGGATCAGAGGCAGTGCAGCGCTTTTCTACCCGAGCACGACGGGGAGTTACCATTTTGGCTCTTTGCGGCCTTCTTGCCGCGTGCCAGCTTCCCAAATCCGGACCGAATAAATCAGAGATTTTGGCCGGATCGGTCGAAAATGGTGGTAACGCCTTCGTGGTCGAAGTGGATGACCGCGTCACCAAAGCCACGTCCAGCATCCCGCAATTTGGGTTTTCCTCATCCTTCCGCAGCGCATCGAGTGTTGCGGCAGATACCGTGCGCCCCGGTGACGTTCTGGGCCTGACGGTTTGGGAAAACGTGGATGATGGCTTGCTGTCGGGCGAAACCGGTGCCGCCACCGCCTTGGAAGAGGTTCAGGTCGACAGTGACGGGTTCATTTTCGTCCCTTATGCCGGGCGCTTGCGCGCGGCAGGCAATACGCCAGAACAACTGCGTGTGCTGATTACAAACGAGCTGAAAGAACAGACCCCTGATCCACAAGTCGAAGTGCGGCGCGTTGCCGGTGACGGTTCGACGGTTTCGCTGACTGGCACAATCGGCGCGCCCGGTATTTACCCGATCGAACGTCCGACTCGCACCTTGCTGGGTATGTTGTCCCAGGCGGGGGGGGTAGCTGTTGGATCGGACATCGCACTGGTGACCCTGATTCGAGGAGACCAGAAAGGCACCGTTTGGTATGAAGACCTGTTCAAAAACCCCAATCTCGATGTCGCCCTGCGCGGTGGTGACCGCATCCTGGTTGAGGCTGACAGCCGCTCTTACATCGCGCTGGGTGCGACGGGCGGACAATCGCGGATTGCGTTTGACAGTCAGGATCTATCGGCGCTGGAAGCGCTGGCGCAGGTGGGTGGTTTGCAAGGTCTCTCCTCGGATCCGACAGGGATTTTCATCCTTCGGAAAGAAGGTCAGGACATCGCCCGCAGCGTAACAGGTCGTGCGGGTTTGCAAGGGGATCAGCGCATGATCTACTTGCTGAATCTGACCGCGCCCAACGGTCTGTTCATTGCCCGCGACTTTGTCATCCGCGATGATGACACGATCTATGTGACCGAAGCCCCCTATGCGCAGTGGAGCAAATCGATCTCGCTTATTGCGGGTGGTCTTACACCGGTCGCAAACGTCGCTACACTGACCGGAAACTAACCCGTGTATCCAGAAGCGGACACAGCAGCCGGGGCAGATCGCACTCGGCTGTTTGTTTATAATGGGGGTTTTCTGACCAACCGTCGCATACGGCGCATCCTGTCATTGGCCGGCTATGACATGCGCCTTGGCCTGCCCAAACAGGGCGATACCGTTGGGGTCTGGGGCAACAGCCCAACCGCCCATCGCGGCCTGAGCATAGCCGAAAAATACGGCACCCCGATCCTGAGGGTCGAAGACGCGTTTCTACGCTCTCTCCATCCCGGGCGCGCGGGCGAGGCACCTTTGGGGTTACTACTGGATCAAACCGAGCTGCATTTCGACCCGTCCACCCCATCGGACCTTGAAACGCTCCTGGCGACCCACCCGCTGGACGATACGGCGCTGATAAACCGCGCACGCGGTGCTATTGCGCGGATAAAGGACCTGCATCTCAGCAAGTACTCGGCTTTTGACACTGACATCGCGGCGCCTGATCCCGGCTATGTTCTGGTCGTTGATCAAACGCAGGGTGATGCCGCCGTTACGGCGAGCGGAGGCGACTATGCCAGGTTCCGCGAAATGCTGGTGATCGCGCAGGAGGAGAACCCGGGCGCGCGCGTCCTGATCAAAGCACATCCTGAAACACAAGCGGGCCATCGTCCGGGATACTTCACTGATCAGGACCTCTCTGATCGTGTCTCGTTTTTGCACGATGCGCACAGCCCGTGGACTTTGTTGGATGGGGCGGTTGGGGTCTACACGTTGTCCTCGCAACTCGGGTTCGAGGCAATCCTGGCCGGTCATAAACCCCGCGTTTTCGGGCAGCCCTTTTATGCCGGTTGGGGTTTGACCCAAGATGAGGTGCCAATCTCGCGCCGATCCCGGAACCTGACGCGCGCGCAGCTATTTGCAGCGGCCATGCTGCTCTATCCCACATGGTACGACCCCTATCGCGATAGGTTGTGCGAGTTGGAAACCGTTCTCGACACGCTGGAGGCCACGACCCGCGCCTGGCGTCAGGATCGGCTTGGCTGGACAGCCTCGGGCATGCGGCTGTGGAAGCGCAAACATCTTCAACAGATGTTCGGCAGACATCGCAAGGTTCAATTCAAAACCACTATGCCGACGGCCCCCGATCAGCCGCATATGGTCTGGGCCAGTCAATCGAGAGATATCGAACGGGTCATTCGCGTTGAAGACGGTTTTTTGCGTTCACGCGGGTTGGGCGCAGAGCTGATCCCTCCCCTGTCGCTGGTGACCGATGATCTGGGAATTTACTATGACCCCACGTGCCCGAGCCGTTTGGAAGAACTGATTTCCGAACGCGAGACATTGCGTCCAGATCAGGAACTGCGAGCAGAGCATTTGGTGGCGCAGTTGCTCTCGGGTGGTCTCAGCAAATACAACATCGGACAACCAGCTCCGACCTTGCCCGAGGGGCGTCGCATTCTGGTGCCTGGGCAGGTGGAGGACGACGCCTCAATCCTGTTGGGCACCAGCAACATTCGCACCAATCTTGAACTGCTGCGCGCCGCGAGGGATGCGAATCCGGACGCCGTCTTAGTCTACAAACCCCACCCAGACGTCCAGGCGGGGCTGCGAGAGGGCAAGATTGAGGCTGAAGGTCTGGCCGATCTGATTCTGGACGATTGCGATCCGGCCTCGCTACTGCCGCATGTGCAAGCGGTCTGGACCATGACCTCGCTGCTGGGGTTCGAGGCCCTGCTTCGTGGCGTCAAGGTCACGACATTGGGTGCACCTTTTTATGCCGGATGGGGTCTGACTCATGATCTTGGTACGGTCCCGGCGCGTAGGGGCGCACGGCCATCGCTGATGGGCTTGGTTCACGCAACGCTGATAGACTATCCGCGCTATATGGACCCGCTGACAGGGCAACCCTGCCCCGTCGAAGTCGCGGTTGAGCGTCTGGCGGATGGCGTACCAGCAGCAACAGGACCGCTGAACCGCCTTCTGTCAAAACTGCAGGGTGTTTTTGCCACGCATGCGCGCTTATGGCGCTAAGTCACTGTGTGGATCGTCGCCAGCGGTGCAGGATATCCGGACCAATCGTGCGTGTTTCGATCAGTTCAAACCGTGGTGCGGCCTCAAGTGTCTCAAGACCCAATCGGCCGACCGCAGCAAGCCCTTCGGCGCCAATGGTCAGACCAGCGGTGAAACCGACCAGTTCATCCACCATGTCCGCCTCAAGCAGTGATGCGGCAAGGGCCGCACCGCCTTCGCAGAACACCCGCGTTAGACCGGCCTGACCCAATTGCAGCAACAGATCGGTTGCATCGATATGGTGATCCCGCAGCGCGCAAGGGATCAGACGGGCGCCCAGCCCTTCCCACGTGCGAGCGCGATCCGGATCGGGGCTCGGACCATGGCATATCCAGACGGGAATATCCTTAGCCGTGCGTGCCAATTGGCCCATCAGAGGTAAATCCAGATGGCGCGATACGACAATCCGTGCGGGCTGATGTAAGACGCCCAAATCCCGCACTGTCAGCGAGGGGTCATCCGCACGCGCCGTTCCTGCGCCAACCATCACCGCATCATGGCGCGCGCGCATTGCGTGCACAGCGCGGCGGGCGGTTGGGCCTGTGATCCACTGGCTATGGCCGGTTTGCGTTGCAATCCGCCCATCGAAACTGCTGGCCAGTTTCAGGGTGACAAAGGGACGGCTCTGTTCCGTTTTCAGAAAAAAACCGGCCAGCTCCTGCGCGGCCTGATCGGCCAAAACACCTGTATCGACCTCGATCCCGGCCTCACGCAGCATCGCGAAACCCTGCCCTGACACACGCGGGTCGCTGTCCTCAAGCGCGGCCACGACGCGCGACACCCCGGCCTCGATCAAAGCGGTCGCGCAGGGGGGGGTTTTGCCATGATGGGAACAAGGTTCCAGCGTTACATAGGCCGTGGCGCCTTTGGCGGCCGATCCGGCCTGCGCCAATGCAACAGGTTCGGCGTGGGGACGCCCGCCCGGTTGGGTCCAGCCCCGCCCAACAATGCGCCCTTCGCGCACGATAACGCACCCGACAGCCGGGTTGGGCCAACACGACCCTTGACCACGCTGCCCCAATGACAGGGCCAGCGCCATAAATCGCTTATCTGTTTCGCTCACTCGTCCGTCGGAGGTTGCGGCGGGCGCAACTCGTGGACAAACTCCTCGAAATCATCGGCCGCCTGGAAATTCTTGTACACGCTTGCAAAGCGAACATAGGCAACGGTGTCGATCCGCGCCAGAGCTTCCATGACGATCTCGCCGATTTTGTTGGACGGAATATCGGTGTCGCCCATGCTTTCCAGCCGGCGCACGATGCCCGAGATCATCTGATCGATCCGTTCGGGATCAACGGGCCGTTTCTGCATCGAGATACGGATCGAACGCTCCAGCTTGTCGCGGTCGAAATCTTCGCGTTTTCCGTTGGTCTTGATCACAACCAGATCGCGCAGTTGCACGCGTTCGTAGGTGGTAAACCGGCCCCCGCAGGCCGGGCAAAACCGGCGTCGGCGGATCGCAACGTGATCCTCTGCCGGGCGTGAATCTTTCACCTGAGTGTCGATATTTCCGCAAAACGGGCAGCGCATCCGCCGTCTCCTCGTCCCTTGTTCGGCCTCTTTTGTAAGCACTTCGGCTTACTTATCCACAACTATAGGGCAGCCGCTAGGATTTGGGTAGTCGGAATTTTCAACCCCTAGATAAAGGGTTACCCAAGATGCGCTGCGATCGAGCGACAATGCGGTGCAGAGCGGTGTTCGAAGAGATAAATCCCCTGCCATGTCCCAAGAGACATGCGACCCGCCGAGACAGGGATCGACAGTGAGACGGGCATAAGCGCGGATTTTATATGCGCGGGCATATCATCCGGCCCTTCATAGGTATGGCGCAGATACGACATCGCCGGATGATCCGAGGGCGGCACCAGCCTTTCAAAAAAAGCCTTCAGATCGGTCTGAACTTCGGGGTCAGCGTTCTCCTGTATCAGCAGCGAACATGAAGTATGGCGCACGAACAGCGTCAGAACGCCATCCCTCAAAGATGGGCCAAGCCAGCGATGCACGTTGTCGGTGAATTCATAGAGGCCTGCCCCTTGAGTTTGCATCGTGAATTCAGTCTGCATCGAAACTGGCTCAGACCTTATTATCTAAAGAACGGGCGGATATCGCATTTCGCATTTGCCCCTTGGACGGACATGCTGGAGCCTACGGCAAAGCTTGATAAGACAAAGCTGGGTTGTACTGGGGTCTCTGATGGCTCTTTGATTGTAAACTGTACCGCTGTTCTGCGTCCGGTGGTGACGCTGGGGCCATAGCCACGCAGAACATAAATGCGGTCTTGCCAGCCCAAGCCCAGCTTTCGACGCGCAAAATCTGCCGCCGCGCACCAATAGCCATCTGTGAATTGTTGAGCGCGCGGTATGACTTCGAAATCGGTGCTGTTGATCGGCTCGGTCCGATACCCGTTCGGCGCCGCACTTGTCTCAGCCGCCAAGCCAAGGGTTGCAGCCACCGACAGTGCAAATAAGATCGTCTGTTTCATCGTTTTATCTTTTCGTTGTTGCCTATGGGCTTAAGATAGGCCCCGGTGGACCAATAGCTGCTGGGTTCACGATCAATTTAGTCGATTTCATCTGCGTCGTGAACAGGCGTCAGCCAGCCGTGATATCGGATTAGCAGCCCAAGAAATGGGGCCTCAGCGGACACATCAAAGACGTACCTTCCCCGATCATCCTGCATCTCGAACGTCGACGAGCGCGGCAAAAGAATGGTCGGTACGGGCAGCCCCAACAGAGCCAAACGTTGGATGTCGATCTGCAACTTGTCCTCAACAATCACGGGTTTCAGCCAGATGGACACAAGGCCGAACCTCTCTCGCACGCACCCCGTCTTGGGGTCATAACACACGCGAGAGCGCGTGACATGGCCCGCAAATTCACGGATCCAAAACCAATGCTGACCGTCGCGTACCACCGTCATCCGAACCGGTACGTCATGTCCGGTCCGAGGAAACCCGGCAAAGTTTAATATAAAGCTCACTAAACGCCCCTGCCCCCGCTGAACATTGCAGCGCCCCTCATAAACGCCCGGGTCGCTATGCAAGATCTGCACTGCTTGTGGCAGGTCTGATTGCGGCGGCAACGCCTGCAGAAACGGGTCCATTCGCGTCAGAACCCCTGCGTCGCAAAACGTGACCGAACCTCTGCATCCGGAACCATGCAACTGTCCGTCCGTCCAAAGATCGCATAGCGATTGCGCGCGATGGCGTGATAGAGCGGGTCTTTGATGAGGCGCGGAAGATAGCGGCATAGCGACATGGCGCGCCAAGGGCCCCGTAGCTGCGCCATCGCCGCGGCAAACGCATCCAGGCGCTGATGCACCTTTTGGTTGATGATCACCAGATTGGTCTCGAAATCCTGTGTCGGCAGATCAAGCTGTCGGTACAGCCTTTGCCCTAAAGGTGATTGCGCCGTCGCAAACTGAAACACATGCGCCCGGTCATGCCGCAGCATGAACCGAAAGAAACTGGAACACAAAACGCATTCCCCATCGAAGACGATCAGGTTTCCAGCATCCCATTCATTTGAAATTTCAGACGCTTGCATAGATTGGTTTCTCTCAGTCAAACCGCGCAAGGTAACGGTGTCATGCATCTTACTGCTGGGCAATGCGACATGAAAGAAAACCGAACGTTCCCGCTCGGACTCAACTGACGGACAAAGAAAAAAGGCGCCGTGTGCCCGGCGCCTTTCACTTTACTGATCCAGGAATGATCGCAGTTTTCGCGACCGGCTGGGATGTTTCAGTTTCCGCAGCGCCTTCGCCTCAATCTGACGGATTCGTTCGCGCGTTACGCTGAACTGCTGACCCACCTCTTCCAGTGTGTGGTCCGTATTCATCCCAATGCCAAAGCGCATCCGCAGAACGCGCTCTTCACGCGGAGTGAGCGAGGCCAGAACCCGAGTGGTCGTTTCCTTGAGGTTTTCCTGAATGGCGCTGTCCAGTGGCAGCACGGCATTCTTGTCTTCGATGAAATCGCCCAACTGGCTGTCTTCCTCGTCGCCGATGGGTGTTTCTAGGCTGATCGGCTCCTTGGCGATTTTCATCACCTTGCGGACCTTCTCCAGCGGCATCTGCAGCTTTTCGGCCAGTTCTTCGGGCGTCGGTTCGCGACCGATCTCGTGCAGCATCTGGCGACCGGTCCGAACCAGCTTGTTGATCGTCTCGATCATGTGAACCGGAATACGGATGGTCCGCGCCTGATCAGCGATGGAGCGTGTGATCGCCTGGCGAATCCACCATGTCGCATAGGTCGAGAACTTATAGCCCCGGCGGTATTCGAACTTGTCTACCGCCTTCATCAGCCCGATGTTGCCTTCCTGAATAAGATCAAGAAATTGCAGGCCGCGATTCGTGTACTTTTTGGCAATCGAAATCACCAGACGCAGGTTGGCCTCAACCATTTCTTTCTTGGCCTGCCGCGCCTCTTTTTCGCCCTTCTGAACCTGCTGTACGATGCGGCGGAATTCTGAGATATCAAGACCGACATACTGACCGACCTGAGCCATATCGTTGCGCAGTTCTTCCACCTTGTCGGTCGAGCGTTCGATGAACATCTGCCAGCCCCGGCCTGGCTTTTCGGCCATATCCGCCATCCAGTTCGGATCCAATTCGCGACCACGATAGGCGTCGATGAATTCACGACGGTTGATCCGCGCCTGATCCGCCAGTTTCACCATCGAGCTGTCCAGCGACATGACGCGGCGGTTGATGCCGTAAAGCTGGTCAATAAGCGCCTCGATCCGGTTGTTGTGCAGGTGAAGGCCATTCACGAGCTCAACAATTTCGGACCGCAACTTCTGATAAGTCTCTTCGTCCTTGGCGCTGAACGTGCCGTCTTCATTCAGGGTGGCCGAAATCCGGCTGTCCTGCATTTCCGACAACATCGCAAAGTCGGTCGAGATTCGCTCCAGCGTGGTCAGAACCTGATCTTTCAGCGCCGCTTCCATAGCGGCCAGCGACATGTTGGCCTGATCGTCTTCGTCATCATCGTCGTCATTGGCGATCGGGTTACCGTCCGCATCCAGTTCCGGGCCAGTATCTTCTTTTGGCTTGGCAGCCTGTACTACAGCGGTATCAACGACGGGTTCCTCAACATCGCCGTCCTCGTCCAACTGGTTGCCAAAGGTGGTTTCCAGATCGATGACGTCGCGCAGCAAAATGTCTTCGGACAGCAATTCATCATGCCAGATGGTGATCGCCTGGAAGGTCAGCGGGCTTTCGCAGAGCCCTGCGATCATCGTGTTTCGACCTGCCTCGATCCGCTTGGCGATGGCAATCTCGCCCTCGCGGCTCAGCAACTCGACGCTGCCCATCTCACGCAGATACATGCGGACGGGATCGTCGGTACGGTCCAGTTTTTCGGTGGCGGCACCGGCCAGCGCGACCTCACGGTTGCTGTCTGTCGTGGTCAGTTCGGTCGAGCCTTTGTTTTCTTCTTCCTCGGCCTCTTCATCTTCGATGATGTTGATGCCCATTTCGGACAGCATCGACATCACGTCTTCGATCTGTTCCGAGCTGACCTGATCAGGCGGCAGAACCTGATTGAGCTGATCGTAAGTGATGTAACCTTTCTCGCGGGCCTCGGCGATCATCTTCTTGACGTTGGCCTGGCTCATGTCCAGCGAGATTTCCTGTTCCTGCTCGTCGGATTTGCGATCTTCGTTTGTATCCTTGGCGGCCATTCAATGCTCCTGCAGGGATGGGTGATTCGTTGGAACCGAATCATTAGCGCGTGAAAGTGATTCGGCCACCCGTTTACCCGTTTTTCTTTTCCAGTGCTTTATGAAAACATCACTTTATCGACGTTTCCGCTCGAATTTGATCCCGGACATGATTGCCTCGAACGCGTCCTTCTCGTCGCGGTTGATTCGCGCGCCGTTGTCGGCGATGTCGAAAAGGGCTTTGTCCTCGTTCTGGCTGCGGCTTGCGCGGTTACGCTCTTCGGCGGCCTGACCCACCCGATACGTCAATGACTCGTCAGCCAAGTCGGACATCTCCTCGGTCGCTTCGGCAATCTCAGCATCCAGCCCCCGGAGCGCTTTGATCTTTGCGAGTTCTTCGGCCAGCGTCATCTGAGCCTTTTCAACGTCGCCTGGTTTGAACACACAGGGGATCACAGCGACATGGCGAAGGCCCAGAAGGTTTTCAAGGGGCTCGGGTCCCAAAGTTTCAACGATGTGGTCTTTCAGGTTGTCCGGGTCGTTGATTGCATGGCGCAGAATGGCCTGGCGCAGCGCCGCATGATCCGGGTCATGGCAATCCATGTCTTCCAGCTGCGTTTCAAACTGAACCACGACCTGTGGATTCAGAACGGAGATGGCCAGTATGGCCGCTTCGCGCAGGTGGATATCGGCATTGTCTGAGGACGCAAGGAATGACGATCTTGCACCCGCTGACGCAGGCTGTTTCGGCGGCTGCCACTTGCCGCGCGGTTGCCAGGTCCGGCTTTGCGTCTGACGCTGCGGGCGGAACAGTTGCCAACGCAGGTCCTTGATTTCCTGCCCGTAGTGAGAGCGGATCGATGTGTCGCGGATCAGCTTGATCTTGTCGCGCAGCACCTTATCCAATGCCGCTTTGCGTTCTGGACTGTCAAAGACCTTCCCTTCGGTCTCACGTTGCCACAGCAGCTTGACCATCGGAATGGCGCCATCCAACACCTTTTGAACCGCCCCTGCCCCTTCGGCGCGCAGCAGATCATCCGGGTCCATGCCCTCGGGCATCAGCGCAAAACGCAGGGATTTCCCGGCCTCCAACAAAGGAAGGGCCAAATCAATTGCCCGCATCGCGGCACGCAGGCCCGCCGTATCCCCATCCAACGCGATGATCGGTTCGTCGGAAATGCGCCAGAGAAGCTGCAATTGATGTTCGGTTATCGCGGTTCCCAGCGGAGCCACAGACGCGCCGAACCCGGCCTCAGCCAGCGCGATCACATCCATGTAGCCTTCGGCCACAATCAAAGACTGCCCCTTGCCCGCCGCTTGCCGCGCGGGGCCGTGGTTGTAGAGGCTGCGGCCTTTGTCGAACAACGCAGTCTCGGGTGAGTTCAGATACTTCGCGTTGTCATTCGGGTCCATCGCCCGAGCGCCAAAAGCGATACACCGCCCTCGCGGGTCGCGGATCGGATACATGATGCGGTTGCGGAACGTATCATAGGGCTTTTTGCCCTTGTTTGATGGTTTGGCCAGCCCGGAGTCCAGGATCAAGTCTTCGGCCACGTTCTTACCACGCAGGTGATCCCACAACGCTTGCCAGCCGTCAGGTGCAAACCCAATCTCCCAACGATCCAACGCCTGTGCATCCAGCCCGCGACCGGACAAGTAATCGCGTGCCGCGCCACCTGCCCCGGTCTTTAGTTGCAAACGGAAGAACTTCACCGCCTGTTCCATCACCTCGGCCAGTTCCGCGCGGCGGTCCTGCTTTTCCTGCGCTTTTGGATCGCGCTCGGGCATGGGCATCCCGGCCTCTTGCGCCAGTATTTCAACCGCTTCGATAAAGGATACGTTTTCAGTCTCCCTTACAAAGGTGATGGCGTCACCTTTGGCATGACAACCAAAGCAGTAGTAGTACCCCTTCTGATCATCTACATGGAATGAGGCCGTTTTTTCATGATGGAACGGGCATGGCGCCCACATATCCCCTTTGCCCTGATTGGACTTGCGCTGATCCCACATGACCTTGCGCCCAACGACCTGAGACAGGCTGAGCCGGGTGCGTAATTCATCCAGAAATCCGGGGGGCAAAGACATTCACCAAACCTGCCAGAAATGAAAACGCGCGCCAAGGGGATGGCGCGCTTTTCCACAGCGAAATGATCCGGCTGTGGATTATTGCTGCAGGCACAGCTCCAGCCAAGCCGCACCAAGGTCCTTTTTGCGGACATCGCGCATCTTCTGTTCATATACCCACGGCGTGATCAATGGGACCGCTGCATTGTAGTTTTCAGGCCAGGTGGGGCTGCTATCGGCAACCGCCTGTGGAACGTCTCGCTCTTTCACCCGATCAAGGCGCGCCTGCTGGATCGCGGCCACCACATCTGCCTGATACTGGCAGCTTTGTTCTTTGGTTTCTGCCGCAGCCAGAGGTGTGGCAAGAACGGCGGCAGCGATGGCGATACGCAACATTGAAGTCTCCGGGGAATCGTTGAACTGGCGGTAGCTTACCCGCCCTGCTCCGGACCTGCCATTGCCCATTTCGGGCCGGTCCGACAGGATGGGGCGAGAAGCCCGCCCCATCCAAATACATTCAAAGACCTTTGGCCCTATAACTGTTCGCAACGCGGTCAATCGCAACTATATAGGCCGCAGTCCGCAGATCCTCGACATCATCGCGGCTATGCCAGACTTCGCGCATCGACTGGTAGGCAATCCGCATGGTGTCATCTAGGCCAGACCGGACCAGCTCCAGTTCATCCGCCCCTTTGAGATATTTTGTTTTGAAGTCCGGAGACATCGTCCAGGCATCACCAAGATAGCGGTCCAGCCGCTCCAATTCACTGACGATCAGCTCATGCCGCGCTTCTTCCTGGCGCCGCTGCATCCGGCCAAAGCGAATATGGCTGAGGTTCTTGACCCACTCAAAATACGACACTGTCACACCACCGGCGTTGGCATACATATCGGGGATGATTACCGTACCCTTTTTGCGCAGGATCTCATCTGCACCAGCGGTCACGGGGCCATTCGCGGCCTCAATGATCAGCGGGGCCTTGATACGCTCGGCATTCTCAAGATTGATCACGCCTTCCAAAGCCGCCGGGACGAGGATGTCACATTCCGCTTCCAGTACGTCACCACCCTCGGCCGAGTGCGTCGCATCAGGATAGTCTTTCACACCACCGTGCTTGATGATCCACTGGCGCACCGCCTCAACATCAATGCCGTCGGGATTGTAGAGCGCCCCATCCCATTCGATGATACCCACGATGGTCGAGCCGTCTTCCTCGCTCAGGAATTTAGCCGCGTGATAACCCACATTGCCGAGCCCTTGAACCACAACACGCTTGCCGTCCAGTTTACCGGTCAAACCCGCCTTGGCTACGTCTTCGGGATGACGGAAGAATTCGCGCAGCGCATATTGGATACCGCGCCCAGTGGCTTCGACACGCCCGGCGATCCCACCAGCGTTCAAGGGCTTGCCTGTCACACAGGCCCGCGCGTTGATGTCAGTCGTATTCATCCGCGCATATTGGTCGGCCATCCAAGCCATCTCACGCTCGCCCGTGCCCATGTCAGGCGCGGGTACGTTTTGGGATGGGTTGATCAGGTCACGCTTAGCCAGTTCATAGGCGAAACGACGGGTGATCTGTTCCAACTCATGCTCTTCGTATTTTCTCGGATCGATGCAAAGCCCACCTTTCGAACCACCAAACGGCGTTTCGACCAGCGCGCATTTATACGTCATCAGCGCCGCCAGCGCTTCGACCTCGTCCTGGTTCACCGCCAAAGCATAGCGAATACCGCCTTTCACCGGCTCCATATGCTCGGAATGGACCGAGCGATAGCCGGTGAAGGTATGGATGTCGCCCCGTAGGCGCACACCAAAGCGAACTGTGTAGGTTGCGTTACAGACCCGTATCTTCTCTTCCAGCCCCGGGGGCAAATCCATCAGGGACGCCGCCCTGTTGAACATCAGATCAACACTTTCACGAAAGCTGGGTTCTTTGATACCGGTCATAAAATCCTCCATACCGGGAACTGACAAACGTCATGACGTTTTGTCGCACCACTTGCAGCGGGCTGCAATCTTCAAGTGCACTTTTTTTCACCACTTTATGAACGCAGGATTACCGAGCCCGCCCCTGAGTCGGCCCGTTAAGACTTTTGGCCAAATTGTCCACACGGGCGAAACAAAGCCTCACGACACCCCAAAACTGAGGCCGATTTTCATTCAATAATAGCATCATAGTGACGAAGGTGCCCAAATCTCGCCACGTTCCACGTCTAAAAAAATAAAGTTGGGAACGACTGGAATCAGTGTGCCTGACCGGTAGAGGAACGCGGTATGAAGATATTTAAAGCGAAGTCGATTCTGGGAAAATCAAAGCGAGCAGACGCGTGTCGTTTGCCGTCACACAGTTTCGTCCGGTCCGAGGATGGCACGATGACCATCTTTACCTTAGGCTTGATTATGGTCGTTTTTGCGGTCGGTGGTTTCGCGGTAGATATCCAGCGCTTTGATCATGAACGCGCACGACTGCAATATTCCCTAGACCGTGCGGTGCTTGCGGCCACCGATCTTCGGCAAGATCTTTGTCCGACAGTCGTTATCAAAGATTATCTCGAGAAAGAGAACCTTGCTCAATATCTGATCGAGGACGAAATTGTTATCGAACCTGCCAATCTGTGTGGTTCGAGTGCCGTGACCATCGAAGGCTTCCGCCGTGTGCAGGCGCGTGCGGAAATGGACGTGGCGATGCACTTCATGCAGTGGTGGGATGTAGACTTCATCACGACCTCGGTATTCAGCGCAGCAGAAGAAGCCTTGGGCAATGTCGAGATCTCGATGGTTCTTGACGTTTCGGGCTCGATGAACAGCAACAGCCGACTGACCACACTGAAGCTTGCCGCGCAGGAATTCGTGCAAGAAATGGTCGACAAATCCGAAGACGGCAAAATGTCGATCTCGATCGTCCCTTACGCGACACAGGTCGCCCTGCCCGACTCGATGATGGACTATATCAACACGTCCGGTGTGAACCCGCATGCCAACTGCATCAACTTTACTAGCAGCCAGTTCCAGGACGGCGAATTTGATCTGAACCTTGTCTATGATCGCACGCTTCACTTCACCGCTTGGGGCGACTACGACCAGCGTCCGGTAAACGACAACCTCGTCTATAGCGAAATCTGTGAGTCTGACGAGAACCGCGAAGCAATGGTGTTTCAGAAGGACGCCGATCTTCTGAAAGACAAAATCGCGTCGTTCCAAGCGGCGGGCAACACGTCGATTGACCTGGGCGTTAAGTGGGGCATGGCGTTGCTTGATGACAGTATGCAGCCTGTGATCGCCCAGATGGCAGCCGCGGGTGACGTACCAGCCGAGTTCGCCACGCGCCCGGACAACCCGCACAGCGGCGACACACTGAAAGTCATGATCCTGATGACTGATGGTGCGAATACGACTCAGTATTGGACCAATGACCCGTATCGCGACGGTAAGTCTGGGGTTTGGTGGAATGAGCGCATCAACGACTATGTGTCTTACGCCGAGCTTGATTCCAATGATGAAATCACAATCGAGTTTGGTACCGACTACATCTGGCCAGATGTGGACATGATCGAGTGGGACTCGTCGGATGGCGGGAACTACTGGGTCAGAGACCAATTCCAACCTAGCGGGTATGGCAACACGATTGTCAACAACGCCACCGTCACCTACGAAAACGTCGCCAGCGTCGACGAGGCATTGGTTGGCGACCCGACAGGTGACTATGTGCGCGGGTACATTCAATATCGTTGCCTGTCGTTCTCTTCTGGTACCTGCTACAACGTTGATCGGGATACCAAACGCGTCAAAACCTATCTGGAGCTGGACGTAGAACCCTCTGAACACCTGACATGGGCGGATCTTTGGGAGCGGACCACGCGCTACGAGCTTTATCAGCAGTTCTATGACCGCTACGGTTCAAGCTGGGCGTATGACTTCTACTATGATGCCGTTGAGTCAGCCGGTCGTAGCATCAAGGACCCGCGCGTAAGGTCGATGTGCGACTATGCAAAACAGCAGATGGGTGTCGTGATCTTTACGATCTCGCTGGAAGCGCCATCCGCTGGCCGCGCTATCATGCAACACTGCAAAACAACCGACGCGACCTACTACGAGGCCAGCCCAGACGATTTGCCTGATGTCTTTGCTTCGATTACGTCGAGCATCCGGAATCTGAGGTTGACGCAATGATCAGACGCCTGACCCAAAAACTGCGCCGGTTTCGCCGTAACGAAGATGGTATGGCCACGATCGAGTTCGTGTTCTGGTTCCCGATCTTCATGATCACCACCTATTCAGGCGTCGAAATCGGCATCGTGGCCTACAACCACGCAAACCTTGAGCGTGCTTTGGATGAAACCATCCAAGATGTCCGCATGAATCGGATCGAAGTCTATGATCAAACGCCCGGCGCGCAGTGGACTCATACTCTGTTGAAGCAGGTCGTTTGTGATAAGGCCGGCGCGATCCCGAAGTGCTTTGACAATTTGGCAATCGAGATGACCTCGATCAATCCATTCGCCGCCAGCACGGTTCTAAACGGCAGCTTTCAGCAGCCCTATTGCGTCGATACGCCCGAAGAAATTCGTGGTGGTGATGATGATGAGCCATTTTTTGATCCCGGGACCTCAAACCAGCTGATGATCATCCGGGCCTGTGCTGAAATCGATCCTTTGTTCTTTGGAACGACTTTGGGCCGTTTGACCCGGTTTGATCCGATTGATGACCAGTATGAACTGCATGTAGCAACGGTGTTTGTCCATGAACCGTTTTAACTTATCCCTGCCCCGTACCGCCGCCAGTTGGCTTGGTCGCTTTTGGCGTAAGGAAGATGGCGTCGTCAGTATTGAAGCGGTCATGGTTTTCCCGCTTCTGTTCTGGTCGATGTGGACATCTTACACCTATTTTGACAGCTATCGGCAAAGCGCCAGCAACCTCAAAGCTGCATTTGCTGTTGCGGATATTATCTCTCGTGAAGATCAGCAGATCACGAAGCAGTACATTACAAACCTGTACGAACTTCAAAAGTTCATGATCTCTGACCGCTCGGCAGTATCGATGCGTATCTCATTCGTACGGTATGATCAGGACCAAGATCGCCATTTTGTGCTTTGGACTTGCCCGCGCGGCGAGAGCTTTGAGAAACTCGACAATGCGACACTGCTGAACGAATACAAAGACAGAATACCTGTCATGGCCGACAGAGCGGTGATGATCCTTGTTGAAACAAAAGACTGGTACACTCGTCCGTTCAAGATCGGCTACGGAGACCATTCCTTTGCGATTAACAAATTCATGTTCACTCAGCCGCGTGGGCTGACCAATATCACAGTGGCCGACCCAGACGACTGCTAAGCCTCGTCCCTCTCAAGCAATAGGGCCGAGAGTATCTCTGACATAAACTTGGCCTCAGAGGCGGCAGTCATGCCGCCTACGCCAACGCGGCGTCCGAGGCGCCACCAAAGTCCCGGCGCCCAGCTGTTCGATTTTTTTGCCCGCGTACGCACTAGAAACCCGTTCGACGGTTTGAAGGCAAACACTCCCCGGTCGACAGCCTCAATCTCTTCGACAAGCGCAATCAGACACCCTGCCCCTGTGCGCAGTTCCGTGCGCGTCAGCTCGATCCGATCTTGGGTCGCCTGCCAGACACTATAGGCCAGCCAGAGCGCCGCCCCACCGACAACAATCAAAAACACCTGCCAGACCAGCTCAGGCGGCGTGGACAGCGCAACGTACAGAACCAAAACGCCAACCGTACCAAGCATAAGAACCCCGATCCAACGTCTTGGCGCTGAGGCCTCAATTGTGGCCAGTACTTCGTCCTGCATTCTTGTCTCCTGTCAGCCTGGGCCTTCGTTTATCCGCTTTCTTCGCTGAACAACAGGGGCTGAAACCTCTAAACAAAATTGCACAAAGCCGGTGAATCCATGCGAATTGACCACTACCGAGCAGAGGTTACATGCTGGGCAAAGGAATAGGAGGCACCCATGTCCCTGAGACCCACATTGGAAACCCGCAAAGCCATGCCAACAATGGAGGGCGCTGGCGTCAAACTACACCGCGCGTTTGGCTTTCAGGATCCGTCCGAACTGGACCCGTTTCTGTTGTTTGATGACTTCCGCAACGAACGCCCACAGGACTATCAGGCCGGTTTTCCCTGGCATCCCCATCGCGGGATCGAGACGATCACCTATGTGCTGGCCGGATCGGTCGAGCATTCAGATTCGCTGGGCAATAGCGGCACGCTAGGCGCAGGAGATGTGCAGTGGATGACTGCCGGGTCCGGTATTCTGCATCAGGAGATGCCACACGGAAACAGCACAGGCCAGATGCACGGTTTCCAGCTTTGGGGGAACCTGCCCTCGGCCCAGAAAATGACCGCGCCCCGCTATCAGGATGTGCAAAGCAAGGATATCCCCGAGGTCATCGATGATGACGGCACAATCGTGCGGGTGATTGTCGGAGAGTTCTGGGGCAAAACCGGGCCGGTGGATGGCATCGCGGCGGACCCTCAGTATCTGGACATCCAGATACCGGCCGGCGTCAAAAAGACCTTTCGCATAGACACCTATCGCCGCGCTTTTGCCTATGTGTTTCAAGGACAAGCTGCCTTTGCCGATGCCTCACAGCCAACTGGCGTGTTGCTAGAGAAAGAGGTCGCCGGGGAAGAAGTAAACATCCGCGACATGTCCGGAGATCGTACGCTGGTCCGCTTTGGCACAGGAGACGAAGTCACAGTTCAGGCCGGGCCTGAGGGTGTACGTTTTCTGCTGATCTCAGGCGCGCCTATTGGTGAGCCAGTCGCCTGGCATGGGCCCATTGTGATGAATACGCGGGCCGAGCTGGAACAGGCTTTCAAGGAATTGCGCAACGGAACCTTCATTCGTCCGGCGCATTGATCAATGGGGCGGCCTGATCCCCGTCAGGCCGTCACCGCACGGCGAACCATATCCCAATAGACCTGCTCGACCTCATCAAGCGACAAGCGCCCACCAGCGCGATACCACGTCATCACACCGTTCAGCATGGCGATAACAGCGAGTGTGGCGATCTTGGTGTCCGAAATGGCAAAAAGCCCGGCCTGCTGCCCATCACGCAGGATCTTTTCCACAGCGTTCTCATAGCTTCGGCGCAAATCTTCGATCTCTGCAAAATTCTCAGGGGTCAGGTTGCGCAACTCCATATAGGCGATGAAAACCTCATCCGGGCGCTCCAGATGGAAACGGATATGGAAGCCGACAAAGCCGCGCAATGCCTCTTGCGGATCAGAGGATGAATTCAACGAGGCATAGGCCTGCAACAGGTCCTGCATATGCTCGCGCATCAGACGAAACAGCAGGCTCTGCTTATCCGGCGTATAGTTATACAGCGCCCCGGCCTGCACGCCGACCTCTTTGGCGATCTGGCGCATCGACACCGCCGCATAGCCGTGGCGGGCAAAAAGCCTGAGCGCCGCGCTGCGAATAAGCGGGCCTGTAATATCGGAATGAGAACCCTGGGTACGTGCCATGGCAAACACCGTATCTGAACAAATGTTCAGATAGAAGCCCGCTTGAACCAATGCGTTAAAACGTGCATCACAGGATCACACTGTGACCGCGAGACCCTATGCCAACCAAAGCCCTGCCCTTGCTGATCCTGACGCTGACCTTGATGGGTTGCGCGGATATTCCTGAGTTGGACGGCTCTGAGTCGCGTTCGGTGCAAAAGGCCGCTTATCCGCCCCTGATCCCGCTGCAGGACTCGCTTGGTACGCCAATTGATCCGGCCAGCGAAGCCACCGAGGTCGAGGAAGACCTAAACGCGCGCGCCGAAGCGCTCAGGAAAAAGGCCGAAGCGCTTCAAAACGCGCCAACCAACTGACACCCGGTGCCGTGGCGCCGCCGTGACGGATTGCACCCTCGGCCCGAACCCGCTAAGGCAGCGCTGACCGGATGAACGTCCGGTTTCAGAATAGATCGAGCGGAAAGGAACCCACGGAATGACACAGGCGCTGCGGCTTGGAATTGCGGGCTTGGGAACAGTTGGCGTGGGTGTCGTCAAGATCATCCGTCGTCATGCCGATCTGCTTGAGGCACGCACGGGGCGTCGGATCGAAATCGTGGCTGTTGCCGCACGCGACCCGAACAAAGACCGGGGCGTGAACCTGTCTGACTATGCATGGGAGACCGATCCGGTCGCCTTGGCCCAGCGCGATGATATCGATGTATATGTCGAGCTGATGGGCGGCGAAAACGGCCCGGCAAAAGCGTCGGTCGAGGCCGCTTTGGCCGGTGGCAAAGACGTTGTCACCGCAAACAAGGCCCTGCTGGCCATCCATGGTCAGGCGCTTGCCGAACAGGCCGAAACTGCAGGTCGTGTGATCCGTTTTGAAGCGGCTGTTGCTGGTGGTATTCCCGTTATCAAATCCCTGACCGAGGGTCTGGCGGGCAATGAGATTACACGCGTTATGGGAGTTATGAACGGCACCTGCAACTACATTCTGACCCGGATGCAGTCTCAGCGTCAGGGCTATAACGCGCTGTTCGATGAATGTGCCGAACTGGGCTATCTTGAGGCCGATCCAAACTTGGATGTGGGCGGTATCGATGCGGCGCATAAACTGGCGCTGCTGTCGTCAATTGCGTTTGGCACCAAGCCGAATTTCGACGGGATCGAGATTGAAGGTATTCAACAGATCAGCCTGGATGACATAGATCAGGCACATGACATGGGCTTCCGCATCAAACTGCTGGGTGTGGCACAACGCACCGCGCGCGGTCTTGAACAGCGGATGCAGCCCTGCTTGGTCCCCAGCGACTCGCCTTTGGGTCAGTTGGAAGGCGGCACCAATATGGTGGTGATTGAAGGCGACGCAGTGGATCAGGTTGTCCTGCGCGGGCCCGGTGCCGGTGAAGGCCCTACCGCCAGTGCAGTGATGGGCGATATCTGCGATCTGGCACGCGGCCTTCAGATTTCGACCTTTGGCCGACCCGCAAGCTCGCTTGAGGCCGCAACCCCCGCCGTTACCGGCCTGCCTGCGCCCTATTATCTGCGCCTGGCCCTGCTGGACAAACCCGGTGCGCTGGCCAAGATTGCCGCCATTCTGGGCGATGCGGGTGTCTCGATCGATCGGATGCGCCAGTATGGGCACAGTGAAAGCACCGCACCAGTTCTGATTGTAACGCACAAGACAACGCGGGCGACACTGGACGTGGCCCTGGATGGGTTCCGGGCAACCGATGTTGTTGCGGGCGAGCCCGTCGCACTGCGGATCGAACAGGTCTGACCCCTTGCAGCCTGCGCCTAGTGCAGGCTATGCCAGACGTAACGTCATTGCCGACCAAAGGAATACATCGCATGAACGCTGCCAAAACCGATTTTAACGACCGCCTGCTGTCATTGGGGCTTGCGCGTGTCGCAGAACAGGCAGCGCTTGCCTCGGCTTCGCTGGTGGGGCGCGGCGATGAGAAAGCCGCAGATCAGGCCGCTGTTAATGCAATGCGTGAACAGCTGAACTTGCTGGATATCGCAGGTGTCGTCGTTATTGGCGAAGGTGAGCGTGATGAAGCTCCGATGCTGTATATCGGTGAAGAGGTTGGCACCGGGAATGGCCCCGGCGTTGATATCGCACTGGACCCGCTGGAAGGCACCACACTGACCGCCAAAGACATGCCCAACGCGCTGACGGTCATCGCCATGGGCCCGCGCGGCTCGATGCTGCACGCACCCGACGTCTATATGGACAAGCTGGCCGTTGGTCCGGGCTATGACGAAGGCGTCGTCTCGCTGGATATGTCCCCGCGTGAGCGTGTGGAAGCCCTGGCCAAAGCCAAAAGCTGTGAGCCAGCTGACATCACAGTCTGTATTCTGGAACGTCCGCGCCATGAGGCGATGATTGCCGAAGTCCGTGAAACCGGCGCTTCGATCCGCCTGATCACTGATGGCGATGTGGCCGGCGTGATGCATTGCGCCGAAAGCGAAACCACAGGCATCGACATGTATATGGGTCAAGGCGGTGCACCCGAAGGTGTCTTGGCCGCGGCTGCACTGAAATGTATGGGCGGTCAGATCTTTGGTCGTTTGTTGTTCCGCAATGACGACGAACGCGGTCGCGCCGCCAAGGCAGGCATCTCTGACCTAGACCGCATCTACACCCGCGATGAGATGGTGACAGCGGATGTGATCTTTGCCGCGACTGGCGTGACCGGCGGATCGCTTCTGCCGCGTATCAAGCGCGAGCCAGGCTGGCTTGAGACAACAACCTTGCTGATGCGATCCAAAACCGGATCAGTGCGCCGCATGTCATACCGCACACCAATGTGGTCACACGCCGACGCCTAAGCGGCTTGCGCCGCGACATTCGACAAGAGTAACTGTAAAGAGCCTAAGAGGCCGGATCCAAGCGGATCCGGCCTTGGCATATGAGGGGCAGGATGAGCTTTCTAGGGGTTGAGCAGTCATTGACAGGTCGCCGATGGGTCGGCCCCTCGCCCGAGGTTGAGCGCGCGACTGAAATGCTGGTGCAGCAGGCCGACTTGCCGCGCGCAGTCTGCCAGGTTCTGGCACGACGCGGCGTGCCTCCGATGGAAGCAGCAGGGTTTCTGGAACCAAAGCTGAAGGAGCTGTTGCCTGACCCGCGTAGCCTGAAAGACATGGAGGTCGCGGCGGCGCGCTTTCTGACTGCGGTGCGCGAAAGGCAGCGGATCGCGGTTTTCGCAGATTATGACGTAGACGGCGGCAGTTCAGCGGCTTTGCTGCTGGTCTGGCTGCATCAGATGGGATTGCAAGCGACGCTATATGTTCCGGACCGGATCGACGAAGGATATGGGCCGAATGTGCCTGCCATGCAGGAACTGGCGGCAGCACATGACCTGATCATCTGCGTCGACTGCGGCACCCTCAGCCACGAACCCATCGCAGCAGCCAAGGGTGCAGATGTGATCGTGCTGGATCACCATCTGGGCGCGGAAACGCTGCCGGATTGCGTCGCTGTCGTGAACCCAAACCGGCAGGATGAAAGCGGTGATCTGGGCTATCTCTGTGCGGCTGGGGTAGTCTTTTTGATGCTGGTCGAGGCCGGGCGCCAAATGCGCGAGACGGGCCTCAAGGGGCCGGATTTGATCTCTCTGCTCGATCTGGTCGCGCTGGCCACCGTGGCCGACGTTGCCCCGTTGATCGAGGCCAACCGGGCGCTGGTGCGTCAGGGGCTGAAGGTTATGGCCGAGCGGCAGCGGCCCGGCTTGGTGGCCTTGTCCGATGTCGCCCGAATGGATGCCGCCCCAAACAGCTATCATCTTGGGTTTCTGCTGGGCCCTCGGGTCAATGCCGGAGGGCGCATCGGTCAGGCCGATCTGGGCGCCCGGCTGCTCAGCACCGACTCGACGTCCGAGGCCGAAGCACTGGCCGAACGGTTGGACGCACTGAACACCGAGCGGCGCGACATCGAAAACGCCGTGCGTACCGCCGCCTTGGAACAGGCCGAGGATCGTGGTCTGGATGCGCCTTTGGTCTGGGCGGCTGGCGAAGGCTGGCATCCCGGCGTGGTCGGTATCGTCGCCTCTCGGCTGAAAGAGGCGGCAAACCGGCCAGCGATTGTGATCGGATTTGACGGTGACGAGGGCAAGGGTTCAGGCCGGTCAGTCTCGGGCGTTGATCTAGGGGCTTCCATCCAGCGTCTGGTAGCCGAAGGGCTATTGATCAAAGGCGGCGGGCACAAGATGGCGGCAGGCCTGACGGTGATGCGGGATCAGTTGGAGCCTGCAATGACGCGCCTCTCGGAGTTGCTTGAAAAGCAGGGTGCAGGGCAAGGTGGACTAGCTGATGTCAGGCTAGATGGTGCCCTGATGCCCGGCGCAGCAACGGTGGAGTTGATTGAACAGATTGAAAAGGCAGGGCCTTTCGGGGCCAGCGCTCCTGCCCCACGCTATGCTCTGCCTGATCTGCAGGTGCGCTTTGCCAAGCGTGTAGGCGAGACGCATCTGAAACTATCCCTGTCGGATGGAATGGGCGGCGGGCTGGATGCCATCGCCTTTGGCGCCTTCGACGGACCGCTTGGGGAACGGCTGTCAAATCATGGCGGTGCACGGTTTCACTTTGCCGGTCGGCTCGAGGTGAACACTTGGGGCGGACGGCAAAATGTGCAGCTTCGGCTGGAGGACGCAGCCGAAGCCAACTGATAAGGATTTTGTCTGCCCTTTCAGCCGTTCAAAAACTTTCACATCCCTGCATTTTTCGGCTTGCGGGGGTCGGGGTGAAACCGTAAAAGGCCCTCCACAAGCCAGCGTGGCCCGTTCGTCTATCGGTTAGGACGCCAGGTTTTCAACCTGGAAAGAGGGGTTCGATTCCCCTACGGGCTACCACTTGTGCTTGCGCCAGATACCAAATGGCCCGTTCGTCTATCGGTTAGGACGCCAGGTTTTCAACCTGGAAAGAGGGGTTCGATTCCCCTACGGGCTACCAATCGGTGAAACTTCTTCGACCTAGTTTAGGCACCTTGCCACGCAGGCTATCCCGACGATGCAACCTGTTGCTTGATCCCCCATTTCGCGATCTGGTCAGCAAATGCCTGCTTCGGCGCGCTGTCCGTGACCAACACATGAACCATCCGTGGGTCTGGCCCAACATAAGGCGCGGACGCATCGAATTTGTGCTGATCCGCTGCCATCACAACGTGATCGGCATGATTGGCAACTGTGGACGCTAAATCAGCCTCAGCCGCGCTTTGGTATAAAAACCCTTTACTGTCCGAGATCGCATCGGTGCTGAGGACCGCCAAATCGTACGCGTAGCGCTGCACCTGCTTGTGCGCGACATGCCCGAACGTGCCGCGTTCATCGCTTTGCATCTCACCGCCTAACAGATGAACCCGGTTACCGTTGACCCCAACCAATGTAAGCCCCACGACGATTGAATTTGTAACGATTGTCAGGTTCTGGGCCTGGCGCAATTCTTCCGCGACAAAGGCGGTCGTTGATCCGACATCCAGGAAGACAGTCATTTGATTCTCGACCATGGTCGCAACATGCCGAGCAATAGCGCGCTTTTCATCGGCGTGCTGCGAAATACGACGAAAGAAACCCGGATCGCCCTGCGCTCCGGCCAAAAACACGCCGCCATGGACGCGCTCGACAGTACCGGCCTTTGACAGGGCTTTGATCGTACGGCGCACGGTCTCTTCCGATACGTCCAGCATTGTGGCCAGTTCAGTGTTTCGGGCGGTGCCACCAAGACGCTTCAACGCCTCAAGCAATTCAAGTTCCCGATGGGTGTTGAGTGCGTGTTTTTTCACATTCCGCTCCGAAGAATCGAACTGGCGCACAAACTACAAATCGGGGTTGGTAAATCCAGCATTTTGGCTTTTTTGATCATTCTAGGCTCAAGCCTTGGTTGTTTTGGCAACAGCAGGATCAACGAGGGTCGTGGTTGATAGCGTGCACCGACCTTGCTGGGTAGTATCGTAGGAATGCGTCTCCACTCCCATCCAGCCGGAAGCAAAATACCAGGTTTTTCAATTTATAATCAATGAATTATATGCACCTCTTTACCATTCCAACCTCATCATTTTTCACATCTCAGAATGCCCGTAGATCAATTACTAAAAATTTAGTTTGACACATACGCAAGAAATCGCTGATGCTTCCCCTCATCCGGTTTGCGCCGGACGCAACCAAAATCTTTGGGAGGAGACAGATGCGGAGACATCTACTTTCCGCAGTGGCGGCGGCTGCCGTCATTGCGGGGCACGGTCCTGCTTGGGCCGACGAAGCCGCAGCACAACGTTGGATTGACGACGAATTCCAGCCATCGACCTTGTCGAAAGACGAACAGATGGCCGAGATGCAGTGGTTCATCGAAGCTGCACAACCCTATGCGGGCATGGAGATTAACGTCCTGTCCGAAGGCATCCCCACCCACTCGTATGAATCCGAGGTTCTGACCAAGGCGTTCGAGGAAATCACCGGTATCAAGGTCAACCACCAGATCCTGGGTGAAGGTGAAGTGGTGCAGGCCGTTCAGACCCAAATGCAAACCGGTCGGAACCTGTATGACGGATATGTCAACGACAGCGACCTGATCGGCACGCATTCGCGCCTGCAGCTGGCCTACCCGCTGACCGACATGATGGGCGGCGACTGGGCGGCGACAACCTCGCCGACGCTGGATCTGGATGACTTCATGGGCATTCAGTTCACCACCGGTCCGGATGGCAAGCTGTATCAGCTGCCCGACCAGCAGTTCGCGAACCTCTATTGGTTCCGCAAGGACTGGTTCGATGACGAAGCCAACAAGGCCGCGTTCAAAGAGAAATACGGCTATGATCTGGGTGTTCCTGTCAACTGGTCCGCTTACGAGGACATCGCCGAATTCTTCACGAATGACGTCAAGGAAGTCGATGGTGTGACAATCTATGGTCACATGGATTACGGCAAGCGTGCGCCTGACTTGGGTTGGCGTATGACCGACGCCTGGCTGTCAATGGCCGGTGCTGGTGACGTGGGTGAACCGAATGGCGTACCCGTTGATGAATGGGGCATCCGCATGGAAGCGGGCACCTGTAACCCTGTCGGGGCCTCCGTCTCGCGCGGTGGTGCGGCCAACGGTCCGGCTGCGGTCTATGCGATCCGCAAGTGGGATGAATGGCTGCGGGCCTACGCGCCTCCGGGTGCGGCGTCTTATGACTTCTACCAGTCGCTGCCGGCACTTAGCCAAGGCAACGTGGCCCAGCAGATCTTCTGGTACACCGCCTTTACCGCAGACATGGTGAAGCCGAAATCCGAAGGCAATAACACTGTCGACGACGAAGGCACGCCGCTGTGGCGCATGGCGCCCAGCCCGCATGGCCCGTATTGGGAAGACGGTCAGAAGGTTGGCTACCAGGACGTGGGTTCGTGGACCTTCCTGAAATCAACCCCCGAGGATCGTGCTCAGGCCGCGTGGCTCTATGCTCAGTTCGTGACATCCAAGACTGTTGACGTGAAGAAGTCCCATGTGGGTCTGACCTTCATCCGCGACAGTTCGGTCAATCACGAGTCGTTCACAGAACGCGCACCCAAGCTGGGTGGTCTGGTCGAGTTCTATCGCTCGCCTGACCGTGTGGCATGGTCGCCGACCGGCATCAACGTTCCGGATTATCCGAAGCTGGCCCAAATCTGGTGGCAGCAGATCGGTGACGTGAACTCGGGCGCGTTTACGCCGCAAGAGGCGATGGATCGTCTGGCCGAAGAGATGGACATCACCATGTCCCGCATGCAGGCCGCAGATGAGGCCGCCAACGTCTATGGCGGTTGTGGTCCACGCCTGAACGAGCCGCAGGATGCTGCCTTCTGGCTGGAAAAGCCGGGCTCGCCCAAGGCCAAGCTTGAGAACGAAAAGCCGCAAGGCCAGACCGTCAACTATGACGAACTGGTTCAGCGCTGGCAGTCTCAGTAAGCTCGAAAGAACTGGAGGTGCCGTTTTCGGCACCTCCTTCCCAAGACCAGTGCGTGCACTGAAGGACCGGAATCCACGGACATGATCGAACTACAAGACGCCACCAAACGGGTTGGCAACAACATCCATATCAAGCCCACCACCCTGACGTTGCGCACCGGCCATTTCAATGTGCTTTTGGGGGCGACCGGATCGGGCAAGACCTCTCTGATCAAGATGATGGCGGGGCTGGACCCAATTGCCTCGGGCAAGGTCTTTATGGATGGGCAGGACGTCACTAAGCTGAACACGCAAAAGCGGCAGATCAGCTTGGTTCATCAGTTCTTTGTGAACTACCCGCATATGACCGTTTTTGAAAACATCGCCTCGCCTTTGCGCGTGGCTGGCATGGCGAAATCCGAAATCGAAGGCCGCGTGGAAGAGGCTGCTGACCTCTTACAACTGCTCCCGATGCTGCACCGCCGCCCGCATGAGCTGTCGGGTGGCCAACAACAACGGACCGCCCTGGCGCGTGCGATTGCGAAAGAGAGCCGGGCTGTGTTCCTGGATGAACCACTGGCAAATCTGGACTACAAGCTGCGTGAGGAATTGCGTGAACAGCTTCCTGACCTGTTTGCAGGACGCGGTGCCGTAGTCGTTTACGCGACCTCGGAACCCGAGGAAGCCCTGCTTTTGGGCGGTTACACGGCTTTGATGGAAGACGGTCGCGTCAGGCAATTCGGTCCGACCGCAGACATCTATCGCAATCCCGAAAACATCGCGGCCGCCCGCGTTTTCTCGGACCCGCCGATCAATGTTGCCCACATCACCGTATCAGGAGCGCAGGCACAATTGGCAGGCGGCGGAGGCTGGACGGTCTCGGACATGGCCGACGGAGACTACATGGTCGCCGTGCGCCCACATCGAGTGACACCGTTCCGCACATCGGATGCTGATGTGGAACTGACGGGTCGCGTGATCGTGACAGAACTGTCGGGTTCCGACTCCAGCGCGCATTTCCAGCATGGCTCGGATGACTGGGTTTCGCTCGCGGCAGGTGTGCATCCCTATGAAGTTGGCGAAGATCACAGTTTCTACATGAACCCGGCCCATTGCCGGTATTTCGGCCAAGACGGCCAAAGGGTGGCCTGACATGGCACAGATCAAGCTTTCCAACCTGCGACACAGCTATATGCCATCGCCGAAAGGCCCCGAGGATTATGCGCTGAAAGAGATCGACGTGACTTGGCGTGATGGCGGAGCCTATGCGCTACTGGGCCCCTCGGGCTGCGGCAAGTCCACTCTGCTCAATATCATCTCGGGGCTGCTGACGCCGTCTGAGGGGCAGATTCTGTTTGACGGTCAGGATGTTACAGCCCTGCCACCCGATCAGCGCAACATCGCGCAGGTGTTCCAGTTCCCGGTGATCTACGACACGATGACCGTGGGCGAAAACCTGGCTTTTCCGCTGAAGAACCGAGGCGTCGATGCCGCGACGATCAAGCGCCGCGTCGATGAGATTGCCGAGATGCTGGACGTCAAGGATATGCTGAACACCCGCGCCAGCGGCCTCAGCCCGGACAATAAGCAGAAGATTTCGATGGGGCGCGGTCTGGTCCGTGATGACGTGAACGCGGTGATGTTCGACGAACCGCTTACCGTCATTGACCCGCATCTGAAATGGAAGCTGCGCTCGAAGCTCAAAGAGCTGCACCAGCGCGTCAAAGCGACGATGATCTACGTGACCCACGACCAGACGGAAGCCCTGACCTTCGCGGATGAGGTGGTCGTGATGCAAGACGGCGAGGTCGTGCAGATCGGCACACCTGTTGAGCTGTTCGAGCGCCCACAGCACACTTTTGTTGGCCACTTTATCGGCTCCCCCGGCATGAATGTTCTACCCTGCGAGGCCAAGGGCGACCGGGCCGTGTTTGAGGGCCATGAAGTGGTGCTGGAAGGCCCTACCAATGGCGACGGAGGACGCACCGATCTGGGCATTCGCCCGGAATATGTGGGCTTCGGCGATACAGGTATTCCGGCGCACGTTACCAAAGTGTCCGATATCGGCCGCCACTATGTGGTCAGCGCGATGGTCGGCAATACGGCCCTCAAGGCCGTGACCGAACATAGTGTGCCTGAACCGGGCTCAGAGGTCTTCCTGCAATTCAAACCAGAACAATCCCGCGTTTACCGCGACGGCTGGATCGCAACCGAGGAGCGCAGCTGATGAGAACGGAAAACCAAAAAGCCTGGTTCTTTGTCTTGCCTGTGTTGGCGCTGGTCGCGTTCAACGCGCTGGTGCCGATGATGACGGTGGTTAACTACTCGGTGCAGGAAACCTTCGGCAACAACCAGTTCTTCTGGGAAGGGCTGGGCTGGTTCGAGCAAATCCTGCGGTCCGACCGCTTTCAGGCCGCGCTGGGAAGGCAATTCCTGTTCACCTTCCTGATCCTGCTGATCGAGGTGCCTTTGGGCATCATCGTCGCCCTGTCGATGCCGCGCAAAGGCTTCTGGGTGCCGGTTTGTCTGGTCCTGATGGCCCTGCCGATGCTGATCCCGTGGAACGTGGTCGGCTCGATGTGGAACATCTTTACCCTGCCCAAGATCGGCCTGCTTGGCTACTTTCTGAATGACGTTCTGGGCATCAATTATGACATGACGCAACAGCCTCTGTCGGCTTGGATCACGGTCGTCGTCATGGATGTTTGGCACTGGACGTCGCTGGTTGTCCTGCTGTGCTATGCGGGCCTCGTATCGATCCCGGATGCCTACTATCAGGCCGCGAAGATCGACGGTGCCAGCCCATGGTCGGTGTTCCGCTATATCCAACTGCCCAAGATGAAAACCGTCCTGACCATCGCCGTTCTGCTGCGCTTCATGGACAGCTTCAACATCTATACCGAGCCCTTCGTTCTGACTGGCGGCGGCCCCGGCAACTCAACCACCTTGCTGTCGATCGATCTTGTGAAGATCGCGCTGGGACAGTTCGACCTCGGTCCAGCGGCTGCGATGAGCCTGATCTACTTCGCCATCACGCTGCTGGTCAGCTGGGTCTTCTACACTCTGATGACAAAGGATGACGCGCAATGAAGAAGCGGTCCCTTATCCCGATCCTCTATATCGCGTTCCTGATGCTGCCGATCTATTGGCTGGTGGCGATGTCCTTCAAGACCACGAACGAGATCCTGTCGGGCTTTTCCCTGTTCCCCCAGACCTTTACGTTGGAGAACTACATCACCATCTTCACTGACCCAACATGGTATTGGGGGTACATCAACTCGATCATCTACGTGACGATCAACACGGTGCTGTCGGTCTGTGTGGCTCTGCCTGCCGCCTATGCGTTCTCGCGCTATCGGTTCCTGGGTGACAAGCAGTTGTTCTTCTGGCTGCTGACCAACCGGATGGCCCCGGCGGCAGTCTTTGCGCTGCCCTTCTTTCAGCTCTATTCGTCGATCCATCTGTTCGACACCTATCTGGCCGTGGCTCTGGCGCATACGCTGTTCAATGTGCCGCTGGCGGTATGGATTTTGGAAGGCTTCATGCGCGGCATCCCGAAGGAACTGGACGAAACCGCCTATGTCGACGGCTATTCCTTCCCGCGCTTCTTCGTGACGATCTTCCTGCCCAACATCAAAGCGGGCGTGGGTGTCGCGGCCTTCTTCTGCTTCATGTTCTCGTGGGTCGAGATGCTGCTGGCCAAGACGCTGACCGCGGTCGAGGCCAAACCCATCGCCGCCGTGATGACCCGCACCGCCTCGAGCGCGGGGTATGAGCTGGGCCTGCTGGCCGCCGCCGGAACACTGACCATCATCCCCGGTGCCATCGTCATCTGGTTTGTCCGCAACTATATCGCGCGTGGTTTCGCGATGGGACGCGTGTGAGGTTCGATATGCGCAAACTTCTTCTTGCCCTCCCCTTCTTCCCAACTATAGCCGTCGCCCAGCAAGCTGGCTGGGGCAGCGTCGGCCAGCAAGAGGAAAAAGGCTTCTCTTGGACCGACCCCCTGTGGCCCGATTTCTGGATGGCCTGGACACCGGCCACTCTGGCCCTGTTCGTCGGCATCTTTTCGGCCATCGCGCTGATCGGCCTGCTCGAAGGGTTCAAGTACCGCGATGGGATCGAACGGCGTGGCGTGTTGGGCCTGACAACCACGCTGGGCGATAGGCTGTTCATCACGCTATTAGGTTCGGCCTATATCTTCCTCGCCTGGCTCGGGCTGGTCGGTCAGCCCGTCTGGACCCCGCTTTTCCTCTCTATTGGCTGGGGCATCTTCGTCTTCTGGAAAGTTTAAGCTTTGCGAAACAGCGAAAGGATGCTTGTCTGACAGGCAGACCAAACATGACGACACCGAGATCAATGCGTAAGAAAAAGACGACAAACCTGCTGACCGAGGTTGAACTGGAGTTCATGAACGAGCTCTGGGCGCTTGGGCAAGGTTCGGTGCGTGATGTTTTAGGTCGCCTGCCCCCGGAACGGAATCTGGCCTATACATCAGGCGCCACGATCCTGCGCATTCTCGACGAAAAGGGATTTGTTGAAAGTCGCAAGGATGGCAAGACCCTGATCTACCGGCCGCTTCTGGACAAGGACAGGTATCAGGCACGCTCACTTCAAAACCTGTCGCGGACGTTGTTTGACAACACGCCCGCCTCACTGGTCGCGCGACTGGTGGATGATGAAGGTCTGAGCGAAACCGATCTGGAGGAGATTCGAGCACTGGTAGAGAGGAGACTGCAACATGACCGCGGTTAAACCGGTACTCGACGCTTATCTAGAAATGAATATCGTTTTGGGCCTGTCCGCTGTGATCTGGGTGATCGCACGCGCTGCTTTGGCCCGCACATCGCTGCGCGGCGGCCATATCGCTCAGCTGCGCGCGTTCAAGGTGTTGTGTCTCTGCGTTCTGGCCAGCCCGCTGCTGGCGTTTGGCGTGTCCGCCATGGCCAGCCTCATCTGGCCGGATCGGGCTGTAGCACTCGGCGATATTGCGGTAGCCGCCTATCTGCGCGGCGAGATTGCAATGCCCGCTACCCAATTCGAAGCGTTGCTGAACACCCGCGAGCGTTGGTTGGATCAGGTCCTGTCCGGTCAATCGACCGCCATCACCTTTGTGTTGTCCGTATTGGCCTGTGTAGCAGTTGTGCTGGCGCTGCGTGTCACACGTGACGCGCTTGCCATTCGCGCCACGGTCGAGACCAGCTTTCTCTGGCGGCAGTCAAACAAGGTTGATATCCGCCTATCTGATCGTATCACCGTTCCGTTCGCCGTGCGCGGCCTGCGCCGTCGTCACGTGGTGCTTCCCAGCCATCTACTGGATACCCCCCGCGAGTTACGCTTTGCGTTGGCACACGAATTTCAGCACATCCGCGCGGGAGATGTAGAGTGGGAGCTTGGGTTCGAACTGCTGCGTCCACTTCTGTTCTGGAACCCGGCCTATCTGGTCCTGAAATACCAGTTTGATCGCCTGCGCGAGCTGGCCTGTGATCAGTCCGTGGTCGCACGCAAACGGATCGACTCGCGCGAATACACCACCTGTTTGCTGGACTATTGTGCCCGCACCGTGTCAGTCGGCCACCCACGTGTCCTGAACGTTGCCCTGGTCAGCGGCGGCAAAGCCAAACATGTGTTGCGTCAGAGGGTTCTGGCCCTGACCGAAGCGCCGCAGGCCGTGGCCCCCCTGCCCGTTTTCTTCCTGGGTATGACGCTGATCTTTGCCAGTCTTCTAGCCGTTGGGTCGGCGTCCGTTCAGCAAAGGCACGACTGGAGCCATGATCGGCTGATGCTGTCGACCGTTGTGAACCTAGAACGGCTGCAAGCGCGCAATCAGGGGAACTGAGACCCCGCTACCAGCCCCGTCGACCAAATAGCGAATGGATGCGGTTCTGATCCGCGAAGGGCTCGGCCGTTTGTGTCCGCTGCAGGCCGGACACCACGCGCATGACCAGACCCCAGCTGATCACAGCGAAAATGACACCACCGAATGCTTGGCCCAGCAGAACACCAGATGCCCCGGCAAGGCTTGACCCCAGCGTCGCGAATATCCAGGTGCCCACCGTGTGACGACCCCAGTTGATCCAGGTTGAATAAACCGGATGACCCAGATTGTTGAAGCTGGCGTTTGCGACAAAGATGACCCCGTTGAAGAACGATGCGAGGGCCAGCGGGCCGCAGAACAGGTAAATCAGCGTGCGGGTTTCACCCTGGGCTGCAAACAAATCCGCAATCGGTGCGCGCAGCAGAAACAGGATCGCAGCCATACCCAGAACATAGATCGCAGTAAATTTGATACCCGCCAGATAAGCTGCACGAACACGGTCGAATTTCTCGGCCCCGTAGTTCTGTCCGATAATGGGACCAATGGCGCCCGACAGCGCAAAAATCACCGAAAACGCCACGGGTAGCAACCGCCCGATCACTGCCATACCGGCGACGGCGTCTGTTCCGTATTGTGCAATCTCGCGCACGACAATGGCATTGCCGATTGGTGTGGCCACATTGGTCAACACCGCCGGGATCGCAATGGCCCGAACAGGCCGGATATCCTGTACCACTTGTCTCAATGAGGGTCGCGCAAAGGCCTGATGCACGCGCAAGGCGGGCCACAAGGCGGCGGCCAGCATACAAACACGCGCGATCACGGATGCAATCGCCGCACCATCCAGCCCAAGCCCGACCCCGAAAATCAGGATCGGGTCAAGAACCGCGTTCACCACGCCGCCATAGATCGTCGCCATCATCGACCGGCGCGCATCCCCGTGCGCTCGCAGAACCGCCATGGATGCCATCGCAATCGACATCACCCACATCGTGGGCAGAATGATCGAGACATAGCGGGTTGCCAGCCTTAGAACCTCGCCCTCGGCTCCAAGCAAAGATAGCAGAAAGCTGATGTTTAACAGCACCAGAGCAGAGACTGCCAACCCCAGGATCAGACCAATCACAGCCACACTGGAGGCATAATTGCGGGCTTGTTCAGGCTGACCAGCACCAAGCTCACGCGCGACAAGCGCGCCTGCTGAAATAGACAGCCCGATATTGATCGCGTTGGTGAAAAACAGCAGCGTACCCGCATATCCCACCGCCGCAGCCAAGGCGTCATTTCCCAGCATTGAAATGAAGATCATGTCGACGAAATCAACGGCGAAAATGGCCATCAATCCGATACTGGTGGTCAGCGACATGCGCGTCACGTGGCGCATCAGACTGCCGTTCAGAAATATTGCCTCACGTGCAGAAGTCTCGGCCAAGGTCCCGTCCTGTTATTGCGGTTTTGTAATCGTGTTCCGAAACACCAGCGATGTGAAACACAAATTCCAATCCGAACCCTCAGTGTGAGGTTTTTACGCCAGCGTGTGACGCGTGAGTGATTTCTACCCAGTCCATCCCACTCGAGGGTCCAGGATCGCAGTCGTCGATCTCAATTTGTTTACAAATTGTTATGGGATTTCTGACCGACCCGCCCAATTTTTAAGGAGCGCCGCCTATAATTCGCCTTAAACAAGCTGTAAGCGTGGCGCTGCTTGGTTGCTTTTGGATGTCATCCCGCAACATCTTAGAGAGCCAAACAATGACAAAGTTTTACCCAGTGGATGAGTTTCAGGTTTAGTCATGGCGAACTATTCATATATCGGCTACGCGCCGGGTGTCATTTCAGTAAATTTTTTTGGTCAGGATACCATCACCTTATCCACAAGCTATGACCCGGCAACTGATCGCAGGATCTTTGATGTCGAGGACGCGGCAGGTGGCACCATTTTGAACGGGGGCAACCCGCTGCCCGACACGGGAACCGTGTTTAACGGCGATCGGTTCAGCAACGAAAACGGGGATGACGCGACGCAAACAGGCGTTGTTACCAATCTGGACGGGTCGACCACCTTTGCCAGCGGTGACATCTATCTCGAGGAATCCTATATCCTGACGGTGCCCGGTGGCGGCAGCATCACCGTCTATGCCGTTGAAGTAGAGGGCACTCTGGTCGGATACATCACGTCTGAGCCACTGGACCCGGGCCTGACCTACAACATCCAGGTCGTCAATGTCACGCCGACAAACGCGCCTGACACGACCGACCCAACCTCCATTATCGATGTGCCCTGTTTTGCCGCTGGCACTCTGATTGCAACGCCGTCGGGGCTGAAACTGATCGACTCCCTAAGTGCTGGTGATTTGGTTTACACGGCTGATCACGGGGATCAGATCATTCGCTGGATTGGGTCAACTCAACTGGATCGGGCAGCGCTGGCGGCTAAACCCAAGCTCAAACCGATACGGATTGAGGCTGGTGCTTTGGGCCGAGGGTTGCCACATCGCGACCTCTTGGTGTCGCCTCAACACAGAATGCTGGTGCGTTCGCCCATTGCCACCCGGATGTTCGATGCCACAGAGGTTCTGGTGCCGGCTCATATGCTAACCGACCTGCCGGGTATCAACCGTGAAGACAACGCCCAGTCGGTCACTTACTACCACATGCTATTTGACCGCCATGAGGTTGTGTTTGCTGAAGGAGCTCCGTCAGAAAGCCTGTTTACGGGCCCGCAGGCCATGGACTGCTTACCCCAAGCTGCGCGCGACGAGATTCTTGAGCTATTCCCCGACCTTAGGCTGCCTGGGTATATGGTAAGATCCGCGCGACACATTCCATCCAAAGGTCGGCAAGTTCGCAATATGGTGCAGCGACACCTTAAGAACGACCGCCCTTTGATCTAAGGCTGACGGGCGTTCTGACCTGCCGCTTGTGCGATCTGAGTGGCACCGATCTGGGCCATGGCGATGCTCATCTCATCGCTGAGAACCTGCCACAGCTGGTGCAGCCCCTCTTCACCCCCCGCTGCAATGGCGAATTGCAGGATCCGGCCGAAGAAAGTGAAGTTCGCGCCTGTGAAAAGGGCTTTCAACGCATCCTCGCCGGAACGTAGGCCGCTATCATAGAACAGCGGAAGTGTTTCTCCGACTGCGGCGCGGATTTCGGGCAGGATGGAAAATGGGGCGGGCGCGCTTTCAAGTTGCCGGGCGCCGTGGCTGGAGACCTGAATGGCATCCACCCCGGCAGCCTTGAGAGCAACCGCGTCTTCGACATCCAATACACCTTTGACCACCAGATGCCCCGACCACCGATCCCGAAGGCTTGCCAACGTGTCCCAATTTGCTTTGGCGCGGCTTTCGGTTCGGTCAAACTCGTACCCGTCCATCAGGAAATTGGCCATTTGCGGCTTGCCGTGCACGAGGGTCGACAAGGACCAGCGCGGATGCAGCGCGAAGTCCAGAAACTGACGTGGACCCAACCGGAACGGCATGCGGAACCCGTGCCGCAACTCTCGGGGCCTGCGCCCAACCTCGGGGACATCGACAGTCAGAACAAGTGTGTCGTATCCCGCAGCCTTCGCCCGATCCACAAGCTTAGAGGTTCCTGATCCATCCCCGCTGAAATATAGCTGAAACCAGGCATTGCCCTCAGACACCTCCAGCATCTTTTCCATCGGGGTGGAGGCCACAGTCGATACGCCCAACGGTACGGAATAGCGCGCAGACAGACGCGCCAGCATCAGATCAGCCCCCGGGCCCGACAGGTTGCACATCCCCATGGGCGCAATGCCAAAGGGACGTTGTGTGGATTTGCCAAAGACAGAGCTTGCCAATGACCGCTCACTCACATCCCGCAGAATACGCGGGCGAAGGGTCATCGCATCCAAGGCGTCCCGATTGCGCGTGGCCCCGACCTCAGCCCCCGCAGCACCATCGATATAGTCGAACACCATCCACGGCAAACGCCGCCGCGCAAGGCGGCGGGCGTCTTCTGCGCTGTGAATGTCGCTTGCGGCCATCAGGCCTCGACAGCTTTCATAAAGCGGTCACGGATCACCACCGGGTCCATTGTGATAACTGGCATCTTGGCGTTGCCGCTTTCACATTTGCTGACGATAATGGTCATCTGTTTGCTGTCCAGCGCTTCTTGTAAGACGCGACCGGTATCTTCCGCGGCACATTCGATTACCCGCTCACACCCGGCAGCTTGCGCCATTTTCGTCAGCGAGGTTTTCTGGCCCGCATAGGTTGGCTGGTCTCCGGTCGAGCCGTAAGAGCCGTTGTCGACGATCAGCAGGATATAGTTATCCGCCACGTTATTGGCGATGGTCGGAAGCGTGCCCAGATTGGTCAGGACCGAGCCATCCCCATCAATCACTATCACCGGTTTTGGCTGCGCCAGTGCAAGCCCCAGACCAATGGACGAAGCCAGACCCATGGTGCCCAGCATGTAGAAATTCGTCGGCTGGTCATCGATGGCGTGCAGTTCCTGGCTGGGGATGCCAATGTTGCAGACCACCAGTTGGTCGCGCAAGATTGGGGCGATTTCTTTCAGAATCTCGGAACGGATCATTGGTCGCCATAGCCTCCCCAGAAGTTCGCATCGGTTAGAATGGCAACCGGTTTGTTGCACATGAATGTGTATTTCAGGATCATGTCGAGTTCTTCGACATCAGATTGTTTGTGGAAGTGGTAGGTAGGGATGTTCATCTGTGCCAACAACGCCTTGGTGTGCACAGCCATTTCGACCTGACAGGCCACCGGTTCACGCAATTCCCCACGATATGAGATCAGCATGGGCAGCGGCATCCGATAGTACTGTATCAGCGTTGCCAGCGTGTTGATGGTCACACCAATGGCCGTGTTCTGCATGATGATGGCAGGGCGTTTGCCGCCCATCCAGGCACCGGCGCACAGGCCCATGCCTTCGTCTTCCTTGTTCGACGGGATGTGAAAAATCTCATCGCGCTGGTCGATTTCTTCTATCACTCCAGCCAATTGCTTGCAGGGGACGGTGGTCACGAACGAGATGTCGTTCGCCACCAGATCGTCAGTGATCTTCTTGTCTATGTTCATGGTCCAGCTTTTGGTCCTGTTTAGGGCGCGGTATGCGCGATTGACGATATTCAGGTTCTGCGATGCACATGCACTGCACAGTGTGCGTGGCGAACGACGCGCGAGGCGGTCGATCCAAGAAAATAGTCGCTCAGGTCCGGCTTGTGCGAGCCGATCACGATGCAATCGATACCGTTGCTGTCGGCATAGTCGATAATGGTGCGTGCCGTGTGTCCTTTGACAATCTCGGCAGTCACATCATCCAGCCCTTCGACCTTGTCCAGCAACTGGCGGCGGGCACGCTCGAACCCTTCGGCGACCAGTGTTTTGTCCAGATAGGCGCTGACCGAGCCCTGAGGCATCTCATAGACATGCAAGGCAACGATCTCGGCCCCGTCTTCAGACAGGGCGCGGGCAACCTCCAGCGTGTGCTGCGAGATGCCGTGATCCAGCGCCATAGGAACAAGAACTTTCTTATACATATCAATCTCCTTTTCAGCCCGGTCTATTCCCACGGGTCCAGGATAATCTTTGGCGCGGTAACCACGCCAGAGCGCAGGTCGCGAAACGCCTGCGCCCCTTCGGACAGAGGGCGCGCTTCGGTCCAGTCTAAGGCACCCAAACGCCCATCGAATATGGCCTGCGCCGTTTGGCGGAAATCTTCGGCGGTGTAGGTATACGTGCCGATAAAGGTGATTTCCTGCAATGTCATGCGACGGATATCTAGCCCGCCTGTATCCTCACCCAAGCCGACATGCGCAATCACCCCACCAGGTTCTGCACAGGCCGACGCCGTCGCGCGCGTGGCTGCATAACCGACCGCATCAATCACAATCGGATAGGTTCCCGCGGCTTCATCTAGGACGCGAAATCCTAGCCCTTGCAAGAATGTGCGTCGTCCAGAGTTCGGCTCAACCAGCGTCACATCCTCAATGCTCATCGCTCTCAAAGCCAATGCCGCAGCCAGACCAATGGCGCCGCCGCCCAAAACCAATGCGCGTTTTTCGCTGGTCGGATGCAATGCTTCAACGGCCAGTCGAACGGTGTGCCAGCTAACGGCCAAGGGTTCGGCCAAGGCGGCTTTGTCCAATGGCACACCATCTGGCACTTCAACCAGATTTCGGTTGGGCATCGACACATATTGCGCAAAGGCCCCTTCGCGTGGAGGCATCGAGATGATCTGGCGCTGCGGGCAAAGGTTTTCCCGGCCCGAGATGCAAGCCGAACACAGCCCGCAGGACACAAGCGGATTGATCGTCACGCGCGTACCATCACGCGGGCCGCCGACGATTACACCCGCGGCCTCGTGGCCGAGGATCAGCGGTGCCGGACGCCGGGCATCATGCCCGAGATAGGCATGCATATCCGAGCCGCAGATGCCAACCGCCTGGACACGGATAAGATGCTCGTCCATGCCGGGTACAGCGTCGGGCATATCCCGATACGCAACCTCTTCGACCCCCTCATACACAAGCGCTTTCATTTCGCGGTGAACCCCCCATCAACCATGAGGACCTGCCCAGTGACATAATCCGAGGCTTTCGAGCACAGAAACAGGATCGGCCCGTCCATATCTTCCATCCGGCCGTTGCGCTGGATGCAGGTTTGAGCGGCGTTTCGGGCGGCACGATCCGGGTCATCAAACACAGCCTGCGTCAGCTCAGTCGGGAAGAACCCCGGCCCGATCGCATTGGCGGTGATGCCGTAGGGCGACCATGCCTCGGCCATCGCGCGGGTCAATTGCCCGATCCCGGCCTTGGTCGCGCCATAAGCGATGCCGCCGGGAAAGGCGCGTGTGGTTTGCAGCGAGGCAAAATTCACAACCCGACCCCAGCCTTTTTCCTTCATCGCGGGCACCATCGCCTGGCTCAAGAAGAACGGCGCGCTCAGGTTCAGGGCCAATGTCGCGTCCCACCCCTGCCCGGTCACGTCATCGGCCGCCTCACGGGTATTCACACCTGCGGCGTGGACGATGATATCGGGTGCACCAAAATGGGATGAAATCTCGCCCACCAACGCGCCCATATTCTCACGATCCGCGACATCGCCCGTCACAGCGGCGGCATTTGCCCCGATCTCATCGCATAGTTGAGACAGCGCATCGGCCCGCCGTGCAACACCCACAACTCTGGCCCCGGCATGCGCCAGAACCAAAGCCACCCGTCGCCCCAGTCCCGAGCTTGCACCAGTGACACAGGCCACGCGCCCTGTCAGATCAAAGAGCGCGCGTGGGTCATCCATCTGCGGTCAGGTCGAATTGCTCATCCGGGAAATACTTGGCCAGACGCACATCAGCGGCACGGGCATGACCCTCCATCCCCTCCAGACGCGAAATACGCGCCGTTGCGACTGCGATAGGCTTGGACCCTTCACGCGTTGCCCGCTGCCATGTCACGATTTTCATATATTTATGAACACTCAGGCCACCGGTATAGCTGGCCGCGCCTGAAGTGGGCAGAACATGATTGGTCCCGGTGGCTTTATCACCGTAGGACACGGTGGTTTCTTCACCCAGAAACAGCGAGCCATAACAAGTCAGCCGGTTCAGCCACCAATCCAGATCCTCAGCCTGAACGGTCAGGTGTTCAGGCGCATAGTCGTCGGAACAGGCGGCCATTTCTTCACGATCCGCACAAACGATCACCTCGGCATAGTCACGCCAAGCAGCAGATGCGTTTTCACGGTTAAGTTCGGGCAGGTCCTCAATCAGCGCGGGCACAAGCTCCATCACTTTTTCTGCCAACTCCCGATCATCGGTCACCAGCCAGACGGGCGAGTTATACCCGTGCTCGGCCTGACTGACCAAATCGGTCGCGACCACATGTGCATCTGCGCTGCCATCGGCCAGGATCAAGCTGTCCGTCGGGCCCGCGATCATGTCGATACCGACCTTGCCGTAGAGAATACGCTTTGCCTCGGCCACGAACTGGTTGCCAGGCCCGACAAGAATATTCGCGCGTGGCAATCCGAACAGGCCATAGGTCATGGCAGCCACGCCTTGTACACCACCCATCGCCAAGATGCTGTCGGCTCCGCAGATATGCGCGGCGTAGACGATCGCAGGTGCGACGCCTTCGCCCGGACGGGGCGGAGAGCACGCGGTGATATGGCGACACCCTGCTACTTTGGCTGTGGTTACCGTCATAATCGCACTGGCGATATGGCTGTAGCGTCCACCAGGCACATAGCACCCTGCCGCATCTACAGGGATGGCTTTTTGCCCCGCGACAACGCCCGGCACGATCTCGGTCTGCACATCCGACACGGTGGCTTTTTGCGTTTCAGCAAAGCGGCGCACGTTGTCATGGGCAAATCGGATATCGGCCTTCAGTTTCTCGGGCACCAAGGCGATGGCCGCGTCGATCTCGTCCTGAGTCATCAGGACATTGCCTTCGAACTTGTCGAATTTGGCGGCATATTCCAGCGCTTTGGCGTCACCCCCGGCCTCGATATCGGACAGGATGGTTTTGACCGTATCGTGCACCTCGGACGCATGAGATTGCGCCGTCAGGGTTGCCTTTTTCAGATAGTCACGCGGCATATTCAGCAAATCCTATTGGTAGATTTCAGGGAGCAATGTGGTTGAAACTGCGGGTACATACGCGATCAACAGAACCACAATCAGCATGGTCAAGACAAAGGGAACGGCACGGGCTGCGATTTTTAGGATTGATTCTCCGGTTATCCCGGAAACAACAAACAGGTTCAGGCCAAGCGGCGGGGTGATGAAGCCCACGCCCAGGGCGGTGATCATCATGATGCAGAACTGAATCTCGTTCATGCCGATATTGTCGGCCAGAGGTTTCAGGATCGGCGCAAGGATCACGATGTTCGGCGTTGTTTCCATCACACAGCCTGCCGCGATCAGGATGCCGATCATCAGCAAGATCAGCAAGTACGGGTCATCGGTCAGATTGGTAACAGATGTCACAAATCCCTGCGGCACACCCATGATCGCCAGCGCCTCGGCCAATGGGGCCGAAAAGGCGATGATCGGCAGGATCACCCCGTTGACCTTGGCCGAGCTGACCAGCATTGACGGGAAATCGGCCAGTGTCAGCGTGCGCAGGATGAAGCCCATGATGATGGTAACGACAACGGCGGTCGCCCCGGCCTCGGTGGGGGTCAGACGGCCCGAGAAGATGCCGTAGAAGATGATGCCCGGCACGATGAAGGCGTACCAGCCGGATTTCAGTGCCTTGCCCAGATTGGTCAGCCACTCACCCATCGTCATCATGCCGCCGCCCTCGTAGCCGTAAAGACGGTTCATGATGATATTGGTAATCAGGATCGAAACCAGAATGGCCAGACCGGGGATCAGCGCAGCCAGGAACAATGTCGAGGCAGATATACCCAGCACAAGGCCAATGATGATATAGGCAATCGACGGCGGGATCAGGATGCCGGTACAGGCCCCCGCCGCAACCAGCGCACAGGCATAGGGACGCGGGTAGCCGCTTTCGACCAGACGGTTGATCGTCATCCGGCCCACGGCAGCAGCACCTGCCGCGTCCGAGCCCGAGATCGCCGCGAACATGCCGCAGACCAGCACGGTGGCCGAGCCGAAGCCGCCCTTGGCGAAACAGGTCAGCGCCTCGGCCACGTCCAGAAACTTGCGCGATAACCCGGTGCGCACGAGCACATCCCCGGTTAGAATGAACAAGGGCACAGCAGTCAGGGCAAAGGCATCAATGCCGGTGAACAGGCTTTCGCCCACGAGGCTCAGCGGCAGGTCGCCGGACATGACAAGCATCAGGATCGCAGCAGACCCGATCGCCGCCCAGACGGGCACTGCCATGGCGATCAGACCCACGAACAGGATCACGGGCAGATAAAAATCCCAGCCCAATTCGACCGTTTGATTGAGGGTATTCCAAAGCATCTCAGATCTCCTCAGTCAAACAGCTTGTCGCCTTCGAAGACGGGCGTACCGTCACGAAGGGATTTCAGGTCGCGCATCAGGGATTGGATCAGACGCCAGATCATCAGCGCAAATCCGGTTGGCACTGCCATCAGGAACCAGACTTTCGATATACGCAGCCCATCAGTGACCGAGCCGAACTTCGCCGAGACATGCACCGCCTCGTATGACCAATAAAGGGCGATGATCGCCACAACGAACATCACCAGATCGCCGAAGATATACAGTAATGCCTTAGGGCGCGGCCCGAGGTAATGCATGATCACATCGATGCGGATATGCGCGCGTTCCTTCACTGCGGCGGCGGCTCCGATCCATGCGAGGTAGATAAAGGAATACCGGACGATCTCTTCGCCCCAGATCGAGGAATAGGCGAAAATCTCGCGTCTTAGCACCTCGATTGCCATGGTGATGACCAGCATCACGTAGAACACCAGCAACAGCCAACGCTCGGCGTCCCGGTCTATTTTCTGAAGTACAGTCATGTCCGGTTCCAATTCTTGGCAGCACTTCAGAATGCGGTCACGATAACCGCTTCAATATGCTGCTTATTGTGGTGCAAACGGGTGCGCTGCGGCGCACCCGTTTAGATCGCCTTAGGCGTCGTGGACGTAGTATTTGCCCTGCGTACCGGCTGCTTCGACCAGTTTCTCGAAGTTGTCCATCGATCCGGCCAGCTCGGTCTTGAACGGATCCCAGTCGGCGTTCTGATAGCCGCCTGCGTCCTGCCATTCGGCCAGTTGATCGTCGCTGAGTGAGTGGAACTGAACGCCCGCCTTGTTCAGCTCGGCCATGGCATAGGCGCGCGCTGAAGGAACCTTGGACAGGTTCTGGTGGCTGGTCATTTCCGAACCCCACATGATGCCTTCCTGCACATCGGCGGGCATCGAGTTGAACCATTCCAGGTTACAAGAATAAACCTGACTGTCCGGAACTGCCTGCGTAAAGGTCACATGGCTGAGGATGTCCTTGAAGCCAAAGACAAACAGCGCGCCCACCGATGGGTCAAGCGCATCGGCCACGCCCTGCTTGATGGCCGAGGGGGTCTCGCCCCAGGCGACAGGCGTCGGGTTGGCACCGACCATTCGGTAGTATTGCTGCAGCATCTTCGAGCCTGGCACGCGGAACTTGATCCCACTCATATCGCCGGGCGTGATCACGGCATCGCCGCCTTGACGCACTGCAACCACGCGAGGATCGATGACGACATAGAACAGCGCCTTAAAGCCCGCAGCCTCGACTTTCGGGTGAACCTCATTCTTCCAGGTGTCAGAGTGTACTAGATTGGTAAAGCGCTGGTTCGAGCCGCAAAGATACGGCATGTTGATCAGGTCAACCGTCGAGGCAAACGGCGCAAAGTTCGACAGCGAATGCTGCGCGGCCTGAATGGTTCCACCCTGCACTTTCTGTACAAGTGAGCCACCTGCGCCCAGCTGACCACCCGGCGCCAATTTGACATAGACTTTGCCGTTGGTTGCATTTTGGATGTTTTCCTTCAGGTCCAACTGCATGATCGGATAGCTGCGCGACGCGCCCAGCACATAAGCGGTTGCAACGGTCATCACATGATCGGCCGCCTTTTCACGCTCGCTTTCTTCCTTGGCGGTTTGTGCTGCGGCCTCGGATGACCAAAGCACCCCGCCAGCGCCCGCGACGAGGGCGGCTGTGAATGCGCCACTGGCGCTCAGTTTCAGGAAATTGCGGCGCTCCGCGGACGCCAGATCGTTTTTGTCGTTGTGCATTAAGTGCCCTCCCAAGCAGAAAATTCAGCCGCCGTTTTCGGTATCGCGGTCAGCCTCTTTTTTCAGAATTGCGACAACGAACAGGATCGACGCCGCGAACAGGACCAACATTTCTCCGACATCTCCGAAAACTGCAGCATTGGCGAAGGCCCCCAAGGCAACGTTCGCAAAATAGATGACGAACACGACAATCGAGGCTGCAAGGAACATTTCCGGGACTCCCTATAGAATCGGCCCATCTTCATTTGTAAGCGCTTACATCGCAAATGCAAGCGCTTACATTGATGCTTCCCCCAGACCCTCGAACAGGATAAAGTTCAAAGAAATCGAAGTTTGAGTTTGAAAATGCCAAAAACCCGGTCAGCGCCTACCTTGGATGATGTCGCTAAAAAGGCAGGCGTCTCTACGGCCACGGTGTCCCGATGCCTGAACGACCCAAAGCGCGTGGTTGAGGCGACGCGCACCCGGGTGATGACTGCGGTTTCAGAACTGGGCTATACCCCAAATTTCGCAGCACGGGTGATGGCCGCAAAACGATCTTTCACCATCGGCGCTATCATCCCAACGATGGAAAATGCAATATTCGCCAGAGGGTTACAGGCTTTTCAGGAAGAAATTCACAACCAGGGCTATACCCTTCTGGTGTCCAGTTCGGCCTATCAGCCCGAGGCTGAAGAAGAGCAAATTCGCACCCTCGTCGCGCGCGGGGCAGATGGGCTCTTGTTGATCGGCCATGATCGTGATCCGCGCATATTCGACTATCTGGATCGGCAGAAAATTCCGGTCGTTGTCGCCTGGTCTTTTGCCCCGAACCAAAGCGCCCCATCGGTTGGATTCGACAACCGTGAGGCAATGCAAACCCTCGCAGAACAGGTGATAAAACTTGGTCACACGCGCTTAGCGGCGATATCTGCGTTTACGCAAGGCAATGACCGCGCGCGGTTCCGGATCGATGGGATAAGGGACGCAATGCAGGCAAAGGGCCTGCCCGAGGCGTCGTTGTCCGTGATCGAAACCACCTATGAAATCGAAAATGGTGCTGCTGCTTTCGAACAGCTGATGTCCCTGCCCCAACGCCCGACCGCCGTTCTTTGCGGCAATGACGTTCTGGCCGTCGGTGCAGTACGTCAGGCAGAAAAGATGGGCATCTCTATACCGGATGAAGTCTCGATCACCGGGTTCGATGACATCGAATTGGCGCGGATCATAAGCCCATCTTTGACCACCGTGCATGTCCCCCATCGTGAAATGGGTCGCAAAGCGGCAATCGAACTGATTGATATGATCGAAACAGGCTCAACCGGCCAATCGCTGCGGTTGGAAACCAATGTGATCAACCGCGAGTCATTGGGCCCGGCTGTCTGACTATTTGCCCATGATCGACTTGCGGCGTTCTTGCATACGCTCATTGGCCTCAACCGTGCCGTCATGGAACGATCCGAACCATTTATCCCAAGGTATCTCAAGCGAGCCGTAGTTACATTCGAAATATCGATGGTGCATTTGGTGGTGGAACGTGCCCAGGGCCAGCCTGTTTTTGTCTTTGATCACCAACCCCTGAAAGCCCGTATGCGTCGTCACCGCTGTCAGCGTGTAGTATTGCAGGTGGAAGATGATGTGCAGCGGATGCGCGCCAACCACAAAATGGATCAGCACCGAGCCCAGATAGATCGCATGTTCCGCCGGATGCATAGACAGCCCGGACCATGGCCCTACATTGACGTTCCTGTGGTGGACCGCATGGATGTGTTTGTACAGAAAAGGGATGTGGATCAGCCTGTGAATCCAATAGAAATAGAAGCTTTCCCAAAGCGGGATCAGCAGGAAGATCGCCACAAACCAGATCGGATTTGCCCCCCATGTCACCAGCGGGACATAGCCATTTGCCAGCGACCAATACATCAACACTTCGTAGGCAGACCAGAAGAACACTCCTGACCCTAACGTCCAGAACATGTTGTCGCGCACCTGCCCGCCCAGGGTAAATTGCTTACCCTTCAGCATCAAAGGCCGAGGATCATATTTTAGCTGGTCCCCCTGCGCCGAGTATTTGTAGAACCACAAATGCAGCAGCCCCGCGATACAAAAGATCAGAACCAGATTTCGAACATAAATCTGCGCGATCCACCCGATCTCTAGCTGCGCCGCATCCTCCAAGCTGGGGCTGAGCCACAGATAGCAGGCACAGGAGATTGCAAGGATGATGAGCTTCTAAGAAATCAGAAGCCAGGATCCCCAAACCCAGCGCAGCATAGAAAGCGGTCTGAGCGGCCACCTGAAAAAGGGGGAAACCTGTATCGGAACCTCTGGGATATGGTTCCAGCCTTTCAACTTCGGTTCAGACATCTGCGCCATCCCGCTGCGTATGCGTGTCAGTCTGGCACGAACCAAGCCGTGGACAAAGGGATTGTTCGGTTCTGCGCCTGCTCTTGCTATGCGGATTCGAGCGGCAAAACGCGAAAGTCCTGTTCGATCCAGCGATATCTGGTGCAGATTGGGTCACAATAGTTTTGCTTGATCAGTTTGCTCAGCACGCGGTGTATCAGCATCGACGTTGAGGACGGATAGACTTCGGTCGTGAACAAAGACACGGTGCGCGCAAAGTTTCTGCCGGGAAAGGGCTGCACGTTGATGTTGTCGTGAAACCTGCGCGCACGTCGAAAGCTGGCGGCGGTGGTCACGGCCCATCCACTGCCTTCGGCAACCAGACCGGCGATGGACTGGTTGCACTCTAGCTCGAACCGGTTGGGCAGATTAATTTTACTGCGCGTCAGCTGAATTTCGATCTGCTTTCCGATCGTGTAGTCGCGGGAATACCGCAGGAACGGTAAATCAGCATCTGGTTTCAGAACGTCTTCTACCGTGCCGGAATAGGTCTTTGGCAGGATGACCAGGAACGGATCGCGTAGCAACGGGTATTCGATCAGCCCGTCTGTCCGGCCCGGTGGGCGTGTGGCAACACCGGCATCCAGCTTATGCTCCTGCAACTTAACAATGATTTCATGGCTCGGACGGGTGAAATGCCGAAAGTTACACCGGGGAAGCGTCTGCGCCAGATAGCGGAACAGTTCCGGCGCGACCTGGTTGTCAAAATCATCAACCAACGCCAATCGCAGAGATGTGGCGTGCAGCCAGTTCCCAGACCGGATTTCCGCCTCGCCCCGTTTCAGTACGGTCAGCCCCTCACGCACATATCGCGCGAACACTTCGCCTGCAGGGGTAAGGCCCATCGGGCGGCGCCCGTGATCAACCAGATCGATCCCCAGCGCGGTTTCCAGACTGCGCAGATGGTTCGAAACGGTACTGATCGACAACCCCGTTTCAGACGCCGTTTGCTGGATGGATCCGGACTTGGCGATCAACTGGAACACCTCCAGCCAGCGCAAACTTAGCGATTTCGACATCCGCGTGTCTCCTCCCGCCTCTCTGTTTCGGAAAAACCGAAACAGAGAATCGCAGAGACGGCAATGCGGAAGTTGAATTTGAGGGCAAGAAGGCGGCTTAAATTGCCAAATTGCGCAATTTAGTGCCTAGCTCCGCATTCGCTCAAACTGTGAATCATAGGGCGAAGGCGCGATGATCATTGCGTCAACTCGCGTTCCACACATGTCGATTTCGTGTTTGGTGCCGATGTCGGCACAGTCGGGCTCGACAAAGGCATAGGCTAGGTTCAGCCCTGTCCGATGCCCCCATTCGCCCGACGTCACCGTCCCGACCACACGCCCCATTTGCATCACGGAGGCCCCGCCATGTGCTGGCGCTTGGTCGGTTTGCACAGCAAGCGTCACGAGGCATTTGGACGGCCCTTTTTCGCGCCGCTCTACCAAGGCCTCTCGCCCGATAAAATCACCTTTCTGAGGTTTTACAAACCGGGCCAAACCGGTCTCATAAGGATCGAATTCAGTGATCAGATCGGCTTTCCAATGCAGAAAGCCTTTCTCCATTCGCATCGACTCGACCGCGCGCGCGCCAAACAGGCGCATATCAAACGCGCGCCCAGCCTGGCGCAAAGCTAAGTATGCGGCATAGAGCGATGAATTGGGTACATGGATTTCATAGGCAAGCTCGCCCGAAAAACTCAAGTTCATTACCGTCGCGGGTGCAATACCGACAAAACACTCCCGCACGCTGAGCCATGGAAACGCGTCTGCTGACCAATCACCCCGGGCACATCCGGCCAAGACCGCGCGGGCATTTGGGCCTGCCAAAACAAGGATCGTCTGGTCGTTGGTCAGGCTTCTGATCTGCACATCTTCGCCCGCGCGCAGATGCTGGTTGAGCCAATCCATGTCATGATATTCGCTGGCCGCCGCCGAGCCATACCAGACGCGCGCAGGGCCGCGATCACTGGCGGGCAGGTTTGCAACCGTCGCCTCAGCTTTGATCATTCCGTGATGGTTCAGAAGGTATCCCAGCCCCACCCGGCCTTCGCGTTTCGTCACCGTGCCGCAGAACATGCGGTCCAGAAAGGCATGGCGGTCCGATCCGGTGATCTCGATCCGGTTGAACCCATTCACCTCCGCCAGTCCAACATTGGTTTGCACGTTCTGGACTTCGGATGCGACGATGTCGAAGCTTTCGTCAAAGTCGAAACCGAGGGTCGGTTCGAACTCAGGATGGGGTTTGATATAGTCGACGCGTTCCCACCCATTCACCACAGTGAATTCCGCCCCTTCCGCCGCCAAAACCGGGGTTAAAGGCGTGGTTTTGGCCGGACGTCCCGCGGGGCGATGTTCGTGTGGAAAATGAAATCGGAATTCGTTTTGATAGTCCTCAATGGCTTTCAGCGCCGTAATCTCGACATTGGCATGACCGGTGAAGCGCCGCGGGTCGAGACACCAGGTGTCATAGCAGGCCTCGCCATGCACGATCTGTTGAGCCAACAGCCAGCCGTGCCCGCCCCCCTCGCCCAGGCCAGCGCGTAGGCCGATAATACAGAATGCGTTGCGCTTGCCGGGTATCGGCCCAACCAAAGGCGCACCATCTATCGTGTAGGTGATCGGGCCGTTAACGACAGTATGAATACCAACCTCCATCAGGGCGGGCATCCGGGCGAAGGCCCCCTCCAGAACGTCCGTTACGCGGTCCAGATCATCTGGGCATAAGGCGTTGACGAAATTTGGATCAATCCCGTCCATGCCCCAGGTTTTGCAATCTTGTTCGTAAAACCCAACCAGCAAGCCGTTCTTTTCCTGACGGCAATAGTAGTCGCTGATCGGACATCTGAGCAGCGGCATCCGGTGGCCTGCATCGCGAATGGCTGCGATCTCTTCTGTCAGGAAATACTGATGCTCCATCGATGCGACCGGGTGCTGAACCCCCATCATCGCGCCGACTTCGTTCACGCGATAGCCGCAGGCATTCACGACGATGTCGCAGTCGATATCGCCATGTTCTGTCTGCACGGTCCAGGTGTCATCGCTGTGCTGGACCAGCCCTGTCACCGGTGTATTGCGATAGACCTCAGCCCCTGCCTTGCGGGCACGCCGCGCCAGAGCCTGACACAGTTGCGCCGGATCAATAGCGCCATCCAGCGGATCCCACAGCCCTCCGGCCAGATTGTCGGTCGAAATCAAAGGATGCCTGCGGGCGCATTCCTCAGCATCGATCACCTCGAAATGGACATCCATACCCCGCGCCATCGAGGCGAAATGGCGATAGCCTTGCATTTGCGCTTCGGTATTGGCCAGCCGAATGCCCCCATCGGCGTGGTGGTAGTTGATCGGATAATCCGGATCGTCAGCCAATTCCTTGTACAAACGGATCGAGTGGGATTTCAGCCCAACCATCGTCTGGTTCATGCCGAAATTCGTCACCTGCGCGGCAGAATGCCAGGTGGTGCCCGAGGTCAGCTCATCCCGCTCGACCAGAACCACATCGCTCCAGCCTTCCTGCGTCAGGTGGTACAGGGTCGAACATCCGGCGATCCCCCCTCCGATCACTACGACTTTTGTGCGTGATTTCATCGCGCGCTCCCTCCTGCGTCTTTCAGATGGTGGCGACAAACCCGACCTGTCAGCAACGCAGGTTTTGCGAGTTTGAAAAAATCGAAACTATGGTTTTAGATTTCAAAAGGCTGATTTCTGGTTTTGCGGGAAACAATATGTGAGTTTTACGGTGGGTCCAGATAAGACAAAGGAACGCCCCCGCATGGCATCGGATGGAAACAGAAGAAGCGGCCGCAAGGCGCGCCATGCGCAACGGGCAGCCAAGCCCGAGGTTGATCCCTGCGCTCCCGGTCAGGTTGGGGGGTATTACAAACCACTGACCGAGGGCGAGATTTTCCGGATTTATGACACCGCACTTCGCCTGTTGGAAACACTCGGAATGGGCGAAGTTCCGGATCGGCTGCGCAGGGATCTACTGGCGTCGGGCGCATTGAAGACTGAACGAGACCGCGTTCGGTTTCCGCGCAGCATGGTTGAAAACGCAATCGGCACAGCCGCCAAAACCTTCACCCTACATGGGCGGGACGAGGCCCGCTCTATCGAAGTCGGTGGTGATCGGGTGTTTTTTGGAACCGGAGGCGCTGCGGTTCAGACACTGGACCTTGAGAGCGGTGTTTATCGCCCGTCAACTCTTGCCGACCTGCATGATTTCACCCGGCTACAGGACACACTGGCCAATGTCAGTTGGTTCACCCGATGCTGCGTGGCAACGGATGTGCCTGATGTGTTCGATCTGGACGTGAACACCGCTTATGCGCTGGTCAAAAACACCACGAAACCCGTCGCAACCTCATTCACCCTGGCCGAGCATGTGGCCCCGATTGTCTCGCTATTGGATATCGCAGCAGGAGGCCCCGGTGCGTTTTCCAAACGACCGTTCCTGAAGGCACATATCAGCCCCGTGATCTCTCCGCTGCGATATGGTGAAGATGCGGTAGACGTTGTCTATGAATGCGCCCGTCACAACATCCCGATGTCTTGCATCACTGCCGCGCAGGCCGGAGCAACCGCACCCGCTACGCTGGCCGGGTTTCTGGCACAATCACTGGCGGAAACCCTGGCCAGTCTTGTGATGGTCAACACGATCCAGCCCGGCTTTCCCATGGTGTTTTCAAACTGGCCCTTCATCGTCGACCTACGGACTGGGGCCTTTGCGGGCGGCAGCGGCGAAACCGCCATCCTGAACGCCGCCTCGGCCCAGATCATCAATTGGCTGGGCCTGCCCTCGGGCGTTGCAGCCTCGATGACCGATGCGAAGGCGATTGACGCTCAATATGGTGTCGAGAAGGGCATGACCTCATTGGCGGCGGCTTTGGCGGGCGGCAATCTGATCTATGAAAGCTCAGGCATGACCGCATCGCTGCTGGGCGCGAGTTTTGAAGCCTTTGTGCTGGACAACGAAATGCACTCTCACACCTATCGCGCGCTGCGGGGGATCGAGGTCACCGAAGAAAACCTTGGCTTCGAGGCGATCTGCCAGTCGGTTCTGGGCGACGGTCATTTTCTTGGCAGTTCTCATACATATGAGGCGATGGAGCGGGACTATTTCTACCCTGCCCTTGCAGACCGAACCGAGCCGCGCACATGGCAAGAGGACGGTGCAAAGGACGCCTGGACCAACGCCCGCGAACAGGCGATCGAAACCCTTCAAACGCACCGCCCGGCCTATCTGACGCCCGAGCAGGACGCGGAGATCCGCAAACGGTTTCACATTCTCTACTAACCCCAAACAATCGATTGGCGGCACGCCGCCAGCCGGTTAGGGTCGCAGGAAGATTAGGATCAAGGGGTCACCATGGCAGACGCTTTTTTTCAACCGGTATCAGCGATGGAGCTTGCGCGATTTGCGGGTGTTCCAACCTTCATGCGCCTGCCGAACCTGACACCCGAACACGAGCGATTCAAAGACGTCGATCTGGCACTGGTCGGCATCCCCTGGGATGGCGGCACGACAAACCGGCCCGGCGCGCGGCATGGTCCCCGGCAATTGCGCGACTATTCCACCATGATCCGCGCCATGAACCCGGTCACCGGCGTCAGCCCGTTCTCCTTGGTGAACTGCGCCGATCTGGGCGATGTTGCGCCCAACCCGGTGGACATTGACGACACGCTGGGTCGCGTGACCAGCTTCTACAGTCGTCTGGTGGCAGATGGCATCACCCCGCTTACCGCTGGTGGGGATCACCTGACGACCCTGCCCGTCCTGCGCGCCTTGGCATCGTCTGGCCCGCTGGGGCTGGTCCAATTCGACAGTCACACCGACCTGTTCGATACCTATTTCGGCGGTCACAAATTCACCCACGGCACCCCGTTCCGCCGCGCGGTCGAGGAGGGTCTGGTCGATCCTAAACGCTTTGTGCAGATCGGCATTCGCGGCACCGCCTACAACACCGAGGATATCGAATGGGGCGAGGCGCAGGGTATTCGCATCATTCGCATCGAAGAGCTGTTCGACCGTGGCATCGACGATGTCATGGCCGAGGTTCGACAGATTGTCGGTACTGCACCAACCTACTGCACCTATGACATCGACTTTGTCGATCCGACTTATGCGCCTGGCACCGGCACGCCGGAAATCGGCGGCCCCAACAGCTTTCAGGCGCAACAGGTCATTCGCCAAATGTCCGGCGTGAACCTTATGGGCGCGGATTTGGTCGAGGTCGCCCCCCCGTTCGATCCAAACGGAGGCACCGCGTGGTTGGGGATTTCGCTGATGTTCGAATTGCTCTGTGTTCTGGCACAGGCCGTGGACGCGCGCCGCTAACTGACGTTTTCGGCAATCATCGAAATCATCTCGAACATCACCGCCGCCGCTGTCAGCGCGGTGATATTGTTCGGGCTGTCCTTGGTGGGCATCATACAGACCACGTCTCCTCCGATAATGTTCAAGCCGCGCGCGGCATGCAGAAGGCCCACAGCCTCATCAATATCGAAACCCTTCTCGCCGGGTTCCAGATTGGATACCGCAGGCGCAACGGTCGGGTCGAGGCAATCCAGATCGAAGGTGATATAGACCGGACGGTCGCCTAGCACTTCGCGCGTTTGCGCCAACACATCAGCAAGACCGCGCTGCCGAAACTCGCGCATTGTCACGATGTTATAGCCGTAGTCATAAGATGGCTGGAGCCAGTCCAGACTGCGCGGATGCCCCCGTAAGCCAATCTGCATGGATCGGCTTGGATCAACCTGCCCTTGATCAGCCAAATACGCGCCCCAATGCGCGGCCGATTTCTTGGCGCCCAGGAAGTGATCCACTTTGGTAAATACATCGGTATGCGCGTCAAAATGCAGAAAGCTCACCGGCTCGCCCCCCGCCAGCTTGCCACAGCCTAGCGCCTGAACAATTCCACCGGTGATCGAATGATCGCCACCAATCGAAACCGGGCGCGCACCTGCTGCATCAATATCTTTGTAGAACTTGGTGATCTGCTCGATACAGGCTTCGTTATCATTGGCTCGCGGAAACGGCACATCGCCCACGTCTGCGATTTTCGCACTGGTCCACGGGTCGATCTGAAACAGCGAATGAACCCTACGCTGTACGGCCGAGACATGGCGCAACGCGCGCGGGCCCAGGTGCTGGTCCCGTTCGGTGGTGCCATTGCCTGTGGAATGGGGCACACCCGCCAGAGCGATATCCTGACCTTCAGGGCCAATATTGGGGCAGCGAAACAGTGTTGGCACGCCCCACCAATACAGGTTGTCCATCATGGACTGTTCGTAACGATCCACCATTTCGCTCTCCCTCACAGAAAAACGCCCCCGGCGGGAACCGGGGGCGCGCATGTTCAGATTTTTTCGTCTTCTCGCCGGAAGGCCCCCTGTACGATCCGGTCGATGACCATTGCACAGAACAGGATGGCAAAGCCGCCCAACAGACCCGGACCCTTGGCGGCGTATTGCAGTGCCTCAAGGATTTCCTTGCCCAGACCTCCGCCACCGATCAGCGAGATGATCACGACCATCGACAGGCACATCAGAATGGTTTGGTTTACCCCTGTCATGATCGAGGGCAAGGCCAGCGGAATTTCCACATCCTTCAGCAACTGCCATTTCGAGGCACCAAAGGCGACTGCAGCCTCTTTGATACTGTCCGGCACTCCGCGCATCCCCAGCGCCGTCAGGCGGATCACGGGGGGCATACCAAAGATGATCGTGGCCAGAATGCCCGGCGGATTGCCCGTGCCGAAGAAAGCGATAATCGGGATCAGGTAGACGAAAGCGGGCAGTGTCTGCATCAGGTCCAACACCGGCTCAGCTGCGCGATAGGCGCGCTTCGACTTGCCGAACCAAATGCCCAGTGGAATGCCGAACACGACACACAGGATCACCGCTGCACCCACCAGCGCAACCGTCTCCATCGCTACATCCCAGTATCCCAGCAGTGCGATATACGCCAACGACGCCGCGGTGAAGATCGCGACCCGAGGACCAGCCGCGCGCCACGCGGTCACGCAAATGACCAGCATGACCACCGGCCAAGGTGATCCGATCAGCGCAATGGTCAGCGCATCCAGAACCGAACGGACACCTGCAACGATCCCGTCAAACACATCGCCCCCAGCGGCGGCAGCAGCATCGATCCGCGCCTCCATCCAGTTGGCAAGCGCTGAGAACAAGGTGCCTCCGCCCTCACCCAAGAACACAGCGGACACTTCCTGTTCTGGGAAGGCATCAAGCAATGGCAGCGATGCATTTACAGTGAACTTATAAACGATCAGCGGGCCGATCGCGGCAATCAGGATCGCCCCCATTATGATGTTTCGGGTCGAACGTCCGCTTTCAACGCTGTCCGGATTGATCCGCCAGTTGGAATACTGCTTCTCGTAAATACGGTCGGCATAGAACCCCTGAACCACCTTGAAGACAAGCAGCATCAGAAGTCCGGTCAACAGGATACCCGTCGCTTCAGACTGCGCAGCAAGCGCGCGTTCAAGGCTGGTGTCTGCCGCTTTCTGGATGTTCTCAGCCAATTTGGTGAAACGATCGATATCAGCCTGCGCGGTCGCTTCAGCGGCCCGACCAAGCAACTCGTCCGCGCGTTCCTGCTGGCGCGCGGCCCGGTCGGCGAAATCCGCGCCGGGATTGCCCCAGGCACCGCGTCCGATCTGAACCCAGGCGATGATCTCAAGGATCAGAAAGGTCCAGAACATACCCCAGATGGCCCGCGAGGCCGACCAGAACGGCCCTAGAACGGCAGCCCAAAGGTTGAACGTATTCGGGACCGGGCTGGTTGCGTCGTGGATCTTGTGAAACGCATTGACGTAATAGTCGCCGTTCGGCCCTGCGAACTCGTGGATCGATTGATCCAGCGTCTCGCGGTCGACTTCGATATCCGAGGCGGCGGTGACTTTCATTTCCATGGCTGTATCAGTCATTTTTGCCCCCCTGAATTCCGCGCAGCAGACGCGGTTTGGTTACAACACCCACGTCTGCACCTGCGTCTGTGATGACCACTGGCATCTCGGTGTTGACGGCCAGATCAATCAGTTGATCGAGATCTGCGCCCTCATCCGCGCGGGGGGCACCATCCAGCGACCCCGAATAGCTGGCGACCGGCTCCATGATTGAATGCGCCTTGACCAGTTTCAGTTTCGAGATGCCTTGCACAAACTCGCGCACATAATCGTCTGCCGGGTTCATCACGATATCTTCCGGGGTGCCGATCTGAACGATGACACCATCCTTCATGATGGCGATCCGATGGCCGATGCGAATGGCCTCGTCCAGGTCATGCGTGATGAACAGCGTTGTCTTCTTTAACTGCGCCACTAGCGCCTTGAATTGATCTTGCAACTGCAACCGGATCAGCGGGTCGAGGGCCGAGAAAGGTTCGTCCATCAGCAGAATTTCAGGGTCCGAGGCAAGCGCCCTTGCAATCCCCACACGCTGCTGCATCCCGCCTGACAGCTCTTTGGGCAGGCGGTCTTCGTACCCTGTCAAGTCCACAAGACCCAGTGCGTGATCCGATACCGCCCAGCGCTTGGACTTGGAAACTTTGCGGATTTCCAGCGGATAGGCGACATTGTCGCGCACTGACCGGTGCGGCATCAGCGCCATATGCTGGAACACCATTCCAATCTGTTGCGCCCGGATGCGGCGCAATTCGTTCTCGGAAATGGCGGAAACATCCTTACCCAGAATTTCGATCTTGCCCGCGGTGGGCTCGATCAGGCGATTCACATGCCGGACCAGAGTGGATTTGCCTGAACCAGACAGACCCATGATACAAAATATCTCACCGCGCGAGACTTCGAAACTGGCATCCTGCACACCAACCACGCAGCCATATTGTTCCAGGACTTGCGCTTTGGTCAGCCCTTCTTTCAGAACGGCGTCCATGGCCTCGGCAGCGCGATTGCCGAAGATTTTCCAGACATTTTCAAGTTTTACGACAGATTCGTCCATTTGCCCCCCATGAAGGCGTCGTTGCGCCAGGCAGATAGGAAATGGGCCGCTGCGATTTTTCGCAACGGCCCGGGTGTGTTTGGCTTAGTTGGTCAACCAGCCGATCACAGTGTCTTCGTTGTCAGACACCCATTGGCGCGCGAAATCTGCCGCTTCGACGTTATCCACGGCCAGCGCCTTGCCCATCGCGCTCAGGTCATCGCCCTGCATCTGATAGTTGGCAAACAGAGCCGCAACCTCGGGATATGCCTCTTCCAGTTCCTTGGCATAGTGCAGGTGCAGGGTCGCACCATTCCAAGCCGAGGACGCCTCAGACTTAGCCAGCCAATCGGGATCATCCGTGGGCTGCACGATGGTCCAGGTTGCCGGATCATGCGGCGGCTCTTCCAGAACGGTCAGCTCTTGCGTCACAAAGATATAGTGCGGGCTGTAGCAGAAGCCGATCCAGGGATCGCCCGCCTTGGTGGCGTTGGCCAAGTTGGCATAGGCGATGGTCTCTTCATACTCAGTCAAGTCGAAGATCTGGTCGTAGCCATACGATTTTGCACGAATTTTCTCGACCACGGTTGAGGCCCAGCCAGGCGCACCAATCCACACTTCTGGGGTTCCGTTCCCATCAGTGTCAAAAATGGCCATTTTGTCCGGATCGCTCAGATCATCGATTGATTTGATGTCATGCTGTTCGGCAATATAGGTTGGGACACACATGCCTTGTTCGGCCTGAACCGGGTTTTGGTTCATAACGACCGTGCCGTTATCTTTTACGTAAGTGTCATGCAGGTTTTGCTGGTTTGGCATCCAAACCTCGGGGTGGACATGCATGGACCCACTGTCCATCGCCTCAAACACGATCGGGTTCGTTCCATTCTGAAGCTCGACATCCAGCCCCAGGTTTTCTTCGATCACAACCTCAAGGATATGCGCCGTTGCGTTGACCGAGGCCCAGTTTGGAACGCCGATCACAATGTCGGCCGCAAATGCGGGCAAAGCGACCACTGCAGATGCGCCACCCAGTAGCATCGAAAATTTGTTCATCAGGTCTCTCCATGTTGGACATGTAGCGCGCAGTCTTCCAGGGCGTCCCGGCGCGCGCGCTTATTCTATTGACAACATGTGCGTTCTCAGATTGTTAGCGTTTGATTGTGAGCAAAACACATGTTCCAAAAGACAAACATGCGAAGCTATCACGCTTCAAGGTCGACATAGCCGGAATCGGTAAGATTCTACTTTATCCAAACAGACCTATGATTTTTCCGAAATACATGTAGGACTTCGCCCGACGAACGGGCAAGGCACCTGTTCGGTGCCAGCAATACCCGCCTAGCAGCACCCGCACTTGCATGCAGCGACATAGCTGTCGCAGTGGTTCGGCAAGACAGCAACAGCAACCAAAACAGGGCGCGAGATACAGCCATCCGCACTGACCCGGGCATATGCCACCTCGCATCGATCGACATCCAGATGTCTTTCCTTGTTCTTGTCGCCTCGCCCCGCCGCCGCGGATCCAGAGCCACCGTTTTTGTGGAAGGCAGCGCAATCGACATTGACCACCAACTGCACCACGTTTTCTTCGCAGGGGCCCAATTCGAACTTTGTGTCAGACAGGGCGGCCGTCCACCCCAGATCGTGCCCACTGGCGGTGGTGAAACTGCTCAGCGATAGCGTCACCTCGCGCGTGCGGCGTGTATCATTGGCGAAAGTCAGAGAAATCACCCGGCGTTCCGAACAGCGGGCTTCGATCAGCACATCACCTTCACAGATGCAGCAATCGCAACAACTGTCATAAGACTTGGTATCGCATTCGCAACCGCAGCCTTTCCCCATAGGAACGCCCGAATACCGGCCATCCGGCGCCCGATAGTATCCCTGCGTGTAGGCCTGAAGCTGAACATATCCTTCCCGCAAATTGCCTAAGTAGTCGTCCAAATCCATCATGCGCATACCCTGCGTCTTATAACAGTACCCGTAAAAGACTTCGGGCTTTTTGCCGTACCCGTCGGAATGTCGTGTCATCGTCCTTTGCATGGTCTTGCCTCCTTGTAACGGGCAGAGCGTTCAAACCGCCAAGATGTGTACGGTCACTGTTTCTGACGAAACCCGGATCATCGCCGTGGCATCGACGCCTTTTGGAATGGTGCCCGGTATCGAGAATTCCCAGATTTGTGAGACCGTCTCTCCCGCGCCAACGGTCGCAGCATCGTTCTTGACCTTCAGCGGCGTGAAACTTTCCAACTCGGCATCATAGCTCAACGACATCGCGCGCATCGCGTCGTCTAATGTCCGGTCCGTATCGCGCAGCTTCTTGAGCATCTCGCGCTGCGCCCGACAATGCAGCAGGTCCAGATCCAATTGGATCGCGCCGATTGCGGGGACATCGATCGGAACGTTGCCGTGATTTCGGAACACCATCAGTTTTTTGATCTTGGCCCCCGGCTTGCCGACCAAAAACACCTCATCCGGTGTGATTTCGAAATCGACAACCTCGGTGACGATCACCTCGACTGGATGGTCTGTGCCATCAACCGGCAGGGACATCTTATAGACCCCCGGCGGGGTTGATGGGTTAAGCGCTGCAGTGACCGGAATAGTTTTAGTGGCACCAGCACGCAGTTTGACCCGTGGCAAATCTGCTGAGAGCAGTGGCTGGGCCCTCGCGCCTCGCGTCTTGGGCTTAACCTCTATCAGCTTCAAATCCCGCAGGGCTTTGCGTTCGGCACCTGTATTCGCCAGAGCTAAGGTACCATGCAGCGCGCTGGGTGCGCCTACCAGAACAAGCGGCTCTAGAAGTGAGACATCTGGGGTCTTTTTCTTTGCAGCCGTCGCCATCTTGCATCCCTATTTGATGTGGATTTTCACGCCGCCCGAAGATGGGTTCGGTTTGGCCGCAGCTGCGCCACCCGAAGGGGCCGCGCTTTGCGCCGGCAGTTGTACCGAGGGGCGGAAGGGCAGTTCTTCGTAGACCTGTTTGCTTTCGCCGCTATAGGTCACGCCGTAATACTCGACGCCCATATAGGTCACGCCGATATGGTGATGATAGGGCTGCCGGATGATGCCGGTTGGAAGCTTACCGTAGTTGACAGTCGTGCACAGATCCAACGCTACGGGTTTCAGATCAACCGATAGAGGCTTGATCTCAAGCGTCAGGTCGGTGGTGTTTTCGCTGACAATCGGCTCCGAGATTTTCAGGTCCTGAATGCTCTCCGTCTTAATCGGATCGCCACCTTCCAGCTTCGTCTCGGTCTTAATCGGGCGTTGCCCGCCATTCAGCGTGAGACCGATATCGTCCAGACCATTGATTGTGACATCCGCGTCTGTGTCAGAGTCGATGTTAATAGGTCCGTTGTTGACGTTTACGGTGCTTCTGCCACCGCCACCTTTGCCGCCGCCTGGCATAGTCACCTCCAAATCCATTCTGGTGCGGGCTGCACCTGAGTAAGCGTTTGGCACGAAAACTGTGCAAAAAGTATCGCTAGGGTAGCATATTTTACCCGCCAATTCACGCCAGAACCTGGGTGGAACAGGGCGGGCCACGCCAAAACGCTGATTTCATGCTATGATTGGGCCAGATCAGTGGTTGGGTGCGCGCCGCGCATGTGGGTATCACCAGAGGTGACAGATGCTGTGAGTGTAGAAATCGCATTGACTCCGCAGAACCCTACCCATGCCGGGCTGTCGGGTCGGTTGGTCTGCTTCCCGCATGCAGGCGCCGCGGCTGAGCGCTTTCACGACTGGATGAGCGGATTTGCGCCGGTTCTGGATGTGCGGGCTGTCACCCTGCCGGGACATGGGCGGCTTTTGGATCAATCGCCCGTGGAGAGTTGGCCGGACCTGATCAAGTCGATTGTTGCCGAGATTCAGCCTTTGACAGACCGGTCATTTGCCATCTTCGGTCATAGTTTTGGGGCTCTGCTGGCCTATGAAGTTGCCCATGTTTTGGCGGCCAAGGGACATGCGCCCAACCTGCTGATCGTAGCAGGCCCTGCCCCGCAGATGGCACGGCGTGATCGCAATGTATCCGGATTGCCTCGGTCCGCGTTTCTGGCTGAGATTGAAGCCATAAATGGCACGCCGCCCGAAGTGCTAGCCAATACCGATCTGATGGACCGCATGCTACCCGCCTTGCGCGCTGATTTTGCGCTGCTCGAAACCTATGAGGCTGACCACGTCAGCAAGCATCCTCCGCTGCCCTGCCCAATCCTTGCGATCGGCTCGGACAATGACCCACAGGTGCCATTCCACAGCATTCTGGGTTGGCGACACCGCACGCGCAGCCGTTTTGAATGCCGCCTGTTTGCAGGTGATCATTTCTTTCCTTTTACCAACCCGGATTTCGCCGACACCCTTTTCGACTACGTTGATGATGCCCTGAATGAACACTCAAAGGACCTCTATCGCGCCGGATGAGGCGTCGATTGCCATTATCGGCATGCAGGGCCGCTTTCCCGGCGCGGCCAGTGTCGATGAGTTATGGCAGAACCTGCTGACGGGGCACGAGGCGGTCACGACTCTGACACCCGAGCAAATGGAAGGCGCGCAGGTTCCGAAAGAGCTGCACGAGCTGTCGAATTACGTCAACAAAGCCACCCTGCTGGAGGACGTCGATAAGTTCGACGCCGAATTCTTCGGGTTCAGCCCCCGTGACGCGGAACTGACCGACCCGCAGCACCGCCTGTTTCTGGAATGCGCTTGGCATGCGCTTGAGGATGCGGGCTATGTGCCCGATCGCTACAAAGGCGATATCGGTGTCTTCGGGGGCTGTGAACTGTCGGGCTATTTGTACCTTATCAACCGCAACATTGACCGCCTGGGTTTTCTGGACGGCATGCAGTTGATGATCACCAATGACAAGGACTACATGGCCACTCAGGTGGCTTACAAGCTGAACCTGACCGGTCCAGCGATCACGGTTCAAACCTCCTGCTCGACCTCGCTGGTTGCAACTTGTCTGGCCTGCCAGAGCCTGCTGGAGGAAAGCTGCGACATTGCGCTGGCTGGGGGTGTCACGGTCAAGGTTCCGCAGCGGCGCGGCTACCTGTTCGCCGCAGGTGGCATCCTGTCCCCGGACGGTCAGTGCCGCCCCTTCGATGCGGCGGCTCAGGGCACGATTGTTGGCAGCGGCGTGGGTCTGGTTGTCCTCAAAAGGCTGGATAAGGCGCTGCGCGATGGCGACCGCATTCGCGCCGTGATCCGGGGGTTCGGCCACAACAACGACGGGTCCAACAAGGTCAGCTATGCCGCGCCCAGCGCCGAAGGTCAGGCGCGCGCGATTGAGACCGCGTTCGAGATGGCGGGAATCCCGCCCCGCTCGGTCGGCTATATCGAAGCGCATGGAACCGCGACCATGCTGGGCGACCCGATCGAGGTCGCGGCACTATCGCGCGTATTCCGCAAATCGACCGAGGATACGCAGTTCTGCGCCATCGGTTCCGTCAAAGCCAATGTGGGCCACCTGAGTTGCGCCGCAGGCGTCACGGGGCTGATCAAGGCCGCCCTAGTAACCGAGACCGGCACAATTCCCCCGAACCCTCATTTTAACGTGCCCGCCCCGGGCATCGACTTCCCCACCAGCCCGTTCTACGTCAACCGTGACGCGACTAACGTGACGGCAAGTGACGGTCCGCGACGCGCCGGTGTCAGTTCATTCGGTGTTGGTGGGACCAACGCGCATATCCTGCTGGAAGAACCTCCCGAACCGGCTCCATCCAGGCCGGGGCGCGCGCAGCATCTGATCGTTATGTCCGCCCGCAATGAGGCTGCGCTGGACCGGTTGGCCCTTTCCCATGCACGTCGTGTTATGACTGCCACGCCGTCTGAACTGGCCGACATTGCTTTCACAACAAAAACCTCCCGCACGCTTTTTACGCATCGGCGTTACGTGCGCGTAGACGCCGACAACCCCGCAGGCAGCGCGTTGGCCTTGCTGGCGCATAACAGCGACAAGGTGCGCACCATAGAAGCCAGTGGCGAGGATAGGCCCGTCATTTTCATGTTCTCGGGCCAAGGTGCCCAATATCCGGATATGGGCTGGGGTCTCTATCGATCAGAGCCCGTCTTCCGCAAGGCCTTTGACCGGTGCTGCCGCGCCTTTCGGGATGGCAGCGGGTTAGACCTGAAACCGATAGTTTTTCCCAAGAAAGTGGATCGTGAACGCGCGGCTGAGAAGCTCAAACAGACGCAGTTCACACAGCCCGCACTGTTTGCTGTCGAATATGCCTTGGCGCAGCTGTGGATGTCGTGGGGCGTACGACCCAGAGCCATGATCGGGCATAGCATTGGCGAATATGTTGCGGCCGCGATGGCGGGAGTGATGACACTTAAGGACGCCGCAAAACTGGTGGCGCAGCGCGGGGCGCTCATGGCCTCATGTAAGCCGGGCTCGATGCTCGCCGTTCCGAAAGAGGAAGCCTATCTGCGCCCGCTGCTGCCGGATGACATCGCGATCGCCGCTGTGAACGCCACAGGAATGACAGTTGTGGCCGGACCAAGCCCGGCAATCAAACGGCTGGCAAAGCGGCTGGAAAACCAGAAGATCAAAGCCACGCTTCTGCGCACCTCGCACGCCTTCCATTCGGCGATGATGGATCCAATTTTGGACGACTTCATTAGTGCATTTCAGGGCATTCGCCTGCGCGCACCGCAGATCGACATCTATTCGAACCTCACCGGCACCGTCCTGACCAAAACCGCCGCAACCGATCCCGCTTATTGGGCGATGCATCTGCGCAGCGCGGTGCGGTTTGCCGATTGCGTCAAAGCTGGGCTGGATCTGCCCGATGCGATTTTCCTTGAAGTCGGCCCCGGTCGATCGCTTACCAATCTTGCCGGGCTGCAATTGAGTGGGAGCGGTTCGGTCGCCCTGCCCTCAATAGACAGCAAGTCTGGCCCGCAGGTTGAGGCTGATTTGGCGACCGATACGCTGGGCCAGCTTTGGGCGCATGGGGCTGAGATCGATTGGCATCGATACTATGCCGAGGAGGTGAGACGCAAAGTCCCGGTGCCCCTCTACCCGTTTGAGCGGGACAGCTATTGGGTCGGCGGCGCGGAAGATCCCAGCGTGGACGCCGCAGCATCACGCAAGGCGATGGTCGATTGGGGCTACGTACCAAAGTGGAAAAACGCTCCGATTAGGGACATCGAAGACCTGCCCGCAAACGCGCGCGTTCTGATTTTGAGCGACAAGAGCCCAGCAGCCCGAGTTTTGCAAAAAACGCTTAGGGACAAGGGCATCGCAGCTACCACCATCACGGCCTCATCACGGTTCATGCACCGCAAGGATGGCGCATTCTCGGTCGATCCAACAGTTTCAGAGCATTTCACCCGTCTCGCCAGCGCGCTGCGGGACGATAACAACCCTATTTCGCACATCGTTTACCTGTGGCCTCTCGCGCTTGAGGACGCCGAGGCCAACGTGGTTGCGATGCAGAATGCGGCCATGGCTGTCACCAAAGCCAGTGGGCTTGCCAAGCTTCGGATGATTTCGGTGACTGCGCAGGCGCAGCCCGGACGGTCCGACAAGACGATGGGGGTGGAAAGCTCGGCCACCCTTGCGCTGGCGAAGGTGTTGGGACAGGAGGTTCCCTCGCTGCGCGTCACCTCGGTCGACATCGCGGAAAGCGATCGAAGTAAGCCCTCAGCGGACCACTTTGCAGGCTGGCTTATAAACGAGCTGCAAGCGCAACAGTTCGTTCCTTCGGTTGCTTACATCAAAGGGAAACGGCATCGCCTCAGTTATCAGGCGCAACCACTGGAACCGGTCGAAACCTCCACTTTGTTCAAGCCCGGTGGCGTCTACGTCATAACTGGCGGTTTAGGCAATATCGGGCTGGCGATGGCTGATATGTTGGCGGAGCGCTACAAGGCCAAGCTGGTACTTCTGTCTCGCTCGGGTGCGCCTGCAAAACCCGACTGGAAGGCGCTGGCCGCCGGTCCCAATGAGTTCGATAAAACGGCGATGCTGGCACGCAGGTTGCTGGATTTGGATCGAAAGACAGATCTCTTGGTTCTGAAGACCGACGTCTGTGACGCAAACGCCCTGCAAGTGGCGATGTCGAAAGCCACCAAAGCCTTCGGCCCCATAGACGGCATCTTCCATATGGCTGGAAATGTGGGTAGCGGGTTTGGCAAACTCAGCGACCTGACGACCGAAGACCTAAACAGCCATATCGCCCCAAAGATCAACGGTGCCCGCGCACTTGCACATGTCTTGCAGGACCATACCCCGGATTTTGTCCTGCTGGGCTCATCCCTGTCGGCTGTTCTGGGCGGGTTGAACCTTGGCTACTACGCGGTGGCAAACCAGATGCTGGACACATTTGCCGCGTCGCAGCCGACACCAACGCGCTGGATCAGCGTGAACTGGGATCAATGGGCCTTTGCCGATCAGACGCATGGGGAAGATGCGATCTCTCCCGCAGATGGGGTTGAGGCGCTGAACCGCCTATCCGCGTTGGATACCGATCAGATCGCCATATCGACCACACCGCTGAACACTAGGCTTGCGGAATGGGTCGAATTCACCGCCACCCCCAAAGCCACGGAAGCCACACCAACAGGCCACAGCCGCCCCAACCTGAGCAATCCGTTCGAAGCACCGAAAACGGACATGGAAACCATCCTTGCCGGGATTTGGGAAGACCTGCTGGGCCTGTCCCCGGTTGGCATAAACGACAAGTTTTTTGAGCTGGGCGGGCATTCCCTGCTGGCCATTGAAATGACCATGCGGATCGAAGAGAGGTTTGGCTACAACCCCGAGGTTGGCCAGATCTTCGACACTCCGACCATTGCGGGGCTAGCCCCGATTATCGAGGCCAATATGGGGGCATCCACTGTTGAAACGGTCAAAGCTGAGGTTGAACCACCACCGCCGCCAGAGCCCGACCTGAACCTAGAGGGCACGAAGAAGAGCTTTCAGGACATGTATGATGGTGTCACCAAGCAGCTGGACAGCTCAGGCTTCGGAACCTTCGCGCATTTTCTGAACTATGGCTACACACCGAACGGAGCGCCCGAGGCGTCTGATGTTCCCCTGAGCGATAAGATGATGAACCGGAATTCGGTCAAACTGGCGCTTGAGGTCATTGGTGCCCACCCCATTGATGGGTCGTCGGTTCTGGATGTGGGCTGCGGGCGCGGCGGCACTGCCCGCACGTTGGTTGAGTTCTTCGATCCCGCCGCTGTCACCGGGTTGGACCTGTCCGGCGCGGCAATCGAGTTTTGCCGCAAGACGCATACAGATCCGCGTTTGAATTTTGTTCAGGGTGATGCAGAAAACCTGCCCTTCGATGATGGGCAATTCGACGCGGTAACCAATATCGAAAGCTCACACACCTACCCCGCGATACAGCGCTTCTATGCCTCGGTCATGCGGGTCCTCAAACCCGGCGGGGCGTTTCTGTACACCGACCTTTTACCTTTGGGAAAGCTGAACCAATGTCTCGAACTGTTGAAGGACCTAGGTTTTAAGCTCGAAGACGAGCGTGATATCACGCAGAACGTGCTGCTGTCTTGCGATGAAATCGCGGCCTCGCGTCTGGGCGCGTTCGGAGGCGATCAGGAGATGAGCAATTTCCTGGCAACCCCTGGATCAGCGGTCTACGAATCCATGAAATCCGGTGAATGGAGCTATCGGATATGGCGCTTGAAACGCCCGATCAACTGATATCAATTTCCAGCGTTATTAATTGATTACGCGCCTGTCCTAATCCAACGATGACCAGCGCCGTCGAATAGCAATGCCCGGCGCGGTACAGATCAGCATCGACAGGCACCATCACCTTGACCAGTTGTTTCTGCCCCGGCGCCAGATTGATCAGGTCCGGGATCACATCGATCATGGCCCCTTCTATCGCAACGCCATCTTCATCCAGAACCGGCGTGGTCGACACACGCGGGCTGACGCTAACCGCCGTGCTGTTCTCGACCTCGAAACTGGCTGAAAGCGTGCTGCCAGCAGGCCCGGATAATGTGATTGCGGCGGCTTGCGGGGTGGTTGCCCCTTCGGCTGCATATCCGTTCACGCCACGACTGTTGAGAAACTGAAACAGCTCATCCGTATAGCGCTTCGACAGAACCTGAGCTGATGCTGCATAACGGATCGCAAGCTGCAGACCCTCCTGCGCGATCTCGGCCCCCCGCGTCTCGGTGAACTCTTTGTACAGATCGGCCATTTCCGGCACATAGCCCTGTTCAGTCAGGTGCTGATACTGGGTCCCAGCATCCGTGTATTGTTGCGTGAAGGCCGTGTAGATGGACTGCAACTGGCGATAGCTTTCCTCCATCGCGGCCTGCAATTCGGCCTGCTTGCCCAGGCCATGGGGCGTACCTTGCCCGCCCGTAGAGCTGGCCCTGTTGTCATATACCTCCTGGACTGGTTCAACGGGTTCTGGCTGCGGCTTTGGCGTTGCTGGTTTCGCCTTGGGGCGCGCGCGTTTTGCGGGTTGTTTGCGGGTTGCCTTAGCCATCTCAGCCCCTTTTGTGCTGCGGTTTCGCTTCGGTCACTGTTGCGGACAGCTTACACCAAACTCTTGAATTTCGCCAATTTCGCTTCGCTTTCCCGGCGAATTGCGGCCTGATACCAAGTGCCCAGCAAGGCGATATACCCCGCCAAATTGGTCGATGTCACAGCACCCGCCGCATTCATTGGTCCGTGCAAGCCCCGTTCAACGGCAAGCCTGCCATACAGGTCGATTACCTGATGAATCATAGTGGGTGCAGCATAGGCCAGCGACAAGTGCTCAGGCTCCCAGACCGTATTGAAATATAATACCGCCCCCAGATCGTCGGCAAAAGCCATAAGCTCTGCCAGTTCCTGCCAGTTCACCGTCATGATGCAGGCCGAAATGCCGAATGGGCGGTCATGGTACTGCGAATATTCGGCCAGCCAGCGGGTGTTCTTAATCACTTCATCAAAATCCGCGTTGCGACGGATCGAGCAATAGGTTTCACGCCGGACAGAGTCGAGAGATATGCCAATATGCACATTGCCCCGCTCAAGCACAGACAGGGCCTGATCCGGCAGCAGACTTGCATTGGTCTGAATGGTAATCTCGCACTCTGGGTTCAGGGCGATCAACCTCTCCCAAATTTGATAATAGAGCCGCATCACAAAGGGCTCGCCCCCATAGAAGGTTGTGCCTTCAAGATGCGGAATAAAATCTTCTAATTCCTCAACAAATTCGCCCCCATAGGCCTGCGGCATCGCCGGGCGCAGCTCGCGGTAGCGCCGGATACGCGAAGACAGTTCCCCGTTGCACATGATGCATTCCAGATTGCACGCATTGTGGAGCTCGAATGAAAACGAGGTTGGGTGATCGGGATCAACGCTCCAGCGATCGAAATGCTGTGCGACGACAGCGCCATAGTTCCCGGTTTCAATCTGCGACCCGCACCCATTGCACCCGCCGCCCAGATCACCCTGCGCCACGCGCTGGCACAGAGTTTGCCTTGGACGCCCTTGCCAGATTTCGCGGATGGATTGATCCGGATATCGGCCCAGCGGTTCACGATTATAGCAACAGCTTGAAACCTTGCCTTCGGTCCCAAAATACAGGCTGGTCGACGGGCTGTAGCATAACAAAGGCCGGGGTCCGGCGCGGCGCTGTTGGTTGTAGTGATAGTTCTGAACTGGGTTAATCATGGCCCCACCAAAACATCTCTTGCGCCTGATCTTATCACATCCCACGTCTCTGTTGGCTAAAAACCGCCATCCAGCGCAGTTTGGCCGGGCACCTCGGATGCGGGGGTTCTGCGGCCAGCATCCATCCACCCAGTGAAACCAACCTCATTCCATGCTATGCTAAGTTTTTTATGGAATTTTCTCGCAAGGGGGCGCCCTCGTGTCCGAACGTCGCGTAGAACTACATTACTTTTCGATCGTCGCGCTGCCGATTTGCGTGTTTCTGGTCCATGAGTTTGTCCAGACTCACATGCTGCCAAAAGACCTGGACCTGTCTGTTGGCATTCTGATCGCAGATCAGGATTGGTTGGAAACCGTTGGCCGGTACCGGTTCCTTGCCGCGTCATGGTTCTTTGTCGCGCTGGCTATTCTTCCGGTCGCGGTATTGGTACGCAACCTCAGGAGACCGATGGAGCGTGCTACCAGACTGGCCGCAATTCTGACGGTTATCACGGTTTTCTGCCTTGCGATGATCCCGGTCATTCAGCAGCATATGACCGGCACGCCACCGCAGATTTATGGGCAAGTCGGCAAAGAGTTATTTGAGATGGCCCTGTCCAAAGGCACGTTGCCGGGCTGCGATGGCCCTGATGATCTTTGGGCCCTGGGCACCTGTGGAGATATCCCCGTCTTCTCGCTTTTTCGGCGGGTGATGGATATTGTCACCGCACTGGCCGGTCTGGCCATAGGCGCGCTGATTGCTGGGATGATCTTGTGCCTGTCATTTGGCGGCGGTGACGATCTCGAAGATACGGCCGCCAGCCTGGCCCGCAGCATCCGCCAAATGAAGCAACAGCTGTATCTGTCCAGTCTGATCCTGACCTTTGGGATGTTCTTTGCGTCAAGTTGGATGTACTGGCCCTTACCCGTCATTGCAGAGGCCGAAAAGGCCGCATTCAGCTCTTTGGTCACAGCATCGGCTTTGTTCACCGGAACCTATTTCTGTCTGCTGATGCTCAGCTTCTATCTGCCGGTGGCACTGATCCTGGATGGTCGGGTGACACAATTGGCCATTGCGGCCCGGCAGGTAGACGACACAGAGGACGACTTCGATGTCGATGACTGGCGATCCACACACGGTCTGTCAGATGGGCCCGGCGATTTCATGCGTGCGGGCATCGCGCTGGCCGCGCCCATTCTTGCGGCTTTTGCAGGGGGGATCTCACCCCTAAGCCTGTAAGGTTTCAAAGCGTACTGAGCGGTTGACCCAAAGTCCTACAGGCTGCAGGCTTCGAAAGCCGACGCTCGACGCCACTACCAATCAGGATATCCGCAAACTATGAAATTGCTTCGCTACGGCCCAAAGGGCTCAGAAAAACCGGGGATGCTGGATGACGACGGTGCCATTCGGGACCTATCTGCCATGGTCGATGGCATCACGGGTGAGATGCTGGACAAAGCCTCCCTCGACCGGCTGCGTGCGCTTGACGTATCAACTCTGCCCGTTGTTACCGGCAATCCGCGCATTGGGGCCTGCGTCGGCCAGGTTGGAAAATTCATCTGCATCGGCCTGAACTATGCCGATCACGCGGCGGAAAGCGGGATGGATTTGCCCGCCGAACCGGTGATCTTTTTCAAAGCGACCTCGGCCATCTCAGGGCCCAATGACTCGGTCGAGATCCCACGCGGGTCGACCAAAACCGATTGGGAAGTCGAATTGGGCGTCGTCATCGGCAAAGAAGCCAAGTATGTCTCGGAGGCTGATGCATTAGACTATGTTGCCGGATATTGCGTGGTCAACGACGTGTCCGAACGTGATTTTCAGCTACACCGCTCGGGCCAATGGACCAAAGGCAAATCAGCCGACACCTTTGGCCCCATTGGCCCGTGGCTGGTCACCCGGGATGAGGTTCCAGACCCACAAAACCTGTCGATCTATCTTAAGGTGAACGGCCATCGATATCAGGATGGTTCAACCCGAACGATGCATTTTGGCGTGGCGGCGGTGGTATCTCACCTGTCTCAGTTCATGTCGCTGCAACCGGGTGACGTGATTTCAACCGGCACCCCCCCCGGTGTTGGCATGGGGCAAAATCCTCCCGTCTACCTGAAACCCGGAGACATCCTTGAACTTGGTGTCGAAGGCTTAGGCGTTCAACGACAGATGGTGGTGGCGGGCTGAGGCGCCATTGATCTTAGTAGATACACAGCTGCGAACGCCGCGGGTGTTAATCTGTGGTTTACCACAAGTCTCCTAAAACATGACTAATAAATACCATATTTACTATGAAGGGTTTAGCTCAAGACAGTGATGTTCAAAGGTTTGCTTGTTATGGATGGTTCGACGCTTGGCGATCCCGCTCTGGTCCAGTTTTCAGGTGTTTTGAAATGGTTTGCTGCCAAACACGGATACGGATTTGTCACCTGCGACGAGACTGGCAAAGATGCACTGCTCCATCAGAACACGCTCAACGAGTTTGGCCAAACATCCATAGCACCCGGATGCGAAATCAAGGCGCTTGCGCGCCGCACATCCAAGGGCACACAAATCGTCGAGATCCTTGAGCTGCAGGCTGAACCGGTGCCAGATTTTTTGCCTGACGGAACCAGCGAACGGGAAGGTAGAACTTACCTGCCCGCACGCGTCAAATGGTTCTGCGAGAAAAAGCAATACGGGTTCGTAAATGTGTTTGATGATCCCCGCGATTGTTTTCTACACTTGAACACTCTGGCAAAAACAGGACTTGGGATGGTGAATGTCGGCGAAGCGCTTGGCGTGGAACTGGATGACGGCCCAGACGGCAGAGTTGTTGTCTCTGTCAAATCCTGGAGCTAGTCAGCACACCAAAACAAACAGTCGTCGCGCTGGCTGTCGCGAATCCTAGTTACCTAGAATGTAGTGAACGTCCTTGTCATTGCAATCATTGTGCGACGATGGGAAAGGTGCTTCGACACAGCGAGCACAGTTGTATCCGGTGGAGGCAAAACTCGCTTCATTTTACGCTTCCCTCAAACTGATAAACTCAGGGCCATGCGGAGTTCACGCAGCTTCAACTCTCGGCTCAGGTCGCGTGACCTGAAGTCGCAATAGTTGCCAGAACCGTTCTTGGAGTGATTGGATTGCAAAGGCCAAGTGGCGGGGAGACAGGGATTCGAACCCTGGGAACGCTCTCACGTTCAACGGTTTTCAAGACCGCCGCATTCGACCACTCTGCCACCTCCCCGTCGGAGGCCCGGTCTAAGCCCAACTGAGATCAGAGGCAAGCCGAAATCGGGAAATCTTGCTCAAGCCTGCGCAGCAGCCTTTCCTTGGACCTTCAGCCACGTTATGATCTGGCCTTAAGATCGCAGCAGACTGGCGCTTAGAACCGGTCATTCGGCGGGGCTGGAAAAAAACGAAGCCCTTTCAGGCAAGGGAACAAGAGATGAAGCGAGCGACACAGACACGCGCAAATCCGCGAGGACTGGCTGTACTAGCTGTGACTTTGACAGTTTTGTCCGGGTGTGACGACGTTCTTCAATCTCAGGACGGATCAACGAAGCCCAGGAGCGACAGCGCGGACAATTCGACAATCGAACTCGTACCTCAGGTCACCAACAGCTCGCAGCGCGACGTTGAGGCACCGGATGTGTTTTCGGTAACCGAAGCTGGGCTTTGGGATGGGCGGCCTTCGCTGGGCGGCATCTGGGTGGCGCATCCTGATGTTAACCAACCAGAACGCGTTTTGATCAAGAACACCGCGAACAACAAAAGCGTCACTGGCGCCCTGTTCCGGCGTCAGGCGAACTTGCCGGGGCCTGCCTTGCAGGTTTCCTCTGCCGCGGCGGAAAAACTGGGAATGCTGGCCGGTGCGCCGACGCGGGTCAGCGTTGTAGCCCTGCGCAGGGAAGAACCTAAAGAAGAACCACCCGCTGAGGAACAGACGCCCGAGGCCGAAGCTCCGAAAGAAGAAACCGAAGTTGCAGCCGCTGCGCCTGAAACAGAAACCGAGGCTGCTGCACCGGAAAAGCCGGCCAAGCGCAAGTGGTGGCAAAAGAAAGAACCGGCTGCTGCCGCGGGCGCAGCGGGCGCTGCTGCAGCGGCGGCTAGCTCGGCCAGTGAAGAGGCTGCGGAAGCTGGGGTAGACAGCGCCTCAGCCGCTGGCGCCGCCGCACCGGGCCTTTCAGACGCCCCTGTAGAAGCCCCGGCTGATAAGCCCGCCAAACGCAAATGGTGGCAGAAAAAGCAACCCGAAGAGATAACAGCCACACCGCTGGACCCGATCGAAGGGGCAGCCGCCGCGATTGACGCGGCCGAGGCCACTCCGGCAGCGGCCGCAGCTGCCGCCCCTGCTGCATCGAACTTGACAAAGCCCTATGTTCAGATCGGCACGTTTAGTGTTGAAGCCAATGCAAACACAGCCGCAGAAAAAATCCGTAAGAATGGTATGGCTGCCGAGGTCCGTGCGCTTGAGGCTGAAGACAAAACCGTCTGGCGCGTTCTAGTCGGCCCTGCCGCTACACGCGCTGATCGCAAGGCGATTCAGACCGATGTCAAAGACCTAGGCTTTACCGACGCATTCACCGTGTCCAACTGATAACAGGAGGCGCCTCGTGCTATCCGCAATTCGCACATCCGTATTTACCCTCGGGATGGCTGTCCTGGCCCTGCCCGCACACGCGTTTGATACCACGGCGCGTGCCGCCTATGTGATCGATCAGTCAACCGGAACTGTACTTCTGTCGAAAGACGCTGATCAACCGCTGCCGCCCGCGTCGATGTCGAAACTCATGACGCTCTATGTCGCGTTCGAGGCGCTGCGCGATGGGCGTTTGACTTTGCAGGAAACTCTGCCCGTATCTGAACACGCGATGAGCTATGGCGGCTCGACCATGTTCCTGAACACACAAGATCGCGTGACGGTCGAGGACCTGTTGCGCGGTATCATCGTTCTGTCGGGCAATGATGCCTGTGTAGTGATCGCCGAAGCGCTGAGCCCCGATGGGACCGAGGCGGGATTTGCCCGTTACATGACCCAACGCGGCAAACAGATGGGCATGGACAATTCCAACTTTGCCAATTCAAACGGCTGGCCCGCCGCAGGGCATATGATGTCGGTGCATGATCTGGCGGTTCTTGCGGATCGCCTGATCAGCGACTTCCCGGAATACTACCCGCTATTTGCAGAAGAAGAATTCGAATTCGACGGGCGCGCACCGTCGAACAAACGCAACCGGAACCCTCTGCTGCGGCTGGACATCGGGGCCGATGGGCTCAAAACCGGCCACACACAAGAAGCGGGATACGGTCTGGTCGGATCGGCCAAACAAGGCGACCGCCGGGTAATCTTTGTCCTCACCGGTCTCGATAGCACCGCGCAGCGGGCAGAGGAGGCTGAGGCCGTGGTTAACTGGTCGTTTCGAAATTTTGTCGAGAGGACAGTTGCCACCGAAGAAACGCCGATAGCCGAAGCCAAACTGTGGATGGGTGAGAAGAAGACCGTTGGACTGATGCCCGAGGGTGATCTGAACGTGTTGTTCCCGGTTTTGGGCACTCAGAACGTTCAGGCAGAGGTCGTTTATGACGGCCCGATCAACGCCCCTGTTGCCAAGGGTGATCAACTGGCGGAACTGGTCATCAAACCCGAAGGCCTGCCCGAAATTCGCCGCCCGCTGGTTGCAGCCGAAGATGTGCCTCTGGGTGGTTTCATGGTGCGCATGATGACCGTGGGCGGTATTGTTCTGAAAGACGTGATCAATAACCCGCTGGAGTCGATGTGACGAAACGTGGGTTATTCCTGACCTTTGAAGGCATTGACGGATCAGGTAAATCAACTCAGGCCCGGATGTTGGCCGAGTTTCTGCGCGAGATGGGCCACCAGGTTATTCTGACGCGCGAACCTGGGGGATCGCCCGGAGCTGAGGAAATCCGCAGGCTGGTGCTGGAAGGCGACCCGGATCGTTGGTCGGCTGAAACCGAAATTCTGCTGTTCACCGCCGCCCGCCGCGACCACCTGGAACGCACCATCGAACCAGCGCTGGCCGATGGCAAGGTGGTGATTTGCGACCGTTTTGCCGATAGCACCCGCATGTATCAGGGCCTCTCGCGCGGTGATCTGAGGGGCATTGTCGACCAGTTACACAGTCTCATGATAGGGCGCGAACCCGACATGACCCTGCTGGTCGATATGGACCCGGAAACCGGCCTGTCCCGCGCCAAAGGCCGCCAGGGCACCGAGGAACGGTTTGAAGATTTTGGCCCTGCCTTGCAAAAACAGATGCGCGCCGGGTTTCTGGCTTTGGCCGACGAGTTTTCCGACCGGTTCCGCGTCGTCGATGGCAATCGCGACATGGACAGCGTCGCACAGGATGTGAGAGACATCGTCCAGGCAGCTTTGCGATAGACGATGAGCGACGACACCCCAACCCCAGATCAGGCGCCCGGCGCGCCGCATCCGCGTGAAACCTTGTGCCTTTTCGGACAAGACGCGGCGGAACAGGCGTTTCTAACTGCCTATACCTCGGACCGGTTGCACCACGGCTGGCTTCTGACCGGCCAGCGCGGGGTTGGGAAGGCCACTCTGGCGTGGCGGATTGCGCGGTTTCTTCTGGCAACGCCTCCGGCTGAGGACGGTGGGTTATTCGGCGCACCTCCACCCCCTGAAACACTGGATATTGATCCGGACCATCCGGTCTCGCATCGTATCATGGTGGGGGCAGAGCCCGGTTTGGCGGCGATCACACGCTCGCTGAACGATCAAGGGCGGTTGCGCGGTGAGATTGTTGTGGATGACATCCGAAAGCTGGGCAAGTTCTTCGGCCTGTCCTCGGCAGATGGCGGGCGGCGCGTGGTCATTGTCGACTCTGCTGATGAGATGAATGTCAGCGCCGCAAATGCTCTGTTGAAGATGCTTGAGGAGCCACCCGCGCGAACCACGCTTCTGCTGATCTCGCACCAGCCTTCGCGCCTGTTGCCGACGATAAGGTCGCGCTGCCGAACCTTACGCCTGTCACCGCTGAGACCTGAAGACATGCAGGCCGCCTTGGCGCAGACCGGGGCGGAACCGCCATCGCAGGCGGATCATCTGGCCGCACTGGCCGCGGGATCGGTCGGCGATGCGGTGCGTCTGATCAACCTCGGCGGATTGGACCTCTATACAGAACTGATCGCTATTCTGGGCACGCTGCCCCGCATGGATCGCCAACGCGCTTTGAAGCTGGCCGAAACCGCCGCCCAGCGCGGCGCGGCCGAGCGGTTCGAACTGTTATTGACTCTGATCGACATCGCCCTGTCCCGCCTGACTCTGACCGGGGCAACCGGGGCGCCGCCCGCGCCTGAAGCTGCCCCAAACGAAGCCGCAACGCTCGCGCACCTGTCTGCGTCACCCGATCAGGCCCGCCGCTGGGCCGAGGTTGCCGCGACGATTACAGCCCGCGCACGTCATGGTCAGGCCGTTAACCTTGACCCTGCCGCTTTGGTTCTAGATACGGTTTTCAAGATACAGGAAACCGCCGGTCAGAGCAGATGAGCGATACGCCCGAAATCACCGATAGCCATTGCCATCTGGACTTCCCCGATTTCGAAGGGCAGCTGGACCAGATCATCGCCAACGCCGCCGATGCAGGCGTAACCCGGATGATCACGATCTGTACCCGCCTGCGCAATGAACCCAACGTCCGCGCCATAGCCGAGGCCCACGTGCCGGTCTTTTACGCCGCAGGCACTCATCCGATGAGCGCGGCGGATGAGCCGATGGCAAAAGTTGACGAACTGGTCGCGCTTGCACAGCACCCGAAATTCGTAGGCATCGGTGAATCCGGACTGGATTACCACTACACCGCCGACAGTGCCGAGGTGCAGAAACAATCGCTGCGCATCCATATCGAGGCCGCGCAGCGCACGGGCCTACCGCTGATCATCCACGCCCGCGCCGCCGATGATGACATGGCCCGCATCCTGACTGAGGAATACCGCAACGCGCCCTATTCCTGCGTCATGCACTGCTTTTCATCCTCAGCCGAACTGGCCCGCGCCGCTTTGGATTTGGGGTTCTACCTGTCCATGTCCGGCATCGTTGCCTTCCCCAAAAGCCAGGAGCTGCGCGACATCTTTGCTGCAGCCCCTGTCGATCGCATTCTGGTGGAAACCGACGCGCCTTATCTGGCCCCACCACCCTATCGCGGCAAGCGCAACGAACCCGCGTATACCGCGCATACAGCCCGCAAAGGGGCCGAGGTGTTCGGCATGGATTACGCCGCATTCGCCGCACAAACTCAGTTGAACTTTGACCGCCTATTTTCCAAGGTCGGCCAGTTTAAGGCCGCTGCATGAACTTGCTGCGTTGCACCATTCTGGGCTGCGGATCTTCGGGCGGCGTGCCACGCCTGGGCGGACAATGGGGCGATTGCGACCCTGCGAACCCGCGCAACATCCGCCGCCGCTGCTCTCTGCTGGTGGAACGGGACGGGCCGGATGGCACCACATCGGTTCTGATTGACACCACGCCGGATATGCGCAGCCAGTTGCTGGACACGGGAACCGGGCGATTGGACGGGGTCGTCTATACCCACTCGCACGCGGATCACATGCATGGGATCGACGATCTGAGAATGATCGTCTTCAACATGCGAACCCGCGTTCCAGTCTGGGCCGATGGTGATACGCAAAACGCCCTGCTGGGTCGGTTTGGGTATGCGTTCATCCAGCCCGAAGGCTCACCCTATCCGCCGATCCTCGATCTGAAATCCATTGATGGCGCGTTCGAAATCGACGGTCCCGGCGGCCCGATCCCGTTTGAGCCATTCAAGGTGAACCACGGTTCGATCGACTCGCTGGGCTTCCGGATGGGTAACCTCGCCTACCTACCGGATGTCGCGGAAATCTATAACGACGCATGGCCAAAGATGGAGGGGCTGGATTGCCTTATCATCGACGCCCTGCGCCGGTCACCTCACCCCACCCATGCGCATCTCGAAAAGACACTGGGTTGGATCGAGCGGCTTGGCCCGAAACGCGCGGTTCTGACCAATATGCATATCGATCTGGATTATGCGACGGTCGAGGCCGAGACACCTGACAATATCACCCCCGCCTATGACGGGATGGTGATCGAACAGGCGCTGTAAGCCGCTGCTCTGCGCGAGCCAGATATCGTCAAGCCGCGGGGCGATATGCTTCAAAGCCTGATCGACGTCATCCTTCCGGTCTTTCTGGTCATCGGCGCAGGCTATGCAGCAACACGGTCTGGCTATTTCAAAGAAATTCATGTCGACGGTTTGATGAAATTTACGCAGGGGTTTGCCATCCCCTGCCTGCTATTTCTAGCCATTGCGCATCTGGACCTCAGCGCCAGTTTCGATCCGCGCCTGCTGATCAGCTTCTACTCTGCCGCTGCCCTGTGCTTTACCGCAGGGCTGTTCGGCGCGCGGCTGGTCTTTGGGCGCGATTGGGAGGATTGCGTTGCCATCGGCTTCTGCTGCCTGTTCTCGAATTCGGTCCTGTTGGGCCTGCCCATCACGGAACGCGCCTACGGGCCTGACAATCTGACTGGCAATTACGCCATCATCGCCTTCCACTCGCCCTTTTGTTACGGCGTCGGCATCACGGTGATGGAGATTGTTCGAAATCGCGGTCATGGCGGCATACGCATGGCGCGGTCGGTTTTGTCTGCGATGTTCAAGAATGCCCTGATTCTGGGTATCGCGCTTGGGTTTGTCGTGAACCTGTCGGGTATTGTCATACCTCGGGTGGTCGATGAGGCCCTTGGCCTTGTGACCCGTGCGGCCTTGCCCGGCGCCTTGTTTGCGCTGGGGGGCGTGCTGGTTAAGTACAAACCCGAGGGCGATTTAAGGACGATTGCTTACGTTTGTTGCATTTCCCTTATGCTGCATCCTAGTCTGGTTTGGATCTTTGGCGCGTCCACAGGCCTGCCACAGGACCTGTTTCGCTCGGGCGTGTTAAACGCAGCGATGGCGCCGGGTTTTAATGCCTATATCTTTGCCAATATGTATGGCCGGGCCAAGCGGGTCGCCGCGTCATCTGTACTGATCGGAACTGCAGCGTCCATCATAACCGTCTGGCTTTGGCTGACCCTTTTGGGATAATCCCCGCCTTGACTTACACGTCCGGCGCGACACCTATCGGGCAAACAGAAGGAACCACATATGCCGCAGGCCATTATCGTTGCCCATGGTCAACCCTCGGACCCGGATCCGGCAGAGGCGTCTCTTGCCCGATTTGCGGCTCAGGTCGATGCTCTGACCCAGACTGTCTCGGTGCATTCGGCCACCTTGGCAGCCCCTGGCCGGCTTGAGGCGGTGATGGACGAACTGCCATCTGATGCGGTGATCTATCCTTTGTTCATGGCCAAAGGCTGGTTTGTGACCAGTGTCTTGCCCAAACGCGTCGGCAACCGTGGGCTTCGGATTCTGGACCCGCTTGGCGTCGATCCTGAGTTGCCAACTTTGGTGTGCACCGCCCTGCGCGAGGCTTTGACGTCAAAGGACTGGGTCACCGAAGATACAGATCTGGTGATCGCCGCCCATGGATCTGGGCGCAGCCGCAATCCATCCGCTGTGACATTGGAGTTCGCCGAAAATTTGGGCGGGCTGCTGCCTTTCAGGACCCTGAAAGCCGGGTTTGTTGAAGAACCCCCATCCATCGCAGATGCGGCAAGCGGTGCCGGTGCGCAGTCTCTTTGTCTGCCCTTTTTCGCCTGCACCGGAGGCCATGTGCTGGAAGATGTCCCACAGGAGCTGGATCGCGCAGGATTTCAAGGCGCAACCCTGCCGGTGGTCGGAGAGCTTCCACCCATTCAACGCCAGATCGCCCGCAAGCTCGAAGCGGTCTTTGCAGCAGCGTAGCACAGATCAGGTGCGGGCCTGTGACAGGCTAGAATACAACCGATGACGTGACCGCCCTTCTCGTTTGGCCTGATACAAGGCCAGATCGGCGGCATGCAGTATGTCAGCCGCCTTTACCGTCTCGAACTGCGTCGATAGCGCAGTTCCGATGCTTGCGGATATACGGCAGGGTTGTTGCTCGAACATCATCGGTTCGTTAAGACGTTTGATCAGACGATCGGCTATGGATGACAGAATTTCTTCCTGGGTCAGACCCTTGAAGATGATGACGAACTCATCACCCCCAACTCGCGCCACCATATCGTTCGACCGGGTTTCCTCGACCATGATCTGGGCGGCCTGCTGCAGCACATAATCCCCGGCTGCATGCCCCAAGCGATCATTGACGGATTTGAAGAAATCCAGATCCAAATGCATCAGTGCAAATGTCGCATTTGCCGCGCTGAGCTGCGCCAACATGTGATCCATCGCGCGGCGGTTTTTCAGGCCAGTCAATGTGTCGGTGTACGCCTGCTCTTCAGCGGCAAGCATCGCCCCCTGCAGCCGCAGGTTCAGCGAGCGTGACGCCTCCATCGCGGCAGATTTTGCCTCGACCAGATACAGCAGTTCGATCGCCAGATCGGTGCCCGAGAAATCGGCACTAGTCAGGGCATAATCCCGCACCGCATCCAGAATTGAAATCCCGAAAGACAGATTGATCACTGCCCCGCCGCCATCCGGCAATGGGGCGACCAGGCCCTTCAAAGCGGTGCGTGGCTCATCATGGAACTTCAGATGCAGCTTGGCACCGGCCATGGACATCAGCGCCGGAATGGTCGTGACGGTCCGTGGTCGGATCAACTGGAACACATCCAGAAAGCTTTTGCCGATCAGGGGCGTATCTGGTCGCAGCTTTTGCAATGTCGGTCCGACCTTCTGGATAAGACCTTTGTCATCCAGCAGCATGAACATCGGGCAAAGGGTCTCGAGCAGCTGTGCGAGATCCTGAGGCTTAGTCATTCGTTTCGCGCCCCCAAATCAAAGTGACGTCCTTCGGCAAAAGCAGTCTCGACCAACATGATGGATATGACCTCAGCTCTGTCCTGTTGACCATCCTCCGACAGCATCACCAAAGCGCCATAGTCATCCGCCATCGCCCGCAGTACCCCAACCATGACGCTGGCATAGCCCGGTAGACCGGGATGGCAGAGCAGTTGATATTCAGTCACCGAAAGCTCTCGTAATTCCAGCGCGGGCAGGGTCAGGTCTGAGACGGCCAAGCGGACGCGATCAGGCAGATCATCCAGCGAGTGTAGGAATTCGACATAGCTGACACCCCCAAACCGCAACAGGCGCCGCAGCCCTTCCATATTGGGATGCGAGACCAGATAGGTCCCGACATCTTCGAGTATTTCGGACTGCGGGCGGCCAAGTTCAGCGCTTAGCGCCTCCAGAACCCGGAACAGGACATCGTCTTCATAGGTCAACATGGCCTCGAACTCGACAAAGCCCAATCGCGCAGCCTCGGTCACACGCAGCCAGCACGATTGACCATAGGTCGCGCAAACAAAAGACTGGATCGCCCGATTTATCAGACCATGCATAAGATGCCCCATTTGGTTCCATCTCACTTTGGTCGGATAAATCTTAACAATTACCCAAAATCCACCGCTGTTTGCGGAGAATGCAACCGAGTATCAAAGCGATAGTTTTCAAGTCAGAAATCAGTCGGCGCCCCGCCTTCGGCCTTACGACGGGTAACAAAATCGGCCAGTTCGTCCCGGATGCCATCGTCCAAAGCCGGGGGTTCAAAGCTGGTAATGATCTCTTTGAACATGTGATGCGCACGCTCAGCCGTCCAGATACCTCCGGCAACCTCCCAGCCTTCGTAGTTTTTCCAATCGCTCAGGAAGGGTTGATAGAACGCCGTGGTATAGCGGTCCTGGGTGTGCTGAATACCGAAGAAGTGGCCATCATTTCCGACAGAACGAATGGCGTCCAGCGCAATTTCATCCGGGCCCGTGGCCACAAGTTGGGGGTCCATATAGCGTTGAATTTGCTGTAGAACCTCACAATCCATTATGAATTTTTCGGGGCTGGCGATTAGCCCCCCTTCTAGCCAACCTGCCGCGTGATAAACCATATTCGTACCCGACTGCACAGCTGCCCAGAGGGAATTCGACGTCTCCCAAACCGACTGCCCGTCCGGGACGTTGGCGGCACAAACACCCGAAGACCGCATCGGCAGATCGTAGTACCGGGCCATCTGCCCCGTCATCTGGGTTGAACGGATGTACTCTGGCGTACCAAAGGCAGGCGCACCTGTTTTCATGTCAACATTTGACGTGAATGTTCCAATGGCACAGGGCGTGCCCGGACGCACATATTGGAACAGCGCAATTGCGCACAGGGCTTCTGCCAGCGACTGAGCTACAGCGCCCGCCATTGTCACCGGCGCCATAGCACCAGCCAAGGTGAACGGCGTCACAACAATCGCCTGACCACGCCGTGCCAGACGCAAGCACCCGTCGATCATCGGATAGTCATGCTTCAGCGGTGAGGTCGAGTTGATGTTGGTGTACATCCGCGGAGTCGCCTCGAACTCCTCGTGGCTCAACCCACCCGCGATCCGCACCATCTCCATCACGTCTTCGACCCGCTCTTTGCCCAGCGAATAGGCGTGCATCGCCTTGTCTGTCAGCGTCAGCTTGTCATAGAGCACGTCCAGGTGTCGGACGCTGGCATGCAGATCGACCGGCTCAACCGGATACCCGCCGGCAAAGTGAATACAATTGAAATACTGGGTCAATTTCAGCAGGTTTCGGCACATCTCGCGATTGCCCGGAACCTTCTTGCCGATCTCCATATCCCAGTAGTTCGGAGGGGACGATACATTTCCAAACAGAAGGTTCTTGCCACCAATTTGAATCGTATGGTCCGGGTTTCTGGGCGTGATCGAGAACTGACTGGGGGCTTTGGCGATCATCTCCATGACGAAATCGCAGCCCATGCGCACATTGTCACCATCGATGGTACACCCGGCTTCACGCAGGATGCCGATGGCCTCATCATTGTAGAACTCGATCCCGATCTCTTCGAGGATGCGCATCGCGCCATCATGGATCGCTTCCACTCCCTCTGGACCCAAAGGTTCGGTCGGGCGGTCGATATTAACCGGCGGATTCCATGGCATCTGATCAATCACAGCACTACCACGACGAGCCGCTGCACCTGCGCGACCGCCGCCACGACGTCTGCGTGTATTGGTATCGGCCATAGTCCTCTCCTGCTTTGCTAGTTTCTAAGCAAGCCTTGAAGACCGCATCTCAGCCGTTCTATCTGCGACAGAAGTTGTCGGTTTTTAGTCCCGATGTGCCGAATTTCTAATTGGTGTTGTCAGTTTCTTTCCAACCAGGCCGGGATATGCCCGATATCCGGCAAGACGACATCCGCCATCGGGGCCAACGCCTCGGTCTTGGCAACCCCGGTAAGCACACCAATGGTGACCATACCAGCGGCGCGCCCGGCCTGTAAGTCATGCAGGCTGTCCCCCACCATCGCGATGCGCGACGGATCGATCCCGACATGCGTGGCAAAGGCCAACAACTGACCTGGCCCCGGCTTATAGCCATGGCCGCTGTCATAGCCCGCGATAAAGTCAAAATGATCCTGAATTCCGACCGACGTCAGATGCTGCATAGCTGGGTGTTCACTGTCATTTGTGGCCACCCCAAGTTTGAGCCCAGATTTTCGAAGGCCTTCTAGAAATGGTTTGAGCGGCACGGCTGGGGATTGCGTGGCAGCGGCGGCTTCGACATTCATAACGTCGATGAGCCCAGTCAACGTGAAGCCATCGACATGTGGCAGCATGAATTCCGCAATCTCTTCGACAGTTGAGGCAATCACGATGCTATCCTCAACATATCGATCCTGTGCAAGATCGTAGCCGATCACATCGCCCAGCGCAGCCGCCCGTGTTTCATCATTGTTTGTCAGGCGCATCACAAGGGATCGCCCAAACGCGCCCCAAGTGTTGGCGAAATCGAACAGAGTACCGTCTTTGTCGAAGACAATAGCGTCAATTGGCATCAGATGCTCCTGCAGGGATGGGATCAAGTCCAGTGGATTTCGCCACCCGAAAGCGCGGCGCGCGCCTGGGCTGGATGCTCATAGGGAATTGAATGCGAGTCACAAAACGCAACGATCCACGAATCATCCATGAGCAGAAAATCCAGCACTGACGTCAGAAAGGCCGGATCGCCCGCACTGGCGCGCAAATCCTCGGATGCAGCGCCGGTTGAGCCTAAAAAGACCGGCAAAAGCTCCTCATTTCCGACCAGCCAACCCAAGACGGTTAGGGCCAGAGTTTCGGCGGAATCGGCGGAAAGTGACATGAACAGGCCCTGAAAACGATCTTGGAAAGGGTTTGTTAACCAGACTCATAAACACTTTGTTGACGCATGCAATCAATGGGTGAGCAACAATGTCCGTGCAGGGAACCATCCTTGTCCTCGACGGGGTATCAACCAACCGCATCATGCTGAAGGTTCAGCTGACAGCGGCCTGGTACCATGTAGTACAAGGGGAACGGCTTAAAGGACTTGGGGCACTCTTGCGGCGGACGCGGCCTGATCTGGTGCTGACTGCGCATTCCCTGCCAGATGGGACGGCGGCAGATGTGAAGAAACTGATCCTGAGCGAACCCGACCTGGGCGATGTGCCGGTGATTGCCCTTGCCCCACAGAATGACAAAGCCGTCCGCCTGCGCGCGCTAGAGGACGGTCTTGATGACGTCATGACCCACCCGTTCAAGGACACGTTGCTGCTGGCCCGCGTTCGAAGCCTGTTGCGCGCGCGCGCGGACACCCAGGATCTGCGCGTCAATCACGGGACGCAAAGCATTGGCTTTGCAGAAGAAACGAGCGCCTTCCTCTCACCGTTCGAACCAGCGCGGGTTGACATTCTGTCCCTGTCCCCTCGGACCGGTGCCACTTGGTGTAAAGACCTTGCAGACAAGTCACCGCATTCCGTTGGCTGGCACACGCAATCAAGTTTGCAGACGCTTTTGTCCGCCCCCCCGTCTGACGCGATTATCATCGAACTGGATACCAGCCCATCGGGGTTGAACATCCTGGCTGATCTCAGGTCACGCGGTGCAACGCGTCATACGGTTCTGATCGGGGTTCTGACCGACAAGAACGCTGCCATGGCATCCGAGGCCTTGGATCGTGGAGCAGATGCCGTTTGCCTCGGAGGATATTGCGCGCAAGAGATCCAGTTGCGGCTGGCCAATCAACTGGCCCGTAAAACCCGTATCGACAAGATGCGCGCTTCATTGAAACGCGGCATCGCGGATTCGTGGATCGATCCTCTGACCGGCTTGCACAACCGCCGCTATGGGATGCACGCGATGGCGCAAATGGCGCGCCAATGTTCCAAATCCGGGCGCGGGTTTGTCGTGATGCTGGCCGATCTTGATCATTTCAAAACCATTAATGACCGTTTTGGCCATGCCAGCGGTGATTTGGTACTGACGCAGGCTGCCGAGCGTATGCAGCAGGTGCTGGGCGACGCAGGCTTTGTCGCCCGTATCGGCGGCGAGGAATTCATGATCGGCGCATCAAACATGTCGCGCGCCCGCGCGCTTAAGCTTGCCGAAGCCCTGTGCGACAGTATCTGCGACCGGCCCTTTCACCTGCCCGACCACAAGCACCCGGTCTCAGTCACGATCAGCATCGGCCTTAAACATGCGTTGCCGGCAGACCTATCCGGGGACACACAGCCCGAACCTGTGGACAGGCTTCTGAAATCGGCGGACAAAGCGCTGTATGCCGCAAAGAAGGCTGGGCGGAACCAGGTCCGGATCAGGCAAAGCGCGGCCTAGCCCCCCCTCTTTTTATCCTTCTGGCCACGCGCGACCACCTCTTGCAGGCGATCGGCGTATTTCTGACGTTCGGCATCCGTCATCGCAGCCACACGGGCCAGCCAGCGAGTTTTCAGCTCGTCCTGAATTTCAACCATCGAGCGGGTCTGTTGCTGCAGTAGAACCTCAACCGCAGCCGGGTCAAACGGAACAGCCCGCAAGGCTTGCGACATGGTGGCGAAATCCTCGGCCCGATCCTTGGCACCCTTCCTGTGCAGCACAGACAGTTCCCGCCACATGGCATTGCGCTCGCCTTTCGGCAATGCGCGATACAAGGCAGGCCCGAAGCCCGGCGGCGCCTTGGCGTGATCGCTTCCTTTCAGGCGCCAAGCAGTCCCTGCGGCCATTCCAATGACCAGCAGATTCAAGGCCAGCGAGATGACCAGAACAATCGGCATCCAACGCCGCTTCGGTTTGGTTTCCGCGCTCATTCCGCAGCCTCCAGAAAACTTGTGTCAAATCCCAGATCCGAAACCAGATAGGCCGCATCCTGCCCCCCAACAAAGCTGACCGTATCAGGCAGAAATGCAGGCGCTGAGAATCCGATCCAGACCCCGGCTGCACTTGCAGCGACCAAACCGCCCAAACCCTGCCAGCCTCCAAGCTGACCCGTGACGCGAGACCAGAAGCCTTGCGTCGGCCTCGATGATTTCGAAAGACGTTCCAGCCGAACCGCTTCGGCGTCCGTCTGTATCCGTACGACCAGATCATCCGGCAACGCATCCCGGCGTTGTCGGGCCTCGGCGAACAGGTGATCCAATTCCATATCCATATCAGCCATTCTTGTACCCCAGTTCATCCCGTCGTTCGGCCAGAAAGGCGGCCAGACTGCGTTTTCCCCGCGCGGTCAGACTTTCAACCGCTTCTACCGAAATCTCCATGATCCCGGCAATCTCGGGGTTGGACAATTCCTCGATATGGCGCAGCACGACTGCTTGCCGCTGTCGATCTGGCAACATATCCAAAGCTGCCTGCAAAGCATCCTTGCGCGCCGCGTCCTGCATTTGATCGACAACATCGACTTTGTCATCCTCTGGCTCCGGCACATCTGACAAAGGCTCGGGCCGTTTCTTGCGCCGAAGATCCGTGCACAGGTTCAGCGTCACCCGATAGAGCCAGGTCGAAACCTTGGCCTGGCCGGACACCCAATCGGGCGCCATCTGCCACAGGCGCATCATCGCATCCTGCGTGACATCCTCAGCCTCGGCCCGGTTTCCCAACACGCGAAATGCCACCGAATAGCAGCGCGGGCCCAGACGGTCGGTTAAAATCCGTGCCGCGCCCGCATCGCCATCAGCAAAGCGCCTTAGCAACGCATCGTCGCCAAGTTCGGTTGCGGCGGAGGTGCCACCGCAACCGGTCTGTGAGTGGGAGGTCAGATCCTCCATCCTGCATCAGCTATCGTCGGCGTCCGCCTTCTGGCGCTTTTTGTGTCGACCCATTTTGTCTTTTGCATCAGCAAATTCCTGTTCCGAGATGCCGCCGCTGTCATCGGCATCGATCCGGTCAAACATCTTGTCAGCCCGGCGCGGTTTCGGCAACTCATCATCGCTCAGAAAACCATCCCCGTTTGCGTCATGCTTTTCGAACATCTTGGTTACACGATCGCTGGATCTCTGCTGCGCTACGGCCTGCATTTCATCCACGCTCAGCTGACCATCGCCATCGGTATCAGCGGTTGCAAACCGTGCGTTGCGATGGGCCGTCATTTCATCTTTGGTGATCTGACCATCCCCATTCGCGTCCAGTTCTTGGAACGAAGCTGGCTGGCGATCTTTGGGACCCGCTGCCAAAACGGATGTGCCTGTGATTGCAACCGCGGCAAGAATGATCCCCGAAATAAATATTGAGTTCTTCATAGGTCTTTCCCCTTTTTGAAGCGGCCTCATCACCGCTGCTCATACCCATTCAAACGCACCCCGCGGGTATTTCCGTCGCTTGGATCGCATATTTTTTGCGCGGGCCCTAAAAATCACATCGGCGCAAAGCGACGCACCCCCCTTTTAACTCGCACCATTCGGGCGCAATATCTGCGAAAGGCGAACGCATGAGTATTGCTATGGACCAGACAATCGACAAATCGACTGAAACCGCAGATGAGCGCGAGACTTGGCCCGCGCTGGTCAAGGGATTTCGCTGCAAATGCCCCAAATGCGGTGAAGGCAAGCTGCTGCACAGCTATCTGAAGGTGAACGACCACTGCGCAAATTGCGGGCAGGAGCTGTTTCATCACCGCGCCGATGACGGCCCGGCCTATCTGACGATCCTTCTGGTTGGTCACCTGCTGGCACCTGTTCTGCATGTGTCGTATGTGCATTGGCGACCGGATCCCTGGACCATGGCGATCAGCCTCTCAATCGCTTGTGTGGCATTGTCTTTGTACCTGCTGCCCCGGCTGAAAGGAGCAGTCGTGGCCTATCAATGGGCCCGTCGTATGAACGGGTTTGAAAAGGCCTGATGACGCCTACCGCCGGAACCACCCACGCATGAGCATCGACAAGACCCCGATACGAGACGCCGCAACGGTCATCGTGTTGCGCGACAGGCTGTCTGATCCGTCGATCCTAATGGGGCAGCGCGGCAAGAATGCGGTGTTCATGCCGAACAAGTTCGTGTTTCCAGGTGGGGCGGTTGATCCGGCAGACGCCGATATTACGCTTGCAAATGCCTTGCCTGCCCTCTGCCATAATCGCCTGGCCGAGCATTCCGACCCCGGTTTGCAAACGGCGCTGGCCGCCGCAGCGATCCGCGAGCTGTGGGAGGAAACCGGGCTGATATTGGGTCAGCCCGGCAACTGGCAAGGCGACGTACCCGCAGACTGGTCCGGCTTTGCCCGCTCCGGTTTCCTGCCATCGGCCAATGCACTGCAGTTTGTGTTTCGCGCGGTCACCCCGCCGGGTCGACCACGCAGGTTCGATGCGCGGTTCTTCCTGGTGGATGCAGATCAGATTCAAGGAGATCTGGATGATTTCAGCCGCGCCTCGGATGAGCTGTCGCATCTGCAATGGGTCAAACTGAACCGCGCCCGCGATCTGGACCTGCCCTTCATCACCGAGGTCGTGCTGGCCGAAATCGAAACCCGTGTCGCTGACCCCAGCCCGCCCGCGTCGGTGCCATTCTACAGCAACAATGACGAGGCGAGCCTGTTTTTCCGCCTGAGGGGCGTTCCGATGCCGGATGTCGACTGACGCCCGGCTTACTTCATCCGGCTGATCACAACCGTCACTTCGGGCTTCTTGCCGATCTCGGTTTTTGCCGTCTGGCGCACGATCCGGCGCATCGCCTCTTCTAGCTTGTCGTCATCCCGCAGCGTTTTCGCTTCGGCCCGCATCAGGAACTGGTTCAAGTCTTCTTCCAGCACCTCGACCAGCGCCGCACGTGATGTTCCAATCTCGGGTAGACCCATCGTGTCGCACCAGGGCTCACCCAGCGGTTCATCCTCTTCATCCAGAATAACGGTCACTGTCACATGTCCGTTCAGCGCCATACGGATGCGGTCACGCACGATCCCATCCAACGCGCCTATCTTCACGGTACCGTCAAGATAAGTGCGTCCGGTTTCGACATAGTCCACTATTTTGGGCGCGTTGCCAGTCAGGTCCAGCATGGTGCCATTCACAGCAAGAACACCCGTCCGTCCGCCAGCTTCAGCCAGCTTGGCATGTTCACGCAGATGACGGTGTTCCCCATGCATCGGAACCACAAATTGTGGATCAACCAACGCATGCACTTTCTCAAGATCAGGCCGGTTTGCATGGCCCGAGACGTGGTAGAGCCCCGAGCTGTCATCCACCACATCGACGCCCTTTTCGCTGAGTTGGTTCATGATGAAAATCACGCCACGCTCGTTGCCGGGGATGGTCTTGGATGAAAACAGGAATAAATCACCCTCTTTCAACTCGATACCGCGATACTTGCCGCGTGCCAGCTGCGCACTGGCAGCGCGGCGTTCGCCCTGACTGCCGGTCACGATCAGCATCAGGTTCTGGCGTGGCAGGTCCACCGCCTCTTCAGCGCTGATCACTTTAGGAAAGTCCGACAGAATGCCGGTTTCCGTCGCCGCTTCAATCATCCGGCGCATGGCGCGGCCCAGCAGCACAACCGAGCGCCCGGCCCGCTGCCCGGCCTCAGCCAAGGTTTTCACCCGCGCCACGTTCGACGCGAAGGTGGTCGCCACAACCATGCTTTCGGCGCTTTCGACCAGCTTGGTGATCTCGGGCCCCACTTCGGATTCCGAACGCCCGGCATGGGTCGAGAACACATTCGTGCTGTCACAGACCAGCGCTTTGACGCCCGATTTGGCGACGTCGGCCCACAGGTCCGGATCAAACGCCTCACCCACCACCGGGTTCGCGTCGAGTTTGAAGTCGCCTGAATGCACAATCCGACCTGCGGGTGTGTCTATCACCAGTGCCGCGCTTTCAGGGATCGAGTGTGAAACAGGCAGAAAGCCAACCGTGAACGGGCCAGCCGAGACCTGTTCTGGCCAGGCCGAAGCCGTATGGACCGCGTCCTCTGGGTGGCCATGCTCTTCCATCTTGCGGCGCGCGATATTGGCCGTGAAGGCGCGCGCATAAACGGGTGCCCCCAGCGCCTCATAGCAATGAGCAACGGCGCCAACGTGATCCTCATGCGCATGGGTGACAAACACGGCCTCAAGCCGATCGGCACGTTCCCGCAGCCATGAGATATCGGCATGGATCAGATCCACCCCAGGCGTAGTGTCCATATCCGGGAAGGTCACACCCAGATCGACAAGGATGAGACGTTCGTTTCCCGGTTTGCCGTAGCCGTATACATAGGCGTTCATCCCAATTTCACCGGCCCCGCCCAGCGGCAGGTAGATCAGTCTTTCGCTGCTCATGTTGAGCCATTTTCCTTGTTATAGCGATGGATCACGGTCAGCCCGTGCATCGTCAGATCATCTTCGATTGCGTCGAACCCTACGTCGGCCTGGTCGAACAAGGGTGCAAGCCCTCCGGTTCCAACGACTTTCATCGGCATTCCGTATTCGGTCTTGATGCGGGCAATCAGCCCTTCGATCAGACCGGAATATCCCCAATACACGCCCGATTGGATACAGCCAACCGTATTCGTACCAATCACCTTGTCCGGGCGCGTGATGTCGATATGCGGTAGGGCCGCGGCGCCTTGGTGCAATGCTTCAAGGCTGAGGTTCACACCCGGTGCAATGATACCACCGACATAGGCGCCATCTGCGGCTACAACATCGAAATTGGTGGCCGTGCCGAAATCCACGACAACCACATTGCCGCCGTGGCGGTCAAACGCACCAACGGCGTTGGCCAAACGGTCCGGCCCCGGAACAGTGCCTTCGTCGATACGCGGAGGCACGGGCAGCAGGCAATCGGGTTTACCCACAACCAGCGGACGACAACCAAAGAACCGATCCGCAAAGATACGCAGGTTGAAGACAACACGCGGCACAGTCGACGCGATGATGACGTCACTGATCTCGGCCTCGATCCCATAGTGTTTCACCAGCGTCGAGTACCAGGTGAAATAGGCGTCAGCGGTGCGCGAATGATGGGTCGAGGTGCGCAGCGTACACAGGAACTTCTCGCCGTCCCAAATCGAGAACACAGTGTTCGTATTGCCGCAGTCGATGGCCAGAAGCATCTGAGCCCCCTTCAGAAAAACACATCCGCCGCGGGAATGCTGACGCGGCCTTTCGCGGTGTTTAGGACAAGGTTGCCCCCCGCGTCTACCGTTTCAAAGGTTCCCACTGTTTCGGACGTTGCGGTGCGAGCAGTGATGACCTCGCCCAACCGGGCTGCACGCGCCAGCCATGCGCTGCGGATGGGTTCGAACCCATAGGTCACGAATTGCGCCTCTAAGGTTGCAAAAGCGGCGGCGAGTTCGGTCAGGAAATCCTCGGGCGAGACCTGTGCCCCGGTCTCGGACAATAGCGAGACCGGGCGTACCGCGCCAGGCTCGACCATATCTGTGCCCGGAGCGTCCACAAGGTTTACGCCAATCCCGATCGACAGATGAGAGACACTGCGACCCTGCCCCGTGCTTTCCAGCAAAATACCCGCCAGTTTGCCACCATTCAGCAACACATCATTGGGCCATTTTAACGCCAGACCCGCCGCACGACCTGTCACCGCAACACAGGCATCAAACAGGGCCAACGCGGCCACAAAGCTCCGCAATGCGGCCTGCTCGGGATCACCACTGGGACGCATCAGCAGCGTCGCCGCCAGATTACCCTTTGGGTGCGTCCAGGCCCGGCCCCGCCGACCACGCGCGGCGGTCTGGTGATGTGCCATGATCCAAACGGATCCCCGCGCCTGCAGTGCCAAACGGGCAGCCTCGTTCAGGGTACTGTCGACCTCCTGCACAACATGCAGGCCGTATCCGTCTGGCCAATTGCTCATGACAGGAAAGGCCCGGTCTTGCGGAAGGGATCAGTTGACAAGCGTCGCCGCAGCGGCAGCCGCTGCGCCTTCAACCCCGAACTGGTAGAATACGCCCACCAGCATCAACGCGGCCGAGCCCATCAGGGCCACCCAAAGAACAGGCGTCGAACGCGTCTCGATCGGTTCTTCGTTTTCCGCCCCAAAATACATGTAGAACACGATCCGCAGATAATAGAACGCCCCGATGACCGAGGCGATGGCCGAGACGATGACCAGACCGGTCAGCCCCGCGCTGACACCCGCTTGCCAAACGCCAAACTTGGCGAAGAAACCCAGCATCGGCGGCACGCCAGCAAGGCTGAACATCAAGATCAGAACCGCCAGCGCCTTGCCCGGATCACGTTTGGAATACTGTCGCAGGGCATCAATATCCGTGACCGGCTTACCGTCCCGCTCCATCATCAGGATAAAGGCAAAGGTACCGATATTCATCGTCACGTAGATGGCCAGATACATAAGCATGGCTTTGATACCCAGCTCGGTCCCTGCGGCCAGACCGATCAACGCGTAACCCATATGAGCGATCGACGAAAAAGCCATCAGGCGTTTGATGTCGCGCTGACCTATGGCCGCGACTGCACCCAACAGCATTGACAGAACCGACAGCAGCACGATCACCTGCTGCCAGTCTTTTACAATGCCACCAAAGGCGTCATGCAACAGCCGCGCAAACAGCGCCATGGCGGCCACTTTGGGTGCGGTCGCGAAGAATGCGGTGATCGGGGTCGGAGAGCCCTCGTACACATCTGGGGTCCACATATGGAACGGCACGGCAGAGACTTTGAAGGCCAGCCCCGAGATCAGGAAGATCAGACCGAACAGCAAACCGATTGAGACCTCTCCGGCCTGCACGGTTCCGATGATACCCGAGAACAGGGTTGTTCCGGTGAAGCCATAAACCAGCGAGGCCCCATACAGCAGCAGGCCTGAACTGAGCGCGCCCAGGACGAAGTATTTCAAGCCCGCCTCTGTTGATTTTGCACTGTCGCGGCGCAGTGCAGCTACGACGTAGAGCGCGAGAGACTGCAGCTCCAACCCCATATAGAGCGACATCAGATCGCCCGCGCTGACCATCATCATCATGCCAACAGCCGCCAATGCGACCAATAGCGGGTATTCGAACCGCAACAGGTCTCGGCGCGCCATGTAGTCCTGGCTCATGACCAGAACGGCGGCGGCAGAAAGTAAAATCGCGACCTTGGCAAACCGCGAAAAGCCATCGTCGATGAACATGCCGTTGAAGGCGACATTCATGCCGTCACCATTGGTGGCGATCCAGAAGGACAACAGCGCCATCAGGCCCGCCGTTGTCCAGACCAGCACCGGGGCCAGCCCGTCTTTCGTCGTGTAGACGGCTCCGATCAGAGCCACCATCGCATACACGGCCAGAACGATCTCTGGCAGGATTATTGTCAGATCAGCTTGGATCATGTCTCCAAAGCTCCCTTAATGCGAGGCGGCTGTCTGGGTCGCGGCCTCTGCCGCGGCCAGAGCCGTGTCATAGTTCGAGATCAGCGCGGCGGTGGATTGCCCGATCACATCGGTTACCAGAGATGGGTAGACGCCCAATAGGATGGTCATAATGATCAGCGGAGCAAAGATCAGTCGCTCGCGTGAGCTCATGTCCGTCATCGCCTTCAGGCTTTCCTTGATCAGGTCGCCAAACACAACCCGGCGGTACAACCACAGCGCATAACCGGCTGAAAAGATCACGCCGGTCGCCGCCACTGCGGTCACCCAGGTGTTGACTTGGAAGGCTCCCATCAGGGTCAGAAATTCGCCGATGAAGCCCGATGTACCCGGCAAACCGACATTGGCCATAGTGAACAGCATGAAGACCAACGCATATGCGGGCATACGGATCACCAAGCCCCCGTAGGCCTCGATATCACGGGTGTGCATACGATCGTAGATCACGCCGACACACAGGAACAGAGCCGCCGAGATGAACCCGTGGCTGAGCATCTGGAAGATCGCGCCATCTATGCCTTGCTGGTTCGCCGCAAAGATGCCCATGGTGACAAAGCCCATATGCGCGACCGAGGAATAGGCGATCAGCTTCTTCATATCCTCCTGCACCAACGCCACCAGCGAGGTGTAGACGACAGCGATGGCTGACATCCACAGCACCAGATCGGTCATCACTGCTGAGCCCACCGGGAACATCGGCAGGCTGAAGCGCAGGAAGCCGTAGCCACCCATCTTCAGCAGGATCGCCGCAAGTACCACCGAACCAGCGGTCGGGGCTTGAACGTGTGCATCCGGCAGCCAGGTGTGCACCGGCCACATCGGCATTTTCACAGCGAACGAGGCGAAGAACGCCAAGAACATCAGCGTCTGCATACCGCCGATGATATAGATACCCAGTACGCTGAACCCCTCGGACGAGAACTGGTGGGTCATCAGCGCCTCGATATCCGTGGTGCCCGCGTCTGCGTACATGGCAACCATCGCCACCAGCATCAGCACAGAGCCGAGGAAGGTGTAAAGGAAGAACTTGAAGCTGGCGTAAATGCGGTTCGCTCCGCCCCAGATGCCGATGATCAGGAACATCGGGATCAGACCGGCCTCGAAGAACAGGTAGAACAGCACCAGGTCCAGCGCCATGAACACGCCCAGCATGAGCGTTTCCAGCAAAAGGAAGGCCACCATGTATTCCTTGACGCGATCGGTCACGTTCCAGCTGGCCAGAATGGTTAGCGGCATGATGAATGTGGTCAGAAGGACAAACAGAACGCTGATGCCATCCACGCCCATCTTGTATTTCAGACCCATAAGCCACTCACCCTCTTCCACCATCTGGAAGCCGGTATTCGAGGGGTCAAAGCCCGTGTAGATGCCGATGGACACAAGGAAGGTCACAGTCGTCGCCAGAAGCGCAATCCACTTGGCATTCCGCTGTGCCGCCGCATCATCGCCATGCAGAAACAGCGCCAGAATGCCTGCTGCAATCGCCGGGATGAAGGTAACGATGGAAAGGATATTGTCCATTACTGCGCCCCTCCGCCGATCGACATCCAGGTCACAAGGGCCGCGATGCCCAGCACCATCCAGAAGGCATAGGTAAAGATGTACCCGGTCTGCGCCTTGCCTGCGAGGCGGGTGAAGAAGGGAACAACGCCCATTGCTATTCCGTTCAGGAAGCCATCGATTGTGTTGCCGTCGCCGCGTTTCCACAGGAACCGGCCAATCGCAACGGTGGGTTTGACGAAGATCGCGTCGTAGATCTCGTCAAAGTACCATTTGTTCAGCAAGAACAAGTAAAGTGGACGCTGGTTCGCCGCCAACCGCGCGGGAAGCGAGGTGTTCACGATGTAGAACCAATAGGCCACGATGAACCCAAGCAACATCGCCACGAATGGCGAGACCTTGACCCATTTCGGGGCCGCATGTGCATCATCCAGCACATGGTTGTCCGGTGCTATATACAGCGCGCCCTCACCCGGTTGACCGGCAAAGACATAGTGATGGTCGCCATCATGAGCGTCTTTCTCTCCATGCGCGGGTTTTTCTGCGTGTCCATCATCTGCATGGGCGGTATCGGCATGGGCTTCGTCGCCATGCCCTTCCTCACCGTGATGAGCTTCTGCTGTGCCATCGGCCACATGCTCTGCATGGGTGGCGGCATCGTGCCCATCCGCATGCACCTCAGCCACCGGAATGCCGTAGAACTTGCCGACCTTATCTGCGTGACCAAAGAAGCTGCTGTACCACACCATCCCCGAGAACACCGCGCCCAGCGATAGAACGCCCAGCGGCACCAGCATGGTCATCGGGCTTTCATGCGCATGATCGTGGGTATGCTTGTCCCCGCGCGGCTCGCCATAGAATGTCAGGAAGATCAGCCGCCAGCTATAGAACGACGTGAACATCGCCGCGATCACCAGCATCCAGAAGGCATAGCCCGTTCCGCCTGCAAAGGCGCTTTCGATGATGGCATCCTTGGACAGGAAGCCAGCAAACCCAAAGGTGGTCAGCGGGATACCAACGCCGGTAATGGCCAGCGTTCCGATCATCATCGCCCAGAATGTGTAGGGGATCTTCTTCCGCAGACCACCGTATTCAGTCATTTCCTGCTCGTGATGCATCGCATTGATCACCGAGCCTGCGCCCAGGAACAACAGCGCCTTGAAGAATGCGTGCGTCAGCAGGTGGAACATCGCCGCCGAGTACATACCGACGCCGGCCGCCACGAACATGTATCCAAGCTGAGAACAGGTCGAATAGGCGATGACGCGTTTGATGTCGGTCTGTACAAGCCCCACAGTTGCCGCGAAGAACGCAGTCGAAGCGCCGAGGAAGGTGATGAACCCGGTCGCACCCGGCGCGAACTCCATCAGCGGCGACATACGGCAGACCAGGAATACACCTGCAGTCACCATGGTCGCAGCGTGGATCAGCGCCGACACAGGTGTCGGGCCTTCCATCGCATCGGGCAACCATGTGTGCAGGATCAACTGCGCCGACTTACCCATCGCGCCGATGAACAGCAGTACGCAGATCACTTCGATGGCAGTCCACTCACCCCAAAGGAAGTGCAGCTTTTCTTCTGCCAGCGCTGGAGCCGACGCGAAGATGTCGGAAAAGTTGATGCTGTCCGTCAGGAAGAACAGCGCGAAGATGCCAAGTGCAAAGCCAAAGTCACCCACTCGGTTGACGATAAACGCTTTCATCGCTGCCGCGTTGGCCGAAGGTTTGCGATAGTAGAACCCGATCAGCAGATAAGACGCCACGCCCACGCCTTCCCAGCCAAAGAACATCTGAACCAGGTTGTCCGCCGTCACCAGCATCAGCATCGCGAAGGTGAAGAAAGACAAATAGGCAAAGAAGCGCGGCTTATAGCTCTCACCCTCGCGCCATTGCGGGTCGTGATCCATGTAGCCGAAAGAATAGAGGTGAACCAGCGCCGAGACGGTCGTCACCACAATCAGCATGATAGCCGTCAGCCTGTCCAGGCGAATGGCCCAGCTTGTTGACAGCGAGCCGCTCTCGATCCAGCGCATGATCTCGATTTGCTGGGTTTGCCCGTCGAAGGACAGGAACACGATCCACGACAGCAGACAGGCCAGAAACAGCAGGCCGGTGGCGGTCCACATGGCCGCTTTCTCGCCGATAAAGCGCCAGCCAAACCCGCAGAGCAGCGCGCCCACCAGCGGGGCAAAGAGGATGGTGGTTTCCATAGTTCTCTTAGCCCTTCATCATATTGACATCTTCAACCGCGATGGTGCCACGGTTGCGGAAGAAACAGACCAGAATGGCCAGACCAATCGCCGCCTCAGCCGCCGCAACGGTCAGCACAAACAGCGTGAACACCTGCCCGACCAGATCGCCCAGGAAACTGGAAAACGCCACAAGGTTGATATTCACCGCCAGCAGCATCAGCTCGATGCTCATCAGCAGGATGATGACGTTCTTACGGTTCAGGAAGAGACCGAAGATGCCGATGACGAACAGCGTCGCCGCGACCGTAAGATAGTGTTCAAGTCCGATCATAGACCTGCTCCTCGGGACTCTGGGTAGTAGATTTTGCAGCCGTTAAATGGGTCATAGCGGTTGCGGCGCTTCATGTTTGCGACTCTTTGCTCAACATTAAGAGAAACTTTGTAGTCGTTTTCGTAAGCAAACGATACGAGTTCAGCTGCAGAAGTAATTTTCCGCAAGTCGATAGCTCCAATGGGAACTTGTATCAAATCCACGAGTTCGTCACGCCATCCGTAAGGCTGGTCTAGATTTTCTGCTCCTAAGATCGACACGACTTCTGCCCGATGGCAGTCGGCAAACAAAATACTCTCAAAAACGCCACCGCACGTGGTCGTGAGGGTGACTCGTTGGGCAACTAGTTTACCGCCCAGATCAACGATCTTTCCACCGAACGACTTATGATACTTATAGTCTTCAGCGTGCTGAAAGCTCCCATCCGGTGCTACCGAGATTGGTTGATCTCTCCATGTGGGGTCTTCCTCAAGACTACAAGCAAAGGCGCTACCGGCAAACAGAACAAAAGCAAATGCTAAGAATATTCCACGCATCACAACCCCTGCCCCGGTTTCACGTCCTTCAACTCCATCGCCTTGGCCGGGTCGCGCATCATCTGGCCGATGATGTCCTGACGCTTGATGTCCTGACGGTGGCGCAGCGTCAGCACGATTGCGCCGATCATGGCCACCAGCAGGATCAGGCCCGCCAATTGGAACAGAAGGAAGTATTGATCATAAAGGATGACACCCAGCGCCTCGGTATTGTGGCGGTCTGCCGGAACCGGCTGGGCCAGATTGGCCTCGACACCTTGTGCGCTATCCCAAGCGCCGAAAGCCATGACGAACTGCATCAGGATCACCAGACCGATCAGCAGGGCCAGCGGCATATAGCGCGCCATCTCGGCCTTGAGCTCGGCAAAATCCACGTCCAGCATCATCACGACGAACAAGAACAGCACCGCGACCGCGCCAACATAAACGATGATCAGCAGCATCGCCACGAACTCGGCCCCCAGCAGCACGAACAGCCCTGCCGAAGACAGGAAGGACAGGATCAGCCACAGCACAGAATGCACCGGTTGACGGCTGATCACCGTAAACAGCCCGCCGGTGATGGCGCTGATGGCAAACAGGTAGAAGGCAAAGACGGTCATTGATCCTCATCCTCGTTGTCGCCCAGGACCTCTTGCGCTAGATCCAGCGCGCGGGTCATGGCCGGGATGCCGGCGAAGACCGACATCTGACCGATCGTTTCCACGATCTCTTGTTTCTTGGCACCCGCTTCCAGCGCGTGGCGCACGGTCTGACGCACCGCTGGGTCCGCCTGCGCGCCCTGACAGGTCAGCCCGGCCAGCGTCAGCAGCAGGCGGGTTTTGGCATCCAGCCCGTCTTTGTTGACGGTATTGCCGAACATCATCTCCATGACTTCTTTCGGCATGGTCGGCCACAGCGCCTCGAACCCTTTGGGCGAGAAACTTTCCATCGCCGGGTTCATCGCCTTGGCCATGTCCTGAGCCTGCTTCATCATCAGCTCGAACGGATTTGTCGGGCTGTCATTCATCCGTCGCCTCTTCCGCTTCAAACACCTCGATCGCTGCGTTCATTGCATTAATCATCGCCGGAAACCCTCCATAGAGGGTCATCTGAAAGATGATCTCACTGATCTCCTCGCGTGACGCACCCACAGCGCGCGCGCTTGCGATATTGACCTTGAGTTGCGGCCGGGTCTGCCCGCCAAGTGCAGTCAACGCTGCGACGGTCGCCAGCAATCGGGTCTTTTCGTCTACAACCCCGCGATCATAGAACTGCCCATAGGCCACATCCACAACCGTACGTGAAAGGCCCGGCACGAGTTCATCATATCGGGCGCGCAGAGCATCCTCCATGCCTGGGTTGACCTGTTCGGACAACGCCTTTCCGCGCGCGTAAGTGCTGGTCTTTGGATCAGTCGAAGTCATCGATACGGTGCGTCCATTTCCAGATTGCGGGCAATCTCGGCTTCCCAGCGTTCGCCGTTATCCAGCAGTTTTTCCTTGTCGTAGAACAGCTCTTCGCGGGTTTCAGTAGCGAATTCGAAGTTCGGGCCTTCGACGATGGCATCGACCGGGCAAGCCTCTTGGCAGAAACCGCAATAGATGCACTTGGTCATGTCGATGTCATAGCGCGTGGTGCGGCGGCTGCCGTCTTCGCGCGGTTCAGCGTCGATGGTGATGGCCTGCGCCGGGCAAATCGCCTCACACAGTTTGCAGGCGATGCAGCGTTCTTCCCCATTCGGATAGCGGCGCAGGGCATGTTCACCCCGGAAGCGTGGGGACAGGGGGCCTTTTTCGTGTGGATAGTTCACGGTGGCCTTGGGGGCAAAGAAGTACTTCATGCCCAGTTTGAAGCCGACCCAGAAGTCCTGCAGAAGAAAGTACTTGGCAGCGCGAGTGTAGTCGATTTGGGTCATATCAGCCTCCTACGCTCCAACGCGCAAATGCGCCCCAGAACCAGTCGAATTTCGCCGCAAAGGCCACGAACACCACCCAGACCAGCGAGAACGGCAGGAACACTTTCCAACCCAGCCGCATCAGTTGGTCATAGCGGTAGCGCGGTGTGATCGCTTTGACCATCGCGAAGAGGAAGAAGAAGAACGCCATCTTGGCGACCATCCACAGCACCCCATCCGGCAGGCCCGGGATCGGCGACAGCCAGCCGCCGAAGAAAAGCAGCGTGGTCAAGGCACACATCAGGAAGATGGCGATGTATTCACCGGCCATGAACAGCAAGAAGGGCGTGGCGGAATATTCGACCTGATAGCCTGCGACCAGTTCTGACTCCGCCTCGGGCAAGTCGAACGGCGGACGGTTGGTCTCGGCCAGTGCAGAGATGAAGAACAGGAAGACCATCGGGAAATGCGGCAGCCAGTACCAGCTGAAGAAGCCGAAGGACCCATCCTGTGCGCGCACGATGTCGCCAAAGTTCATCGACCCGGTCGAGATAATGATGCCGATAATGATCAGGCCAATGGAGACTTCATAGGAAATCATCTGCGCGGCTGACCGCAGCGACCCAAGGAACGGGTACTTTGAGTTCGACGCCCAACCACCCATAATCACGCCATAAACCTCTAACGAGGAGACAGCGAAGACATAGAGAATAGCGACGTTGATATCCGACAGGACCCAGCCATCGTTGAATGGGATCACCGCCCAGGCGATCATGGCCAATACAAAGGATGTCAGCGGCGCAAGAATAAAGACCGTGCGATCCGCGCCCGCCGGGATCACGACCTCTTTGACCACATATTTCAGCGCATCTGCCACCGTTTGCAAAAGGCCGTAAGCGCCCACAACGTTAGGGCCTCGGCGCATTTGGACGGCGGCCCAAATCTTGCGGTCGCCATAGACAAGGAACAACAGCGAGATCATCACAAAGGCCACAACCGCAAGCACTTGGGCCAGGATGATCAGGGCGATGCCACCTGGGGTGTTAAAGAAGTCAGCCATTGGTCCTCACACCGTGGGTCGTCGGGGATATTTCAGCGGTTCGGATCATTCTGCGGCGATCCTGTCGGTTTTTAGAGCTTTGGCTTGCGCCGAAAGCTCGGCCATCAGTTGCGAGGCGCGGGCAATCGGGTTGGTCAGGTAGAAATCCTTGACCGCATTGCGGAATGTCGCGTCGCCCAATGCACCGGCTTCCAGCGGCTGCATCTCGTTTTCGATCACCTCGTCGATGCGGGCCAGATGTGGAACCGCTTCTATCAGGGCCGTACGCAGTTGCGCCAACGAGTCATAGGACAGCGTTGCGCCCAGTTCTGCGGAAAGGGCCCGCAGGATAGCCCAGTTCTCCTTGGCCTCGCCCGGTGCAAACCCAGCGCGCATCGCCAATTGCGGGCGACCTTCGGTGTTTACGAACAGACCGTTTTCTTCGGTATAGGCCGCGCCCGGAAGGATCACATCGGCACGATGCGCACCCCGGTCACCGTGGCTGCCTTGATAGATGACGAAGGCCCCATCATCGATTTCGACCTCATCCGCACCGAGGTTATAGATCACCTCTGCTCCGTCAATTGCAGCCTCGAGCCCGCCTTCCGTCACAGCACCTACGTCCATTGCTCCGACACGGCCCGCAGCAGTATGCAGGATCATCAGTTTGCCGTTGGTCCGGGCCGCTGCCTCCATGGCATGTCCAAGCACCGCTGCACCATCTGCTTCACGCAAAGCGCCCATTCCGACGATGATCACCGAGGGTTTTTCCAGAATATCGTCGAACTCGTGCTTTTGAAGATCAATCAATGCACCGCGCCCGTCGCCCATCTGGAAGACGTCATAGGTCAGATCAGACTGAGGTCCGATATTGGCGATCTTGGCCCCGTTCAACCAGGCCTTTCGGATGCGTGCATTCAGAACCGGCGCTTCGTCACGTGGGTTGGTTCCGATCAGAAGGATGTATTTTGCGTCATCGACATCTTCGATTGACGCCGTCCCGACATATCCCGAGCGGTTTCCGGCAGGCAAACGCGCATTGTCCACGCGGCATTCAATGTTGCCGTCCAGACCTTCGACTAGCTGCTTGAGCGCAAAGGCAGCTTCTACCGGTACAAGATCACCCACTAAGGCCGCAACTTTCTTGCCCTTCAACGCCTCAGTCGCCTTGTTCAGCGCCTCGGGCCACGATGCAGGCCGCAGCTTGCCGTTTTCACGGATATAGGGCTTGTCCAGACGCTGACGGCGCAGGCCATCCCAGACAAAACGGGTCTTGTCACTGATCCATTCCTCGTTCACGCCATCATGGTTGCGCGGCAGGAACCGCATAACTTCGCGACCCTTAGTGTCCACGCGAATGTTCGAGCCCAGAGCATCCATCACATCGATACTCTCGGTCTTGGTCAGCTCCCACGGACGGGCGGTGAAGGCGTAAGGCTTCGAGGTCAGTGCCCCAACCGGACAAAGATCGATGATGTTGCCCTGAAGGTTCGATTCCAGCGTCTGGTTCAGATACGACGTGATTTCAGCATCTTCCCCGCGCCCGGTCTGACCCATCTGAGTGATCCCAGCAACCTCGGTGGTGAAGCGCACGCAGCGGGTGCAGCTGATACAGCGGGTCATCGCGGTGCCAACCAGCGGCCCCAGATCCAAATCATCCACCGCACGCTTCGCTTCCTTGAAGCGCGACCCCGAGACGCCATAGGCCATGGCCTGATCTTGCAGGTCGCACTCACCGCCTTGGTCACAGATCGGGCAGTCCAGAGGGTGGTTGATCAGCAAAAACTCCATCACCCCTTCGCGGGCCTTTTTCACCATGGGCGAGTTCGTCTTGACCTGAGGCGCCTGACCTTCCGGACCGGGGCGCAGATCGCGCACCTGCATCGCGCAAGATGCCGCAGGTTTCGGCGGACCGCCCACGACCTCGACCAGACACATCCGGCAGTTTCCGGCAATCGACAGACGCTCGTGATAGCAAAAGCGCGGCACCTCGACCCCGGCTTGCTCACAAGCCTGGATCAGGGTCATCGCGCCATCGACTTCGATTTCCTGGCCGTCGATATTGATCTTGCGGAGGTCAGACATTGTGACGTTACCCTTTTAGGAATGTGCCAATGGCAGAGCCTTTGGCGATCTCGCGACGGCCCGCCGAACACATGGTTTCAGGCACACCGATGACGATCCCGTTGCTTTGGATGTACCGGATTGCATCGTCCTGAATCCGTTTCCGAGGCAGATTTTGTTCAAGATATTTAAAGTCGCTTTCCTGATACCCTTTGGCTTCAAGATCGTCAGCCACCGCTTTCATGCTGTTCGCGATCTGTGGCCGGTTCATCGACAACGAAGGGCACCCAGTTGAAATTTGTTCGGCCATCGCATTGGCAAAGGCAACATTATACAGGTTCTCCGGCATCTCAGTACGGAACGGCGCACGTGCAGCCGCCACCTCTGGGGACTCGCTGGTGGTAGTCTGACATCCTGCCACAACAAGCAGAAGCAATCCGCCAAGTAGATTCGTTTGCGCTACCCTGAACCGCATCCTCAATTCGCCCTCAGATAGACGCCGATGGCGCTATTTCTTTGAATTTCGGCCTGACCCAAGGTGCAAAATGAGTTCGGTGTGTCATAAGACACTCCGTTTTGCGCCAGATAAGCCTCGCCCTTGGTACGCATCCGGTCTTTTTCCGCGTCCGATTCCACATAAGCGCGGATTTCCTTGTCGGAATATCCCAGCTTGTGGGCTTTGGACCGCAGCCCCCACATCACGTTGATCGCCTTGAGGCGCCGACCACTGATCGAGGGGCAATATTCAGAAATCTCATTGGCGATGGCGATATAGTACAGCTCGTTGTCGATCTCTTGAACATCGCGCAGGGGCGGTTTTGCCTCGGCCGCAACTGGCAATGTAAACAAAACGGCCAGACTTAAAGATTTTGCTACAGACATGTTATTTCCTTTTGTTTTGGGTTCCCCAAAACAAAGGCCTGACGGCCTGCTATGCGATAGCAAACACGCTTTCACGCGCTGATATGCAAAAACACAGATCATGGTCGCTGGCACGTTCCTGCAAAAGACAGTTTGTCGTCGCTGATCTGAAGCTGATCTGGCTCGGTATCAGGCCCGACCTTCCATTCAATACGGGAGGAGCCGAATTGCTCGATACAGTACTTCGTGCCCTCATAGCGCCCGGCTTCACGCGCGCCGTTCAGGGACTTAGAGACGCCGTTCACGACAACAGTAAAATCTGTCGGGGCCTTTTTCTTGTCCACAGGCTTGGCCTTGGCACGGAAGAAATTGCCTTCGAACTGAACCCGGTCACTTGACTTTGTGATCGTACCACAGGCCGACACAAGCGCTACGGCTGCAATAGCAACGCAGGTACCTGAACGAATGCGCCCAACCGTCGACCAGTTCACTTTATCCTTGCTCCCCATCAGAACGCCGCCACCAAAGCCATGACCCCAATCACAAACATGCAGGCCCAGCTCAGCACATAAAAGATCGAACGGATGCCTGAATTTGGCTTACCCGTTCCGCGAATATGGACCACCAGCATCGCCAACCGCGCGACCAGAGCGACCGAAGCCAATAGGTTCACCCAAAACGGGCTCGCCCCCAACAAAATCGCAGCAAACGTTACCGCGACAAAAGCAGGCAGCGTTTCTGTTCCATTCAGATAGGCCCGGTTCAGACGATAGGCCCGGTCGGCATAGTCCTGATCAGGCGTCGCCCCCGGTGCCAACCCTTTGCTCTGTTTCGCCATCGCCGTGAGGGGCGACAACAACAACACGACCAGTGTGAAAATCACAACCGAAGCGACAGCATGAGAATAATCTGTGAATAGGTCCATGTTTCCTACTCCGCTGCAATCGCGCTTGAACGACCTGATTTCTGGGCCTTAATGCGATCTTCGATTTCGTCCCGGAAATTGCGGATCAGGCCCTGGATCGGCCAGGCCGCCGCATCACCAAGGGCGCAGATCGTGTGACCTTCGACCTGTTTGGTAACATCAAACAGCATGTCGATCTCTTCCAGCTCGGCCTCGCCGCGCACCAAACGATCCATCACGCGCATCATCCAACCTGTGCCTTCGCGGCAGGGCGTACACTGACCGCAGCTTTCGTGCTTGTAGAACTTGGACAGACGCCAGATCGCCTTGATGATGTCGGTGGACTTGTCCATCACGATCACCGCCGCCGTGCCAAGGCCCGAGCCCAGATCGTTGCGCAGATAGTCGAAATCCATGATCGCATCGCGCATGTTCTCACCGCGCACACAAGGCACCGAGGAACCGCCGGGGATCACAGCCAGTAGATTGTCCCAACCGCCGCGAATGCCGCCGCAATGGGTCTCGATCAGCTCCTCGAAGGAAATCGACATTGCCTCTTCCACGACGCAGGGGTTGTTCACATGGCCTGAGATCGCAAACAGCTTGGTGCCCGCGTTGTTTTGGCGACCGAAGCCAGCGAACCAGTCGGCCCCCCGGCGCAGGATGGTCGGCACGACCGCAATCGATTCCACATTGTTCACAGTTGTCGGGCAACCATACAGGCCAGCGCCTGCTGGAAACGGAGGCTTCATCCGCGGCATGCCCTTTTTTCCTTCAAGGCTTTCGATCAGCGCGGTTTCCTCGCCGCAGATATAGGCGCCCGCCCCGTGATGCAGGAACAGATCGAAATCCCAGCCCGAACCGGCAGCATTCTTGCCCAGAAGACCGGCGTCATAGGCTTCGTCAATCGCAGCCTGTAGGGCTTCACGCTCGCGGATGTATTCGCCGCGAAGGTAGATATAGCAGGTATGCGCATTCATCGCGAAGGATGCGATCAGGCACCCCTCGATCAAAGTGTGCGGATCGTGGCGCATAATCTCACGGTCCTTGCATGTGCCCGGCTCGGATTCATCTGCGTTTACAACCAGGTAGGCCGGACGGCCATCGCTTTCCTTGGGCATGAAGGACCATTTCAAACCGGTGGGGAAACCCGCGCCACCACGCCCGCGCAGCCCGGAATCCTTCATCGTCTGGATGATCCAGTCGCGCCCCTTTTCGATCAATCCAGCGGTGCCATCCCAATGCCCGCGAGCTTGTGCACCGCGCAGCGTACGCTCATGCATCCCGTAGATGTTGGTAAAGATCCGGTCCTGATCCTTCAGCATCGCGTGTTACCTTCGGCTTTCCTGACGCATGCGCCAGAGTTGAAATATGTTGACGCCCGCATAGATGAACCCGGCCAGGGCGGCGAGGTCAAAAAACAATGCGTGGCGCGTGGTCAGCCCCAACGCGGGGCCAATGAACAGGTTCATGGCAAGCCAGATCGCCATCGTCACGGCAATGACGATGCCAATATGTCGACCCTTGCGGGCGATAGCTTGTTCCTTATCCGTGTCCATCTCAGTCTTCGTACATACCGTCTTTCTTGGCGCGCTTGGCAAACTCGGTCTCTTCCCCCGTCGCCAGCTTGGCCGCCTGTGCGATCCAACCGTCACGTTCGATCCGGCCTTTGAATTTCAACCGTGTATCAACCCAAGCCACATGTTCGGGCGTCCAGGCTGCGATCTGATCGAAATGGAAAAAACCCAGCTCATTCAGCGTCTGCTCAAGCTTCGGGCCGACACCTTTCAGCATTTTCAGATCATCTGCCTTACCACCCCGCGCTGCGGTCAGCGTTTCTGGCTGATCTTCCTTGGCGGCCTTCGCCTCCTCCGCCTGCTTCACAGCAGGTTTGGCCGGTTTCGGCGCTTTGGGCGGTTTCGGGGCCGACTTGGTCGCCGCGGCCTTACCATCCTCGCCCAGCCATGGGGTCAGGATCGGAACCTCGGTCCCGTCAATGCGCTTGACCGTGTCGCCCAGATCAGTGGCCAAAGCCACGCTGGCATTATGCTCTGGCTTTCCGGCGTCATGCTCGGTCAAGCTGGTCAATCCGCCCAGCGGTTCAGCTGCATAACGTCCGTTCTGAGGGCCCGGTGTTGGCACCTTGCCCGCTACCAGATCGTCGATGATCTTGCCAAAGCTTTCAGCCGTCAGGTCTTCGTAGTAGTCCTTGCCGATCTGCGCCATCGGAGCATTTGCGCAGGACCCGAGGCATTCGACCTCTTCCCAGCTCAGCTTGCCATCGGCAGACAGTTCATGCGGCTTGGCGGCGATCTTGTCCTTGCAGACCGCTATCAGGTCTTCGGCCCCGCAAATCATGCAAGAGGTCGTGCCGCAGACCTGAATATGCGCCACAGAACCAACCGGTTGCAGCTGGAACATGAAGTAGAACGAGGCCACTTCGAGCACGCGGATATAGGCCATGCCCAGCATGTCGGCGACGGATTCAATCGCCGGACGGGTCAGCCAGCCCTCTTGCTCTTGCGCTCGCCAGAGCAGCGGGATAACAGCGCTGGCCTGACGACCCTCGGGGTACTTGGTAACCTGCGCTTCGGCCCATTGCTGGTTGGCAGCGGTGAAGGCAAAGCTCTCGGGTTGTTCGGGGTGAAGACGGCGCAGCATCACGCGGCTCCTTCGGTCAGTTTGGCGACAACCGTGACTGCAAAGGCAACCATCGACAGTAGGCCAGCTATCAGGTGTTTTGCGGTGTTTTTCTTAGCACGCGAGTAGATAAGCGCATCTACAAACGCCATAACCGAGCATGCTGCAAAGAAGGCAAGTATGACGTACAAATCTTGGTACAGAGCGGCGAACACACCAATAAGAGCAAACGCAAAGTAGCGATCTGCCATAACGCTGGGCAGATTCTCCTTATGATGTCCCGTCTGAGCAAGACCAAACTCGGGTTTAGTCCAGAACAGATACCCCAAGAGCAGCAGAAACACTGCGCCAATTCCGGCAAAGATCAGAGAAAGGGAGACAAGACTCACCGGTCAATCTCCCCAAAAACCACATCCATGGTACCGATAATCGCAGCGACATCAGCCAGTTGGTGCCCTCCGGCGACGTGATCCATGGCTTGCAGATGCAGGAACCCCGGCGCGCGCAGTTTGGCGCGGTAGGGTTTGTTGGTGCCGTCGGCGACCAGATAGACGCCGAACTCTCCCTTGGGGGCCTCGACGGCGGCGTAGACTTCGCCTGCGGGGACGTGGAAACCTTCGGTATAAAGCTTGAAGTGATGGATCAGGCTTTCCATCGAGGTTTTCATGTCCGACCGTGTCGGCGGAGTGATCTTGCCCCGAGCAAGCACGTCGCCGGGGCATTCGCGGATCTTGGCGATGGCCTGACGGATGATCAGCAGCGATTGGCGCATCTCTTCCATGCGGCAGAGATAACGGTCATAGCAGTCGCCATTCTTACCTACGGGGATCTGGAATTCGAACTCGTCATAGCATTCATAGGGCTGCGCACGGCGCAAATCCCATGCGAGGCCCGATCCGCGCACCATCACGCCCGAGAAGCCGTATTTCTGAATGTCATCCTCGGTCACAACGCCAATATCGGCGTTGCGTTGTTTGAAAATGCGGTTTTCAGTAAGCAGACCGTCGATATCATCCAGAACGGCGGGGAATTCGTGGCTCCAAGCCTCGATGTCGTCCAGCAGTTCCGGCGGCAGGTCCTGATGGACGCCACCGGGGCGGAAGTAAGCAGCGTGCAGGCGGGCCCCGCAGGCACGCTCGTAGAACACCATCAGCTTTTCGCGCTCTTCAAATCCCCAAAGCGGCGGAGTCAGCGCGCCAACATCCATCGCCTGTGTGGTCACGTTCAGCAGATGGTTCAGGATACGACCAATCTCGGAATACAGAACCCGGATCAGCGAGCCGCGACGCGGCACTTCAACACCAGTCAGTTTCTCAATCGCCAGACACCAGGCATGTTCCTGGTTCATCGGCGCCACATAGTCCAGACGATCGAAATACGGCAGGTTCTGCAGATACGTCCGGCTTTCCATCAGCTTTTCAGTACCACGATGCAGCAGGCCGATATGCGGATCGCAACGCTCCACGATCTCGCCGTCCAACTCAAGAACCAAGCGCAAAACCCCATGCGCTGCAGGGTGTTGCGGGCCGAAGTTGATGTTAAAGTTACGGATCTTCTGCTCGCCGCTCAGCGCGTCCGTGCTGCCGTCATCATATCTTGAGCCGTCCATCAACGCCCCCGTCTTTTCTTTGCTTCAGCCCGAACTCGGACCTTTTTTGCCTCAACGGCTTTGGCAGCAGCCCCGGCCAGCAAAACACCCAGCGCGCCCAATGTGATCAGTTCGCCCAACATCGTCAGCATCTTAACGGCGCTCCATTTCCTGTAGCTTGATCCCGACCCACCAGAGCAGGGCAATCGTGCCAAAAGGGACCAGACATAGCAGGCACCAGACCTTGTTGATCCCGAAGAATGGCAAAATCTTTACCATCGGGATGATGGTCAGCGCGGAAAGGATCAGCCACCAGATACCCCCCATCACTCGGCCTCCTGCTTCTCATCCCCCGGCAGGATGTAGTTCGCACCTTCCCACGGGGACATGAAATCAAACTGACGGTATTCCTGCACGAGGCTGACGGGTTCGTAGACCACTCGCTTTTGCGCCTCGTCATAGCGCACTTCTGTATAGCCTGTGGTCGGGAAATCCTTGCGCAGCGGATAGCCCCGGAAGCCATAGTCGGTCAGGATACGCCGCAGGTCCGGATGGCCTGAGAACAGGATGCCGAACATGTCGAACACCTCACGCTCAAACCAATTGGCCGAGGGGTGTACGTCAACGATCGAGGGCACCATGTCTTCCTCGCGGATCGAGACCCGCAGGCGAATACGCTGGTTCTGGTACATCGACAGGAAGTGATAGACCACGTCGAACCGCTTGGCTCGTTCGGGATAGTCCACGCCGGTGATATCCACCAAGGTAGAGAATTGACAGGACCGGTCGCTTTTCAGGAATTCAATGAATTCGACAAGGTTCGACAGCGCAACATCGACGTTCAATTCTTCATGGGTCACGTCCCAGGACAGAACACAATCTGAGCGTTTCAGTTCAAGCTGTGTGCCGAGTTCTTTGAGTGCTTCGCTCATCTGCCCCTCCCTCAGCGTACAATCGTGCCGGTGCGGCGGATCTTACGTTGCAGTTGCATCAGGCCATAGAGCAGCGCCTCGGCGGTCGGAGGGCAGCCGGGTACGTAGATATCCACGGGCACAATGCGGTCACAGCCGCGCACGACTGAATAGGAATAGTGGTAGTAGCCACCGCCATTCGCGCAGGAGCCCATCGAGATCACATAGCGCGGTTCGGGCATCTGATCGTAAACTTTGCGCAGCGCCGGGGCCATTTTGTTGGTCAGGGTTCCAGCCACGATCATCACGTCTGACTGACGCGGGGATGCGCGGGGAGCGATGCCGAACCGTTCCGCATCATAGCGCGGCATCGAGGTGTGCATCATCTCAACCGCGCAGCAAGCCAGACCAAAGGTCATCCAGTGCAAGCTGCCAGTGCGCGCCCAGTTGATGATGTCCTCGGTCGAAGTCAGCAGGAACCCTTTGTCCTGAAGCTCGGCATTCAAGGCCTGGGTGGCGATTTCTTTGTCGACGCCAGCGGTGTTTGCACCCGTCATCACTCCCATTCCAGCGCCCCTTTCTTCCATTCATAGGCAAAGCCGATGGTCAGAACGCCCAGGAACACCATCATGGACCAAAAACCCACATCGCTGATGTCCTTGAAGCCAACGGCCCAGGGGAACAGGAAGGCGATTTCCAGATCGAAGATAATGAAGAGAATCGCGACCAGGTAGAATCGGACATCAAATTTCATCCGCGCGTCATCAAATGCGTTGAAGCCGCATTCATATGCGCTGACTTTTTCCGGATCGGGGTTGCGGACGGCCAAAACGACAGCCGCCAGAATCAGCACTATTCCAAGGCCCACGGCCACGGCCAGAAACACCAGGATCGGGAGATATTCCCGCAACAGCTCTTCCAAGAGTAGCTCCTTTCCTGCGCGATCCATATTGAGCGCGCGGTCAATTGGCGAGTTGACTGGACATTCTCTATCTCTGCGGGGTCAGAGGGTCAACCGATCACAAGCGCGCAGGGGCATCAACCTTGGGGTTGACCATCCTGAAATTTCGCATGTCATTCTGCACAGCGCCGCATTCCGTCTCAGAATTAAACGTCGTTGATCCACTTGGGCTTACGTTTCTCAAAGAAAGCGTTAATTCCCTCGTGCGCTTCTTCTGTTTCCCAGCGAGAAACCAGCGCATTGATCGTATGGTCAATCACCTGATCGTCAATCTTAGGCCCAAGATCCTGAACCAGCGCCTTGGCCGAGGCAACCGCCCCTGGTGCGCAGTTCAGATAGGGAAGAACTTCGTCCTCGATGGCCTGATACAACCCGTCTACCGCAACTGTTTTGGCCAAAAGCCCAAGCCTCACGGCCTCGGCCGCATCAAACAGACGCGCAGACATGAAAACCCGGCGGGCCTTGGCCGCCCCCATACGTGCGATCACATAGGGCCCAATCGTCGCCGGGATCAGGCCCAGCTTTGTCTCGGTCAGGCCCATTTTCAGGGCTTCAACACCAATCGCCACATCACAGACAGCAGCCAGACCCACGCCACCGCCGAACGCATTGCCTTGCAACGCTCCGATCAGGGGTTTCGGCATCGTGTTGAGCGCTTGCAGCATTTCCGCAAGCTTGCGTGCTTCGATGAAACGCGTTGCAGGGTCGGCTGTCATCTGATCCTGCATCCAAACCAGATCCCCGCCCGCGCAAAAGGATCTACCAGTCCCGGTCAGCACGACGACCCGAACAGCGGGGTCTTGCCCCAAATCCTGCGCTGCGCGCGTCAGTTCGGCGATCATCGTGGCCGACATCGCGTTGTGTTTTTCCGGGCGGTTTAGGCACAGGGTGGCAACGCCGCGTGCATCTGTGACGATCGAGATCGTTTCGTACATCTTAGCCCCTCATGGCGCGCGCCATCTGCGCGGCTTTATCCAACACTTTGGCATCCAGGCCGGTGGCATATCCCAACCGTTCCAGATGCGCCGCAACGGCTTCGGTCGCGACATTGCCCGCTGCACCGGGTGCGTAAGGGCAACCACCAAGGCCACCAACGGCGGCATCGAATACACGGACGCCCAGTGAAAGCGAGGCATCGATATTGTCCAACGCCCGGCCATTCGTGTCGTGAAAATGACCGGCCAGCCGGGTCACGGGAACACGCTCTCGCACCGCCATCAACATCCGTGCGATCTTGTCCGGCGTGCCCTGCCCGATCGTATCGCCCAAAGACACCTCATAGCAGCCGTGAGAGAACAAAAGATCCGCGACCTCGGCCACCTTTTCGGGCGGTGTCGGCCCATCATACGGGCAGTCGGTCACGCAAGAGACATAGCCGCGCACTGGCAGGTCGATGTGGCGCGCGGCGTCCAGGATCGGCGTGAACCGTTCAATCGACTCGGCAATGGTGGCATTGATATTCGCTTTCGAGAATCCCTCGGAAGCCGAGGCAAAAACCGCGATCTCATCCGCTTTGGTTGCCAATGCATCTTCATACCCCCGCATATTGGGGGTCAGGGCTGCATATCGCACACCCTTTGCGCGCGCTATGCCGGCCAGAACATCGGCGCTTCCCGCCATTTGGGGAACCCATTTAGGTGAAACAAAGCTGGCCACTTCGATCCGGTTGAACCCGGCATCCGACAGGCAATCGACAAGCGCAATCTTCTCGGCCACCGGAATGTCGCGCGTTTCGTTCTGCAACCCGTCCCGAGGCCCGACTTCAAAAATTTCGACCCGTTCGCCCATGCCTCATCTCCCTTAGGTGTCCAAACTGATCGTGACACATGCACAGACTTTCGAACAGCCTAGCTATCTTCCAACCGGACCAAGGCGGCACCGGCTTCGACCTGAGCGCCTTCTTCGGCCAGAACCTCTGCGACAACACCATCCCGAGCAGCAAGCAGGGAATGTTCCATCTTCATCGCCTCCAGCACCGCCAAGCGGTCGCCTTCATTGACCGGCTGACCGGCCACTGCAAAGACCGCTTTGACAAGCCCCGGCATCGGCGCTTCGATCAGGTTGGTATCCCCAGCCGCGCTGGCCTCGCGGTCCAGTGGGTCGACCAGGTCAAAACTCTGTCCATAATCCTCGAAGACCGTGATCCGGGGACCAGTGACCACGACATAGGGCATCGGTTTTCCGTTGATCAGCCAGCGCCCGTCCTGGCGTTGTGCCGTGACGACCGTCTCACCCACGTGCCACTCCTGCCGCTCGGCGCCAATAACTTGAACATCAAGCTCGATATGATCCTCACCGGATATCAGCTGAACCGCCCGATGCAGAGGCGCCCAAAGCGAGAAACCAGCGTCTGCCTGCATGTCCACCAAGTTCGATGCCCGCATGGCTGCCGCCACAAGGGTCTCGGGCCGTGGCGGTACCGCCTGCACCAATTCGTCAAGGTCGCGCCCGATCAGCCCCGTATCGACATCGCCCGAGGCAAAGCCAGTATGCCGGGTCAAGGCCCCCAGGAATGACAGGTTGGTAACCGTTCCGGCGACCTCAGTCCCTTGCAACGCGCGGTGTAACTGTTCGAGAGCGACCGACCGCGTCGGCCCATGCACAATCACCTTTGCAATCATCGGGTCATACCAGGGGCTGATTGTATCCCCCGCCCTCACGCCACTATCTGCCCGACACCCTTGAGGAAAGCGCAGATGGGTCAGGGTACCTGTTGCTGGCAGGAATCCCTTGGGTACATCTTCGGCATAGAGCCGCGCCTCGAACGCGTGGCCGTTGATCGAAAGGTCTCTTTGCTGTTTCGGCAAGCTCTCACCCGCTGCCACACGCAACTGCCATTCGACCAGATCGACGCCCGTGATCGCCTCGGTTACAGGGTGTTCAACCTGCAGGCGCGTGTTCATTTCCATGAACCAGAACCGATCCGGGCGCAGTCCTTCGGACGCGTCGACGATAAACTCAACCGTCCCCGCCCCTTTGTAGCCAATCGCCTCAGCCGCGCGGACACCTGCATGTCCCATCGCGTCGCGCATTTCAGTTGTCATGCCAGGGGCCGGAGCCTCTTCGATCACCTTCTGATGCCGTCGCTGCAACGAGCAGTCCCGTTCGAATAGGTGAACTGCGTGCGTGCCGTCGCCAAATACCTGAACTTCGATATGCCGAGGCTTCGCAACGAATTTCTCAACCAGCACAGCATCATTGCCGAAGGCGGTTTTCGCCTCGCCGCGTGCGCTGTCCAGAGCGGACAGAAAATCCTCGGGATTTTCGACCAGCCGCATCCCCTTGCCGCCGCCGCCTGCCACGGCCTTGATCAACACAGGATAGCCAATAGTTTCGGCCGCCTCGGCCAGATGCTCGGGGTCCTGATTGTCCCCATGATAACCCGGCACGACAGGCACGCCCGCCTGTTCCATAAGAACCTTTGCTGCGTCTTTGAGGCCCATCTTCCGGATCGCATCTGCCGATGGTCCGATGAACGTCAAGCCCGCAGCCTCAACCGCATCCACGAATTCCGGGTTTTCGGATAGAAACCCATAGCCCGGATGGATCGCCTGCGCGCCGGAATCCAGCGCCGCCTGAATGATCACATCGCCCTTCAGATAGCTCTCTGACGGAGCCGCGCCGCCGATATTAACCGCTTCATCCGCCATCTGCACATGCTTGGCTGACCCATCCGCATCGGAGTAAACAGCAACACAGGACACGCCCAGTTTCTGAGCCGTCTCCATAACTCTGCAAGCAATCTCGCCACGGTTGGCAATCAGGATTTTATTGAACATTGGTAACCCCTTGTAATCCGGTTCTCCTCTCCGCAGGGTCCAGACCATGAGCAATGACATCTATGACCCCGACTTTGTGGCAGGCGTGTTCGACAGGTGTTCGGATTCCTACCGAAATTGGAGCGCAGTCGCTTCCTTCGGCCTGGTTCGCGCATGGCGCAGAGCATGTGTGAAAGGGCTGACCTTGTCCGAGGACACGCAAGCGTCCGGAGTCGATCTCATGTCCGGCACCGGAGAAGCTTGGCCTCATCTGCTTGCCGAGTTTCCTAGAATCGCGAACGTTACTGCGGTCGACATAAGCCCGGGGATGCACAAGCATGCTATGAGCCGTTTGCACAAAAGCCGGGATGACCGCATCACCCACCTCTGTGCCAATATGTTGACGACAGACCTTCCAACCGCCTCGGCGGATTTTGCAATTTCTACCTTTGGATTGAAAACCTTTAACGCTCAGCAGCATCAGGTTTTCGCCAACCAGCTTTGTCGTATTCTCAAGCCCGGCGCTCCGTTTTCGTTGATCGAGGCAACGGACCCTGTGGATTGGTTTTTGCGGCCTGTTTACCGTTTCTATCTTGACGGAGTGCTTCCGCAAGTTGAGCGTTTCTTTCTGAATGGTGCGCAAGACTTCACCATGATCGGTGAATACACACGGAATTTCGGAAAAGGTGAGACCGTTTTGACAGCCCTTAAATCCGCAGGGCTGAACGTCGAAATGACCTACTATGTAGGTGGCAGCGCTGTTCGGTTTTCTGGAACCAAACCAAACTGAGCGGCGCGTTTCCGTAAGCATCCCCATTTACCGCTTGCCCGCCAGATCTTCGACAAGACGAAAACGCTCGCAGACCAACTCCATCTCAGGATCGAAGCCGCCATTGCGCTCGAAATAGCGGCGGTGATCATCGCGCCACCCCGCAAGCGTTTCATTCTCGCCCTCGGCCAGCGCGAAACCTTCGGTCACATCGCAATAGCGACAAATCGTAACCTCGATCGTTTCGATCACCAGTACCGGGTGATCATCCCAGTTCAGAGCAATATCGCGCCGCCCGACCACGGGCATGTCGAGAGAGCCCTCGGGATAGTTTCGCAATGCATCGCAGGTCGCCGTTTTCTTTCCAGCACGCACAAGGGCCAGCAGTTCGTCACTCAGTGCCGCGTTGTCCCCAAACTTAAAGGTCTGCGCGCCCGGGTAGCGGTTTTTTAGCTGTTCCAGATCGGTCATCTTACATCCTGAACACGCCGAAACGTGTCTCCTCAATCGGGGCATTCAGCGCAGCGCTGAGCGATAGGGCCAACACATCACGCGATTTGCGCGGGTCTATGATACCGTCGTCCCAGAGGCGGGCCGAGGCGTAGAGCGGATGCGATTGTTCCTCGAACATCTGCAGTGTCGGGCGTTTGAATTCGGCCTCTTCCTCAACCGACCAAGTGCCGCCCTGCCGCTCGATCCCGTCGCGTTTGACGGTGGCCAGAACACCCGCTGCCTGCTCGCCACCCATCACGGAAATCCGTGAATTCGGCCAAGTCCACAGGAACCGAGGCTGATAGGCCCGACCGGCCATGCCATAGTTTCCGGCCCCGAATGAGCCTCCGACAAGCATCGTGATCTTCGGCACCGAAGTTGTTGCCACCGCCGTCACCATCTTGGCCCCATGCCGCGCGATGCCTTCGTTTTCGTATTTACGGCCCACCATAAAGCCGGTGATGTTTTGCAGGAACACCAGCGGGGTTTTGCGTTGCGAGCACAGCTCGACAAAATGCGCGCCCTTCTGCGCGGCCTCGGAAAACAGTACCCCATTGTTGGCGATGATGCCCACCGGGCAGCCTTTGACATGGGCAAAGCCGGTCACCAGCGTTTCCCCAAACCTGGGCTTGAACTCATCGAACCGAGAGCCGTCGACCAGCCGCGCGATCACCTCGCGGATGTCATAGGGCGTGCGCAAGTCAGCCGGAACAACGCCGAGGATTTCCTCTGGGTCATAGGCAGGGTCTTCGGGGCTGGCCCAATCCACCGTCTGCGGTTTGCGCAGGTTCAGCGAGCCAACAGCCCGTCGCGCCAAAGCCAGAGCGTGGGCGTCATCTTCCGCTAGGTAGTCCGCCACACCTGACAGGCGGGTATGCACGTCACCGCCGCCCAGATCTTCGGAACTCACGACCTCGCCGGTCGCAGCCTTCACCAGAGGCGGCCCGGCCAGAAAAATCGTCCCCTGTTCCTTCACGATGATCGTGACGTCAGACATCGCGGGCACATAGGCCCCGCCCGCGGTACATGACCCCATCACAACGGCGATCTGAGCGATCCCCTTCGCACTCATACGCGCCTGATTGTAGAAGATGCGGCCAAAGTGATCGCGATCAGGAAAGACCTCATCCTGATTGGGCAGGTTCGCACCGCCGCTGTCGACCAGATAGATGCAGGGCAGTTGATTTTCCTCGGCGATCTCCTGCGCGCGCAGGTGTTTCTTCACCGACATCGGGTAATAGGTGCCGCCCTTCACGGTGGCGTCGTTACAGACCACCATGACCTCGCGCCCCTGCACACGCCCAATGCCTGCGATGACCCCGGCACAGGGCGCGGCATCGCTATACATCCCATGCGCCGCCGTCGCGCCGATTTCAAGAAACGGAGAGCCCGGGTCGAGCAGGTTCGCCACCCGACGCCGCGGGAGCATCTTGCCCCTAGAAACGTGCCGCGCGCGAGATTTCTCGCCGCCTCCGATACGGGCTGCTTCAGCAGCTTCGGAGATTTGCGCCAGCGCGTCGAGATGGGCGGTGCGGTTTGTTTGTGCGGCTTCCGAACTAGGAAGGAACGCGGATTTCAATTTACTCATTGTGTGCCCCCATATCCGATCAAATCCAACGCGCGCGTTGCTGTTACCCGCAACATACAATCCGCCCCATCTTCGAAGTGGCCCGTTCCGGTTGTCAGATTTCCCCGCGACAGGCATTCAGCGTCTCGAAATGCGATCCAGGCGCGCTGTGCGTCCCTGAGAGCCTCAGCTGCAACGGGCGGCAGTTCTGGATCTGATAAATCTTGGCGCAAAGATCCGTATGCTGTGTTCATCACTGCATCCCAAGCTTTGGTCTCTGCGTCCATGCACTGTGCAACCGCTATGCTGTCATAGGAACCGCCCTCTTCTATGCAGGCATTCGCAAAGTTCCGGACACACGTTGCACCAGCATGCCAGCCTTCACCCGCCTCGGCCACACAATGCCAAATATCAGCCTCGGCTACCGGGTCAGGAGCCCAATCAGCCACCGCTTGAACGGGCAGCAGAGACAAGACGGCGATAAAACGTATCATAACACCTCTGTGGCCGCTCGGGCCTTCAATTCCTTGCGTATCACCTTCCCCGTGACCGTCATTGGCAGTTCCTCCAAAAACGCCACCTCGCGCGGATAGGAGTACTGCGCCAGACGATCCTTGACCCACTCCTGCAACTCCCGTTCCGCAGCCTCAGCACCCGGTTTCAACACCACATAGGCCTTCACAATCTCGGTCCGCAGCGGATCGGGCTTGCCGACCACGCCCACCGTTGCCACCGCCGGGTGGGTCAGCAGGCAATCCTCGATCTCAGCCGGGCCGATGCGATACCCGGCGGAGGTAATCACGTCATCATCACGACCGACAAAGCGCAGATAGTCTCCCTCCCACACGCCGCGATCGCCGGTGATCAGCCAGTCGCTCCGGAATTTCTCAGCAGTTGTGTCAGGGCGGTTCCAATATTCCAGCAACATCGAGGCCGAGCCGCGCCGGATGGCCACGTCGCCCTCGTCCCCGGTCGGATTGCCATCGTCGTCGATCACCGCCACCTCATGCCCCGGCACTGGTTTGCCGATGCAACCGGGCTGAACCGGGAAATCCTCGGCACAGGAAGAGACGACCATGTTGCATTCGGTCTGGCCGTAAAACTCATTGATCGTCAGGCCAAACGTCTGCTGTCCCCAGGCCAGCATCTCGGCCCCCAGAGGCTCCCCACCCGAGGCGACCGAGCGCAAGCCGGGTATGCTCTGATCCGCTGCTTTCAGCATCCGCAGCGCGGTCGGAGGGAAGAACACGTTTCGCACCCCACCCTGCGCAATCACGTCCGCGCAGGCCTCAGCCGAAAACTTATCCAGCCGCGCCGCAACCACCGGAATGCCCAGCGCCAGACCGGGCATTAGCACGTCGAACAGCCCGCCGATCCAGGCCCAATCGGCAGGGGTCCACAGGCAGTCTCCGTCGCGCAGGTGATCGTGGCTGATTGAAACGCCGGGCAAATGGCCCGTCAGCACCCGATGCCCGTGCAGGGCCCCCTTGGGGCTGCCGGTTGTGCCCGACGTATAGATCAGCACCGCCGGATCATCCGGCCCAGTCTCGGCAAAGGGAAGTGGAGCGCCGGCCACCCCTACTTCAGATGCGATCAGAGGCTTTGCGATCCCTTCAAGCAGCCCGGCACCCTCGACATCGGTCAGCACAATACTGGCGCCCGCATCACTGACACGAGACAGCAATGCCTCCTGTTTGAACAGCTTGAACAGGGGAGCCGAGATCGCGCCGATCTTCCAGATCGCCAGATGCGCGGCGGCACACCATGGGGATTGGCTGAGCAGGACACCGACCCGATCACCTGGCTGTACCTTCTGCTGCAAAGCACGAGCAATCCCGTCGGTCATATGATGTAGCTGCTCATAAGTCACACGCTGTTCAGTGGGACCGGTTAGATCAATCACGGCAACACGATCATCGGGATGAACCAGACACTGACGCGCCATGTTCAACTGATCGGGCAGGTCCCAGCCACCCTCTGGGCGCAAACCAGGTATGCGCCTAGGGTCAAGCATCTGCTAGGCCTCTTTTTTCATTGAATTTTCCCGCCGGACGCAGGCAACCAGAACCAAGCAAAACTTGATACAGATCAGAGCGCGGATTGGCCTTTGCCGCCACACAAGGGGCATCAACAAAACCAAAGGCAAGATCATGATGAAAACGCTCGCCGCTTTGACATTCTCGACCGCACTGGCCGCTTTGGCCGTGCCCGCATTTGCCCAATCGCAGGGCGACTGGACCCTTGGCGTAGGTGTGGGATATCTGGACCCGAAATCCGACAACGGAACGCTTGCGGGGCTTAGCGCAGATATCGACGCGGATACCCGCCCGATCTTCACCGCCGAATACTTTATCCGCGACAATCTGGGGATCGAGCTCTTGGCTGCAACGCCCTTCAGCCACGACATCACTCTGGGAGGCAGCACTGATGCGGGCAGCGTCAAGCACCTGCCCCCGACCCTGTCGCTGAACTATCACTTCCCGACCAACACCGCTTGGAAACCCTATGTCGGGGCCGGTCTGAACTACACGATCTTCTTCGACGAAAGCTCTCCGCTGGGGGATCTCAAGGTCGATAACTCGTTCGGGGTCGCGCTGCAGGCCGGGCTGGACTATCAGGTCACCCAAAACGGGGCAGTCCGACTGAATGTGCGCTGGTTCGACATCGACTCGGACGTGACCCTGGATGGCGCCGATATCGGCACCGCCGAAATCGATCCCTGGCTGGTCGGTGTGTCCTACGTCCATCGGTTCTGATCCAATCCAAAGCGCCCCGTCGACCCAAAGTCAGCGGGGCGTTTTCTTCACTGCATCTCGTTCATCAGCTCGCGGCCAATCAGCATCCGGCGAATTTCGCTGGTGCCTGCACCGATCTCCATTAGTTTGGCATCTCGGAAAATCCGGCTGACCGGCGCGTCCGACAGGAACCCGGCCCCGCCCATCGCCTGAACCGCCTGATGCGCCTGCGTCATCGCAGCCTCTGAGGCATAGAGACAGCACGCCGCTGCATCCTGCCGCGTCACATCCCCACGATCGCAGGCCTTTGCAACTTCGTAGACATAAGCCCGGGCAGAGTTCATCGAGGTATACATATCCGCGATCTTGCCCTGCATCAGTTGGAAGCTGCCGATGGGTTTGCCGAACTGTTTGCGTTCGGCCAGATAGGGCATGATCTCATCAAGACAGGCTGCCATGATCCCGGTTCCGATCCCGGCCAGCACGACCCGTTCGTAGTCAAGACCTGACATCAGAACGGCAACGCCCTTGCCTTCTTCGCCCAGAACATTTTCGAACGGCACTTCGACATCTTCAAAGATCAGTTCTGCTGTATTGGACCCACGCATTCCAAGCTTGTCGAAATGGGGCGAGGTCGAAAAACCCGTCATCTCTTTTTCGATCAGAAATGCGGTGATCCCTTTAGACCCGGCCTCTGGGTCGGTCTTGGCGTAGACGACCAGCGTATCCGCATCCGGCCCGTTGGTGATCCAGTATTTGTTGCCATTCAGCCGATAGTGATCGTTGCGCTTTTCCGCGCGCAGTTTCATCGAAACCACATCCGAACCTGCCGAAGATTCGGACATCGCCAATGCGCCCACATGCGCCCCAGAGATCAGGCGTGGCAGGTATTTTTGCTTTTGTTCCTCATTGCCGTTCAGCTTGATCTGATTCACACACAGGTTCGAGTGCGCACCATATGACAGCGAAACCGAGGCCGAGGCACGCGCCACCTCCTCCACCGCAATTGTATGAGCCAGATAGGACATTCCAGCGCCGCCATATTCTTCGGGTACCGTTACGCCCAGCAAGCCAAGCTCCCCCATCTCGGCCCATAGCTCATTGGGAAAAGCATTGGATGCGTCGATCTCGGCCGCCATCGGCTTGACCCGTTCCTGCGCCCAACGATGCACCATTTCGCGCAGCGCGTTTACATCTTCGCCGAGATCGAATGTCATTGCCGCCTGGAACATTAGGTCTGCCTCTGCGCTATACTTCAGTAATTGAACACACGTTCATTTATAGCGAGGCGAAGAGTGTCTGTCCAGTTGGAATGCAGTCTAGTGGTTTACGAACTCACCCAAACTGATCCGCCCATCACCATCTGTATCTATTTGCTCCAGAATCTCAGAAGCGCGGGCGGCGCTGTGCATACCAATGGCCGCTCTGCATTCCGCGCTGACCTTGGCTTCGTCTTCACGAAAGCCGAACTCCAACTCTGCCAAGGTCACAAATCCGTCCTCGTTGGTATCGGCGGATGTGAAATCGTCAGCCCGGTAGCGTTCGTTTGCCGCTACGACTTCAGACAAGGTAATGCGGCCATCATTGTCAGCATCTGAGAAGCCAATTGCATCATCTGCCAGTTCTTCCGGCGACATTGACCAAACTTTCGCCAGTTCGGTTCCATCACAATCGCTAGGCAAGTTCACCTGCTCGGCCTGCTGCGTCATGTAACTCAGCATTTCGATCCGATCGACAAATCCATCGCCGTTGGTATCCTTGGCACGAAAATTGCCAGCGAAATCGGTTTTTGCAGATGCTCCAGACATCGATACAGCGGCTAAGATAGCGATCGTCAGAATTACTGGAGACGCCGCAACTACAGTCTTTTTCATGGTCGAAACCTCCTTCGAGTTTGAATGAGGCACTCCATCTTCAGCGATCAAGCGGCGCAAAGCCGCGCTCATGGTTTCCCCGCGCGCAGCAACCCTTGCGGCGAACGCGTTTTTTTCCGACAGGCTTAGCCTGACTTCCAGAGATTCAGATTTTTTCTCTTTGGTCATGGTTCCGCAATGATATCTGATGGTGTGCCCGCTCAAAGAAGCAAAGACACCTCAATTTGCCAGCATGATAACGTCCGTACGCAAGCGAAATCGTGTCCGGACAACGGATTTTGCTGTTTCAGGCCGTCGCCAGATTGTGGATCCGCGCGACTTCTTCCCGAATTATTCGAGCAATCAGATCACAGTCCTGCAAAGAGAACGTGAGCGGGACACGCATATCCAAAATACCCGTAAGGATACGATCCGATCCCGGCATACATTCGCTTTCGACATAGCGCCAGCTGTCATAGCGAGAGGTGAAGCCTGTCGGTTCAGCCCCACCAAACCATTTCAACTCGACCCCCCGTTTTGCGCACCTATCAATAACCTCGGTGATCCGATCGGGAACCCAGTCCAGAAGCAGGAACTGGATCGACGAACCGACATAGGTTTCTTCCTCTGGCCGGTCCACAATTGTCAGCCCCGGTGTTCCGCGCAAGCCAGCCTCGATGGCCCGGTATCTTTCATTCCAACGCCCAACCTGCCGATCCAGATCGCGCAATTGCGGGCGCAGGATGGCAGCGCGCAAATTGTCCATGCGACCCGAGACATTGGGCGTGGTGTATTTGACGCGCTCGAAAACCTCGGGCGACGGGGCTGCCAGATGACGTTCATAGAGCATGTAAGAGCCCGACAGCATCGTGGCCTTGGCGGCAAGCTCCTCATCATCAGTGATCAGCAGTCCGCCTTCACCGGAATTGACATGTTTGTACGTCTGGCAGGAATAGCAGCCGATTGCCCCCTGCCGACCGGACAATTGCCCCCGCCAAGCCGCGCCCATCGTATGTGCGCAATCCTCGATCACGACCACACCAGCCGCATCACAAAGTTGCATCAACCGATCCATGTCGCATAGGTGACCGCGCATATGGCTGAGCATCAGAACCCGCGCCTGATCCAGCTTGGTCTCAAGATCGTCCAGATCAATCGTCAGATTTTCCGAGACGCCTACAAACACAGGTTTAGCCCCAACAGATGCAATCGACCCCGGCACCGGTGCAAGGGTAAAGGCATTCGTCAAAACCGGGTCACCCGGCTGAACACCCACCGCGCGCAAGGCAGTCGCCAAAGCGTAACCGCCTGAGGACACCGCTAGACAGTATTTCGCCCCCATCTGGGCGGCAAATTCCTGTTCCAACAATGCGGTCTCGCCCAGCTCACCCGGTGCGACGTTATAGCGATGCAGACGCCCATGGCGCAGGACGGCCAGCGCGGCCTCGATCGCCTCGTCGGGGATCGGTTCTTGCTGGGTGAAACTGCCAGTGAATGTCTCAGTCATGGCTCAGTTCTGGGGCTCTATCCGCGTCGGGTCAAGAGATCATGCCGCCGCACCGATCAGATCGGTCACAACACCCGGCAGATCGGCAAAATGATGCAGCAAAGCCTCGGGCTGCAACGCTGCCATATCGTCCCCCGAAGGACCGAAGGTAACCAACACAGATGGCACGCCTGCGGCCTTGGCTGTGTTGCGGTCAGTATCAGAGTCCCCGATCAGAACGCACAGGTCGGGATGCCCACCTGCCCGCCGCGCCGCCTCGCGCAGGGGTTCAGGGTCAGGTTTGCGCACCGACAATGTGTCCGCACCAACCAGCGAGGCAAACTGATCCCGCACGCCCATCTGGCTCAGCAATTGATCTGCCAGCCGTTCCGGTTTGTTGGTGCAGATTCCAACTCCATAACCTGCGGTTTTCAACGACTCGACCGCGTCCAACGCGCCCGGATAGAATTGTGTATGGGTGTCGATGTCTTTGGAATACGCCTCAAGCAGCACGGGATAATAGGCGTCTACTGTGCCCTCATCAAAGGCTCCGACCCGTTTCAGACCGTGGGTCAACATCATTCGACCACCCCGCACGGCGATACCCGCATCCTGCCCATGAACCAGCACATCCCCGTGTCCCATCGCGCGAAAACAATGGTTTGCGGCGGCCAGCAAATCCCCGGATGTATCCGCCAAAGTCCCATCCAAATCGAAGATGACCGTGCGCATCGCGCCTCCTTGCTCGGCAGTTTTCCGCCATACCATGTTGCAATCGGCAATCTTGTTTGATGGCCGTACGGCTTGCGCCTTTGACCTCAGCGGATAAAACGGTCGGCAAGAAAACACAAAGAGAAAACGATTTCATGACCACTGCCCTTGTCATCCTTGCCGCTGGAAAAGGCACCCGGATGAATTCGGATATTCCAAAGGTACTGCATCCCATCGCCCAGGTTCCGATGCTGATCCACGCCATGCGCGCCGGGTCGGTGCTGTCGCCCGAGCGCACCGTGATCGTCACAGGCCACGGGTCCGAAGCCGTCGCCAAGGTCGCGCAGGCCGAAGATGAAACGGCGCAGATCGCAGTTCAGGAGGAGCAGCTGGGCACCGCGCATGCGGTTGCGCAAGCGCGCGACGCGCTCGAAGGTTTCGACGGTGATGTCGTTGTTCTCTACGGTGACACTCCGTTCTTGAAGCCCGATACGCTGGAACGCATGATCGAGGCCCGCGTGCAGAATGATCTTGTGATCCTGGGCTTTAAGGCCGCAGATCCCGCACGCTATGGGCGTCTGGTCATGAATGGTGACACGCTGGAGCGGATTGTCGAATTCAAAGAAGCATCAGATGAAGAACGCGCGATAAGTTTCTGCAATTCAGGGCTTTTAGCATGTAACGCAGAAACACTGTTGTCGCTGATTGATGCGGTGAGCAATGGCAATGCCGCGGGCGAGTACTACCTGACGGATGTGGTCGAAATCGCTCGCAACCGTGGTCTGAGCGTAACCGCCGTAGCTTGTGACGAAGCCCAGACACTGGGTGTGAATTCTCGCGCTGATCTGGCTGCGGCGGATGCTGTGTTTCAGACGCAGGCGCGCGCCGAGTTGCTGGATCTGGGCGTGACTCTGATGGCGCCGGAAACGGTTTATCTGGCCGCCGATACGGTCATCGGGCGCGATACGGTAATCGAACCCAACGTGGTCTTTGGCCCCGGCGTGACCGTAGAAAGCGGCGCGACGATCCGAGCTTATTCGCATCTGGAAGGCTGCCATGTCAGCCGAGGCGCCGTCGTCGGCCCCTATGCCCGCCTGCGCCCGGGTGCGGAACTCGCAGAAAACGCGAAAATCGGCAATTTCGTTGAGATCAAAAACGCTGAGATTGCCGAGGGCGCGAAGGTCAATCACCTTAGCTATGTCGGTGATGCTGTAGTTGGGGCCGCAACGAATATCGGTGCGGGCACGATCACTTGCAACTATGACGGCGTGATGAAGCACAAAACCACGATTGGTCACAACGTGTTTATCGGCTCGAATACCATGCTGGTTGCGCCGGTGACAGTGGGCGATGGGGCGATGACGGCGACCGGCACCGTGGTGACCAAAGATGTCGAAGCTGATGCCTTGGCCGTTGCGCGGGCCAAACAAGAAAACAAACCCGGCTATGCGCGCAAATTGTTTGATATGTTAAAGGCGAAAAAAGCTCGCCGCGATAAAGAGGCCTGAGTTTATGTGTGGAATTGTAGGTGTTCTGGGGCAGCATGAGGTCGCCCCTATTCTGGTTGAAGCCCTGAAACGGCTGGAATATCGCGGATATGATAGCGCCGGCATTGCCACTGTGAATGACGGGGCGCTGGGGCGTCGCCGGGCGGTAGGCAAGCTGGTCAACCTGAGTGACCTGCTGGTCCATGACCCGCTGCCTGGCAAATCCGGGATTGGCCACACTCGCTGGGCCACCCATGGTGCGCCATCGGTCAACAATGCCCACCCGCACAAGGCCGGCCCGGTCGCCGTTGTGCATAACGGCATCGTCGAAAACTACCGCGAACTGCGCGCCGAATTGGCCGAAAACGGGATCGGATTTGAAACCGAGACCGACACCGAGACCGTGGCTCTGATGGCCGAACATTTGCTGAATTCAGGCCTGTCCCCGGTCGAAGCGGCGTTCAAGACCATTGATCAGTTGGAAGGCGCATTTGCGCTGGCTTTTCTGTTCGACGGGCAAGACGACCTGATCGTCGCCGCGCGCAAGGGCTCACCCTTGGCCATCGGGCACGGGGATGGAGAGATGTTTGTGGGTTCCGACGCCATCGCATTAGCCCCTCTGACAAACAAGATCACCTATCTAGAGGAAGGCGACCGCGCTGTATTGACCCGCACCTCGCTTGAAATCCGCAATGAGGCCGGTGAATTGGCCAATCGGGAAATGCGCAAGATCAAGCTGGATCATGCGCGGGCCGACAAAGGCGAGCACAAACATTTCATGGCCAAAGAAATCGCAGAACAACCGGTTGTTGTGGCCGAAGCGATCCGGTCTTACCTGCCTACCGGCGGGGATCGGGTGGTTCTGCCAGATATCGATCTGGATTTCACCAAGCTTGACCGCTTAACCATGGTCGCCTGCGGGACCGCGTTTTACGCTTGCCTGACGGCGAAGTACTGGTTCGAACAACTGGCCAAAATGCCGGTCGAGGTCGATATCGCCAGCGAGTTTCGCTATCGCGAACCTCCGATCAGCGACCGCACCCTGGCCCTGTTTGTCAGCCAATCGGGCGAAACCGCCGATACGCTGGCTGCACTGCGCTATTGCGAAGGTAAGGCTGACAAGATCGTCTCTGTTGTTAACGTCCCCGAAAGCTCGATCGCACGGGAAAGCGATGTGGCACTGCCCATCCACGCAGGTATCGAGATCGGCGTGGCCTCGACAAAGGCCTTTACCTGCCAACTCAGCGTCTTGCTGATGCTGGCGCTCAAAGCCGCCGCCGACCGGGGCACCCTGACCGATGAGGAACTGGCCGATCACGCCGCCGCCTTGCGTGGTCTGCCCTCGGTTCTGAACTCGGCGCTGGATCAAAATCGCGCCATCCGCAAATCCGCCCAGCGCTTGTCCGAGGCGCGCGATGTCCTGTTCTTGGGGCGCGGCCTGATGTACCCGCTGGCCATGGAAGGCGCGCTAAAGCTGAAGGAAATCAGCTATATCCACGCCGAAGGGTATGCATCAGGTGAGCTGAAACACGGCCCCATCGCGCTGATCGACAAGCATATGCCGGTTGTGGTGATGGCACCGAAAGATACCGTGTTCGACAAGACCGTGTCCAATATGCAAGAGGTCATGGCGCGCAAGGGAAAGGTCATCCTGGTCTCAGACGATGATGGCATCGCCGAGGCCGAGGACGGGGTTTGGAGCACGATCCGAATGCCGCATATCCACCCTAGCCTTGCCCCGATCCTGTATTCTGTCCCCGCACAGCTGCTGGCCTATCACACAGCGGTGGCCAAGGGCACGGATGTGGATCAGCCGCGCAATCTGGCGAAGTCGGTGACGGTGGAATAGGCGGGAACATGGTTCAGCAGGACGCTATTGCGCAACTGATGTCCTTGATGCGTGCTTCGCGCACAGAGTACGAACGCTATTTGGCACAAGGCAAGACCTTTGGTCCGGCGCAGGCATTGCGCGCGACCAACCAACAGGTGCTGGATTTCATCGAAGACACTCCATTCAAAGCCGCCCCTGAACTGATGTCAGCGCTGGAAGACCTGCAAGAGCATTTGCGGGATTGGGCCCGAATCTGGGATCACGAGGCCAAATTGCGCGCCCCGGCGGATGAGGACGAATTCATATTCACAGGGTACAAAACCTATCCCAGGCATCTGGATGCCCTGCTCGCAGAACGGCGCTCAATCTCCTGAGTGCTGGACGGCCCATCCGTACGCGCTTAGTTTTGCCGCAACCCCTTACTCGGAGCGCATCATGGCCAAGCAATTCCCGCAACTCGACCCGCCGCATCAGACCTTCATAGAAGATCAGCACATGTTCTTTGTCGGAACCGCTGGGTCTGAGGGGCGAGTCAATATCTCGCCCAAGGGGATGGATTCCCTGCGTGTTCTGGGCCCGAACCGGATCATCTGGATGAACCTGACCGGCAGCGGCAATGAAACGGCTGGGCATCTACTGGACGTCAATCGCATGACTTTGATGTGGTGTTCCTTCACCACCCGCCCTTTGATCCTGCGCGCCTATGGTACCGCCAAAACACTCCACACAGGCGATGCGGGCTGGGAGGGGTTGGCCCAGCATTTCCCCGCCCATCGTAGCGCGAGGCAGATTTATGATCTGAGCATCGATATGGTTCAAACCTCCTGCGGCTACGCGGTACCCTTCATGGAATACACGTCGGAACGCGACACCATGCAGAAATGGGTAGATGGCAAGTCCGATGAGGACATCCGCGCCTATTGGGCAGACAAGAACCAGCAGACGATTGACAGCAAACCCACAGGAGTCCCTGCCTGAGATGCCACTGGTTGATCCCTATCTGGCCCAGATCAAGGCCCATGCCGATCCTGAACGCGGTGCCCAGATGGCAGCCTATCACAAGGCTGACCGCCCGTATCTGGGCGTCGCAAACCCCGTTCTGAATGATTTGACCAAAGCTTGGCGGCAAGAGCTGGACGTGCCGCAACGCGTGCAGTTGGCGGATGCGCTGTGGCAACTCAACACCCACGAAACCCGGCTCGCCGCCTCAAAACTCCTCACTCAGGCGCGTATCAGACCGGATGACGCCGTCTGGGAACTGCTGCAAAGCTGGCTGCCGGATTTCGATGCATGGGCCGTGGCCGATCATGCGGCTATGGCGATGCAAAAACGGCTGACGGCTGATCCCGCCCGGCTGGATCAGGTCGAGGTTTGGACAACATCAGATCACATGTGGACACGCCGCGCCGCCTTGGTGGCCACCCTGCCCTGGACCAAGCAAAACCATCCCAAACCTGATGATCTGCACCGCCGAGATCGCATACTGGGCTGGGCTGCCAGGTATGTGCCAGATCGCAACTGGTTCATCCAGAAAGCCATTGCCTGGTGGCTGCGCGAATTGTCAAAACACGATGCCCCGCGCGTTGTCGCGTTTTTGGAGCAGCATGGCCCGGCGATGAAACCCTTTGCGCGGCGGGAAGCCGGGAAGTACCTGAAAGATCAGTTGGCGTAGACGTCAACCTCAACCAGCGCATCCAAAGGCACCAAAAGTGTACGCATCGCATCCAGTGACAACTGGCTGCCGCCGCCTTCTGGTCCGCGCGACGGAATAAGCGTGATATACGCCTGTGCCCCGGTCCGGGGCACCACCACGCGGGCCGTAACCTCGGTATCCACAAGCGGCGTTTGCATCCAGCGCCCTGGCGTTGAGGGGTCCCCAAGAACAGCGGTAGTGGATTTGGCGCCGTCCCAGTTCGGTCGCGTCGTGACCGGCTCAGTTTCGGGTGCGGCTTCGGGTTCTGCATTGGCCTCTGTCTCGGGCGCGGCCTCGCTGCGCCCAAACACACGATCCGTCGTCGACCGCACCGTTTCGCAGCCGGCAAGCAGAACACACAGGAAAACAAGAACGTATTTCATACCCGAAACTTACAGCCACGCATCGATCTGTTCCAGCCCAAAGCATGTTAGCCCCTTGTCGCGGACTGGTTACCGATTTACCTATTACGCATGACTGCTCCGCTGATAGACCCCTTCGCACGTGCCATCACGTATCTCCGCGTCTCGGTAACGGATCGCTGCGATTTCCGCTGCGTCTACTGCATGTCCGAGAACATGACCTTTTTGCCGAAGAAAGATCTTCTGACCTTGGAAGAGTTGGACAGGATGTGTTCGACCTTTGTGAAGCTGGGCGTTCAAAAGCTGCGGATCACCGGGGGGGAACCTCTTGTGCGTCGCAACATCATGAGTTTCTTCCACTCCATGACGCGGCATCTGGACAGCGGCGCGCTCAAGGAACTGACGCTGACAACCAACGGCTCGCAACTTCATCGCTTTGCCGACGAACTCTATGCCGCCGGTGTGCGGCGTGTGAACGTCTCTCTGGATACGCTGGATGAAGACAAATTCGCCAAAGTCACCCGTTGGGGCCGCCTGAAACAGGTGTTGAACGGGATTGATGCGGCGCAAAAGGCCGGTTTGCGGGTCAAGATCAACGCGGTTGCTCTTAAAGGCTTCAACGAACCCGAACTGCCCCGCATCACCGAATGGTGTGCCGAACGCGATATGGACCTGACCTGGATCGAGGTGATGCCCATGGGCGATATCGGCAACGAGGATCGTCTGGATCAGTACTGGTCGCTGAAGGACGTTCGCAAGGAATATGAGAACCACTACAGCGTTACCGATCTGGCCGAACGGACCGGTGGACCCGCGCGCTATGTAAGGTTGGAAGAAACCGGGCAGAAGATTGGGTTCATCACACCCCTGTCCCATAATTTCTGCGAAAGCTGCAACCGGGTGCGCCTGACCTGCACGGGTGAGCTCTATATGTGTCTCGGTCAGGAAGACATGGCTGACCTGCGCGCCCCGCTGCGTGACCACCCCGACAGCGAAGCGCCCTTGGAGCATGCGATCCGCGCCGCCATCAACCTGAAACCCAAAGGCCATGATTTCGACTATTCCCGCCAAGCCGTTGATGGCCAGATGACCCGCCATATGAGCCATACGGGCGGCTAGGATGCCCGACCATCGCCCCGGTCGTCCGACACTGCTGTATCATCTCTACTGCGGGATCATTGCTGTGGCAGCGCCCTTGTTCTGGCGCACCGTGCGCCGCAAACTTGAATCTGCAGGTGTTCCAAACAAAAGACAGCAGGAACGGCTGGGTCATGCCAGCCTACCGCGACCCTCAGGACGTCTGATATGGTTTCACGCGGCCAGCGTTGGCGAAAGCCTGTCGGTCCTCAGCCTGATCAGGCGGTTGGGCACGCTTTTGCCCGACGCCGAGTTTCTGATCACATCCGGCACGCCGACATCTGCCGCGCTAATTGAGAAACGCCTGCCCCCCCGGACACGACACCAATACCCACCGCTGGATACGCATGGCCCGGTACAGCGCTTTCTCTCACACTGGAAACCCGATGCAGGCGTGTTTGTCGAAAGTGAAATCTGGCCTCAGCTGATCGTCGAAAGCGCCAGGGGCGGCGTGCCACTGGCCCTGCTGAACGCCCGTCTTTCGCAGAAATCTGTCGAGGGTTGGAAAAAGCGGCCCAAAACTGCGCGTTTCATATTGGACAGTTTTTATCTCTTCCTGACCCAGAATGACCGAACCGCAGCCAATCTGATCGAGATGGGTGCCAAACCCGAGGACGTGAAACCCGGCACCAACCTCAAAGCGATGTCCGATCCGTTGGACATCGACGAACAGGCGCTATCCGACATCCGCACGCAAATCGCAGGCCGCCCCGTCTGGATCGCCAGTTCTACCCATGAAGGCGAAGAGGAAACCGTGTTCGCGGCGCATAAGACGCTGCTTGAACGCTGGCCCGATCTGCTCCTGCTTCTGATCCCGCGCCATCCGGAACGCCGTGACGAAGTCGCCAAACTTCTACATCAGGCCAATCTCACAGCCGCTTTCCGCACGACGGGTGAACCGGTCACGGAGCAAACTCAAACCTACGTCGCCGACACGCTAGGTGAAACCGGCACGTGGTACGCGCTCTGCCCCATCGTGTTCCTTGGCGGATCGTTGAAAGAGATCGGCGGCCATAACCCATTCGAACCCGCCCAAGCCGGGGCCGCCATCCTCACCGGCCCGGGCTATTTCAACTTCGCCGAAACCTTCGCGCCCCTGATCAAGAGCGGAGGCGCAATCGAAATCCAAACCGCACAAGGGCTCTCCAACGCTGTTGCAACCTGGCTATCCGATGACAGCACCCTGACCACCGCGCGCAGCGCTGCCCAAACCTGCGTCAGCACTCAAAAAGACGCGCTGAACCAGGTCGCCGAAACGCTCTGCACGCACCTGAACCTTGCACCAAAGGCGCAGGATCCCTCTTCATCTGGCTAAAAATATCCCGGGGGTGTGGGGGCAGGGCCCCCACCCTCGCCATCAGGCCGCCGGCATCCGCTGCTCGACAATCTCAGCCCACCAGCTGCACCCGGCGGGAATGGCCTCGTCATTAAAGTTATATTCCGGGTGATGAACCATGGCCGTATCGCCATTGCCAACCAGAATATACGCCCCCGGGCGTTCCTCGAGCATGAACGCGAAATCCTCGCCGCCCATCACCAGAGGTGCATCCTCACAATCGCCAGAAACAGACCGGGCCACTTCTGCGGCAAACGTAGTCTGCTCGTCACTATTCACCATGACCGGATAGCCGCGAATATAGGTCACGTCCGCGGTGCCACCAAACGTCGCCGCAACCCCGTTGCAGATCTCATTGATCCGCTTTTCGGCCAGATCACGCATGTCGCTGCTCATCGTGCGAACAGTCCCTTTGATCTGCACCGTCTGCGGGATCACGTTGAACGCCTTCGACGAGGTTTCAAACGAGGTCACCGACACAACCACCTGATCAATCGGGTCCGCATTGCGCGATGCGATGGTTTGCAAGGCCAGCACCGCCTGCGCTGTCATCACGGTTGTATCGACGGTTTCCTGCGGTTTCGCCGCATGTCCGCCGCGCCCTTCAAAAGTGATGTCGAACTGATCAGTTGCGGCAAAGAACGAGCCCGGACGGATCGCAAAGCTACCAACCGGTTTACCCGGCCAGTTGTGCATTCCGTAGACCTCCTGAATGTTCCAGCGGTCCATCATGCCGTCTTCGCACATCTCGCGCCCACCGCCACCGCCTTCTTCGGCGGGCTGGAAGATTACGACAACGGTGCCGTCGAAGTTTCGCGTCTCCGACAGGTACTTCGCAGCCCCCAACAACATCGCCGTATGACCGTCATGCCCACAGGCATGCATGGCTCCATCTGTTTTTGAGGCATAGTCCAGACCTGTCGCCTCGTGGATTGGCAACGCATCCATATCCGCGCGTAGGCCAATGACCTTTCCCTTGCTGTCAGACTTGCCCTTGATCACACCCACAACGCCGGTGCGGCCAATTCCGGTGACCACCTCATCACAGCCGAACTCTTTCAGCTTCTCCGCAACCATTGCGCTGGTACGATGCGTTTCGAACAGAATTTCGGGGTTCTCGTGCAAATCCCGTCGCCATTCGGTGATTTCGGCCTGCAATTCGGCAAAGCGGTTCTTAACTGGCATCTCTTCTCTCTCCTATTTCAAGCCGCCGGCATCCGGCGCTCGACCATTTCGGCAAACCACGAACATCCAATCGGGATGATCTCGTCGTTGAAATTGTATTCGGGGTGGTGCAGCCCGGCGCTGTCGCCGTTGCCCAGAATGATGAAGGCTCCGGGGCGTTCTTCGAGCATGAAAGAGAAATCCTCACCCCCCATCACCATGGGAGCCTCGCCGCAGCTGCCACCAACGGCAATCGCGGCCTCCTCGGCATAGCCTGTTTGTTCTTCGGCGTTGATCGTGACCGGAACGCCTTTGTTGTACGTCACGGTCGCCGTGCCGCCCATCGTTGCTGCGATCCCGGTCGCAACTTCGGTCAGCCGCTTTTCGATCATGGCGCGCATCTCATTGGAATGGGTGCGCACTGTTCCTCGCACACGAGCCGATTGCGGGATCACGTTGAACGCCTTCGATGATGTCTCAACTGAGGTCACAGACAAAACACCCTGTTCAATCGGGTCCGCGTTGCGCGCGACAACCGTTTGCAGCGCCACGATCAGCTGAGACAGCATTACCGTAGTATCCACCGTCTCCTGCGGTTTGGCCGCATGCCCGCCATGACCTTCCAAATGAATGTCAAACTCGTCCGCCGCCGCCAGCAACGGGCCCGAGCGGATGGCAAATTGGCCGGTGGGCAGGCCGGGCACATTGTGCATCGCATAGACTTCCTGAATGCCAAACCGGTCCATCAACCCGTCCTGACACATGGCCTCGGCCCCATTGCCACCCTCTTCCGCGGGTTGAAAGATCACAACTGCTGTGCCGTCGAAATTGCGTGTTTCGGCCAGGTATTTCGCAGCCCCAAGAACCATCGCTGTATGACCATCATGCCCACAGGCATGCATCGCATCAGGCGTTTTTGAGGCGTAATCCAGCCCGGTCTGCTCCTGCATGGGCAGCGCGTCCATGTCCGCCCGCAACCCAATGGCCCGACCTTGCGTATCAGTCTTGCCCCTAATTACGCCAACCACACCGGTACGACCGATGCCGGTGACCACCTCGTCACAACCGAATTCTTTCAGCTTGTCAGCCACCAAAGCGCTGGTGCGGTGGGTGTCGTAGAGGATTTCGGGGTGTTTATGAATGTCACGCCGCCAACCGGTGATCTCTTGATGCAGCTCTGCAAGGCGGTTTCTGATCGGCATGGCATTCTCCCTTTGTTAGGCGATGGGCAATCGTCGTTCCACAAGCTCGGCAAACCAGCTGCAGCCGGCCGGAATCGCGTCGTCATCGAAGTTGTATTCCGGGTGGTGGCACATGGCCGTATCCCCGTTTCCAACAAAGATGTAGGCTCCGGGTCGTTCTTCAAGCATGTAGGCGAAATCTTCAGATGGCATAATCGGATCGGTGCTGTCATTCACCTTGCCTGCCACGGCTGCGGCGGCTTCGGCGGCATAACCCGTTTCCACCTCGGAATTCACGGTCACCGGATACCCAGGCGTCCATGTTACCTGCGCAGTCGCGCCAAAGGCCGAGGCCGTGTCTTCGGCGATCCGGCGCACACGTTCTTCGGCAATGGTGCGATATTCGGGATCAAGCGTCCGCACAGTACCCTTCAGCCTGACTGTATGCGCAATGACATTCGATGCGACGCTGTCTGTCTCGAACGTACCGACGGTCAGAACAACGCGTTTAATCGGGTCGACAGTTCGCGCCACAACCGACTGCAAAGAAACAACAATATGCGAAGCGACGAGTGTTGTGTCCACCGCGTCATGCGGAGCTGCCGCATGGCCGCCCTTGCCTGTGACAACGATCTCAAACTCATCGGACGACGCCAGCAACGCACCGGGCCGGATCGCGAACTCGCCCACCGGTAGGCCGGGCATATTGTGCATCCCGTATACTTCCTGAATGGCCCAACGGTCCATCAACCCGTCCTGACACATGGCCAATCCCCCAGCCCCGCCCTCCTCGGCCGGTTGAAAGATCAGCACCACGGTACCATCGAAGTTCCGCGTCTCTGCCAGATATTGCGCCGCCCCTAGCAGCATCGAGGTATGGCCATCATGACCACAGGCGTGCATCTTGCCGGGAACTGTCGAAGCATAATCCAATCCCGTCGCCTCTTCGATCGGCAAAGCATCCATATCTGCGCGCAGCCCGATCACGCGACCTTTGGTATCCGTGCGGCCCTTGATCACAGCAACAACGCCGGTTTTACCGATGCCCGGCGAGATGTCATCGACACCGAACTCTTTGAGGCGGTCGATCACAAAACCCGCCGTCTCGTGGACGTCATACATCAGTTCGGGATGCATATGCAGGTGGCGGCGCCATTTAGTGATCTCATCCTGCATCTCGGCAAGTCTGTTTTTTACCGGCATCTGATGTCTCCTTCCAAAGGACTGGTCAGCCAGACAGTTTCTCGACCAATCGCTGCATAAACGCGTGCCCTGCTTCGAACTGCGCAACCGAGATAAACTCGTTCGGTTGATGGGCCTGCGCGATGTCGCCAGGACCACAGATGACCGCGGAATACCCTGCTTCCTGGAATTGACCCGCTTCGGTGCCGTAACTGACCACATGGCTGGCATTGTCACCGGTCAGAGCGCGCACCAGAGCTTCGGCCTCACCATCCTGCTCCGGCACCAGACCGGGGATCGAGAAATTCTCGGAAATCTCAATCCGGGCTTCAGGGTGCACGGCCTGCATCTGCGCCTCAACCGCGCGCACCTGCTGGAAATACGCATCTCGCCACTCGGCCTTAGCTTCATCCGGGACTGTGCGGAAATCCAGCATGAAATGGCAATCCTTGGCCGTGATGTTATGCGCTGTACCGCCTTCGATCATGCCCACATGAACGGTGGTCCAGGGCGGATCAAACACCGCCGCTGTGTCACTTGGCGTCGCGGCCCGGTTGCGAGCGTTCTGTTCGTTGGCCCAATTGATCAGAGGCGCCGCCTCCATGATCGCATTGACGCCTGTATGCATGATTGAGCTATGGACCTCGAACCCGATCATATGCGTGTCATAACCGAACCCTCCCTTGTGACCCGTGACAGCCTGCATCACCGATGGCTCACCGACGATCACAGCCGACCCTTTGGGCAAAACCTTCTGCATCGCCTCAATCATGGGCGGTGCTCCGGTGCAACCGACCTCTTCATCAAAGCTCAGCGCCAATTGCAGAGGGCGTTTGAGATCGGCATATTGAGCCTCGACCAGGGCCCAGATTGCCAGCGCGTCAAATCCTTTCATATCGCAGGTGCCGCGACCGAAATACTTGCCGTCTTTCTCGGTCACAACAAAAGGGTCGGTATCCCAAGGTTGCCCGTCGACTGGCACCACATCGGTGTGACCGGATAGAACGACCGCGCCTTCTTCCCAAGGACCCACATGCGCAAAGATCGCTGCCTTGTGCGGTTGGTTCGGGTCAGGCCAGCGATGCGCCTTGATCCCATGCTCGCCCAGATACCCTTCGACCCAATCGACCAGCGGCAGGTTGCTTTCACGGCTTACGGTTGGGAACGAGATCAGTTCGGTCATGATCTCAAGCGGCGTCAGACGCTGTGCCATGTGGGTCAGTATCCGCTATCCGTGGTCAGGATAAAGTGCCCCGGCTCGACCTCGCGGTACTCAGACGGTTCCGGCTTGTAGTCAATCGGATGAATGGGCGACGGGATCGGTTTGAAATTCAAGTCTTTTTCCGACTTTCGCTGATTTGGATCAGCAATTGGAACCGCCTTCATCAGCGCCTGTGTATAGGGGTGCTGTGGGTTCTCAAATACCCGCGCACGCGGTCCAAGTTCCACGATCCGACCCAAATACATAACGCCCACATAATGGCTGACACGCTCGACCACAGCCATGTCGTGGCTGATGAACAGGTAGGACAGGCCAAGTTCAGATTGCAGTTCCATCATCAGGTTCAGAACCTGCGCCTGCACAGACACATCAAGGGCCGAGACCGCCTCATCCGCGATGATCAGCTTAGGGTTCAGGGCCAATGCACGGGCGATGGCAATCCGTTGACGTTGACCGCCTGACATCTCGTGCGGGAAGCGACGCATGAAGCTGCGAGGCAATTGTACTTTGTCGAACAGTTGCGCGACGCGGTCCTGCAATTCCGACCCTGAGGCGACGCCATAGTTGCGCATCGGCTCGGCCACCTGATCGACCAGCTGCATCTGCGGATTGAGCGAGGCAAACGGGTCTTGAAAGATCATCTGCATGTCCAGCCGCGCCTTACGCAGGCCGGAAGGATCCAGTTTCATAATGTCGACGCCGTCCAGATTGATCTCGCCGGCCATAGGCTCGACCAACCGCAGGATCGAGCGTCCAGCCGAGGATTTTCCACACCCCGATTCGCCCACCAGGCTCAGCGTTTGCCCCCTGTTGAGGGTAAAGGACACATCCTCAACCGCATGAACGTTCGAGATAGTACGACGGAGCAAACCACCCTTGACCGGAAACCGCGTTGTCAGGTTGTTGACGGTCAGCAGAACCTCTTCGGTGCCCGGGATGGGGGCGATGTTCTGTCCTTCGACCCCCAGCAGTTTCATGGGTTCAGGCGCAGATTTGCCGCGCATCTCACCCAGCTTCGGCACCGCCGCCAGCAGCGCTTTGGTATAATCATGCTGCGGGTTCTCGAAGATTTCCTTTACGGTGCCCTCTTCAACCTTGTTGCCACGGAACATGACGACAACCCGATCCGCCATCTGCGCCACCACGGCCATGTCATGGGTGATAAACATCACCGCCGTACCTGTTTCCCGCTTCAATCGGTCCATCAACGCCAGTATCTCGGCCTGAATGGTCACATCCAGCGCGGTCGTGGGTTCGTCCGCGATCAGCAGGCGCGGTTCACACGCCATCGCCATCGCAATCACAACACGCTGTCGCATGCCACCCGACAATTCATGGGGATACTGTTTCAAACGGCGCTCAGGTTCAGGGATTCGAACCTGACGCAGCAACTCAAGCGCGCGCTCCTCGGCCTGCGCCTTGGACATATCTTTGTGGATGCGCAGCCCTTCAGTCAGCTGACGTCCGACGGTGAAAACCGGGTTCAGCGCGGTCATCGGCTCCTGAAAGATCATCCCAATCTCATTGCCGCGAATCTGTTTCATCAGATCCTGATCGGCGTTTGACAGGTCCATCTCTTCGCCGTCGCGGCGGTCAAACAGCAGTTCTCCACCCGCGATTTCGCCGCCACCGAACTCGACCAAGCGCATCAACGACAGCGAGGAAACCGATTTCCCTGAGCCAGATTCGCCAACGATACAAACAGTTTCGCCGGGATTTACTTCGAACGAGACATCCTCGACACCCACTACAGGGCCATCTTTCGTTTGAAACTCGACCCGCAGTTTCTTGATCTGTGCAATAGGTTGATCCAGCACGCACGCGCTCCCGTTGGTAGTCTTTTTTTGTTCGGATGCCCGACGCTAAGGCGGCAAGGCAGGAAAAGTCAAACCCGTTGCCATTTTTCCCGACGGCAACCCTTGCTTTTTTCCAGAGTTCTGTTTCGATACCTCGCGTAACCGTGATGGGGAGATCATGGATTCCGTGGGTCTTAGCAGATTTTGCGGCAACAATTCAGACCCTTACCCAAAGCGGCAACGCCAAATCCGCAGGCCTTGCGGAGATAATCGAGACACGGAAGTGTCCTTTTCGGGAGTTTATTATGAAGATCAAAACCCTTTTGCTCGGTGCGATCGCAAGCACGGCGATGGCCCCGATGGCCTTGGCCGAGCGTGGATCGGACGGCAATGTCAGCATCATTTATTGGCAGGCTCCGTCGATCCTGAACCCCTTTTTGTCGGGCGGAACCAAGGACGTTGAATCCGCATCGCTGGTGATCGAGCCACTCGCGCGCTACGACCAAGATGGCAACATGGTGCCCTATCTGGCGTCAGAGATTCCGACCGTTGAAAACGGTGGAGTTAGCGAGGACCTGACCTCGATCACATGGAAGATCGCACCGGGAATCACTTGGTCGGATGGCTCGGCGTTTACCTCGGCAGATGTGGTCTTTACCGCGAACTATTGCATGGACCCCGAAGGTGGCTGTGCGCAAGTCACCAAGTTTGAAGGCGTCACCAATGTCGAAGCGGTGGATGACTTGACCGTCAAAGTCACCTTCGACAAACCGACCCCCTTCCCCTACGGACCGTTTGTGGGTGGTGAAAGCCCGATCATTCAGGCCGCTCAGTTCGCGGATTGCATGGGCGCGAAGGCCCCCGAATGCACCGAACAGAACTTTAACCCCATCGGCACTGGCCCATTTGTTGTCACCGAATTCAAGCCAAATGACGTGATCACCTTCAAGGCCAACGACAACTATCGCGATCCGGCGAAACCTGCCTTTGCGACAGTCACCTTCAAAGGTGGCGGCGATGCAACCGCGGCTGGTCGTGCTGTTATGGAAACCGGCGAGTTTGACTATGCCTGGAACCTGCAGCTGGCGCCCGAAGTGATCGCGCAGATGCAAGAAGGTGGCAAAGGTACCCCGGTTGCGGGCTTCGGTCCTCTGGTCGAGCGTATCATGCTGAACCAGACCAACCCGTCGCCTGACCTGCCGGAAGGCGAGCGGTCGACCGCAACGCATCCGCACCCGTTCCTGCAGGACCCGGCCGTTTACAAAGCCATGTCCATGGCCATCGACCGCCCGCTACTGGTTGAGATCGGCTATGGTCAGGCAGGCAAAGTGACCTGTAACTGGGTTCCGGCCCCGGCTGCGTTCAACTCGACCTCGATGACCTGTGACACGCAGGATATCGCGGGCGCAAACGCCCTGCTGGACGAAGCAGGCATCGTTGACACAAATGGCGACGGCGTCCGTGAAAAAGACGGTGTTCCGCTGAAAGTCGTCTATCAAACGTCTACCAACGCCGTCCGTCAGGACTTCCAGGCGTTGATCAAGGAATGGTGGAGCCAGATCGGTATCGAAACTGAACTGCGCAACATCAACGCGTCGGTCTTCTTCGGTGGTGACCCGGGCTCGCCCGACACATTCCAGAAGTTCTATGCCGACGTTGAAATGTACGCCAACACCTTCAACGGCACCGACCCTCAGTCCTATCTGGGCAACGGTCTATGCGACAAGGCTCCTCGTCCCGATACACAGTGGCAGGGTGAAAACATCAGCCGCTTCTGCAACGAAGAGTTCGATACGCTGCATGCGCAGCTGGCCGAAACTGCCGGTCTGGAACAGCGTGCCGAGATCGCGAAACAGCTGAACGACATCATGGTTGAAAACGGCGGTATGATCCCGCTTGTGCACCGTGGTCGCCTGTCGGCACATGCAAACACCCTGGGTGGCGTTGTCCTGAACGTTTGGGACAGCGAACTTTGGAATATCGCTGACTGGTACCGCAAGACCGGTTCCTAAGCGTTAGCCTTGCAAAGCCGCGCCCCGATCTTCGGGGCGCGGTGCTTTGCACACCACCCCAACAAGAAGACGCATATAAAGGCGCCTCTTAATGCTTAATTTTACCATCAGACGACTGATATTGGCGGTGCCTACACTGCTGTTCATCAGCCTCGTCATCTTCCTGCTCCTCGAACTCGCACCTGGCGATCCGATGGCACAGGTTCCGCTCACCGTTCCTCCCGAAGTCAAAGAGAAGATGCGCGAAGCGCTTGGTCTCGGCCAGCCGATGCATATCCGGTTCTGGAAATGGATCGTTCAGTTCTTCTGGATCGAACCGCAGGTTCTGATTGACCACATGTTCGGCACCACCTTTTCCGAAGGTGATCTACGTGTGATTTCGTGGCAGACCCGTTCGCCGGTCATGGACATCGTCGTTCAGCGCATCCCACAGACCCTGTGGGTTGTTGGCACTGCCTATGTAGTTGCGATCCTGATCGCCCTGCCCATCGGTATCTATTCGGCCTATCGCCAGTATTCCTGGTTCGACCAAATGGGCACATTCGTGTCGATGGTTGGTTTCTCGGTCCCGCCCTTCTTCTCGGGCGTTCTGGTGATCGTGATCTTCTCAGTCCAGCTTGGCTGGTTCCCTTCGATCTATGACACCACGCTGGTGGTCAACAGTTGGGACAGCTTTGTCGTGCAGCTCAAGCAAATGATCATGCCAGTCATGGTTCTGGCGCTTCAGATCACCGCTCAGCTGAGTCGGTTTATGCGCGCCTCGATGCTGGACAACCTCAATCAGGATTACGTCCGCACCGCCCGCGCCAAGGGCCTCAGCGAATACACCGTCGTCATGGTCCACGTCCTGCGCAATTCGATGATCCCTGTGGTCACAGTGATCGCGCTGGGTATCCCGGCCATCTTTGGCGGCGCCATCATCACCGAGCAGGTTTTTAAGGTGAACGGCATCGGCCAGTTGCTGATCGGGGCCATTCAGGCCAACGATCTGCCGATGGTTCAAACCCTGACCTTCATCTTTGCCGTGCTGATCGTACTGTTCAACCTGATCGCCGACGTCCTGTACGGCATCCTGGACCCGAGGATTCGCTATGACTGATCATGATCGTACCGATACGCTGGTCCCGGATGAAGGCATTGCACCCGCGTCTACTGCCCTGCCAACTGCAGGCGTGATGGACGATCTGACCACCCCCCCCCGCAGCCAGTGGCGCGATGTGTGGGATCAGTTCAAGACACACAAAGGCGCGATGATTGGGGCGGTCCTGTTCATCTTCATCGTCGCTGCAGTGTATCTGGGCCCGTATCTCTGGACCATCGACCCGACGCAGATCGACATCCGGTCGCGTAATCAGGGTCCAAGCTGGGCGCACCCTTTTGGCACCGACCAGTTGGGCCGCGATATTCTGGCGCGGATGATGTCAGGTGGGCAAACCTCGGTTTCGGTGGGTATCACCGCGATGCTGCTGGCGCTGTTCTTGGGCTCATTCATCGGTGTGGTCGCTGGGTTCTTCAAACGGCTCGACGGGCCGCTGATGCGCCTGACCGATCTGTTTCTGGCCCTACCTCTGCTGCCCTTGCTGCTGGTCATGATGCTGCTGTTCCGCGAGCCCTTGTCTGCCGCATTCGGGCTGGAACGCGGGATTTTCATCCTGATCGTCTGCGCCATCGGCATCACCTCGTGGATGCCGACAGCCCGGATCGTTCGGGGCGATGTTTTGGCCATCAAGGAACGAGAGTTCGTTCTGGCAGCCCGATCCATCGGCACCAGCAACAGCCAGATCATCACGCGGCACATCCTGCCGAACGTGCTGTCTCCGATCATGGTGTCGGCGACATTGGGGATTGCCACCGCGATCATCACCGAAAGCGCGCTGTCCTTCTTGGGGCTGGGCTTCCCGCCCGACTTCCCGACCTGGGGCCGCTTGCTATTCGACGGCGTCGATTACCTGCAGCAATACCCTGAACGCGTGTTCTGGCCCGGTCTTGCGATTTCGCTTACCGTTCTCAGCGTGAACTATCTGGGCGACGGCCTGCGCGACGCGCTGGATCCGCGTATTCGCGGACGTTAAGCAAACTCAGTCGGCGCGCTTAAGCGCGCCGGCACACACGACGATCAGAACGGCAAGCGGTAGCAAGACACCAAAGGCCATTCTCAGCGTCAACAACTCTGCCAAAAACCCGATCAGGGGCGGCCCGATCAACAGCCCACCATATCCAAGCGTTGCCACGCTGGCGATGGCCTGCCCCGGCGGTATCTGCGGATCGTTGGCGGCCCGGCTAAACGCCAATGGCATGATCACCGCATATCCCACGCCCATCAGCGTAAAGCCCACCAAAGCCAGCGGAGCGGCCCCGGCCGAGACAACACAAAACACGCCCATAGCGGCAAACATCCCGCCGCCCCGTGCCGCAGCAACCGGCCCGACCCGAGCAATCATCAGCCCCCCCGCAAGACGACAAACCACCATCGCGACCGAGAACACGGCATAGCCCAGCGTCGCAATGCTTTCGGCAGCGCCAGTGACATCGCGCAGGAATATCGCACTCCAATCCGCGACGGCCCCTTCGCCCAGCGCACCGCAAAAGGCCGTGAACCCCACCAGGATCAGCACCCCAGACGGGAACGCAAAAACTGACCCCTGCGACTGCACCGAACGCCGGGAAGTCCATTGCACCCAGGACAGCGCCAAAGCCAGAGCCACAACCAAACCGCCCGCCGACAGGAAATGTTGCAACACGCTCATCTGCATATGAACAGCCGCATACCCGCTGATCGCCCCCAAGCCTGCCCCAAGGCTCCACATCGCGTGGAATGAGGACATCAACGATTTCTCATAGGCGCTTTCAACTTCGGCAGCCCAGGCATTCATGGCCACATCCATCGACCCGTGAAACGCCCCGAAGATAAACAGAAAGACGCCCAGCATAGTGAAACTGCCTGCCAGCCCCAACAGCACAAGCGACCCGGTATAGAGAACCGCAATAGCCCGAGTGATTGCAACGGCGCCAAACCGGTCGGTCAGTCGCCCGGTGATAGGAAAGGAGCACACCGCGCCTGCTGCCATGAACAGCAGGCCATAGCCCAACGCCTCATGGCTCAGCTGCAGATGATCCCGAACCGCCGGAATACGCGAAGCCCAGATACCGAACAATGCGCCGTTGAGGATGAACATCGCGGTCACAGCCCGCCATGCTGAAACGACACTGATCACAGGGATGCTCCGATTGTGTGACTATCGTTGCCGGTCACTAGTACAAAGCTTGCCCCGCTGTGCAAGTCACGTCATTCCAACCGCTTGCGAATTCTGTGAACGGCAGCCCAGACCATCAAAATGACCGGCAGCGTGATCAAGGCGGTCAATGTACCCTTGCTCAACCCGGTCGACGTGAGCGGATACAGCACGTAGCTGACCAGCGAGACGGCATAGTAACTGATGGCCACAACCGAAAGCCCCTCAACCGTGTGCTGCAGGCGCAAGGCCAGGTCCGCGCGCTTGTCCATGCTTTCCAACAAAGCCTGGTTCTGTGCGCTGCGTTCAACATCAACCCTTGTACGCAGCAAATCCCCGGCGCGGATTGCTCTGTCTGAAAGGGTTTGCAGGCGTTTTTCTGTCGATTTCACAGTGCGCATAGCCGGGTCGTAACGGCGCATCATGAAATCGGCAAAGCTCTGACGGCCCATAAACCGTTCTTCCCGCAACACGGCAATGCGCTGATTGACAATGGCCTCATAGGCACCAGTCGCCCCAAAGCGAAAGGCACAGCGGGCAGACAAGGTTTCCAACTCGGTCGAGATGCGCAGCAGATCAGGTAACAGATCGTCAGGATGGTTTTCTCCGTCCGTCATCTCGCCCATCAACGCGGTCAACTTCTGGTCTAACCCACCGATGCGCGGCGTCAGGCTTTTGACCCTGGCAAATCCCAACATGGACATCGCCTTATACGTCTCGATCTCGCACAAGCGTTGAATGATACGCCCGATCCGTCGCTGACCCGTACCTTCGGAAATAAACACAGCAAAACGCATATGGCCTGCTGGATCGATGCGAAAATCGCTGGCACAGATCGCCGCATCATCCAGAACGCAAGAAACGGCCAGGCTTTCGGGTTCGAACCAGTCGGGCAACACAGCACGGACCGCATCCTGATCTGGCCGCCGCACCACACGCATCAGGATCGATGTGATCCTTTTGCCCGGGCTGGCCATAACCCAATCCGCCGGGAACACTTCAAAGTCAGCTGGGTCAAACGCCCGGGCGCTCACATTCTGCGAGATCGCGGTATAGGTCACAAACTCGGTATGCTGTTCCCACTTCAACCAATGACGCCCAATCTGACCCGCGTAATGTGTTGCATCCGGCTGGGGGCGAGACGCACCATGGCGCGTCAACAGATCGGTCAAATGTGCGATATCCGCCTGACGATCTCCATCGACCAACTCAGTCGGCTTCTTGATCGCTAGAAATGCAACCGTGCAAGGTACCTCGGCGCTTGGAAAGGGCCGTGCGTGCAGCTCGTTGGCCAGCGCATAGCGCAAGGGATGATCATCAATCGGCGTCATTTTTGGCTCCGTCTTATCCGGGGCACTATACGACACAGCTGGAATACATCAATTCTCTTTTTATTTCATATACTTACAGGAATGCAACGGTATACAAACCCGCTATCTCATTGATTTGGCTGCCACAGCTCGATCGGATTGCCTTCCGGGTCATGAATGCGGGCGAACTTGCCAACCTCGCTGTCCCAGTCGGGATGGGTCTCAACCTTGATCCCCGCGGCCTCAAGCTGTGCGGTAATCGCCGCAAGGTTATCAACGCGAAAATTGATCATCCATTGCTGTTCGGCCTTTCCGAAATACTCGGTGTCCTGCGCGAAGGGGGCAAAGACCGTGTAGCCCTCGCGCTGTTTCCAGGGCACTGGATCATAGTGATTGACCCCAAGATGGGTAGCGTACCAGTCCCGCAAAGCGTCAGGATCTCGGGCCCGAAAGAAAACCCCACCAATACCATTCACTTTCTGCATGACCACCTCCTGTCACCGTGTTCCCGCTCAGAATAGCACATTCCAAAGGCTTCATCTGGCCACAAATATCCTGGGGGTTTGGGGGCAAAGCCCTCAACTCTACCCAAAAAAAGAAAAGGGCGCCCGCAGGCGCCCTTTACAATTCACTAGCAACAGTTGATCAGTCGATCATCGGCAGCAGCTTGTCCAGCGACTGCTTGGCATCGCCATAGAACATGCGCGTGTTCTCTTTGAAGAACAGGGGGTTTTCGATCCCCGAGTAGCCGGTTCCCTGACCACGTTTCGACACGAACACCTGCTTGGCCTTCCAGCACTCCAGCACCGGCATACCGGCGATGGGGCTGTTGGGATCCTCCTGCGCCGCAGGGTTCACGATGTCGTTCGAGCCGATGACGATGGCCACATCCGTGTCCGGGAAATCGTCATTGATTTCATCCATCTCAAGCACGATGTCATACGGCACTTTCGCCTCGGCCAGTAGAACGTTCATGTGGCCGGGCAGACGACCTGCAACGGGGTGGATCGCAAAGCGCACCTCTTTGCCCTTGGCGCGCAGCTTGCGGACCAGCTCGGAAACCGACTGCTGTGCCTGAGCCACGGCCATGCCGTAACCCGGGATAATGACAATACTGTCCGCATCGTTCAGCGCAGCAGCCACGCCGTCAGCCTCAATCGCGATTTGTTCACCTTCGACAGCCATCTGCTCGCCCTGCGGGCCACCGAAGCCACCTAGGATTACGCTGACAAAGTGACGGTTCATCGCCTTGCACATGATGTAGGACAGGATCGCACCCGACGAGCCGACAAGAGCGCCAACCACAATCAGCAGGTCGTTTCCAAGGCTGAAGCCGATCGCCGCAGCCGCCCAACCCGAATACGAGTTCAGCATCGACACAACTACCGGCATGTCGGCCCCACCGATACCCATGATCAGGTGATAGCCGATGAACAACGCTGCCAGCGTCATCAGGAACAGCGGGAACAACCCACCCGAGCTGGTGTACCAGATCAGACAGATCAGCGAGAGACCTGCAGCCCCCGCGTTCAGCATATGACCTCCGGGCAGTTTGGTCGCAGCCGAGGTCACTTTGCCCGCTAGCTTGCCATAGGCCACGACCGAGCCGGTAAAGGTGATCGCACCGATGAAGATACCCAGGAACAGCTCAACATGCAGGATCGCCAGTTCCGCAGGGGTTTTCTTGGCGATCAGCTTGGCGAACGCGCCCAGATCAGACAGGTTCGCCTGGCTGGCACTATCCGCAATCGCCATGACCTGCGCCACGTTGCCAATCTCGAAATGCGCGTTGAAGCCCACGAACACAGCCGCCAGGCCGACCAGCGAGTGCATCGCAGCCACCAGTTGCGGCATCTCGGTCATTTGGACGCGCTGCGCCACGTATTGACCGATCAAACCACCGCCGATGATCAGCAGAATGGACAGCAGCCACAGGCCCGAACCCGGACCAACCAGCGTAGCGAAGACCGCCAGCGCCATACCGACGATGCCGTACCAGACCGCGCGCTTGGCGCTTTCCTGGTTCGAAAGGCCGCCGAGCGACAGGATGAAAAGGACAGCCGCAACTACATAAGCGGCAGAAGTAAAGCCAATCATATGCCCGACCTCCTTAAGATTTCTGGAACATGGCGAGCATGCGCCGGGTTACGAGGAAGCCGCCAAAGATGTTGATCCCGGCCATGAAGACAGACAGCGCCGCCAGCAGAATGACCAGGAACGACCCGGACCCAATCTGCATCAACGCCCCGACGATAATGATCGACGAGATCGCGTTGGTGATCGCCATTAGCGGTGTGTGCAAGCTGTGCGCAACGCCCCAGATCACCTGGAAGCCCACAAAGATCGCCAAAACAAAGACGATGAAGTGCTGCATGAAACTGGCCGGAGCAATCAGTCCCACCAGCAGCATCAGCGCACCACCGACACCCAGCAGGGTGAACTGCTGTTTAGTCTGCGCCTTGAAGGCTGCGATTTCTTGCGCCTTTTTTTCTTCCGGGGTCAGTTCCTTGACCTCGGGTTTCTTCTGCGCCGCAATCGCCTGCACCTTTGGCGGAGGCGGCGGGAAGGTGATCTCACCCTCATGAGTCACGGTCGCGCCGCGGATCACGTCATCTTCCATGTCGTGATTGATCTGACCGTCCTTTTCAGGCGTCAGGTCGGTCATCATGTGACGGATGTTAGTGGCATAAAGCGACGAGGATTGCGCCGCCATCCGGCTGGGGAAATCGGTATAACCGATGATGGTCACGCCATTGTCGGTCACGATCTTCTCATCCGCGACGGTCAACTTACAGTTGCCGCCTTTTTCCGCCGCAAGGTCCACGATAACCGAGCCCGGCTTCATGCTTTCGACCATATCCTTGGTCCAAAGCTCAGGAGCCTCGCGGTTCGGGATCAGCGCTGTGGTGATGACGATGTCCATTTCTGGCGCAAGCTCACGGAACTTGGCCAGCTGCGCCTCGCGGAATTCATCCGACTGAACCGAGGCATAACCACCAGTGGCCGCGCCGTCCTGCTGGTCTTCTTCAAAGTCCAGATAGACAAACTCAGCACCCATCGACTCGACCTGTTCGGCCACTTCGGGGCGCACGTCGAACGCATAGGTAATCGCTCCCAGCGAGGTCGAAGTTCCGATCGCCGCCAGACCGGCAACACCAGCCCCAACGATCAGCACCTTTGCAGGCGGCACTTTACCGGCGGCAGTCACCTGACCGGTGAAGAACCGGCCGAAGTTGTTGCCGGCCTCGATCACCGCACGATACCCTGCGATGTTGGCCATCGAAGACAGCGCATCCATCTTCTGCGCACGAGAGATACGCGGCACCATCTCCATGGCGATGACATTCGCGCCTTTGGATTTGGCCAGCTCCATCCCCTCTTCATTGCCCGCGGGGTTGAAGAACGAGATCAGCGTCTTACCCTTGGTCAGCCGTTTCAACTCGGTCGCATCCGGCTGGCGCACCTTGGCAACTATGTCCGAGCTTTTCCAGAGAGACGCCGCAGTTTTTACGACCTCAACACCCGCAGCCTCATATGCCGCATCCGAGAACCCAGCCGCAGCACCAGCCCCTTTTTCGATCAGGCACTCATAGCCCAGTTTCTGCAACTGCACGGCCGAGTCTGGCGTCATTGCCACTCGGTTCTCGCCATCCAGTATTTCTTTTGGTGTGCCTATTTTCACTGGCAGTCCCCCTTGCTTCTAAGGCCGGTCAGGTCCTCGGGTATGGATTGTTAAGAAAAGATGTATCTTGCGCAATTTTATTTCGCAAGCGCAGCATCCATTACGTTGTGTCATTCGGTTGATCTGGCTACACCCACCGTCTTGTCTTTTGTTCATAGCGGGCGAAATCAGCGCGGAAGGTGCGGCGCATGCGGTCCTCCTCGGGCAGGATGAAACGACGTTCAAGCACCCAGACAAAGATCGGCACCAGAGCCAGTGACAGAACGGCGTCAAAGCGCAGAACCAAGCCCGCCAGGATCAAAACATCTCCCAGGTAGATCGGATTCCGGCTGCGTTTGTAGATACCGGATTGCACGATTGCACTGGGTGTTTCATGCGGGATGACTGTCGTCTTGTGGCGCCGGAATTCGGCAACAGCCAATACGGCCAGCAGGATGCCACCCCCGATCAGCACACCGCTGAGAAGATCGGTCAACCCACCGTCGAGGGACAGGCCAAATCCCATATAGCGCCCCTGTAACCAGGCAAGCAGGGCAAAGCCCACTAGCCAGACAGGGGGAAGGTCGATCCAGCGCATCGTCGATCCTCAGGGTTGACGTCACGTAAGGGCACGTGTCGTTTCTGGGCGCTGTCCTACCGCTTTGGGACCGAAATAGCAAAACCCCAGTTGTCGCATCAATGGACAGCAGAGATGGGATGTTTTACGCCCTAGGGGCAATGCTATCCGAATATACAAAAAAACGGGCCGCCATGACTGATTTCGCGACGACCAAAGACATGTTCACTCTGCCCGAGGGGATGATCTACCTCGACGGAAACTCACTGGGCCCGGTTCCGAAGGCGGCGGCGGATCACGTGCATCAGATGATGACCGACGAATGGGGGAAATTGCTGATCACGGGCTGGAACAAAGCCGGTTGGATGGGTATGCCCGCGGCATTGGGCGACCGGATTGGCAAACTGATCGGAGCAAAACCGGGCAGTGTTGTCGTGGGCGACACGTTATCGATCAAAGTCTATCAAGCGGTAGCATCCGCTTTGGAGCTAAACCCGGATCGCAAAGTTGTGTTGTCAGACAATGGCAACTTCCCAACCGATCTTTACATGGTTGACGGGCTTTTGCGTTCGCTCAGCGATGACTATGAGTTGCGCGTGGTCGACCCTGAACAGGTGGCCGATGCCCTGACGGATGACGTCGCCGTACTGATGCTGACCGAGGTCGATTACCGGACCGGGCGCATGCATGACATGAAAACCCTGACCGAATTGGCGCACTCCTTGGGCGTGGTGACCGTTTGGGATCTGGCCCATTCGGCTGGGGCGATTCCTGTAGATCTGACGGTCTGCAATGCCGATTTTGCAGTGGGCTGTACCTACAAGTACCTCAACGGCGGGCCCGGTGCTCCGGCCTTTGTCTATGTGGCCCCTCGGTTGGCGGAGCAGGTGCGCCCAGCACTGTCTGGTTGGCTGGGGCACGAGGCTCCGTTCGCTTTTGATCTCGACTATCGCCCCGGCGCGGGGATCGAACGGATGCGGGTCGGAACCCCTCCGGTCATTCAGATGGCCTCACTTTCGGTGGCGATGGATGTCTGGGATATGGCAGATATGGCCGATGTCCGTGCCAGATCCATCGAATTGACCGAGCTTTTCATTCAACGGGTCGAGGCCACCTGCCCTGGCCTGACACTGGCCAGCCCCCGCGACCCGCTGCAACGGGGCAGTCAGGTGTCGTTCCGGTTCACCGAAGGATACGCCGCGATGCAGGCCTTGATCGCGCGCGGCGTAATCGGAGATTTCCGGGCACCGGATATCATGCGCTTTGGCTTTACACCGCTTTACATTGATGTAACGGATGTGGAGCAAGCGGTTGATATTCTGGCCGATATCATGCGCAACAGGCAGTGGGATCGGCCCGAATACAAAATCCGTCAGCGGGTTACCTGACTTCAAGCCCCGCGCCGATCATCGCAGCCAGCTGCCGGGTGCGCTGTTCGAACTCTTCGGCGCTGGAGGCGGTCAGCTTGATCCCTTTCAGGCTGGCCGTAATCGTCTTTGCGGTGTCGTGGGGCGTGTCGAACACGCGGGTGCGCCCTTTGGCCTGCATATCGGTCAGCCAGTCCGCAAATAGCAAGGTCAGTTCCGCCTCACCCTGTTCGACGATATCGGTGGACATGGATTTGGTCGTATCCAGCATCTCGACCCCATGGGGTGAAGCCAGTATCGCCGCCATTCCCTCCATTTGCGCCTGAATCGCTGCGTTCAACACGTGCGAGATCGATCCTGCGTTCTTCAAAGCAGCGGCTACAGCATTTGCCTTGTCAGCATAGTGCAGCCTGGTTAGTTCGCGAACGATCGCCTCTTTGTTCTTATAGTGCAGGTACACAGCAGGCCGGGACACACCTGCACCTTTCGCAATGTCATCCATCGATGTCTTGCGAAATCCGTATTTCGAAAAAGCCTGAAAAGCCGAAGCCAGAATAGCCTTTTGCCGTATGTCATCCCTCGTATCCTTCATTTCAGAAGCTCTGACAGTTTTCGTATATTTTGTCAATTGACATGCTGACACTTTTCACCAATTATGTCAGAAACTGCCACAGCTAACGAGAGGCGCGCCATGGCGACCACCCTTAAGATCAACGGAACCGCACATCAGGTGGATCTGCCTGATGATGTCCCCCTGCTTTGGGTGCTGCGTGATGAGGTCGGCTTGACCGGTACCAAATTCGGTTGCGGTGTCGCGGCCTGCGGGGCCTGTACCGTGCACATCGATGGCGAGGCAGTGCGCTCTTGTCAGGTGGCTTTGTCGGATGTTTGGGGCGACGTGACAACGATTGAAGGCATCGGAACGCCTGCGGCCATGTCAGCACTCCAACAAGCCTGGGTCGACCATCAGGTGGCGCAATGCGGCTATTGTCAGTCCGGTCAAATCATGCAGGCCGCAGCTTTGCTGGCCGAAAACCCCGCGCCCTCAGATGCCGATATCGAAGACGCGATGCAGGGCAACCTGTGCCGCTGCGGCACTTATCCCCGGATACGTGCAGCAATTCACGACGCCGCTGGCAAACTGAAGGAGGCGTAAGAGATGGGCAAAGTTGGAAAAATCCTGCGGCGCACCTTCCTGATCGGGTCCGCCGCGATTGTCGGCGGTGTGGCCTTCGGTGCGTATTACGTCAGCCGACCCGCCGCGAACCCGCTGAAACCCGGCGAGGGTGAGGCTGCACTGAACCCATTCATTCTGATCGACCAGAACGGTGTAACGCTATTCGCGCCCCGCGCGGAAATGGGACAGGGTGTACAGACCACATGGGCCGCGTTGATTGCCGAGGAACTGGACGTTGACCTTGATCAGGTCACCGTTCTGCATGGGCCTGCTGCTGCGGCTTACTACAACTCGGCCCTGATTGGCGAAGGCCTGCCCAACAAGGGCTATGACATCCCGGATATCCAGTACAACTTGGGTGAAGCGCTAGGGGTGTTGGGGCGTACACTCAGCCTTCAGGTCACCGGTGGCTCGACTTCGATGAAGGACGGGTATGAACGCATGCGTCAGGCCGGGGCTTCGGCGCGCGAAACCCTGAAACGCGCCGCTGCCGACCGGCTGGGCGTTGACCCCGCAGAGTTGCAGACCGCGTCTGGCCATGTAATCGCCCCCAATGGTGACAAAATCCCTTACACCGATTTGGCCGTTGATGTCGCCGATCTTGAGCCGGTCGAGGTTCCCCTGCGCGATCCCTCCGAATGGCGCTATCTGGGACAATCCCAGCCGCGGCTGGATATGGTGGAGAAAGCAACGGGTACGGCAGAGTTTGGCGTCGATGTCCGCTTGCCGGGTATGAAATTCGCCGCTGTGCGCATGAACCCTAAGCTGGGTGGCGCGATGAACGGATATGATGACAGTGCCGCAACCTCGATGCCGGGTGTTGAGAAAGTTGTCGATTTGGGCACCGGAGTTGCGGTCATCGCCAACAACACATGGCTCGCCCAACAGGCGGTTGACGCAATTGACGTGGATTGGGGCGACGCCCCCTACCCGCCCGAAACCGATCAGGTCTTTGCCGAGATTGCCAAGGCGTTCGACGACGCCCCGAACTCGACCATGCGCGATGATGGCGATGTCAGCGTTATGCCCGAGGGCGCAACAGAGATCACAGCTGAGTATCAACTGCCCTATCTGGCCCATGCAACGATGGAGCCGATGAACGCCACCGCGCTTTACACCGGAAACGCACTGGAACTTTGGTGCGGCAACCAGGCCCCCACTCTGATCCAGTTCCGGGTTGCCAACACAGCCGGGTTGGAGACCGAAGCCGTGCAAATTCATACCACCTATCTGGGTGGCGGTTTTGGCCGACGTGGTGAGCTGGATTTTGGTGACATTGCCACCAAGGTCGCCATGGCGATGCCGGGAACGCCGGTCCAAACCACCTGGAGCCGCGAAGAAGACATGCGCCACGACTACTACCGCCCCGGTGCCATCGCTCGGATGCGGGGCGCGGTTCAAGATGGCAAAGCGGTTTTGATTGAAGGGGCCGTCGCCTCACAGTCCTGTACGCAACAAGCTGTTCAGCGCTATACTGGCCTGCCTGGCGCCGGCCCGGACAAGGTATTGGTCGAAGGTTTCTTCAACCAGCCCTATGGCGTCCCGAACTATCGCATAAGCGGACATATCGCCAATCTCGATATCCCTGTCGGGTTCTGGCGCTCGGTCGGCAACAGCCATAACGGGTTCTTCCACGAGACATTCATGGATGAACTGGCCCATGCTGCAGGCCGTGACCCGCTTGAATTCAGATTGGAACTGATGCAAGACGAGCACGCCCCTTCCGCAGGATGCCTCGAAGCGGTCCGCGATATGTCGGGCTGGACGGGTCAAACAGCCAACGGTGTCGGGCGCGGTGTGGCCTTCACCTACAGCTTCGGCACCCCTGTTGCGCAAGTTATCGAAGTGGTGGATGAAGACGGCACGATCCGTATCAACAAGGCGTGGATCGCTTGTGACATGGGGCTTGCGCTGGATCCCGAGAATGTCAAAGCCCAGATGTTCGGCGGCATGATGTATGGCCTATCAGCGGCCTGCTACGGCGAGATTACCTTTGCCGACGGCGAAGTGGAGCAGTACAACTTCCCCGACTATGACGCGATCCGCATGCACACTGCGCCACAGGTTGAGGTGCGCGTGCTGGAAACCAACCGCCATATGGGCGGCGCGGGTGAGCCCGGCACGCCGCCATCCATGCCCGCGCTTGGGAACGCATTGTTCGACCTGACCGGGGAACGAGCGCGCAGCCTGCCTTTGATTAATCAGTTCGATCTGATGATCTGATGACATAGAGGCGGTCCGGCACCCATCGCCGGGCCGCTGACAATATCATGCCAATCTCTGCATCTGTTGCAGCGCGGTTCCTGAAGCCCAGTTCCGCACAGCCGCCCCAAACGCTTCAAACAGCGGACGAGACACCGGATCATTGATCGCATCCCATTCCGGGTGCCACTGAACCGAAAGGGTAAAACCGGGCGCATCCTTGATATAGATCGCCTCAGGTGTGCCATCCGGCGCATGGCCGTCGATCACAACGCGTTCGCCAATCCGTTTGATGCCCTGACCGTGCAACGTGTTCGTCATCACCTCGGTCGCACCAAAAAGATCATGAAACATACCATTTTCCGACAGGGTTACGATGTGGCGGAGGGCAAATTTTTCCTCAAGCGTCCCATCGGGCGGCATCCGGTGGTTCATGCGGCCCGGCAGGTCCCGGATTTCGGGATAAAGCGTGCCGCCCATGGCCACGTTCACCTCTTGAAACCCGCGGCATATCCCCAGAAAGGGCTGGCCACGTTCGACACAGGCGCGCACTAAAGGCAGCGTGATTGCATCCCGCGCCCGGTCGAAATCTCCATGCGCATCTGTGGCCGCTTCGCCATATTCCTCAGGGTGTACGTTGGGGCGACCACCCGTCAGCAGGAACCCGTCACAGACCTCAAGCAATTCGTCGACCGAAACATACCGCGGATCAGCTGGTATCAGCAGCGGCAGACAACCCGATACATTGGCCACTGCATCCGAATTCATCGTCCCACCCGCATGTGTGGGATACTGATCATTCATCAGATAAGAATTGCCGATAATACCAACAACGGGTCGCACCATTCCAATGTCCTTGCTTTTGCATTGATTGGAACTGACGCTATCGACACAAAGCAGCCCGTGCAACAGAGCACAGGCTGCATAACAGCGCAAAGCAATGTTCAATTGCGCACACGCCTATTAACTGGACAGTGCCGGCTTAGATTTCGCCCGTCAGCCCAGCTGCTTCGATCCCTGCCATGCCTGCAACAGCATCATTGTCAGAGGTATCGCCTGTCACACCAACCGCACCGATCACGGCACCTTTGCGGTCGCGCAGCAGAATGCCACCCGGCACTGGCACGACCTGTCCGCCATACACGCCGTTCACCGCAGCCATGAAATAGGCCTGCGCTTCGGCCCGCTGCATCTGCGCCGTGCCTGCCATGCCCAGCATGACCGCACCATATGCCTTGCCCTGCGCAATGGCGAACCGGCCGGGGGCGGCACCGTCTTCACGTTCAAACGCGATAACATGACCGCCGGCATCCAGAACCACAACCGACAGTGGTTTTAGTTCCATTTCCCGCCCTTTTTCCATCGCTTTACGTATAATGGTCCGCGCCTTGCGCAAAGAAATACCCATACCTGATCCCTTCATCTGGCCAATAATATCCTCGGGGGAGCGCGAGGGTGCAGACAGCCCCCTCGTTCCCGCAACTACCACTCAATCCTGACTGGCTTTGAATTCCAACCGCCGCGCATGCAGAACCGGCTCGGTATAGCCTGACGGCTGAACCCGGCCCTTGAAGACCAGATCGCAAGCAGCCTGAAAAGCGACACCGTCAAATCCCGGCGCCATCGGGACATAGTTTGAATCGCTCGCATTCTGGCGATCCACTACAGCTGCCATTTTCTGCATCGCGGCCATCACTTGTGCCTCGCTCACCACATCATGATGCAGCCAGTTCGCCAGCGCCTGGGATGAGATACGGCAGGTCGCGCGATCCTCCATCAACCCGACATCATGGATGTCCGGCACTTTCGAACAGCCCACGCCCTGATCGACCCAGCGTACTACATAACCCAGGATGCCCTGCGCGTTGTTCTCGATCTCGCGGGTGATTTCCTCATCGCTCAGGTTGCGACCACCCAATAATGGAACGGTCAGCAGATCATCCAAAGTACCGCGCGCGCCGCCAGCTGCGATTTCATCCTGCCGGGCAAGCACATCCACCTTGTGGTAATGCGTTGCATGCAGAGTTGCCGCTGTAGGAGATGGAACCCAAGCGCAGGTTGCGCCAGATTGCGGGTGGCCGATCTTGGCTTCCAGCATCTCACCCATCCGGTCGGGCATCGCCCACATACCTTTGCCGATCTGCGCCTTGCCTTTGAGACCGCAGGCTAGGCCGATATCGACATTGCGATCCTCATACGAGGCTATCCACGGCGTGGTTTTGATGTCCCCCTTGGGCAGCATCGGACCCGCTTCCATCGAGGTATGAATCTCATCCCCGGTACGATCAAGGAACCCGGTATTGATAAACGCCACGCGCGATTTCGCGGCGCGGATACACTCGGTCAGGTTTGCCGAGGTGCGGCGTTCCTCGTCCATGATGCCCAGTTTCACAGTGTTGCGCGGCAGTCCCAGAACGTCTTCGACCATGTCGAAAATCTCAACCGCGAAAGCGACCTCTTCGGGGCCATGCATCTTGGGTTTGACCACATAAACGGACCCTTCGACCGAGTTGCCGCCGTCACGCTTCAGGTCATGCATTGCGATCAGCGTGGTGCACAGCGCATCCATCAGCCCCTCACCGATCTCATTGCCTTCAGCGTCCAATACGGCCGGGTTGGTCATCAGGTGGCCCACATTCCGTATCAACATCAGCGACCGGCCCTTTAGCGACGCATGACCGCCGTCAGCCGTGGTGTATTCCACATCATCCGCAAGCTTACGGGTGAAGGTTTCGCCGCCCTTCGTGACCTCCTCGGTCAGGTCGCCTTTCATCAAGCCCAGCCAGTTGCCATAAGCGACAACCTTGTCTTCGGCATCCACACAGGCGACAGAATCTTCGCAATCCATGATGGTCGACAGCGCCGATTCCAGGCGCATATCGGCAATGCCCGCAGGATCACTTGTCCCAATTGCGCTGGACGGGTCGATCATGATTTGAATGTGCAAGCCATTGTTTTTCAACAATACGAACGCAGGCTTATTTGCTTCCCCGCCGAAACCGGCAAACTGTGCAGGATTGGCCAACGCGGGAGTCAACGCTCCGGCATCGATGGTCAGCCCCGCGACATCAGCCCATGATCCTTCGGCAAGCGGCGCAACCTCATCCAGAAACGCTTTGGCCCATGCAATTACACGCGCCCCACGCTTTTCGTCATAGCACCCACCCGCAGGCAGATCGCCCATTGCGTCTGTCCCGTAGAGTGCATCATATAGACTGCCCCAGCGTGCGTTTGCCGCGTTCAAAGCAAAGCGGGCATTGGTAATTGGCACGACAAGCTGCGGGCCAGGGGTCAGCGCGATCTCGGGGTCCACATTTGCCGTTTCGATCTGAAACGCCTCGCCCTCATCAACGAGGTACCCGATCTCTTTCAAAAACGCCTGATAGGCGGCGGCGTCCATGGGTTGCGATTTTTCTGCAAGATGCCAGCCATCAATACGACTTTGAATATCCGCGCGTTTGGCCAGAAGGGTCCGGTTTTTGGGGCCCAAATCATGCACCATGCGGGCCAGACCGGCCCAAAACTGTTCGGACGACACATCTGTGCCCGGCAGCGCCTGTGTCTCGATAAACTCAACCAGTATCGGATCTACCTGAAACCCGCTCAGGGTCTGTCTGCCGCTCATGTGTTGCTCTCCCGCGTTTGTGTGCCGATGTATGCCAAACTGACTTAGGCCGAAAGTTTCCGATAGGCAACTTTTGTCTAGGGTTTCCCATCGCCCCGTTTTGCCTAAAGCTGTTTCAAAAGCGGCAAGGCAATTCCGCAGGCCGGTTGCAGCCCCGGATCGAAGCTCATAACGTCGCGGAAAACCCAAAACCGATGCGAGGCCTCGGATGCGCGACGAAACCGGCAAGACAATTTATCTGAAAGACTACACGCCCTTTGGGTTCCTGGTGGACAGCGTTCATCTGACCTTTGATCTCGCACCACATGCAACGCGTGTGAAATCGCGCATCGCATTTCGACCAAACCCCGATGCCTCGGACCACCGCTTCTTTTTGCATGGGGAAGAGTTAGAGCTGATACGTGCGTCCATTGATGGCACAGATGTGAACCCTGCGGTGACCGAGCAAGGTTTGACTGCCGATGTCCCCGATGCGCCATTCATCTGGGAGGCCGAGGTCGAAATCGACCCGGGCAACAACACGGCGCTTGAGGGGTTGTATATGTCGAACGGCATGTACTGCACCCAATGCGAGGCCGAGGGGTTTCGCAAGATCACCTTTTATCCCGACCGCCCCGATGTGATGTCCACATTTACAGTACGGATCAACGGCGAACTTCCGGTCCTGCTGTCGAACGGCAACCCATCTGGCAAAGGTGAAGGCTGGGCCGAATGGACCGATCCGTGGCCCAAACCCGCCTATCTGTTCGCGCTGGTCGCCGGAGACCTGATCGCCCATCCCGGTCAATTCACCACCATGTCCGGCCGCGAGGTCGAGCTGAACCTCTGGGTCCGCCTCGGTGACGAAGGCAAATGCGCCTTCGGGATGGAGGCGCTGAAGAAGTCCATGAAATGGGATGAAGACGTCTATGGCCGTGAATACGATCTGGACGTGTTCAACATCGTCGCCGTGGATGATTTCAACATGGGCGCGATGGAGAACAAGGGGCTGAACATCTTCAACTCTTCCGCAGTTCTGGCCAGCCCCGAAACTTCAACCGACATGAATTTCGAACGGATCGAGGCCATCATCGCGCATGAGTATTTCCACAACTGGACCGGCAACCGCATCACCTGCCGCGATTGGTTCCAGCTGTGTTTAAAAGAGGGGCTGACAGTGTACCGTGATGCGCAGTTCACCTCCGACATGCGCTCAGCTCCGGTGAAACGCATTCACGATGCTATCGACCTGCGCGCACGCCAGTTCCCCGAGGATAATGGGCCATTGTCGCACCCTGTCAGACCTGAGAGTTTTCAGGAAATCAACAACTTCTACACCTCGACAGTCTATGAAAAAGGCGCCGAGGTGATTGGGATGTTGAAACGGCTGGTCGGGGATGCGGCATATGCCAAAGCGCTAAACCTCTACTTTGACCGCCATGACGGGCAGGCCTGCACGATCGAGGACTGGCTACAAGTGTTCGAAGACACGACAGGCCGCGACCTCAGCCAGTTCAAGCGCTGGTACAGCCAATCCGGCACGCCAAAGGTTTCGGTCGCCGAAGACTGGAACGATGGGACCTATACCCTGACGCTGAGCCAGCGCACAGAGCCGACACAAGGCCAGACCGAAAAGCTGCCGCAGGTCATCCCCATCGCAGTCGGCCTGCTTGGTCCGAACGGGGACGAAGTGCGCGCCACCGAAGTGCTGGAACTGACCCAGGCCGAGCAGAGCTTTACCTTCTCCGGTCTCGCGGCCAAGCCGATACCGTCGATCCTGAGGGATTTCTCGGCCCCTGTGATCCTTGAACACGATCACACCAACGCAGATCGTGCCTTCTTACTGGCCCATGACACAGACCCGTTCAATCGCTGGCAAGCCGGGCGTTCGCTGGCCGAAGATACGCTACTGCGCATGATTACAGAGGACGCAACACCAGATTCTGACTACCTGGACGGGTTGCTGGCCGTGCTACGCGATGGGGATTTAGACCCCGCCTACCGAGCGCTGATGCTGGGCCTGCCTACACAATCGGAACTTGCAGCGGCTTTGCACGAAAGGGGCCGTACGCCCGATCCGATGGCGATCTGGACCGCAACCGAAACCTTGCGACAAGCCACAGCCCAGCACCTGCAAGACCTGTTGCCCCGCCTGCATAGCGAAGCCCTCGTGGACGCGCCCTATACGCCGGATGCCGAACAATCCGGCAAGCGCTCACTGGACGGTGCGGCATTGGCTTTGACCACCCGTCTGGATGGAGGCGCACTGGCGGCTGAATCCTACGCGAAGTCGGATAACATGACCTTGCAACTCTCGGCCCTGTCCTGCCTTCTGCGTGCCCGGAAAGGCAAGGCGGAATTGGTCGGATTCTATGATCAATGGCAGCATGATCGATTGGTCATCGACAAATGGTTCGGTTTGCAAGTGGCAATGGTCGCGCCCGAAGCCACAGCTGATGTCGCACAGAAGCTAACGGAACATGCTGACTTCAATTGGAAAAATCCCAATCGATTCCGCGCTGTGTTGGGTGGTTTGGCGATGAATCATGCAGGCTTTCATCAGCTTGATGGCGCAGGGTATCAACTACTGACCGATTGGTTGATCAAACTGGATCCCGTGAACCCGCAAACCGCGGCGCGCATGTGTTCGGCCTTCCAGACCTGGCGGCGGTATGATGCGGGCCGACAGGACCTGATTCAGGCGCAACTGACCCGCATTTCCGAAACACCAAACCTGTCGCGCGACACGACCGAAATGATCTCGCGCATACTAAACGCATGACGACCTACACGTTTACGCGGCGCAATCGGAACCCTCGGACAGTCATTCTTCTGATCAGCATCTACGCGACTTTGCTTGCGCTGATTATTCTGTTTGACGCCGTATGGTGGCTGATGGCTTTGCTGGCTTTGACGACCCTGCCCGCGATATGGGATGTTTTGCACGACAGCAGTGCGGGTATTCAATTCGATCGGGATAGCCTGCGCTGGTATTCCGGCAAACGGCAGGGCCAGATCGCTTTGGAAGAGGTTGATTTCTTTCGATTTGATACGCGCTGGGATTTCTCGGTCCGCGTCTCATTGGTGCTGAAATCGGAAAAGCGCATCCGCCTGCCTGATGAGTCGCTGCCGCCGCACCGAGAGTTTGAAAACGTTGTCACCCAAGCCGGTTTCCGCGTTGAGCGCCATCATTTCTCTGTTTTCTGAAACGATCCACGCAGCCGAGTGCGATTACACCGGATTCATGGAAGGTAACGCGCATTTAACTTGAAATCGTCGGGCTTTCCGGCCAGCCTACCTTGCAGTTACCAGTTTTTAAGTTCTCGAGTTCCACTATGTTCCGCATTGCACGGGCAATCTCTGCCCGATTTTCACCTCAGAAACCGCAAGCTGCACCCGATCTCTGTCCGGCTAATTCTGCCTTGGCCGCCGCTCTACCCGAACAGGGCCAGTTGAACATTCCCGTTGCCAAGCATGACCCCAAGGATCTTGTGGGCCGTGAGATGATCGAACGCGGGCGTCATCTGGCGCGTCAGGATCGGTGGGATGAATTGTCCGCAGAAATGCGCGCTGCAGATCAGACAGGCGCGACGGCGCCGGATGGGATGCCGATTGCCGATTTGTTGGGTTTTGGCGCTCGGTCTGACGTGGTTTTGGCGGCGGAACATGCGTTGTCAGATGGCAAGGCCGTTTCCGACTACGATCTGCTGGGCGGGATTTCGGAACTGGAAACCGAGATGCGCGATCATCCGGGTGATCCAATGATTGCTGCAATCGTCGCGCTGGCACATATCGATATTGCGTGGGCTTGGCGAGGCAATTCGGCGGATGCGACTTTGCCTGCGCTGCACAGTTCGCGTTGCGCGGCCCATTTCGATCGCGCCGGGCTAATCCTGCCGGACTGCACAGCCACCGCACCCGATAGCCCGCTTATCGCTGCGGCGAACTGTGCGTTGCTAGCCGGTCAACGCAAGGAGACCGCTCGGGTCGCCCAGAAGTATGAGCGGCTAATTGACCTCGACCCGAAAAACCAGCGCCATATGCGCGCGATGGGCAGCCATCTGCTGCCTCGCTGGTTCGGCAGCTATGAGGAGCTTGAACTACAAGCCCTACGCAACGCGGCCAGAACACACGACACGTGGGGCGCAGGCGGTTACACATGGGTCCAGTTCGACGCCATCGCGATGGATGCCGAAGCTTGCGCGCGGGTGGATGTCGAGTATTTCCTTGAAGGCCTGCGCGATATTCTGCGGCTGCACCCCGGTCAGCAAATGGTCAATATGCTGTCCGCCTATTGCGCGATCACGGTGCAGAATGGGCTGGGCTTGAACGAGAAGGCCGATCAGGTCCGCAGCCAGATGCGCGAAGCCGCCAATTGGCTGATCCGTGACCATCTGACCGAGCTGCATCCGCTGATTTGGGCCCATGCAACTGCGGGCTTCAACAACTCAGTGCGTATCAATTCACCCGAGCGATTTGCAGCACGTGGACAGCGCGATGCGTTGCGCACGATCGGCGATTTCTTCCGGGATGAGTTGGGCAGCGGCAAGGACGTGACATTTACTCCTACCGGTCTGCAATTCTCGCAGCACTGAATCGCGCCTTTACCCCTTGCCCCTAGGCCCCGCCGAGCCTAATACGCAGGCTTAGACTTCTGCGGATATGAGGCGCGCCATGCTCGACCTGACATACGAAATGCCCACACCCAAAACCATTGCCGGGGCCAAGCACGATTGGGAACTGGTGATCGGGATGGAGGTGCACGCTCAGGTCTCGTCCAATGCCAAGCTGTTTTCCGGCGCGTCGACCCAATTCGGGGCCGAGCCGAACTCGAACGTGGCCTTCGTGGATGCGGCAATGCCGGGCATGCTGCCTGTGATCAACGAATATTGCGTGGAACAGGCCGTGCGCACGGGTCTGGGCCTGAAGGCGGATATCAACCTGAAATCGGCTTTTGACCGCAAAAACTATTTCTACCCCGACCTGCCGCAAGGCTACCAGATTTCGCAGCTGTACCACCCCATCGTGGGCGAAGGTGAAGTGTTGGTTGAGATGGGTGATGGCACCGCACGTATGGTCCGTATCGAACGCATCCACATGGAACAGGACGCCGGTAAATCGATCCACGACATGGACCCGCATATGTCCTTCGTCGACCTGAACCGCACGGGCGTTTGCCTGATGGAGATCGTGTCGCGCCCCGATATCCGTGGCCCCGAAGAAGCCGCCGCATATATCGCCAAGCTGCGCCAGATCATGCGTTATTTGGGTACTTGCGATGGCAACATGCAGAACGGCAACCTACGGGCGGACGTGAACGTCTCGATCTGCTTGCCGGGTGCGTATGAGAAGTATCAGGAAACGCAGGACTTCTCGCATCTGGGCACGCGTTGCGAGATCAAGAATATGAACTCGATGCGTTTTATCCAGCAGGCGATTGAGGTCGAAGCCCGCCGTCAGATCGCCATCGTCGAAGGCGGTGGCAAAGTCGATCAAGAAACCCGCTTGTACGATCCGGACAAGGGTGAGACCCGCTCGATGCGGTCCAAGGAAGAAGCGCATGACTACCGCTATTTCCCAGACCCTGACCTGCTGCCGCTGGAGATCGAACAGGCATGGGTCGATGACATCGCCGCCAAGCTGCCGGAACTGCCCGACGAGAAAAAAGCGCGGTTCATCGAAGCGTTCGGCCTGACCGACTATGACGCCTCAGTACTGACCGCCGAGGTCGAAAGCGCCGCCTATTTCGAAGAGGTCGCAAAAGGCCGCAACGGCAAACTGGCCGCGAACTGGGTCATCAACGAACTGTTTGGCCGCCTGAAAAAAGAAGATCACGACATCACCGAGTCGCCCGTATCTCCGGCTCAGTTGGGTGGGATCATTGATCTAATCTCGTCGGATGCCATCTCGGGCAAGATCGCCAAGAATCTGTTCGAGATCGTCTACACCGAAGGTGGTGACCCGGCGCAGATCGTGGAAGAGCGCGGCATGAAGCAGGTCACTGACACTGGCGCCATCGAGGCCGCCTTGGACGAGATCATCGCAGCAAACCCGGCGCAGGTCGAAAAGGCCAAGGTAAACCCGAAACTGGCAGGCTGGTTCGTCGGTCAGGTGATGAAAGCCACCGGCGGCAAAGCCAACCCCAAGGCCGTTAACGAACTGGTCAGCAAAAAACTAGGCGACTGAATTCGCCAGCCTCAAAGCGCGTGCGTCCCTGTTTTGCTCGAATACGGGCAAAACAGGGACCAAAGCGCTGCGTGAAACCCAGCCTATTCACGAAACTCTATTGTTCGACAACGTCCACGGATTTGTTGCAGTCATCGCGGAACCGGCCGCTACAGCCGTTGTTGAGCTGAGCGAACATGAAAACCGCCTGATTGTAGTTTAGCTCTGGGTATTCCGTAAGGATGTTCTGAATTACCTTCGCCTGTTTCGTTGAATCGTTGATACTGAAGAATACCGGACGCTGGTGCCGCTTTTTGATTTCATCCCGATCCATTTCCACCCAGTCACCGGCGAGATTAAATTCGTAGACGTCATTCACATCGTCGTCGTCATTCCAGAAGCTGATCTCGATCGAGTTGATCCAATCCCCCGGCTTGGTGGTCCCTGCACCACTTTGACAGTCAAATCTCTTTTCAACGAAGAAGGGGGTTTCCCCCATGTCAGCGCTCTTCATCAGGCCCCACTGGCTAAAAACAGAGGATTCGGACGAATCTGTCTGAGTTCTGCTGGAACTGATTGACGTACCCTTGTCTTCAAATCCGCCGCCAGCCGATGCAGACGCTTTGAACCAGCTCCAGAATCCGACTTCGGCCTCGACCGATGCCTCGACGAACGCTTTAACGATCTCTTCCTCCTTGAACTCAACCGTGCTGGTTGTGTTGCAGGGAAAAAAGTAATCGTCCACAAAAACAAATTCTGTCAACGGGTGCTCTCGATCAAGGCGAAACAGTACGCCCTGCTGTTCGAACAAATCCAGATCACGCTCGTAAATGTCGAACGTGTATATACTGCTTGAGGCCGGTCCGAGCGCCGCGATTGTTGCGTCATCGGGATATGCGGTCGCTTTCAAGCGCGGTCCCAACGTCGTGTCCGTACCCGTTTCGGACAGTTCGAACACCCAGCCTTCCCCAACGGGTTCGGAGTGCCTGCATCCTCCCGAAGTCACAATGGGGTTCGTTTCCCCGGGGCAATAGACCGACTGGATCAGACGAAAACGCGCGCTGTCATCCGGCACGGAGATGGTGCTGTAGCGCGCGACACCCCGTCTTGGGAACAGTTCGAGATTGACAGGATAGCCGTGGAAAGTATGCGCTGAACGATACTTTCTGCCCTTGGAACCCGATACCCGGTCTGACTTCTGAATGTCAAAGATCAGTGTCCCTTCCGGCAGCCAGAGTTGCACAGGGCGCCGTCCAAAAGGGTCAAAATCGCGTCCCTCGGCCCAAAGCCCTTCGGTCAACTCGGCAACAGGTACTGATTGCGCCACGCAGGATGCTGCACTCAAAGTCAAAGCGACGCATGTTAAGGCAGCTCTGCACAGATTATGGATTCCGTTCACTTTCCCCTCCTTCAAATACATTCGAATAAGTTTGTTCTTTCAATGCTGAAGAGTGTGTCAGATATGCGTCCGGTCAGGCAAGGGAGTAGTTTTTCGGGCAACTGACTTTCTGCTTCAACCGAGAACCACCTGATCTGCCCAACACATATTGAAGTACGAAGACCGAGGTACTCCGCTAAGTCAAAAGTAGAGACACGGTCGGTTCAGGAAAATTCGAATTCCGGGCGCTCGCTTGACACCACCGGAAATTGCTCGTCTTGCTTAGACTAAAATATGCGAGGCATCATGACAAACAGATTTGACCAGGAACTCGAAACCCGGCTGATGCGCTACGCCGCAATCGACAGCCAAAGTGACGAGACCTCGCCCTCGACCCCCAGCACCGACATACAGTTTGACATGCTGAAACTGCTGCAGCAAGAACTGACAGACATCGGCGCCCAGGATGTTGAGATAACGGGAGACAGCGTTGTTGTGGCCACCATTCCCGGCACCGCCAAAGGGCCGACCGTGGGATTTCTGGCCCATGTCGATACCGCCCCGCAATTCAACGCAACCGGGGTCAAACCGCGCGTCATCAAGGGCTATAACGGCGGTGAGATCACCTTTCCCGACGATCCCGATTTGGTTCTGTCCCCGGAGGAACACCCTTATCTGGCCGAAAAGATAGGCCATGATCTGGTCACCGCTTCGGGTACGACCTTGCTCGGCGCCGATGACAAAGCGGGCGTGTCGATCCTGATGACAATGGCGCGGCACCTGATAGAAAATCCAGACATTCCACACGGGCCAATCCGCATTGCTTTCACCCCGGATGAAGAAATCGGGCGCGGCGTTACCGAGCAACTGCCAAAGGACCTCAAGGCCGATTTCGCCTATACGCTGGACGGACAAGAGGTGGGCGAGATCGAATATGAAAGCTTCTCGGCCGACCGTGCGGTGATCAAGATCACCGGCGTGTCGATCCATCCCGGTCTGGCGAAGGAAAAGATGGTCAATGCCACCCATCTGGCCGCAAAGATCGTACAGACCCTCCCACAAGCCACTCTGACCCCCGAAGTCACCGATGGGCGCGAAGGGTTCATCCATGTCACCGACATGAATGGCGGCTCGTCCGAGATGGAAATCAAGCTGATCCTGCGGGATTTCGAGATGGAGGGGCTTGAGGCCCAGCGCGATCTGGTGCGCAAGGTCTGCGACGCTGTTCAGGCCTCGGAACCGCGCGCGACCATCACCTGCGACATCAGCCACCAATACCGCAATATGCGCTATTGGCTCGAGAATGACATGACACCCGTCGATCTGGCGCGCGAAGCCTGTCGGGAACTGGGCATCGAGCCCCTCTCCGTTCCGATTCGCGGCGGCACCGATGGCTCTCGGCTGACCGAATTCGGCACGCCCTGTCCCAATCTGTTCACCGGGATGCAGTGTATTCATGGGCCGCTGGAGTGGATCTCAGTCCAGGACATGGCGCTGGCGACGGAGCTTTGCCTGTCAGTTGTGACCAAAGCGGCACAGGCCAGCGGCAACATGCGGAGCTAAATCTCGCCGATCCCGCAACGATGCTTTCGCCCGGGGACCAGCATGTTAAGTTGGCGCGAATATGGTTTAGGAACAGTTGATGCAGCGCTACGAATACAAGGTCATCCCCGCCCCGCTAAAAGGTGTCAAAGCCAAGGGCGTGAAAACGACCGAGGGCCGCTTTGCCGCCTCGGTCGAGCAGGTGTTGAACCAGATGGGCCAGGACGGTTGGGAGTATCAGCGCGCGGAACTACTGCCCAGCGAGGAACGTTCGGGCCTGACCGGGTCGACAACGAACTGGCGCAATGTATTGGTGTTTCGGCGGTTGATCGAACAACCCGCCGAGCCCCCTACCGCCCCGGTAGCGACCCCGTCCCCAAAGGAAACACCCGACGGCGTCGCACTGGCACAGCCCGTGCCCGGCCCGGATATGGTGCAGGCGCCTGAGCCGATTTCCGAGGAAGCGGATGAACCGCCCTTGACCAGCAGCGCCGAGGACAAAGTTGAAAAGATTTAACCCCAGCTCAGAGATTTAGCCTTTTTTCCGCATGGCCAATTCATAGGCGGCGGCTTTGAACTTGCGTGTCTGGTAGTGCAGAAAGCCCCAGGTCCCAAACAACAATAGCGTGGCCATCCAAAGCAGCCAGTCCTTGTCCAAATCAATACTAAAAGATGGAATTGGACGCATTAGACTGTCGGATGGGGCAATGTCGAACAGGCATGTGGCCAGCAGAGCCACCGCACTGCCCCGGACGATCCGGTCACGGCTGCGCAACGTACGTAAATTGCTGTAGAGATTGTCATCAAAAGCGATGATCTCTGCAGTTCGCGAATCCGCACGCCTGCGCAACAAATTTGAATCATTTGTATAGTGCCGTAAGGGCAGCTCAAAAAAGATGACACCGATCCCATCCACCAATATTCCACAGACATAGGCTGCCGGGATGATCATCAGAGTCCAGATCAGATTGAAACTGTCTGACTCATTTTCGGGGGTGACAGCGTTCAACCCGATGCCTTGCAGATATAGTGCCACGGCAATACTGCCGACGATCAGATATTCGATGTAATATGTATTTCTGTTCAACCTCGGCCTCGTATTATTTGCTTGTCGCGCAGTTGTTTAATCGTCGATATCCAACGCCAGTGCGTGGATGCGTGGCACGACATCGCCCAACGCCTTGTGCACTGCCCGGTGACGCGCGACGCGCGATTGACCCTCGAACGCGGCGGCGCGGATGCGGATGTTGAAATGGCTCTCCCCGCCTTCCTGAAAGCCTGCATGGCCGCGATGGCTTTCGCTGTCGTCGATCACCTCTAACTCCCGCGGGTCGAAGGCGGCTTGAAGGCGGGTTCGGATGTCCTCGGTTATGCTCAATTTTGTGCTCAGCGGCAAAAAACTTGCCGCCCCCCTCTTCTACTTTCGGCAGCTTAGACTAAACTGCTGCCTCCGAGTCGAAAAGATGCGTTCGTGAGGATAAAGCATGGCGAAATCAGACCCCTTTGGATTCGATATGTCCGTTTCCAGCGCCAAGAAAAAGAACCCGCGCGGGCGTCGGGGCATGTCGGGTGCGTCTGAAACCTCGGTGCGAATCTGTGACCATCCCGGATGTCAGGAGCCCGGAAAGTACCGTGCACCCAAGGCCCCGGATGTGTTGGATGATTTCTACTGGTTCTGCCAACAACATGTGCGTGAATATAACCAGAAATGGAACTTTTTCGATGGCACCACCGAGGCCGAGCTGAATGCGCAACGCTCGAAAGACAAGGTGTGGGAACGTGAAACAAAGCCCATGGGCGACCCTGAAGCCCGCGCTTGGGCCCGTCTGGGCATCGAGGACCCGCATCAGGTTCTAGGCGCAAACAGCACCCAAAACAAAGGTCGCACGTCGGGTGGCGGTGGGCGCCGCCTTCCGCCGACCGAGCGTCGCGCCATTGAGATTCTTGAGGCCAATGACAGCTGGTCCAAAGCCGAAGTACGCAAAGCCTATAAAAAGCTGATCAAGGTCCTGCACCCTGACATGAATGGCGGCGACCGGTCACAAGAGGAACAGCTGCAAGAGGTGGTCTGGGCCTGGGATCAAATCAAGGACAGCCGGAACTTTAAGTAGCTTGGGGCTGAAGGTTAGTCCTTTATCGCAAGCTCTAAGATATTAAGCAGGCTGGCTGCGCCTTCGGCCAGATCCATCCCAAGCTCTGCTTTGTCAGCCGGGGACAAGTTTGACCACAGGCAGCCCGTGTGATCGCCTTTCAAAATCACCGCATCCGCGCGACCGGTTTCAACATCCAGTGTCATGCTGAGGTCTTCGGTTTCCATCTGCAACGCAGGCGCTCCGTGGGTCAAATGGCGCAGGGCGGCCTTTCGCTCGGATTGCAGCTCTGCAATGCGCTGTTCGCGTTCGGCCTGATGTAGCGTGGCTGCTTTGTCCATGTCTTTGCGCCAGGCGCGCATCGCAGCAAGCACTGCGCCCCCTGCCGTAAGCGGCAACAATGGTGGGCACAGGACCCCAACCACAACACCCAACCCGACCCCGGCCCCGACGCCATGTTTCAGAGCTCGCCCCCCTGCATTCAGCCGCATGGATATCGGAGTCAAAACGGTGTCAGACAGTGCACCAGACACGGTTTTCTGCAAATTCTCGAACAATGCCGGAGCAGACGCGGCGCGCGACAGTGTACCTGAAACACCGCTCTGAAGGCCGCTAACCAGATTAGGCATTGCAGTTGCATGCGATTTCGTACCCTGCCACGCGGTGTCCGAAGCCGAAGCAAGGCCATCGAGCACGCGCGTGAGGCGCGACGGCGTTTGGTAGGGTTCGTCCGGGACTGCCGCGTATTGGGCAAGCACCTCAAGCTCGGTCTTGGCATCTATCAACTTGGATTGTTCCATGCGTCGTCTAGCTACTTTGGCTAGCTGCGCAGCTCGATGAACCGAAATCAGAATCTGGTGTTTTTCATCATCCGATATAGACACCATCTGATCCATGTCATCGAATATCGACATGATGGCGAGGAAGCTTGGTACATGAACGATATGGAACGCCCTGTTTTGCCGCCACTTGGCAGGCTCGGCTCTTAGGGCTTTGTCTATGTAGACCAGATCATCCTTTAGAATTTCAATAGCGCGTCCGAAATCTCGATCAACGGATTCGCGCCTTTCAACGAGTTTGACTAGAGCATTAATATTGCTCAATTTTTCATCATCAATATCAATCATTTCTAAACTAGAACACGCTCTGCATAAAAGTATTTTTTGTTGACGTAGTTCTACCGAAAGATGCATCGGGTTTCGAGTTCTTTTCTGTCAGAAACGAACTTTCGCGCGCTTTTCATGACTCTCAAAACAACCGAGGCGTCGCACTGAACCTTTAACCGGCTTTTGCGTCCTCAACCTGTTACAAAGCCTTGCTACGGCCTGTCCCTATGGGCTGCGCATATTGCCCATATTCGAACATGACTTGTGACAACGGAATTCGATATGGAACCCCTCATCTATCACGTTCATACGATTGCTCTTTGTGTTGCTTTGGGCTCGGCCTTGTTGCTGAGCGGATATCTTTCTCTGAATCTGCGCCTTCCGCAGCTTAGCCTATGGCCCAGCGCAAGCGGATGGCGGCACCACTCGGCTTTTGGCCTTTTTCGGCTGTTCTGCGGTGCAACGGTTGTGTTTGCCCTGTCCGAAGTGTGGGTGAACGGCTGGGGTCATTGGATCCGCTATGTGCTGGGCCTGCCGATCATGGTGATGTCCTTTGGCATCACGCTTTGGGGATATCGGTTCCTGGGGCTCGATAACACCTATTGCGAAAGTGATGGGCTGGTGACTGGCGGCATGTATGCCTATTCGCGCAATCCACAATACGTCACCTCGGTTCTGGCAACCATTGGCTTGGGTATCGCCAGCGGGTCTTGGCTGACCCTTGGTCTGGCCGCTATTCTGTTCGTGATCTACTTTCTGTTCGTTCTGAACGAAGAACGCTGGCTGCTGCAGGGTTATGGCCGCGCATTCCGCGACTACATGCATCAGACCCCGCGTTTCGTTGATGAACGCAGCCTAATCCGGATGCGTGACGCCATTCTGGATTAAGCGTGGTTCTGCCCGCCATAAGGCCAGTTTGAAAGAAAGATCCTGTCAGCCATTTCATCACGCGGCTTTCCCTTGCCCTTGTCTGCAATATGTTGCACCACACACGGGTTCAAACCCGGTGAACGGGCCAAAGGATAAGGACAAGGCGCATGGCTGACGGATCGATCGACATCAACGCAAAACCAACCGAAGAGATTTCGGTCCGTGAAGTGTTCGGAGTTGACAGCGACATGGCGGTCAAGGGTTTTGCGGAAGCAAGTGACCGTGTACCGGTCATCGACCCAACCTACAAGTTCGACCCGGAAACCACGCTGGCGATCCTGGCGGGCTTTGCCCATAACCGCCGCGTGATGATCCAGGGCTATCACGGCACGGGTAAATCGACCCATATCGAACAGGTTGCCGCCCGCCTGAACTGGCCCGCCGTGCGTGTGAACTTGGACAGCCACATCAGCCGGATCGACCTGATCGGTAAGGATGCGATCAAGCTGCGCGACGGCAAGCAGGTCACCGAATTCCACGAGGGCATCCTGCCCTGGGCCCTGCGCAACCCCGTTGCCATCGTGTTCGACGAATACGATGCAGGCCGGGCCGACGTGATGTTTGTGATCCAACGCGTGCTCGAGCATGACGGCAAGTTGACCTTGCTGGACCAAAACGAAATCATCACACCGAACCCGAATTTCCGCCTATTTGCCACCGCAAACACCGTGGGTCTGGGCGACACCACCGGCCTCTATCACGGCACGCAGCAGATCAACCAAGCGCAGATGGACCGTTGGTCTCTGGTCTCAACGCTGAACTACCTCAGCCACGATGCCGAAACGATGATCGTGCTGTCGAAAGCGCCTTTGTATAACACCGCCGAGGGGCGTAAGACCGTAAGCCAGATGGTTACCGTTGCCGACCTGACCCGGACCGCCTTCATGAACGGTGACCTGTCGACCGTGATGAGCCCTCGGACCGTGATCAACTGGGCCCAGAACGCCGAGATTTTCCGCGATGTCGGCTACGCCTTCCGTCTGTCCTTCCTGAACAAATGCGACGAGTTGGAACGCCAGACCGTGGCCGAGTTCTATCAGCGCTGCTTCGACGAAGAACTGCCAGAAAGCGCAGCGAGCGCCAGCGTGGGGTGACGGGGGACCGCCATGCATATCGGATTGATTGGCGGGATCGGTGTTGCTGCAACGGTGGTTTACTATCAGCGGCTGAGTGCGGCGATGGCGGCGCGTGGACAGTCGATGGAACTGACCATCATACATGCGGATGTGCAGGAATTGATCCGCAACAATCTGGCGGACAAACGGGATGCACAGGCGCGAGTCTACGCGGGGCTCATTGATCGCCTTAAAGCGGCAGGTGCGGATTGTGCAGCAATCACGTCGCTGGGTGGGCATTTCTGCTATGATGAAACCGTGCCGTTGTCTTCGTTGCCTCTTATTTCGGCTGTAAAGCCTCTGGATGCGCATTTCGCCTCGCAAGGGTTAGGCACTGTTGGGCTGCTGGGAACGCGTGTTGTGATGCAGACCAAACTTTATGGTCAGCTTGGGCAAACCCGGGCGGTTGCGTTGGAAGATGAGATCGAAGTGCTGGGACAAACCTATCAGAAGATGGCGGTTGCCGGGATTTGCTCGGATCGGGATCGCGCGCTGTTTCTGGACGCAGGTCGCCGTATGGTGGATGATTTGAATGCCGACGCCATCGTTTTGGCCGGGACAGATCTGAACCTTGCCTTTGACGGGCGAGATCCCGGCTATAGAGTTGTTGATGCGCTGGATGTCCACGTGGACGTGCTGGCGTGTCTGGCAAGTGATGAAATGACGCTTGAAGAAGCAGGGGCGGACAGATGAGCAAACCAAACGACAACCCCGCTGATCCGTTCAAGAAGGCTCTGGCCGAGGCCACCAAGGTGATGGCCGACGATCCTGAGTTGTCGGTAAGCTATACGGTCGACCCGTCTGGCCTATCGGGTGAATCGATGCGTCTGCCTCAGGTCAGCCGCCGGATGACCCGCGAAGAGGTTCTACTGGCGCGGGGTACAGCGGATGCCCTGGCCTTGCAACGCCGCTATCATGACGACGCGACCCATGCGCGTTATGCCCCTCCGGGAGATATGGCGCGGGACCTCTATGAGGCGATGGAAACCGCGCGGTGCGAGGCGATGGGCGCGCGCGATATGCCCGGTACGGCGTCTAACATCGATGTGAAAATCGGCCATGAAGCGCTGCGGCGCGGATATGATCAGTGCAAACAACCGGCCGAGGCGCCTTTGTCCGTGGCCGCGGGCTACCTGATCCGGCATCTGGCCACGGGGCGCGATCTGCCGCCTGCGGCTGAGAATGTCATGAACCTGTGGCGCGGGTTTATCGAGGAACAGGCAGGTGGCACGCTGGAAAACCTCGATGACATCCTTTCGGATCAGGCCGAGTTCGCCAAATTCACCCGGCAGGTGATCAAGGATCTCGGTTATGGTGACCAGTTGGGCGACGACCCGGATGAGCTGGACGACGAACAAGAAGATCAGGCCGAAGAAGACGCTGAAGAGCAGCCCGATCCTGACAGCACCGGGCAGGATGATCAGGACGAACAAGACGCCGACGCCACCCCTGAGCAAACGCAGGAAGAACAGCCGGATCAGTCTCAGGCGCAGGTCTCGATGGATGAGATGGCCGACGAAGAGATGTCGGATGAGGCCGAGATGCCAGATGGCGAGGCGCCGCTGGAGCCGCCTGCCCCTCCACCCGCCTCCGAGGCTGACCCGGACTACAAGGTCTACCTGAACACGCATGATGAAGAGATCGCCGCCGAGGACCTGGCAGAACCAGCCGAGCTGGAACGGTTGCGCGCCTATCTGGACCAACAGCTGGATCAGCTGAAAGGCGCAGTTAGCCGTCTGGCCAATAAGCTGCAGCGCCGCCTGCAGGCGCAACAGAACCGGTCTTGGGAGTTTGACCGCGAAGAAGGTATTCTGGATGCCGGTCGGTTGGCACGCGTGGTGGCAAATCCAACCACTCCGCTAAGCTTCAAGGTCGAAAAGGATACCGAGTTCCGCGATACAGTTGTAACCCTTCTGCTGGACAACTCTGGTTCAATGCGCGGACGCCCGATCTCGATCGCGGCGGTCTGCGCGGATGTATTGGCGCGGACGCTGGAACGCTGCAATGTGAAGGTCGAGATCCTGGGCTTTACCACTCGAGCGTGGAAAGGCGGACAGGCGCGCGAGGCATGGCTGAACGATGGTCGCCCGCAGCAACCCGGCCGCCTGAACGACTTGCGTCACATCATCTACAAAGGGGCCGATGCGCCCTGGCGGCGTGCACGGGCCAATCTGGGCCTGATGATGAAAGAAGGGCTGCTGAAAGAAAACATCGACGGTGAGGCACTGGAATGGGCCCATCGCCGCATGCTGGCCCGGCGCGAGCAGCGCAAGATTCTGATGGTGATTTCGGATGGTGCGCCGGTCGATGACTCAACGCTCAGCGTGAACCCGGCGAATTATCTGGAGAAACACCTGCGCGATGTGATTGCGATGGTCGAAAAGCGCAAGATGGTGGAATTGCTGGCCATCGGGATCGGCCACGACGTAACGCGCTACTACGACCGCGCGGTGACCATTACCGATGTCGAGCAACTGGCCGGTGCGATGACTGAACAGTTGGCCGCGCTGTTTGACAGCGATCCTCGCGCCCGTGCCCGCGTCATGGGGATGAAGAAGGCAAGCTAGGCTTGCTGCGCCCGAAGAGCCCAGAGGCCTGATAAGAAGGCGAAATGCTCTGCAGGAACGGTCGGCGAGACCTCTTGGTACGGGCAGCAGCGTTACGCATTTGGGAGCGTGTCGGTTGATGCTGCAGAAGCGCTGTGTCAAAGGGTGGCAACATGTTGAAATCTCCTGATGTTGATTGTGATTTTGCCACCCAGCTAAGCTGAGCGCTTGAAGGCCGCATTGAGAAATCCCTAAGAAACCTTTGGGATTGCCATTGGCGCTTGTGAGACCGCCCAAAACCGGATGTAGTGATCCCATGCGCTATGAATTTGCAGATTGTGTTCTGGACGTGGAACGTCACGTTCTGACCCGCCAGGGCGAGGCGGTGCCTGTTGAGCCGCAGGTCTTCGATCTGCTGAAACTTCTGGCTGAACACCCCGGCAAACTGGTGGCACGTGATGAGATCATCGAGCGGGTCTGGAACGGGCGCTTCGTATCGGAATCCACCATCAGCGCCCGCGTGGCCGCCGCAAGGCGAGCTGTTGGAGATGATGGCAAGGCGCAGCGGATCATCCGCACAATCGTGCGCCGCGGGCTGCAATTGGCCGCGGATGTCACATGTGAGTCAGAAATCACCGAGGGCGGGGCCGCGCCCACACGGAAACTGCGCTATGCCAAGGGGGGCGATGGGCAGGCAATAGCCTTTTCAGTTGCTGGTTCCGGCCCTCCGGTGCTGCGTGTCGGATCGATTGTCTACGATATCGAAGCAGAATGGCGGTTGTCGTCCGAAAGGACCTACCTGCAGGCCATGGAGGCCAAGTTTACCCTGCTGCGATACAATAAACACCATCAAAGCGGTTGGGGTGAGCCAGAACAAACGTCTTATGATGGTGTTGTCGAGGATATTCTCGCGGTTACCAAAGCCGCAGATTTTGACAGCCTTGCGATCATCTCGGAATTCGGCGGATTGTTTTCTGCTCTGAGATTCGCGGCCCAGTATCCCGAGCGCGTCAGCAAGCTTGCCATCGTCGGAGGCTGGGCCGAAGGGCGTGATCACCGTGCGGGGGTGGAGGGGCCGGATTCGATCCGCACGCTGATCCTCGAAGGCTGGCAGGAGCCCGGCAGCGGCTATGCCACGGGATCGCTGCTAAGTTACTTTCCCGAGGGGCCGCTGGAAACCGTGCGCGAGATCGTGGACGAGATGCAGACGCTGTATTCCGTCGAGCAAAAGCTCTACCAGCGCGACAGCGGCAACACCGCTTCCGTTCTGCACCTGCTGCCAAAGATAAAATGCCCGACCCTGGTTATGCACGGACGCAACAGTTCGGTGCACCCGCTGTCCGAGGCCCGCAAACTGGCCGCAGGTATACCCGATGCCTCGCTGGTGGTGCTTGAAACCGCCAATCACATCCCGTTGCCCGGCAATACGGCCTACGAGACCTATATCGATACCTTGCAGGAATTTCTGACCAACGGTTGACACCTGCTTGGCCACGGCCCGAAACTGTAGCCAGTTTGTTTCAAATGTGAATTTCTGCTATGCAATTCACGGCGTACAAGCTGCGACCAGTTGCCTTCTTTTATCAGAATATCTCATTAAATTTCATAATTACAAAGTATTACGCCATTTTTTGAGGCGGTATCGCTGCAGTGTTTTCGTACTGAAATTATTCAATTCAAGGGACGATACCATGCAATATGATAAGCAAAGACGCGCCGGTGTTCGGGCGGCGGTTTCGGAACACGCGGACAATACGTTGCGCCAAATCCGGGATCAGAACAGTTGTTACAAGGACATATTGACCACCGCACGGCAAGAGGTCGGCTTGGACAAGCTGGTAGATCACATTCTGAGAAACGATCCAGAATGGGCCTATCAGGCATTGCGATCGCTTGATGATCTGGGGGACTACCGGGACCCTTTGATCGAAAAGGCAGCAGAGGATGAGGAATGGGCCCTGCACACATTACGCTTTGTTCCCGAAATCGAGACACATAGGGATTTTCTGACTGCAAAAGCTGGCAACTCGGTCGGGCCCATTGCGGATATCGCAGGGTTCAACCTGCTGGATCAGGGCTGGTACAACTGCGCCTTCACCATGTTCTGGGTGAATAACGGCCAACCGCAACCGCAGACTGCGGTTCCGCGGTCGAATTGGGGCAGTTGGAAGTGGAGCTCGACCATGAGCGGCGGCGGGTCGGGGGAAACCCAGCAATGCACCTATTTCGAATTGGAAAACGCGCCGCTGCAAGCGGGCAACGAGGTCTGGATGTATATGTGGGTGCAAGCCGGGGATGATATCGAATCTCCATTCCGGTTCACCTACAATCCCAACACCGCTGATATCGCCTATTTCTCGGCCACCGGATCGACCAAAAGTACCCGGCTGTCGTTGTCCAACATTGCGGCACCTTCAAGTTAAGGCGGCAGGGGCGGTTCGTGCCGCCCCAACCAACTGCATTGTTGATGTGGACATTTGGGCCAAGTCGCCGCAGTTTGCGCAAACAGCGACACACCCAAGAGGCCCGAAATGTTCCAGTCTTTCCAAGTCACCGCGCGCCCGGAACAGGGGCCACCCCGGCTGGCTGCACTGCGCGCCGAGATTGCGCGCGCGGGGCTCGATGGATTTCTAATCCCCCGTGCGGATGCCCATCAGGGCGAATACGTAGCGCCTCGGGATGAACGTCTGGCCTGGTTGACCGGCTTTACTGGCTCGGCCGGATTTTGCGTCGCGCTCGGGGATGTGGCGGGTGTGTTCATCGATGGGCGATATCGCACACAGGTCAAGGCGCAGGTCGCTGATGTTTACACCCCAGTCCCATGGCCGGATGTTAACCTGAGCGCCTGGCTGAAAGAGCAATTGCCGCAAGGTGGAAAGATCGGATTTGATCCCTGGCTGCACGCAGCGGGACAAATCTCTACCGCGGAAAAGGAGCTTGAAGGCAGCGGAATCGAACTGGTGCGCTCCGACAATCTGGTCGACCGAGTGTGGGAGAACCAGCCTGCCCCGCCGATGAACCCGGTCAAAGCACACCCGTTAGAGTTTGCCGGAGAAGCCGCGCGTGACAAGATCACGCGATTGGCGAGTGAGGTACAGGGCGCAGGGTGTACGGCAGCGCTGATCACGTTGCCGGATTCGATCATGTGGCTGCTGAACATTCGCGGCTCTGATATCGCCTATAATCCGGTTGCTCATGGTTTCGCAATTATGCACGCCGCAGGCCAGGTGGATTTGTTCATGGCGGCTCAGAAACTTGTCGAGGTGCGCGATCATCTTGGTGATGAGGTTTCGATCCATGAACCTGTTGATTTTCTGGATGCGGTTCAGAAGTTGGACGGGCGTGTTCAGGTCGACGCAGGCACGGTGCCACAGATCGTGGCAGATATGCTGGGCGACAAGATGGTCGATGGTGGCGATCCCTGCGCCCTACCTAAGGCCTGCAAAAACCCCGCTGAGATTGCAGGCAGCGCCGAGGCGCATCTGCGCGATGCGGTCGCAGTTGTCGAGACCCTGTGTTGGCTGGATGCGCAACAGCCCGGCAGCGTGACCGAAACGCAGGTCGTGACCCGGCTGGAACATAACCGGCGCAAGGACAATGCCTTGCAGGACATCTCGTTTGACACAATTTCAGGTACCGGCCCAAACGGGGCCATCATGCACTACCGAGTGACCGAGGAGACCGACAGTCGGCTACAGAATGGCCACCTGCTGGTTCTGGACAGCGGTGGGCAGTATCTGGACGGCACCACTGACATCACCCGAACCATCGCCATTGGTGAGGTCGGTGATGAAGAAAAGGCCTGCTTTACCCGCGTTCTAAAGGGCATGATCAGCCTGTCGATGCTGCGCTGGCCCGTCGGTTTGGCTGGGCGCGACATTGAGTGTATCGCACGGGCGCCACTGTGGCTGGCCGGGCAGGATTTCAATCACGGCGTCGGCCATGGTGTGGGCGCATATCTCAGCGTCCACGAAGGCCCGCAGCGCCTGTCACGCGTCAGCCATGTGCCCCTGAAACCCGGGATGATCTTGTCCAACGAACCAGGATACTATCGCGAAGGGGCATTTGGCATACGCATTGAAAATCTGGTCGTCGTCGAAGATGCCCCAGCCCTGCCTGGTGGCGATGACGAACGCGCGATGCTGCATTGGCGCACCCTGACCTATGTGCCTATTGATCGCCGGCTGATCGTGGTGGATATGCTGACCGCTGCCGAGCGCAGTTGGCTAAATGCCTATCACCACGACGTTGCGGAAAAAATCCGGCCAAGGCTGGGCCCTGACGCTCAACTGTGGTTGGATGCCGCAACTGTGCCGGTCTGACACGGGGCTGTTACATAGAACGGGCAGAGGAGAGCCCCACGCGACGCTGAGGGAAAGGCAAGAAATGACAGAGATCACAATCGAGAAGGCTGATGGCAAGTGGAGCGTCCGATCAGGCGGTGCCATTCTTGGCGAAACAAACAATGCTCTGATACTGCTGGAAGGTGATCTGGAACCCGTGATCTATTTCCCTCGGTCTGACATCGCGATGGCCTTCCTGGACCAAACGGACAAGGTGACACATTGCCCGCACAAAGGGGACGCAACTCATTTCTCGATCGTCAACAAGTCATCAGTCACCGAGAATGCTGCCTGGAGCTATGAGAACCCGATCCCTGGTGTGGCGCAGATTCAGGACTACATCGCGTTTTATCCGGTGGAGTCGGTGAAGGTAGAGCAGATCTGACAGTTTAGTGCACTGTCAGACTGACCTACGCACAGATTTGGTACCGGGTTAATCCGGTTCGAAGCTCAAAATATCGCCCGGCTGGCAGTCCAAATATCTGCAGATAGCCTCCAGCGTTGAGAACCTGACACCCTTGATTTTGCCGGACTTGATCAACGACAAGTTGGTTTCGGACAATCCGATTGCCGCAGCCAACTCACGCGAGGAGACCTTGCGCTTAACAAGCATCAGGTCGAGATTTACCTGAATAGCCATGGTGCCCCCTAGAGAAAGTGCTTGTTTTCGTCTTCAGCCTGCCAGGCGCGTTCTAACGTTTGGGATATTGCAAGCAACACCACACCCGTAATCGCAAAAACAATATCCAGGTCGAGCGGCGCCCAACTAAAATCAAAGCCTTCGGTTGATTCCAATCCAATTACGATCAGATGCGGCATGACGAGAGCTATTACGTTGTAGCCGATCCAAAATCCGATCAGCCCCCAGGCCATATGCCGTAGGTTTCGTCCAAGATCCCGAAAATCCTGTTCTGGCCCTCCCTTGAGCACAAGCCATGCACCGCGAAAGGCGCCAGCAAGGGACACGAGCGCTATCAGGGTTAAAATCAGACCAACAACCAGCGTCCAGAATGGCGGCGAAGTGTCTTGTTCGGGAAAGTCGAACATATCCCAAACCAGACCGTGAATCCCCAACATCTCACCAATCCAGACGAATCCGAACAATAGGAAATAATAGCTCAGACTAAGCGCCATGGCGGCTTTTGCAAAAAAAGTCATCAGTCCTCCTGCTGTAGCAAGCGCTCTTTAGCGCAAATCATCAAATCAATAAATCCTTACTTTACGTAATTTAAATAAAACATAAAAACGTTGTTGATTTATTGAGATTGAAACTCTACCTCAGCTTCCGAGCAATTCAGACTGAACAGAAGGACAAAGGCTTATGAAAATGAAAAAAGCATATGGGTTGATGGCGCTCGGACTAACCCTGACCGCGTGCGCTGACCCGAATGACCCACTGATCGTAGACGGACACCGAAACCCAAACTTCCAATCAGATATGGCAGCGTGCGAGCAGGTGTCTTTGCAAAAAGAGAAATCCAATGACTCTGCTATCGCAGGTGCCATAGTAGGCGGGCTTGTAGGTGCTGCCGAAGCCGATAGCGGAGATGCGCTTGCCGGGCTGGGTGTCGGCGCAGCTGTCGGAGGGCTTCTGGGAACGGCAGAAGACTCTAGCGAGCTAGATGAAGCGAGAAAGAGTATTGTTTTTAACTGCATGCGCGGTCGAGGGCATAATGTCGTCGGCTAGTCTGAGACGCACCCGCCGCTGGCGCTTTGGAAAGTATGCTGCTGTATTGGCAGCATTGGTGGCCATCGTGCTATCTGGATGTACCCAGATGGCTGTTATGGCGTGGAACCAGGTCCCAATGACCGGGTTCCGCGTCGAAGGCACAAAGCTGTTTATGCATGGAGCGATCAACTCGAAAACCCTAAAACAATTCGAGGAAATCTATGCCCAACACCCCGACATCGAGACCCTGGTTGAACTTGATGTGCCGGGCTCACTGGATGACGATACCATGATCGCATTGGCCTACCGAGTGCGCGAACTGGGCCTCAACACGCATCTCACATCATCCAGTCTCATCCACTCGGGCGGGGTTGATCTTTTTCTGGCAGGTGTCAGAAGAACCATGGATGACGGGGCAGAGATTGGTGTACACGCATGGTCAGATGGTTCAAAAGAAGCATCCGACTACCCGCGCGGCGCGCCTGAACACGAGCAAAACCGACTTTATGTCGAACGCATGCTAGGGCATGACGCTTTCTACTGGTTCACAATCGATGCGGCCCCGGCTGACGACATACACAAGATGTCAAAATCCGAGATCCGCAAATACGGATTGCTAACTGAGTGACACACTTAGGATCTTGACCTTCAGTTGGGATGCAGGGGTCGCTCCTCGAATATGCCGATTTATTCAAATGCGATGTGTTTGGAATCGGCTGCGACGCGCGAAACGAAAGGCTCACGCCCCAATCACGACGCTGTTGAATGAAAGTGAGTGCAACTGAAGGCATACTATACATGTACGACCATGGAGGATGCCATGTCAGTTTCACGCCGCAGCTTTGTTGGGGGGCTGGGTCTCAGCGTGCTGGCACCACGAGTGCTATGGGCGCAGCAGGACCCGGTGCTCGAGGCGCTGCGCAGCACGCTTTATTCCGGTCGAACCGAGTTTGAGGCGCAGATGACCTATCTGACGCAGCGCGGAAAGCCGGATGTGGTGCCTGCCCTGCTGACCGCCATGCGATACGGGGATCGGCGACGGGATGAAATCTCGGAGGTGATGGAAACCCTCAGTGGGCAAAAGCTGGGCACCGATTGGTTTGATTGGATGCTCTGGCAAGAGCGGAACCCGCAGCTGATCCCCCACCCATCACTGATCCCCTTCAAGCGCGAGGTTCTGCTGGGCCTCGACCAAAACTTTGATCTGTTCCTCCGGCCCGAATACCTGGCACGGGACCGGATGAAAATCAGGCTGGAAGAGATCGCCTGGGGTGGGGTTTATAAAGACGGTATCCCTTCGTTGGACAATCCAACCCTCATCTCGGCGGCTGATGCCAGCTACCTCAAGGGTGACGATCTGGTCTTTGGCGTCTCGATCAATGGGGATGTACGCGCCTATCCGTTGCGGATCATGGGGTGGCATGAAATGTTCAACGAAGTGATCGGAGGAGTTCCGGTCGCACTTGCCTATTGTACCCTGTGCGGGTCAGGCATTCTGTTTGAAACGCAGGTTGCGGGTCGGCGCAAACCGTTTGTCTTTGGCTCGTCTGGCTTCCTTTACCGGTCCAACAAACTAATGTTTGATCGCGAGACACACTCGCTGTGGAACCAATACACCGGCAAACCCGTGGTTGGCCCGTTGGTCGATAGCGGGATTGAGTTGAAGCAGCGACCGGTGGTGATCACGACCTGGGACAACTGGAAGACCTCGCATCCTGGTACCCGCGTCCTGTCGTTGGATACTGGGCATCGCCGAAACTACGGGTCTGGCGTGGTCTACCGCGAGTATTTCGCCTCGCCCGAGCTGATGTTCCCCGCGCGGGTCGATCAATCCCAGCATCGACAAAAGGATTACATCTTCACGATCCGCCAGTTTGGCGCAGCGCGCGCTTGGCCTTTGGACGCGTTCAGCCGCACCCGTGTGATCAACGATGCAATTGCGAACCGCACTCTGGTTTTGATCGGAAACCCGGATCGCCGGACCGTGCGGGCATATGAGCGGGCGGGGCACAGATTCAAAGCCTCTGACGGTGGGCTCGTGGACGAAAGCGGTCGCAAATGGACCCTGTCCGAAGAGATGTTAACCGGACCAGATGGCGCGCAACTGCCACGCGTCGCCGGGCATATCTCTTATTGGTTTGCCTGGGATAACTATCTGGGTGACGCTGCGAGCGTCTATGGTGGCTAGGAATGCTCTTCGGCCGCAGTGGCCGCCAACGCCCTGTTATAAGCCTTCAACGCATCGACATGATAGAGCGCGCCGATCGGGGTTTCTGACCCGTCCTCTTCAAGCACAATCACCGGAATGCATGGAATGTCTTCTCGGTCGAAATAGGGCATGGCGGCTTCCAGTGTGGCGCTCGCTTTGACGCAGAGGCCCCGCGCGATCAGTTCTTGCGCCTCATCTGCCGTAATCGAGCGCGGGTCGCCTATTGGCCGCATCACCGCCCCGGCACGCAGCATGGCAAGCAGATAAGCTTGCGGGCCAGCGGCCAGATGCACATTTCGACGCTCTAGCTGGGTCAGGAAGAAAGACCGGTCCACCAAACGAGATGCCAGCGCCGTCGACATCGAAACCGAAACCATCACCGCCAAACCGATCTGCCAGTCACCGGTCAGTTCGAACACAATAAGTGTGGTTGAAATCGGCGCGCCCAACACCGCAGCTGCAACCGCTCCCATTCCCGCAAACGCATAGAGCGTATGAGTCCCCGACACATCCGGCAACAACCCCGTTGCAATCAAACCGAAGGCCAACCCGGTCAACGCCCCAATCATCAAAGAGGGCGAAAACACACCGCCGCCCATGCGGCCCCCCATAGTGATGGCCACCGCGATGGTTTTGATCACGGCCAGCAGGATTGCGGTCGTCAGAACCAGATCACCAGTCAACGCACGGATCGTGGTTTCATAGCCGACACCGATAATATGCGGAAACCAGATGGCCAAAACGCCCAGCATCGCACCGGACACTGCCGGTCGCAGCCATCCCGGTAAAGACAGGCGGTTCTGGACGTGGGTGCCGATGTCTTCGGCAAAAAAGATTGAGCGCATCAATACCAAAGCAACGAGACCGCAGATCAGCCCGAGAATCAGAAACGCAGGCAGTTCCACATAGAATTTCAGGGACCCAGGCGTATCCAGCGCGAATTGGGTCACATCCCCATAGGCCAGCCGGTTGATCACCGTTCCTGCAACCGAAGCAATGACGATGGGCGCAAAGGCGTGAACCGCGAAATGGCGCAGCACGACCTCTAGCGCGAACAAAGCCCCAGCAATGGGCGCGTTGAAGCTGGCCGACACAGCAGCGGCAACGGCGCACCCCAACAGATCCCTGCCTGTGATCCCATCCGCGTGAATACGGTTGCTGACCCATGTCGAGATAACCCCTGCCATATGCACAACCGGCCCTTCCCGACCGGTCGAACCGCCTGAGCTGAGCGTGATAAGTGAGGCGAAGAATGAGGCGATACCCGCCTTCGTCTCGACCCGGCCATCGGTGATCGCAGCACCTTCGATCACATCCGCGACCGACCGTACACGGCCATCATCAGTGAACCGGTTTAGGATCACGCCAACAAGCAAACCGCCCAGGATCGGGATAATCAGAACCATGTACCACGGCAGTTTCTCGGCATGGCTGTGCAGCAGCAAGATATTATCTGTATCGTACAGATAGGCCTGCAAAAACTGGATTGCCTTGCGAAACCCCAGGGCCATGAACCCGGCGGCAATCCCGATCACCAAAGCGATGAACCAGAACTGTATTTGACTGGGCCCGCGTCGGCGCATCACCCAAAAGGCATCCTTGATCGCGGCGATGGCCTGATTCAGCTGGTTGCGCAGTACGGTATAGGTTGATTGAGTCATCTGCCTTCGGGGCTCGTCACTTAACCCTTAGTAAGCCAAGGGGCGGTCATATAAAAGCATGGCAGGACAAAGAAGGCGGCGCTGATACATCACGCCTTCAACAGCGCACGTGCTGCGGCGCGCGCTTCGTCGGTGATCGTATCGCCCGACACCATCCGGGCAATTTCGTCCACACGGTCACCTTCGGCCAGCGGTACAACGGTCGACAGCGTCTGTCCGTCGCTGACCTGTTTCTGCACCCGCCAGTGGTGTGCCGCCCGTGCGGCCACCTGAGGTGAGTGGGTCACGACCAGAACTTGCCCTCCTTTAGCCAATGCAGCCAACCGCCGGCCAACTGCATCGGCGGTGGCGCCGCCGACGCCCCGGTCAATTTCATCAAAGATCATGGTGCGCGCACTGTCATCTCCAGACAGACAGACCTTGAGCGCCAGTAGAAAGCGGCTGAGCTCGCCGCCAGAAGCGATCTTGTTCAACGGACCCGATGGCGCGCCGGGGTTCGTGGCCACGGTAAATGCAACCGCGTCGATACCTTCGGGACCCGGCTCCGCTATAGTGATTTCGGACTGGAACACGGCGCGTTCCATTTTGAGCGGCGCAAGCTCGGCCATGACCGCTGCATCCAATTGACCGGCCGCCTTTTGACGGGCCGTACTGAGGGTCGCAGCCTCGGCGTTGTAAGCGGCCTGCGCGGCCTCGACTGATGCGCGTCGATCGGCCAGATCGGCATCGCCTGCATCCAAACGACCCAGCCGATCCCGCAGGGTATTCGCAAAGGCCCCCAGGTCATCCGGGGCGACATCATGCTTTCTGGCAAGTGCGCGTATCGCAAACAGGCGCTCCTCGGCCGCTTCAAGCTCGGCCGGGTTGAAATCCAGCGCCTGAAGGCAGGCGTTCACGCCGTCCTGCGCTTCGCCCAGCTCGATCAGCGCGCGGCCTAAAGCACCGATTGGCCCTTCCAACTGCCCGCCAGCATTGTCCGCGACACCTTCCAGCCAGCGCATCGCATCCGACATCGCCCCTTCGGCCCCTTCGCCACCCAGCAGGTCAAAAGCCCGGGCGACATCGTCGCGGATGCGTTCAGCCCCCTGCATCATGCGGCGGCGGGCGTCCAATTCAGCATCTTCACCCGGTTGCGGGTCCAGCTTGTCCAGTTCGGCAACGGAATGCCGCAAGAATTCTTCTTCGGCCCGCATCGCAGCCAGCGCGGCCTCGGTCTCGGCCAGCGCTTTGCCGCTGCGCGACACTTCGGACCATGCGCGGCGCACTGCGGCTAGTTGCTCCGAGACCTGAGCGTAATCGTCCAACAGCAGGCGATGCCCCCGCGGGTTCAGCAAGCCGCGATCATCATGCTGGCCGTGAAGCTCGACCAGAGTCTCGGACAGGGCGCGCAGAACTTCACCGGAACAGCGGCGGTCATTGACCCAGGCGGTCTTACGGCCTTCGGCAGTGTTGACACGGCGCAGGATCAACTCTTCCCCACCCGGCAGTCCAGCCTCAGCCAAAATCTCGTGCGCGGGATGGCCTTCGGTCAGTTCGAATTCGGCCACGACCTCGCCTTGCGCAGCCCCCTGCCGGACCAGTTCGGCCCGCCCGCGCCAGCCCAGAACAAATCCCAGCGAATCCAGAAGGATCGACTTACCCGCCCCGGTCTCACCGGTCAGCGCGTTCAGTCCCGGCTGGAAGGTCAATTCCAGCCGGTCGATGATCAACATGTCACGGATATCTAAGGCACGCAGCATCGGGTGTTAGCATCCCCTGCCCGTCACCAGCTTACAACCATTGACCCTTGATCGTCTGACGATAGATCTGGCTGAGCCAATTGTTGCCGCGGCTCTTCAGGTCCAACCCGCGCGAGGTCAGCAACTTGTAGGCATCGTCATACCATTCCGAGGATTGGTAGTTATACCCCAGGATCGCACCAGCGGTCTGCGCCTCATCAAACAGACCCAGAGACAAATAGGCCTCGACAAGACGATACAGCGCTTCGGCTGTGTGGGACGTAGTCTGGAAATCCTCGACAACAACGCGGAATCGGTTGATGGCCGCGACATAGTGATCCTGACGCAGATAGTAGCGCCCGATCTCCATTTCCTTGCCCGCCAGATGATCGAAGGCCAGATCGAATTTCAACACCGCCGAGGTCGCGTATTCGCTGTCAGGATAGACTTCGATCACCGTTCGAAGCGCTTGCAGCGCCTGAAAGGTCAGACCCTGATCGCGGCCCACTTCGTCGATCTGATCATAGTAGCTGAGCGCCAGTAGATACTGCGCATAGGCGGCATCTTCATCCGTGGGATAGAAATCGATATAGCGCTGCGCAGCGGCACGGCTTTCTTCATAATTCTTGTCGGAGTGGAACGAAAACGCCTGCATGATCAGCGCGCGTTTTGCCCAGTCAGAATAGGGATAGAGACGCTCAACTTCCGAGAAATACCAAGCCGCATCATCCGAGCGATTCTGCGACAGTTCGTATTCACCACGGGTATAGATCTGCTCGGGCGTGAAGCCTTCGAGGTTTTGATCGCGGTCTGCGCCCCTGTTGCCGCATGCCGTCAAAACTGCTGCCAGAAGAATCGCACCTGCGAACCTGACTGCCGCTTTGCTGCCAACCATACCGCCCATCCTTGTCATCTTACTCACCGGGGTTCGCCCCGAATTGAGCCATGGTCTAGCATAGATATTTCCGGTGCAAAACGCCTTATGCACCCTCTGTCGCAAATGTCGTCAAAGGTGAACGGCTCAGGCCACCGCCGGAATCTCTTCCTGAACCAGACCTTGCCCCGGTAGGCGTGCCGCCTGTTCTGGGGTACACAGGATCGGGCGCACAGCACCCGGCGTTTCAAACAGCTTCCGCAACAGGGTGTTGGTCATGGAATGACCGGACTTGTCGCCGATAAAATGACCCAGAATCGGGCCACCGGCAAGATACAGATCACCCAGAGCGTCCAGCATCTTATGGCGCACGGCCTCATCCGCGTGGCGGAAACCGCCTGGTGTCAGCACCTCTTCGCCCTGCACCACCACTGCATTTTCCAGTGTACCGCCCAAGGCAAGGCCGTTTTCACGCATCGTCTCGACATCAATGCGGCGACAGAAAGTGCGGCAATCGCTCAGCTCACGCACAAACGAGCCATTGCGCATGTCCAGTGTCTTGGTCTGGTTTCCGATTGCGTCATCTTCAAAGTCGATGTGAAAATCGATGATCAGACCATCCGCAGGCGCAATCGTTGCACTTGCACCTTCGCGGGAGGCAGTAACGGGCTTGAGCACTTCGTAAGCCAGAACCGGGCTGGCCTGACGGCGCACGCCCTTGGCCATGATGCCGCGCACGAAATCAATCGACGAGCCATCCATGATCGGAACCTCGGGGCCGTCAATCTCGATCAGCGCGTTGTGAACACCACAGCCTGCAAGTGCGGCCATGATATGTTCCACGGTCGAAACCGATACGCCTGCGTCGTTCACCAGACGGGTGCAGAGCGGTGTCCGCTCGACCACGTCATAGATCGCAGGGATCAGCGCATTGCCTAACTCAATATCCGTCCGCTTGAACCAGATTCCATGACCTGCCGCAGCGGGTTTCAGAACCATAACGACAGGCTGACCGCCATGCAGTCCGACGCCGTTAAAGGTAACCGGAGATTTGAGCGTATGTTGCAAATTGGGCCTCAGCGAGTGGTGTCCAGCCTGTTACAGCTGTGTTGGCCACTCAGTTAAGGAAGCACGGGTCTATGCTCAACTCACTCTTTGTAACTGAATGAAACATGGATGTGACAGATCGGCAAAACCCTGCTTATCCCCCTATATCCATCTGTTAACAAAGAAAAAAGGATCGCCGGAAGGCGACCCTTTGCATTCATTTTGTTACCGCGATCAGTTGGCCTGACGGCGCAGGAAAGCAGGAATTTCGATCCGATCCTGATCGGGGTCGGCCTCTTCATGCGCAGGTGCCGTGGCGTCAACCTGGCGCATCGCGGGCTGCTGACGGGCTGGCTGAGACGGTGTGTCTGCCGCATGTCCAGTCATCCGATCGATCAATCGGTTGAAGCCAAAGCGCGAGCGTTCCTCGGTTTCTGCCTGCGCCTGAGGCGCCGGTTCCTGTGCCCGGGTCGCCGTCAGACGCTGCGCCGAAGAAGGCACGTTCTGCACAGCGGCCTGCAACCGCTGCAGCGCTTCTGGCGAAGGTGTTCCTGCGGGTTCCGGCTGCGGCGCAACATAGCTTTCGGGGGTCTGTTCGAAATGCTCCGGCTGCGGTTCAAACTCGGCGACCCGAGGCTGATAGGCTGGCGGAGGCAGGCCGTCATCCTCCTGCTGATCCTGCGGCTGGAACCGGGTTGCCGGGTCTTCGGTGGTTTCAAACAACGTTGGCTCACGGTTTTCCACCATTTCAGGCGCAGGTTCAGTAAATTCAGCAGCAACGGGCGCTGCCTCGGGGGTTGGTTCTTCGGCAGATACGGTGCGGGTCAGCGGCTCGGACATCGAGCGGCGCGCGACCGGCACATCGCTGGTTTTTTCCGTGGCATCGATCCCGGTTGCCACCACCGAAACGCGCATTCCGCCTTCCATCGCGGTATCGAGGGTCGAACCGACGATGATATTGGCCTCGGGGTCCACTTCCTCGCGAATGCGGTTGGCGGCCTCGTCCAGTTCGAACAACGTCAGGTCGTGCGAACCGGTAATGTTGATCAACACGCCCTTCGCGCCTTTGAGGCTGATTTCGTCCAGCAGCGGGTTGGCGATGGCTTTCTCGGCCGCCTGAATGGCGCGGTCTTCACCAGTTGCTTCGCCTGTGCCCATCATCGCCTTGCCCATCTCGTCCATCACCGCACGAACATCCGCAAAGTCGAGGTTGATCAGGCCGGGGCGCACCATTAGGTCGGTAACACCTTTGACGCCCTGATACAGAACGTCATCAGCCATCGAGAAGGCTTCGGTGAAGGTGGTTTTTTCGTTGGCCAACCGGAACAGGTTCTGGTTCGGAATGATGATCAGTGTGTCGACGACCTGTTGCAGCGATTCAACGCCATCTTCGGCCTGACGCATCCGCTTGGCCCCTTCGAACTGGAAGGGCTTGGTAACAACACCAACGGTCAGCACGCCCAGTTCCCGAGCAGCTTGCGCTATGATCGGCGCAGCACCCGTACCGGTGCCGCCGCCCATACCGGCGGTGATAAAGCACATATGCGCGCCGGCCAGATGATCGACGATCTGCTCGATGCTTTCTTCTGCGGCGGCTGCGCCGACGGTTGGGCGGGCCCCTGCCCCCAGACCTTCGGTGACTTTCACACCTAGCTGCACGCGTGCAGAGGAATGGCTTTGCTGCAGCGCCTGCGCGTCGGTGTTTGCAACTACGAAATCAACGCCATCCAACTGCTTTTCAATCATGTTATTGACTGCGTTGCCACCCGCACCGCCAACACCAAATACTGTAATCCGAGGCTTCAGTTCGTCGTGCCCGGGCATCGAAAGGTTCAATGTCATGCTCTGTCCGCCTGTATCTTTGTTCCGCCAAAGCGGTGTTTTTCTTACCTATCCTTGCTCGATTCTATCGTTGTGATGCGCAAAGGTCACGCTAAAAATCGCGAATTCCCACAAAATATGGAGGAAATAAGGCGTTATCCGGCGGTATTTCGCGCCACCTGCGAAATCTAGCGGATTGACTTAACGATGCTACAAGACAGCAGAAATGTGCGTGACGCCTTTCAGCTCACGTGCGGGTTGCATTCCCGGATTTCAAAGGGCGGAAAACTGCTCATGGTCCTGCCGCCGGGCCTCTGACGGGCCTTGTGGATATCTTTATGGATAAATGCCTGCGCTGCAACCGGTTTCTTTAGCTGGTGGGCGCATTCGGACAGTTCAAACCCTTGTCAGAGATGTTTCGCGTTTCCTGAATTTCCCCATCCGACAATGAGGCCAGTCGCACCATCAGCCGGTCCTGGTACAAAAACGGCCACCAACAGACCGGCACCCCGTCCGCGTCATTGTCATACAGAAAACAAATCTGACCATCCGGCGTGGTGATCTGACCATAGACGCAGCCGCGCCCTTCTTCCCGCCAGACAGAGGTTCGGTGATTCAGAAACTCCTCGGTCCCGACCAGATCCCCGCTGCGAATCTCGTAGAACATGACGGTTTTACCGACAACAGCATCCAGAAAGGCTTCGGGCGTGATCCGGGTTTGCGCCAAGGCAGCGCCCGACCACAGCGTCAGAGTGGTAAGGCCGAGAACTCTACCAATTGTCACGGAACCACCGGACGGCGCGTTTGAACGGGCGCGCGGCATAGGTGTCTACTGGAATTTCGAAATCCCACCATTCGTCCTGCGGATGGGCCGCAAACAAGCTGAGCCCCACGGCAGACGAGAAGCCCGGCCCTGTTGCCGATTGCGGCAGACCATGAACGCGCAGTGGGCGGCCCAGGCGCACGCGCTGACCCAGTATGCGCGTCGCCAGCCCATCCAGCCCCATGATCTGACTGCCACCGCCAGTCAGAACGATCTGTTGGCTCGGCATATGCTCAAAGCCTGCTGCATCCAGACGCACTCGGACCTCTTCCAGGATTTCCTCGACACGGGGGCGCATGATGCCGATCAACTCCGCCCGGCTAACGGTGCGGCGATCATGTTCCCAATCGCCGGTATCTCCCCCGATATCTATCAGGTCGCGGTCATCGGCACCGGTTGCGTGGACACCACCATTGAAGGTTTTGATCCGCTCTGCCACGGCCGCTGGTACGCCCAACCCCATTGAGATATCAGCGGTCACGTGATCCCCACCCATGCGCACGCAATCGGCATAGATCATGTGTTTCTTCATGAAGATCGACACGCTGGTCGTACCACCGCCCATATCGATACAGGCGGCACCCAGCTCCTGCTCGTCTTCAACCAATGCAGAAACGCCCGACACATAGGCCGAGTTTGCAATACCGGCCAGTTCAAGATCACAACGCTTGATACAGCGCACTATGTTTTGGATCGCAACCGTATCGACAGTCAGCATGTGCATATCAACGGCCAGGCTTTGACCCAGTTGCCCACGCGGATCGATCAGGCCTGAGCGGTTATCCAACGCAAAGTTCACAGGCTGCGCATGCAGAACCTCGCGCCCTGCCCCGTAATCCGGAACGTCGCAAGCATTAAGTACGCGGCCCACTTCGGCCTCGGTCACCAGTTGACCTTCCAGATCGACCTGCGCGTCCAGACCGTAGGAACGCGGGTTCGCGCCCGAGAAACAGGCAATCACGTGATCGACGCGAATATCGGCCATTTTCTGCGCCGCTTGCAGTGCGGTCCGGATGGCCCGCTCGGTTTCCTGCATCGCAGTAACTTCGCCGAATTGCACACCTCGCGAACGCGTTGTGGCGGCACCGATGACGCGGAACCCGGTCTGACCGGCCATGGACCCGATCATGTTATCCTCGTTCAGGCGACCGGTTCCGTCAAAGCGCAGCACCAAACAGGCAATCTTGGAACTGCCCACATCCAGAATGGCAATGACACCCCGCTGCATCGCTTGTCTTCGCATCTGCCGCATGGCGCGTTGGGACTGATAAAGATCGGTCATCATGGTCGTTACTGCCCGCTACTCACGTCTGTTTTTGTGTTCCACCAGTCTTCGCTGGCGGCTTTGGTCATTCTGACCGTGGGACGCTGCCCAAGGCGCATGTCGACGATAGCGACATCGCGTTCCAAAAGGTCTTGCACTTCATTGACGGCCAATACCCGTTCCAGCGCGCGCACCGGACGCTCGGTCGGCAACATGATGCGCTGGCCGCGATCCAGAACCAGATCCCAGCGCCGTTCGCCCATGCGCACAAGCCCGCGCACCCGCGTGCCAAGGCTGCGCGCGGTTCGGTAAATCTCCAACGCTTCGGCAACGTGCAGATCCGCGCCCTCACCCGCGATCAGCGGCAGATCAACGTGATCTTTGCGCGAGGCGATCTGATCGACATGAACCCCGGTTTCATCAAGCAGCTCAATGCCGCTCCGGGTGCGCCAGACAATGACGGGCTGGCGTTCGATCACATCGACCTGCAATATTCCGCCGGGCCGGATGCGCACGCTGGCCGTTTTCACGGGGTCCAACCCGATGATCGTGTCGCGCATCTGTTCGACATCCAGATCCCAGGAACTGATCGGGAAATCCAGCGGCACGAGCTCGCGGATATCCTCAGCAAGGCTTGATCCCGCGCCATCGATGGCCATTAGGTTGACCATAAATTCTGGACGTTCCTGAATCGAAGTGCGGATATCGGCAATGTAGGTGCTGACCGCCTCACGCCGTTCGGCAGAAGCAAAGTAAAGCCCCACACCCGCAACGACCGCGCAAATCGGCAACCCCAGTTTGACACCCAATCGAATGCCAGGCGTCAGCATCCACCGCTGAAACCGATAGCTCAGCCGCGAAGGCGCTGGGTCAGAGCCGCGTGACGTACGCCCAAACAGCCGCGCCCCGCGCAAACGCAAGACGGGGTCCACCTCATGCGTTTCTGTATCTGCAGATTCGAAATCGGCATCCGGCCCTGCAACGGGTTTGGTCCGGTGGATCACCGGCGCGCGGGTGGCGCTTAGCGGTCGCATGAGGCGTCCTCCACCATCCAGGCGCAAAGCTGGCCGAATGTCATGCCGCAATGCTCACCCTGTTCGGGGACCAGCGAGGTGGGAGTCATCCCCGGCTGAGTATTGGTTTCCAGCAACGCCAGACCATCAACGCCTTTGGTATCATCCCAACGGAAATCGGTCCGACTGACGCCTTTGCAGCCAAGAATATTGTGGGCGCGCAGGGCATAGTCCATGCACAGGTCAAAAATCTTTGCGGGAATCTCAGCAGGCAGAACGTGCCACGAGCCACCGGGCTTATACTTGGCGTCATAGTCGTACCAGCCATCGGTCATGATCTCGGTCACAGTCAGGGCCCGGTCACCCATGACGGTCACGGTCAGCTCTCGACCGGCCACATATTGCTCGACCATCACCTCATCCGGCATGTCATCGGATAGCTGTGGAGGGCCATTTGCATCTTCATGCACCAGGTAAATACCGACGCTGGAGCCCTCGTTGTTGGGTTTGACCACATAAGGTGGCGCCATTACGTGATCGGCCATCACGCCCTGCTTGGACACGATGATGCTGTCTGCAATGGGCAGGCCGTTTATGCGAAACGCCTCTTTGCTACGCTGCTTGTCCATTGCGAGGGCCGAGGCCAAAACGCCGGAATGCGTGTATGGGATTTGCATCCACTCCAGTAGCCCCTGCACACAGCCATCTTCGCCCCAGCGGCCATGCAGGGCGTTGAAAACCACATCCGGCTTGATTTCCATCAGGCGCGCATAGAGGTCCGGACCCGCGTCCAGCTCGACCACGTCAATGCCTTCTCCCGCAAGGGCGGCCGCGCATTCGCGCCCAGAGCTGAGAGACACCTCGCGTTCCGCCGAGGGGCCGCCCATCAATACCGCCACTTTGGGGTTTGTCCTGCTCGACATACCCAATGTGCGCCTCAATGTCCCCGGACCTTATGTAATGGTCCGTACTGCGTTTATGCCTTTGATCCGTCGCCTGAATTTGCCTGTTTTGGTCTGACGGTTGGGGCTTTATTCTGTCAGCGGATCACCGACCCGCATGATTTCCCACTCTAGCGTGATGCCGCTTGTTTCGTAAACCTTTTTTCGCACTTCTTCGCCCAGACCTTCCAGATCAGCCGCGGTGGCGTCACCGGTGTTGATCAGGAAATTCGAATGCTTAGGGCTCATCTGCGCGCCACCTTTGGTTGCGCCACGCATCCCGGCATCGTCGATCACCTTCCATGCCTTGAGGTCATGCACGTCATCCGCCCGCCCGGTCGAGGAAAACCCCGCTGGATTGCGAAAGGTCGATCCGGCGCTGCGGTCCTTGGTGGGTTGGGTTTCGTCACGTTTCTTCAGCTGCGCCTCCATTCGGGCGTGCAGCTCTGCCGGGTCGCCCTTGGGGCCTTCGAATGTGGCCGACACCAGAACAGCCCCTTCAGGCAGGTCGGATTGGCGATAGCGGAAGTTCAGTTCGGCGGCGGTGAGGTCTATCAACTCACCCTGCCGCGTGACGATTGTGGCTTTGCGTAGGACGTCTGCCGTATAGCTGCCGTAGCAACCCGCATTCATTCGCACCGCCCCACCGATCGATCCGGGGATCGTGCGCAGGAATGTCAGATCAACCCCCGCATCCGCCGCCTTTCGCGCAACATGCGCATCTAAGGCGGCAGCACCTGCCGTGACGGTCGTTCCCTCGACCGAAATTCCGTTGAAGCCACGCCCCAGCCGGATCACCACGGCACGCAAGCCACCGTCACGCACGATCAGGTTAGAGCCAACACCCATGGGAAAGACCGGTAAATCTTCGGGTAGCTCGCGCAGGAGGGCCTGCAAATCCTCAAGATCGGCAGGCTGGAACAGAAAGTCTGCAGGGCCACCAACGCGGAGCCATGTCAGGTCGTTAAGGTTACGATTTTCGGACAGTTTGCCACGCGGCGCAGGAAGTGTTCTCATGAATGCTAGATCGCGGATTCAGAGGGATATGGCAACCTGTATCCGAAACCCAGACATCAAATGCGTCGACGGATCCAGCGACCCAGATAGATCACGGGCCAGCGCAGCATGGACATGCCCGCAGCCAAAACCAACAACCCAATCCATGGGCCGTTCTCATAGGTAACATAGCCCAAAATCGGAATGCCCACAGCAATCAAGACATAGGCGCGCGTCCAGTGGTTGTCCTTGCTGGGGATCATCGCCAACAGGTTGGCGGCAAGGCCCCACAGGGCGGCCAGAGCAAGCGACCAGCTCATTCCATCACCTCCCCGCGCACCCATTTGCGCCAGTAGTAGCGGATCGGGTTGCGGAATATTGAGACAAAGCCCCCAAAGGCGAGAGCCGACCAGAACCAGCCGTGATCATAGCCCAGCCAGACAATCAGAACTGGCGCGCAAATCAACAAGGTGACACCCGGAGGGAATTGCAGCCGCATGGGTAACAACGCCACAATGGTGGCGCAGATTACCCAGATCGCGGCAAAGATCATCGAATAGTCCATGCGCCCCCTCCGAGGACTCGCGGTAGCTGAGGTTATTGTATCACACTTTCAGGTTGTGCTGCAAATGAGGAGTGCCGTCAAACTGCTTGTTTTCTTTGCAATCTCTCAGGCAGCCCATTCGCCCAGGCGCTGATCGTACCGGCACCAAGGCAGACAACCATATCTCCGGGGCGCGCCTGTTCGCGCACGAGGCGTTCAAGATCGTCCTCGTCCAGTAACGCACGAGCATGCCGATGCCCATGGCGGATCAGCCCCTGCACCAGATCATCGCGCGACGCCCCTTCGATCGGGTCTTCGCCGGCGGCGAAGATATCGGCGATGGCAACGACGTCAGCGTCGTTAAAGCAGGTGCAGAAATCATCGAACAGGTTGGACAGACGGGAATAGCGGTGCGGCTGATGCACGGCAATCACGCGTCCCTCAGTCGCCTGACGCGCAGCTTTCAGCACCGCAGCGATTTCCACCGGGTGATGGCCATAGTCGTCGATGATGGTGACCCCATCAATCTCTCCGACTTTGGTAAAGCGGCGGTTCACGCCTCCGAAATTGGCCAGCGTCTCGCGGATTTCTGCGGTTTTCATGCCCAGATGGCGGGCGACAGCCACGGCAGACAACGCGTTTGAGACGTTGTGATCGCCAGGCATCGGCAACGTGCAGCCCTCAATCACCTTGTCTTCGTATTGCAGGTGGATATCGAAATGAGCGACGCCGCCTTTATAGGTCAGGTTCATCGCCCGCACATCGGCCTGCGCGTTGAAACCATAGGTGCGAACGCGACGGTCAGTGATGCGCCCGACCAGAGCCTGAACTTCGGCATGATCCGTGCAGCACACGGCTAGACCGTAGAACGGCAGGTTCGAAACGAACTCATAAAACCCATCGCGCAACTTGTCGAAATCGCCCCAATGCTCCATATGCTCGGGATCGATATTGGTGACGATGGCGATGGTCGCGGGCAGACGGTTGAACGAGCCGTCGGATTCGTCGGCCTCGACCACCATCCATTCGCCCTGCCCCATCCGTGCGTTCGAGCCGTAGGCGTGGATGATGCCACCATTGATGACCGTAGGGTCGAAATCACCCGCCACCATCAATTCGGCCATCATCGTGGTCGTGGTTGTTTTGCCATGCGTACCAGCAATGGCGATGTTCGACCGCAGGCGCATCAGCTCGGCCAGCATATCCGCACGACGGACAACAGGAAGACCTTGCGCGCGCGCCTCATCCAGTTCCGGGTTGCCCGGTTTGATCGCGGTCGAGGTGACGACCACGGCGGCGTTTTGCAGGTTTTCGGCTTTCTGCCCCACAAAAATCTCGGCCCCAAGGGACGCCAACCGATCCGTGATCTTCGAAGCCTTTAGATCTGACCCCTGCACCCGGTAGCCAAGGTTCAGCAACACCTCGGCGATGCCCGACATCCCGATCCCGCCGATCCCAACGAAATGGATCGGCCCGACATCCTGCGGCAGTTTGGTTGCTGGGGTCATGTGGTCTCCTTCTGCGCCAATTGCTCGACCAGGGCGACCAGACGCTCGGTGGCGTCGGGGGCTCCGACCGACAAGGCGGCATGGGCCATTTTCTGTGCGGCTTCAGGGTTCGTCAAAACCGTGCTCATTTGCTCGGTCAGCGCGGCAACGTCAAGAGCGTTTTCGGGGATCATGATCGCCCCGCCCGCCTGTACCAACCCTCGGGCATTGGCGGTCTGATGGTCGCCTGCGGCGGCTGCAAACGGGATCAGGATCGACGGGCGGCCGATGACCGAGATATCGGCCACGCTGGATGCGCCCGAGCGACTGATCACCAGTTGCGCATCTGACATACGGCGTGGCACGTCGTCAAAAAAGGGCTTAACATCCGCACGAATGCCGTGCTCGTTGTAAAAGGCCGTGACGCGTGCACCGTCTTCATCCCGCGCCTGATGTGAGACGCGGATATGAGCACGGATGTCTTCGGGCAGCGCCGCAATGGATTCTGGCACCACGTCACTGAGAATTCGGGCACCTTGCGAGCCACCCATGACAAGGATCGACATCGGGTATTCGCCGGGCGGGATATAGGGCGCCCCGGCCCGCTCCAAAACCGAGGCTCGGACCGGGTTGCCGGTGTGTATGCCCTGCGCACTGTCCGGCAGATCGGTCGGCCAGACACCGCAGGCCACTTGTGAAACGCGCGTGGCAAACAGCTGGTTCACCCGGCCCAGCACCCCGTTTTGCTCATGGATCATGCGTGGTAGTTTCAGCATCACCGCCGCACCCAGGGCTGGGATCGAGGGATATCCGCCGAAGCCCACGACCACATCCGGTTTGTCCCGCATCATCTGAAACGCCATGCTGGCGACACCACCAGCAATCTTAGGGCCGACCAGTGCCTTAGCCGCCAAACCGCCTCGCGCGAAAGTGGCCGAGGAGGCTTCGACAATCTCGGTCGTGTGCGGGAAGCCACCGGTATAGCGGGCCCCACGGGCATCGGTAGACAGGCGCACCCGCCAACCTTTGTGCAACATCGCCTCAGCCAGGGCTTGCGCCGGGAACATATGGCCCCCGGTGCCGCCCGCCGCAATCAGAAGGTAGGGTTTGCCCATCAGCTTCGTCCGCGCAGAATATCGCCCAGTTCGCCTTGCGGGCGGGTTCGGGTGAAGGCCAGCAACATGCCGATCGCGATACCGCCTGCAATCAACGACGAGCCGCCGTAACTGACAAAAGGCAGCGTCATACCCTTGGCAGGCAGCAGTCGCACCGCAACACCCATATTGATCATTGCCTGAACGCCAAACATGCAGGCCAGACCAGTTCCCGCCAAGCGGATGAACATATCCCGTTCACGCATCAGCCGCAGCAGCGAGCGCACGACGATAATCGAATAGAGCGCGATGATGATCAGCACCAGGATAAGGCCGTATTCCTCGGCTGCGACGGCGATAATGAAATCTGTATGCGCATCGGGCAGAGACCATTTGACCTGCCCCTCGCCCACGCCGACGCCAAACAAACCGCCCTCACGTATGGCGTTGGTCGCATAGCCAAGTTGAGTGGTCGGATCGACCTCTTGATTCAAAAATCCGTCAATACGGCGCGCGAAATGGTCCGAGTTGGAATAGGCGAACATCCCCGCCAGAATGACCACGCCGGCCATGCCTACTAGCAGCAGCATGGGGGCCCCGGCCACGAAATACATCACGCCCCAACCAAACAGGATCAGACAGGCCTGCCCGAAATCTGGCTGCATCACGAGCATCCCGACAATCGCCATGCACAGCGCAAAAGACCACAAACGCCCCGGAGGGCCGTTGATTTCCTGCGATGCCGCCAGCAGCCACGCCGCAACAACCACAAATCCGGGCTTCAGAAACTCGGACGGTTGCAGCGACGCGAATCCCAGAGAATACCAACGCACCGCCCCTTTTCCGAAATCGGTGCCGAAGATCGGCAGGAACGCGAGCGCAACAAAGGCCCCCAGAAAGCCCAGCACCGCCAGACGGCGTACCAGTGTTGGCGACATCATAGAGGTCAGCAACATCGCAATCAGCGCCAGCCCACCGAACAGCGCCTGCCGTTCGACATAGTGAAACGGATCGAAGCCGTTGCGCCCTGCCAGTGGCGGCGAGGACGCCAACCCCAATAATAGCCCGATGACAAACAGGATCAGCACGCAGGACATCGTCCAGCGATCAATCGTGCGCCACCACTTTGGTAGAATCGGTTCGCCGCGCTGGTCCTGGACCGCGCCATACACCATCTCAGTCATGAGATACCGCCACTTACTGCCTCGTTAACGCCCCGTTTTCGGGGTCTGGGTAGAAGTGTACAGGGATTTTGGGGATTGGGCTAGGGAAATGAGGGGCATAGGCGGAATTCGATCAGCCCCAGAGATATGAAAGTGCGTTACGCTTTGATCGGGTACCGGTCCGGTTCCTCAAAGACATCAATCACGCGCGTACCTGCCTTGATCCGGCCTCCGTGTTCGACCCCGGCTGGGATCGAGTAGTTTTCACCAGGACGGTAGGTTTTCGTCTGATCTCCGATTGTTAGTTCAATCTCACCTTCAACGACTGTACCCCATTGCGCGCCATGAGAATGGAGCGGAAGCTCCACTTCCTTCAGAAAGGTAAAGAACGCCACCAGCCCCGCGTCCGAGCGAATTACGGCCGTCTGTACCACATCTTCGGGGAAAGGAACGTCGAGTTTTGGAAAGGCCACCATAAAATCCGGGAATTGCATAAACTGTTCCTTCTATGCAGGTAAGTTATCACCGCAGGATGACAGTGCGTCCGGCAACTGGCAATCCGGATTTCCCGCGCGGGATTGCAGCCTGAACGAGACGATGGCACGCTCTTGCGTTCCGGCTCAATCCAAGCCATCCCCCACCCATGACCTATGACACGATCATCCTCGGGGCCGGTGCAGCAGGTATGATGTGCGCCGCCCATTGCGGCGGGCGCGTTTTGGTGATCGACCACGCCAAGGCTCCGGGTGAGAAAATCCGCATCTCGGGAGGCGGGCGGTGCAATTTCACCAACATGTATGCGCGCTCGGGAAACTTTCTGTCGCAGAACCCACATTTCTGCAAATCCGCCCTGGCGCGATATACGCAGTGGGATTTCGTCGATCTGGTCGGACACCACAACATCGCATGGCACGAGAAAACACTCGGCCAACTATTCTGCGACGGGTCCTCCAAGCAAATCATCCAGATGTTGCTGGATGAGATGACACGTGCCGGAGCGGAGCTGTGGGTGCGAACCGAGCTCAAGGACCTGCGCAAGACCGAATGTGGCTTCACACTGGAGGTCGAGCGCGAAGGACAGCGCCGAAGCCTGACTTGCTCCAATCTGGTTCTGGCCACAGGCGGCAAGTCAATCCCCAAAATGGGCGCGACAGGGCTGGCCTATGATATCGCGCTGCAATTCGGGTTGCGAATGACCGAAACCCGCGCCGCGCTAGTCCCGTTCACGTTCTCAGATGGGAAGTTCAAAGACCTATCGGGCGTCTCGCTGCCCGCACGACTGTCAAACGAGCGTACCAGTTTTGACGAAGCGCTTCTGTTCACTCATCGCGGCCTTAGCGGGCCGTCGGTTCTGCAACTCTCCTCCTACTGGCGCGAGGGAGAGACGATCTGCGTGAACCTGATCCCCGATCTGCCGCTGTTCGACCTGCTGCGGGATCAACGCCAAAGCGCTGGGCGCAAGGATTTGACCACGGAACTGGCGCGCCACTTGCCCGCGCGACTGGTCGATTACCTCAGCCAGCAGATGCCAATGCATGGCAATTTGGCCGACCAGTCTGATGCGGTGCTCAGCGATCTGAGCTCTGCCCTTTCCAACTGGCAACTGACCCCATCGGGCACCGAAGGCTACCGTACGGCCGAGGTCACGCTGGGCGGGATCGACACAGATGACCTGTCCTCAAAAACGATGGAGGCCAGGGATGTCCCCGGCCTCTATGCAATTGGTGAAGCGGTGGATGTCACCGGATGGTTGGGTGGGTACAACTTCCAATGGGCATGGTCCTCCGGCCACGCCGCTGGAACCGCCATCGCAAGCCACTCGTTTTGACGATCAACCCTTAGCCGACGACGTTATAGCCACGCCCGCGCATGCAGTTGCGCACGATAACCTCTTGATTTTGGGTGTTCTGTAGCGCGCTTGCACCCGCACCGATCAGAGCACCGGCAACGGCGGTACGGCCCAGATCGCTGGCACTGTCATCGATGATCGCTTTTGTACCAGCGGCACCTGCAGCACCAATCGCCGCCGCACCCGCTGTTCTGCCATCAACCGTTGGCTGTGTTCGGGCCAGAGCCTGGCACTGCGCCAGGTCTGCGTTGTAATTGGGACCGATATTGCCATCGATGATAGGCGTGTAGTTCGCGCCAGAGTTGGCACAGGCTCCGACCAACAGCACCGCTGGCAACACCATAAATTTCTTTCGGTTGGACATATCCGTAACCTCGTTTTCTAAAGTCCTGCCAAGGCAAGACCAAATCCGCTAGGGCGTCAAGACGATAGCCCATTTGCCCTTGTGAACAAGCGGCAAACTGTAATCGCTCTATTCAGCCAGTCTTTGCAGAACATTGTCAGCAAAATCCTCGCCACGTCGTTCAAAACTATCATACTGGTCAAAACTTGCAGCAGCAGGCGCAAGTAAAATAGTATCACCGGCTTCGGCATCTGCCATCGCCTGTTCAACCGCAACAGCCATGGTTGTGCAAACCTGTGCTTCGACGTTCAATTGCATTGCAAATTTCGCAGCCTCGCGCCCAATGACATAAGCCTTTAGCACGTCGGTGGTTGCCTCGTTCAGAGCAGCCAGCCCACCCTCTTTCTCCAGCCCGCCACAGATCCAGCGTATACGCTTGAACGCCCCCAGCGCCTTGACCGCACTGTCGACATTTGTGGCTTTGGAATCGTTCACATAAGTTACACCCTGCGCTTCGGCGATAATTTGGCTGCGATGCGGCAGGCCCGGATAGCTGTGCAGCGCGTCCTCGATCACCCGAGGGGCCAGGCCCAACGAACGGCAGGCGGCATATGCCGCACAAGCGTTCTGGTGGTTATGTGTCCCCGGCAAGCCCTTTATGGCGCGCAGGTCAATTGAGCCCGCCTGTCGCCCCTTGCGGTATTCCGACAAGAACCCCTTGCGCGCAAAGACCTGCCAACCCGGACCCGTCAGCTTACGATCAACCGAGACACGGATAACCCGGTCATCCGCTGGCCCCTCTGCCATCTGCCCGGCCAGAAACACGCCTTCGGCCTCATCCACGCCAATGACAGCCCGATCGGGCCCACCTTCGGAAAACAGCCGTCTCTTGGCGGCGAAGTAACCACCCATGCCGCCATGGCGGTCCAGATGATCTGGCGAAAGATTGGTAAACACGGCCACATCCGGTGTCAGCGACCGGGCCAGTTCGGTTTGATAGCTACTGAGTTCCAGAACCACGACCGAACCATCCGTGCCGGGATCAATATCCAGCACGCCACGCCCGATATTGCCGGCCAGTTCGGCTGATCGTCCTTCCTCGGTCAGGATGTGGTGGATCAAAGCAGCGGTGGTTGATTTCCCGTTCGACCCTGTGACGGCAATCACGCGCGGTGGAGTATCAAAGTTGTTCCATTCCGGCCCTGCGAAGGAGCGGAAGAACAGGCCGATATCATTGTCCACCGGAACGCCTGCCTCCAAGGCGGTCGCAACGATAGGATTTGGTGAAGGATAAAGATGCGGGATTCCCGGCGAGACTATCAGAGACGCAATGCCCTCGAACGCCCCATTTCGGCGCAGATCAGTACAGTCATACCCCTCGGCCTGAGCAGCGTCCCGTGCGTCCGGGTTGTCATCCCAACACACCGGCTGTGCCCCACCCGCACGCAGCGCCCGTGCGGTGGTCAGCCCAGATCGGCCCAGCCCCAGAACCGCAACTTTTTGTCCTGAAAACCCTTTGACCGGGATCATGTCGTCTGCCCTTTGTTTAGCTGCGCCTCAAACCAATCTGCTCGGTCTGCAACTGGCTTTTTCGGAACAAGCGCAGTTTGGAACCCGAGCTTTGGTAAGCGGTCGCACAAAGCCTCATACTCTTCAAGTGCGTCGGACAAGTCATGCCTTCGCTGTTCGTCTTTTACATAAATTTCGCGCCACGGTGGGAACAGATAAACGCAGTGATCGTATCCTAGGCTTAGTATCTTATCCCGGAGTGAACTCTCCAGATTGGCGCCGGTTCGATCAAACCAAATCAAAGCGTCCAGCGCGGAACGGTCGAATAAGACCAAACCATCTGGAGCCTTGGTCACATCATCGAAAGATGTTTGGATCACTTTACGGCAAAACGAATCGGGATTGATCCAGGGCAAACCATCTCCGCTGTGCTCTTGCTCGGCTGCGATCACCCGACGACCCGGTTCCGCGACCGTGGCATAGCCGCGTCGCGCCATTTCCTCTAGTAGGGTGGACTTGCCACCGCCCGAACATCCGGACAGTACAACCCGACGCTTCTTCACCGAACCTTCAGCGTCGCCAACCCGATCATCGCCAGGATCAGCGAGATGATCCAGAAGCGGATCACAATGGTCGGCTCGGCCCAGCCCTTTTTCTCATAGTGGTGATGGATCGGGGCCATCAGGAAAACGCGCTTGCCGGTGCGTTTGAAATAGAGGACCTGGATGATCACGCTCAGCGCTTCGACCACGAACAACCCGCCGACGACGGCCAGCACCAGCTCGTGCTTGGTCGCCACAGCAATAGCCCCCAGCGCGCCGCCCAGTGCCAGTGATCCGGTATCGCCCATGAACACCGCGGCGGGCGGGGCGTTGTACCACAAGAAGCCAAGCCCCGCGCCAAAGAGGGCCGAGGTGAAGATGAAGATTTCTCCTGTCCCGGGCACATAATGCACGTCCAAGTACTCGGTAAAGTCGACCCGCCCGACGGCATAGGCGATGATTCCAAGCGTCGAGGCCGCGATCATCGCGGGCATGATCGCCAAGCCGTCCAAACCATCGGTCAGGTTCACCGCATTCGCCGCCCCCACGATGACGACAATCGAGAACGGGATGTAGAAGATGCCCAGATTGACGAGCGTATCTTTGAAAACGGGCACAGCAAGTTGATTTTGCAGCGCTTCAGGATGGTGCAGAACTGCCCATAGCGATGCCAGAACAGCGATGATGACACCCAAAGCCATCCGCATCTTGCCGGAAACGCCCTTCGTGTTTTGCTTTGACACCTTTGCGTAGTCATCCGCAAAACCAATGGCCGCATAGGCCAAAGTTACGAACAGAACCATCCAGACATAAGGGTTGTCCCACCGCGCCCAGACGAGGGTCGAAGTGACCAGAGCCCCGACGATCAGCAACCCGCCCATGGTTGGGGTACCAGCCTTGGAAAAATGCCCCTCAGGGCCGTCGTCGCGGATCGGCTGGCCTTTGCCCTGCTTCTTGCGCAGCACATTAATAAGCGGTTTTCCGAAGATGAAGCCAAAGATCAGCGCCGTTAGAAAGGCCCCGCCTGCGCGGAAGGTAATGTAGCGGAAGAGGTTCCAGAAATCCCCTCCATCCGACAAGGCGGTCAACCAATACAGCATTACAAAACCTTTCTTACACGAGGCCCATGGGCAAGTTCACCCGTCAAGCGCGCCCCCTTGCCCCATTTTGCGCAGACCGTCAACAATCCGCGCCAAGGCCATGCTTAGCGAGCCCTTGGCCAGCACGCTATCGCCGGTTTTGATCAGGTCAGGCAGGTGCTCAGCCATCTCAGCGCTGGTTTCGAACCAGAGCCCGCGCTTATCATCTGGCAGAGCCCGATGCAGCGCTTGCATCAGCGGGCCGATGCAATGCACCTTATCCACACCGGCCATCGCATTGACCTGCGCCATCGCCGCGTGCATGGCCTGTTCCTGCGGCCCAAGCTCTTTCATGTCCCCCAAAAAGGCGATCCGGCGCGCACCTTGGGATGCCGCCAGAACATCCAAAGCGGCTTCCATCGAGGTCGGGTTGGCATTGTAGCTGTCGTCCAGCAGTTCGATTTGCCCACCATTTGCCAATGGCAAAGTCTCGCGCACTCCGCGACCTTTGACCGGAGACCAGTGCTGCAGCCCATCGATGGCCTGTTCCAGATCGACACCCAGTTCGACACAGGCCGCCAAGGCCCCCAACGCGTTCATTGCAAAATGCGTACCAGCGGATTGGACGTCGAAGATGAACTGCGTGTCACCAACCGAGGCTTGGGCCTGAATCGAATCCGGCCCGGCGGTCACATCCGTCAGTTTGTAATCTGCGGCCTGTCGGCCAAATTCGACGATCCCTGCGCCGTGGTCTTGCGCCGTGTGGCGCAGAATTTCGGCATGCTCGATATCGGCATTGACGATGGCTGCGCCGCCGGGTTCCAGCCCCTCGAAAATTGCCGCCTTTTCATGGGCGATTCCTGCAACCGACTCAAACGCCTCAAGATGCACCGCGGCTACCGTTGTCAACAAAGCCACATGCGGGCGGGCCTGACACGCGAGTGGAGCAATCTCGCCGGGGTGGTTCATCCCAATCTCGATCACAGCATATTCCGTGTCCTGCGGTATCCGCGCCAGTGTCAGAGGCACGCCCCAATGGTTGTTGTAGCTGGCAACGCTGGCATGGGTCCTACCCTGTCTTTCCAGAATGGTCGCCAGCATTTCCTTGGTCGAGGTTTTGCCGACACTGCCTGTCACCCCGACGATACGTGCCTCAGTGCGCGCACGCGCGGCTTGGCCCAGTGCCTCCAAACCGGCCTGAACATCCTCAACAATCAACAGCGGCGCATCTTCGCGCACGCCCTCCGGTACATGCGAGACCAAGGCTGCACCCGCGCCTTTCTCAAGCGCCTGAGCCACAAAGTCGTGCCCGTCTCGCGCAGCTTTCAACGCAACAAACAGGTCGCCCGGCTGCAAGGTGCGCGTGTCAATCGACACACCGTTTACCATCCAATCAGTCGTCGCGCGACCACCGGTCGCTTCGGCGGCCTCTGCCGCTGTCCAGAGCGTCATGCGACCCTCCCATCCAGGGCGGCCACGGAGATGCTCGCCTGTTCAACATCATCGAAGGGCAAAACCTGATCGCCGACGATTTGGCCGGTTTCATGGCCTTTGCCTGCAATCAACAGCGCGTCACCGGGTTGCAAAGCGTCAATGCCGCGCAAGATCGCTTCGGCCCGATCACCCACTTCGGTCGCGCCTGGCGCACCCTCCATCACGGCCGCGCGGATGGCGGCGGGATCTTCGCTGCGAGGGTTGTCATCGGTGACGAAGACGATATCGGCGTGATTGGTTGCGGCCTTGCCCATCAACGGGCGCTTGGTGGCATCGCGATCTCCGCCCGCGCCGACGATAGCGATCAGACGTCCCATCACATGCGGGCGCAGCGCTTTCAAAGCTGTCGCAACAGCGTCGGGCGTGTGAGCATAGTCTACAAACACCGCCGCGCCATTGTCGCGGGTGGCGGCCAGTTGCATGCGGCCTCGGACCGTTGTCAGATGCGATAGGGTCTCGAACACTCTCTCAGGGTCGTCGCCTGCTGCGATGACCAGCCCACAGGCTAGCAGGATGTTTTCAGCTTGAAACCCACCGATCAGGTTCAGGCGCGTCTGGAAGGTCTTGCCCTGCCAGGAAAACCGCAAATCCTGCCCAGTTGAGTCAAAGCGTTGGTTCATAAGGCAAAGATCGGCCTCGCCCAATCCGACTGTCAGCACCGACTGCCCCCGCGCCTCGGCAATCTTGCGCACCTGCGCTCCCTTAGGGTCGCTCAGGTTGATCACTGCGGTGCCGTCCTCAGGCAAAACCCGGTCGAACAAGCCCATCTTCGCTGCAAAATAGGCCTCGAAGGTTTCGTGATAGTCCAGATGATCCTGCGTGAAGTTCGAGAACCCGGCAGCAGCCAGATGTACTCCGTCCAGACGCCGTTGCTCCAGCCCGTGCGAAGAAGCCTCCATCGCCGCATGGGTCACGCCGTTCTCAGCCGCCTCGGACAGGCATCGATGCAGGGTGATCGGTTCGGGCGTTGTGTGAGCCAGCGGTGCGGTCCAAGCGCCCTCGACTCCGGTGGTGCCAAGATTGACGGCGGCATGGCCAAGCTCAGCCCAGATCTGGCGGACGAATGTGGCAACCGAGGTTTTGCCATTGGTTCCGGTGACCGCAACAATCGTCTGCGGTTGCGCACCGAACCAAAGTGCAGCGGACCCGGCCAATGCTTGGCGCGGGTCTTCAACTACAACCAAGGCAGCGTCGGATGCGGCCAGTTCGGCCTCGGCGATCTTCGCGCCTTCGGCGTCGGTCAGAATGGCGGCGGCCCCCATGCGCAAGGCGTATTGGATGAACTCGCCACCATGAACCCGAGTGCCGGGGAGGGCTGCAAACAGAAAACCGTCTTTGACCTCGCGGCTGTCAACGGCCAGCCCGGTGATATCCGGATTTGCGCCACCGCGTGCGGTTAGGGCCAGTTGGCTGAGTTTTTTTGTTCTTGCGCCCATGACCCACCTGTTCTCTGGCACCCTAATTCGAGGTCAGGGTTATAGCAGCGCCCGCCTCGGGCTCAAGACGCGGACGCAACCCCAACAGTGGCGCCACACGTCCGATCAATTCAGCAGCGACCGGCACCGCCGTCCACCCGGCTGTCCGGCGCTTTTCGCCATAGGCCACAATTGACGGTTCATCCAGCGTGACGATCAGCACGTATTTCGGATCATAGGCCGGAAAGATTGTGGCAAAGGTCGCGATGACCTTGTCATCGTAATACCCGCCACGCGGTTTGGGTTTATCCGCCGTTCCGGTCTTGCCCGCGACGTCATAGCCTTTGACATCGCCAAAGCTGGCGGTGCCGTCGGTCACCACCTTGCGCAGCATCTTCTGCGCCTGCGACGCAGCGCTGTCCGTCAGGACACGCGGGCCGTATTGCGGGCTGTTTTTCTTCAGGATCGTCGGGCTGACATAATGCCCACCATTGGCAATCGCCGCATAGCCCGCTGCCAGATGCATCGGGCTGGTCGATAGGCCGTGGCCATAGGAAATGGTCACCGTGCTCAACTCACCCCATTTCTTGGGCTTAAGCGGCGCGCCCCCGGAGGCCTCGACAATCTCGAACGGTGTTGGTTCGAACATGCCCAGCGTTTCCAGAAACTCCTGCTGTCTTTTGGCCCCGATCTGCAGGGCCAGCCGGCCGGTTCCCCGGTTCGAACTGTGGACGATCACATCAGCCACGCTGATCTTGCCGTAGTTCTTGCCGTTGAACTCACCAATTGGAAAACGACCGATCTTCATTGGGCCTGAAGTATCGATGATAGTCTCAGAATTCACCAACCCAAGCTGCACCGCCTGTGCTGCGGTGAAAATCTTGAACACCGAGCCCAGCTCGTACACGCCCTGCACATAGCGGTTGAACAACGGGCTGTCGGAGGGATCAAAACCCGAGGTCGGCGGGCGCGGGCGATCATTGGGATCGAACGAAGGCAGAGACGCGGCTGAGATCACCTCGCCCGTATGCGCATCCATCAGAACCGCCGAGGCCCCTTTGGCATTCATAATCTTCATGCCGCCATACAAAACTTGCTCAACTGCGGCTTGAATGGTCAGGTCCAGTGACAGTTGTAGCGGTTTGTTACCATTGGCCGGGTCGCGCAGATAGTTATCAAACTTCTTTTCGACGCCAGCGACGCCAATCACTTCGGCGGCACTTACGCCCTCACGTCCAAAACCGGACCCCCCCAGAATATGCGCAGCCAGTTTGCCATTGGGGTACAGGCGCATTTCGCGCGGGCCAAACAGAATGCCCGGATCGCCGATATCGTGAACAGCCTGTTTCTGCTCAGGTGAGATGCGCTTCTTGATCCACAGGAACTTGCGATTGCCAGTGAAGTCCTTGACCAGAAGTTCTTTTTCCAGATCGGGGAAGATCGCTACCAACTGGTCTGCCGCCGCAATTGGGTCGATCATCAACGGCGGCTGGGCATAGACGGAATAGGTGTCCAGATTGGTCGCCAGAATACGGCCTTCACGATCCACAATATTGGCACGTTGCATAGCAATCGAAGCCCCAGGCGCGCTCGCCAGCGGCTCTTGCGCTTCAGAGGTCGCAAGCATGCCCATACGGACCCCAACAACCGAAAACGCGCAGAAAAAGAACAGGCCCAGCACAAGCAAACGCCCCTCAGCGCGGGCACGCGCGCGATCTTTCATCTGCTCGTGGCGTTGTCGGATATTCTCGCGCTCGATGACCTTGGGGTTTTCCCCTTTCGCGCGCGCCTCAAGAACACGGGCCAGAGGACGAAGTGGGGTACGTGTCATGGCAGCTGAACCTCGCCCAGAGCCTGCAGGTCGGTGATGGCCTGCAATTCAATCGGGTCGACAATTGGCAGGTCGGGATCCTCGGCATATGCGATCTGATCCGCACGCCCGAACTGTTCGGCACGCAGTGGCAACAGGCCCAGACGCTCAAAATTGAGATCCGCAAGCTCGCGCAAGCGATCCGGACGGTTCAGATAGGCCCACTCGGCGTTAAGGACAGCCAAACGCACCTGCGCTGTGCCAATCTGACGCTGCAACGACTGGGTTTCTTTCAACACCTGCTGGGTGCGGTAGTTCTCTTGATACGCCCAAAGCGCCAAACCGAATACGGACATGGCAGTCAACACATACAGAATACTCTTCATCTTGCCTTCTCCCCCAGCTGCGGCATGCCAATGGCCCGCGCATCGATTTCCCCTGCCGGAGCCTCTGTCCGAACCGCAACGCGCAGCTTGGCAGAACGCGCGCGTGGATTTTCCTGCAATTCCCGCTCATCCGGCGCCACGGCCTTGCGGGTTTTCAGGGTAAATTGCGGCAGTTCCTGTTCGATCTCTGGCGCATAGCGATTGGCCCGACCGGTCTTGCCCGCGCGCGATTGGAAGAACCGCTTAACCATCCGATCCTCGATGGAATGAAAGGTCACAACGGCCAATTGTCCGCCAGGTTTCAAGGCCCGTTCAGCCGCCATAAGCCCTTGAAATAGCTCCTCATATTCGGCATTCACAGCAATCCGCAGCCCCTGAAAACTGCGCGTCGCCGGGTGAGATTGACCGGGTTTCGGACGCGGCAGGCAAGATTCGATGATCTCGACCAATCGCAACGTCGTTGTGATCGGTGCCTCAGTCCGTGCTTTGATGATCGCTTTGGCAATACGCCGACTGGCCCGTTCTTCGCCAAAATGGAACAAAATATCGGCCAGTTGAGCTTCGGTTGCGCCGTTCACCAGATCAGCAGCGCTTTCGCCCTCTTGGCTCATGCGCATATCAAGCGGCCCGTCTTTCATGAACGAGAACCCGCGCTTGGCCTGATCCAATTGCATCGACGACACGCCAAGATCCAGAACGACTCCTTCCAAATCCTTCGCATATTCATCCAACCGCGAAAACACACCCGGCTGCATCACCAGCCGGTCACCATAGTCACGCGCCCAATCTGCTGCCATCTCAAACGCAAGCGGATCGCGGTCCACGCCGATCACCTTGTCGGCGCCGGCCTCAAGCAGACCCCGCGTATAGCCGCCTGCGCCGAAGGTTCCGTCCAACCATACACCCGACACCGGAGACACCGCCGCCAGCAAAGGGCGTAGCAGGACAGGAATATGTGGGTTCGAAGATGAGGAGACCGCGCCGGACATGCCGTTACGCGTCCCCAACGCCATCGAGATAGACCATCGGGTCGAAATCATCTGGCAGATCGTCCATCCACTCTTCGGTCTTGGCCAGTTCTTCGACCTCATAGGTTTCGGGCTTCCAGATCTGGAAGGTGTCACCGGCAGCAATAAAGAATGCCTCATTTCCAAGGTCGATTTTGTTGCGCAGCTTGGCGGGCAGGACCAGACGTCCGGTCTCATCTACGGTCGTAGGGAAGGACTGACCGTGGAACATACGTTGCAGCATCCGCCGCTCCATCGAGCCGCGCGGCAAGGCATCGATCTTGTCATCGACCTCATCAATCGCCTGCATCGTATAGCATTCAAGGTATTTGCGACGGTGGTCGCCATAGACAATCACAAGCTCAGGAGTATCACCGGGCTGCCAGTTGGGATCAGAAGCTTCAAGCACACGGCGAAACGAAGCCGGGATCGACACCCTGCCCTTCGTGTCCACCTTATGGTGGCTTTCACCTCTAAACCTGCGCGCCAAGACGACTGTCCCTTTCGCTTGCGCCCCACCTCAAAATTCACGTCCCCCGGATGAAAAACGGCGAGTTGATCTGCTGCCACTGATCAACCCGCCGCATTGACCCGCTGTGCGGGATGTCCAGCTGCGCGCGCCACCTGGGGGGATGTCTGCTCGCTCGCGCGCCGGATCTTCAGAGTGATGAAAGCGAAGTGCCTGTATGAAACCTGTTTGTTATTTGGTTTGGGGTCGTTTTGTGCCCCTGCTGCCTCGTCCTCATCGGATGCATATAGGGATGCCATGGGAATTCATGGAAATCAACAGGAAATTTAGGCCCGATACCAGCTCAGTGGCCAAACAATGGCCCTCAAATCTTTCTGTAGCAAACCTCAGGCACCTCCTGTAGTGCCTTTCGTCAAGCAAGACACTATATGTATGCAAATCTCGTCGACCCATTTGACCCCATGATTTCCCATACATTCTCAGATTTTTTCAGAGAACCGGGTGTTTTAACCGATTTTCTTGCTCGTGAAGTCGAATCACCTCTCAAAAAACTCAGAGATATCGCCCGAGTTCACCGCATCCCACGAATTCCCAGCAAGGTCATAGGACGCCTCCAAAGGACCCCAACACCGTTCGATACCCGGTCCGTGAACGCCTAAATTTTGTGATTTGTCGCTCAAACATCGCGCACTCAGATCGTGCATCAATTTTTTTTCAATGTAACGATTTTGCAAATGATCTGCCCAGAACTCATGTTTTTAGGGGCAATCGAGGTGCAGGGCATCAAGTTTTTGATATCTATGCATTTGCTGCATAGCAGCATTGTTATCGCTACCTATTGTGCAATTGCAGCATTGGCTTATCTTCAGTCTCAAGCAAACGCTGGAAATGACCAGCACAGAGAGATGAAAGCGAGTGAGCACATGGCAGTCGCAACCAACACTTCCGCGCTGAAAGGCGCACACAGCAACGGGCTGAACGCATGGATCGAAGCCGCCAAAACCCGCTTCGCCAGCTACCGGATGTATCGTCAGACAGTCAATGAGCTGTCCAACCTCTCGGATCGGGAACTCGCCGATCTCGGCCTGCATCGCTCGATGATCCGACGTCTGGCCAAGCAAGCCGCCGACGAACACACAGCGCGCTAAGCGCCCAGAACAACCGAGATCAGGCCCTTCCTCCTCCCTTTAGGGTCTGTAATCAGCGGCAGCATCTACCTCCTCCCTGATGCTGCCGCACCTTATACCGGCCCAAATAGCCGGAAGCTGATACATCGGGGCTCTCCTCCTCCCTGCTCTGGTGTTGAAAGCGCGCGGTGACGTCTACCTCCTCCCTGACGTCGCCGCGTCTTCCCCATACCGGGCTTAAACCCGGGTGCTGATACATCAGGGCTCTCCTCCTCCCTGCTCTGATGTTGCAAAGAGCGGCGGTTCCCTCTCCTCCTCCCTGGGAACCGCCGCTTTTCTTTTGCAAACAGCAAAAAAGGGGCGCGAACGCCCCCACCTTCTTCTGTTCAAAAATACCTCGGAGCGCGAGGCAGAGCCTCGCAAAAGATCAAAACGGCACGTCGTCCTTGGCGGATAGGAACCGAGAGACAACTTTCTTGGTCCCGGCCTTGTCGAATTCGACCTCAACCTTGTCGCCTTCAATGCCAACCACACCGCCATAGCCGAATTTCTGGTGAAACACCCGCTCTCCCAGTGTGAAACTGGCCACCGCTGTTGCGTCGATCACCGTATTCCGGCTTTCCTTGGGCTGCGACATCCCATACTGCCCCTGCCGCGCCTGCATCCGCTTCCAGCCGGGCGAGTTGTACACATTCGCCTCGGCTGCGCGGGTTTCAATACCCGCCGAGACCTGCCCGCCGCCATACAACCCCGGAGGTGTCAGCACCTCCACATGATCCTCGGGCAATTCGTCAATGAATCGCGAAGGCATGGAGTTCTGCCACTGCCCAAACACCCGCCGATTGGCCGCAAAGGATATCGTGCAGACCTCTTCCGCACGGGTGATACCCACGTAAGCCAAGCGACGTTCTTCTTCGAGTCCCTTAAGCCCGGATTCGTCCATCGACCGTTGCGAGGGGAACAATCCGTCCTCCCAGCCCGGCAGGAACACGGTTGGGAACTCCAATCCCTTTGCCGCGTGCAGGGTCATGATCGAGACCTTGGCGCCATCCGAATCCTGCTCATTGTCCATGACCAGGCTGACATGTTCCAAAAACCCTTGCAGATTCTCGAAATTGTCCAGCTGGTTCACCAGTTCCTTGAGGTTTTCTAGCCGCCCCGGCGCTTCGGGTGTTTTGTCATTCTGCCAGTGACCGGTATAGCCGGACTCGTCCAAGATGATCTGCGCCAGCTCGATATGCGTATGCTCGGGCGCGCCATAGCGGATCGGCGACACGCCATCGTCGATGACCGAGGCATCATCGACCTCAATCCGCGGGCCCCGTGTCATCGCATTCCAGCGCGCCAGACCGTCGATCAACTCGCGCAGCGCCGTGCCGCCCTTGCCTTTGATCAGGCCATTTTCGACCGCAAGCCGCGCGCCTTCGACCAGAGACACCCCGTTCTCACGCGCCACCACCTGAATCGTCTGCTGTGCCTTGTCTCCCAAACCGCGCTTGGGTGTGTTCACGATCCGCTCAAACGCCAGGTCATCCTCAGGGCTGACCACCAGCCGGAAATAGGCCATGGCATCGCGAATCTCCATCCGCTCATAGAAACGCGGCCCGCCGATCACCTTATAGGGTAGACCGATAGTCAGGAACCGATCCTCGAACGCCCGCATCTGATGCGAGGCGCGCACAAGTATCGCGATCTCATCAAGGTTCATGGGCCGCACGCCGCGCGTGCCTCCCTGCATCGCATCGATTTCCTCGCCGATCCAACGCGCCTCTTCCTCGCCATCCCAATGGCCGATCAGGCGAACCTTTTCGCCGTCTTCGCGATCAGTCCACAGTTCCTTACCCAACCGGCCTTCATTGCCGCGAATGACATTCGAGGCTGCCGCCAGAATATGTGGGGTCGAGCGGTAGTTCTGTTCCAGCCGCACCACAAACGCGCCGGGGAAGTCCTTTTCGAACCGCAGAATGTTGCCCACCTCAGCACCACGCCAGCCATAGATCGACTGATCATCATCGCCCACACAGCAAATGTTCTTGTGCCCCCCAGCCAGCAGACGCAGCCAGAGGTATTGGGCGATGTTTGTGTCCTGATACTCATCCACGAGGATGTAGCGGAACCAGCGTTGATATTGTTCCAAAACGTCCGAATGGGTCTGAAAAATCGTGACCATGTGCAAAAGCAGGTCGCCGAAATCCACTGCGTTCAGCTCACGCAATCGGGTCTGGTATTGAGCATAAAGTTCAACACCTTTGTTATTGTACGCGCCAGAATCCGCAGCGGGCACCTTGTCAGGCGTCAACGCACGGTTCTTCCAGTCGTCGATGATGCCGGCCAACATCCGAGCGGGCCAGCGCTTGTCATCGATGTTGGCCGCCTGCACCAACTGTTTGAGTAAACGCAGCTGATCATCACTGTCCAGAATGGTGAAATTCGACTTTAGGTCGACAAGCTCGGCGTGACGCCGCAGCAATTTCACGCAAATCGCGTGGAAGGTTCCCATCCATTGCAATCCGCGACTGACGTTAACCGGGTACTTTTGCACCCTATCTTTCATCTCTTTCGCAGCTTTGTTGGTGAACGTGACTGCAAGAATCTCATCCGATCTTGCACGCTTTTCATCCAAGATTTCTGCGATTCGAGAAATCAAACATCTCGTCTTGCCAGTTCCAGCTCCCGCCAAAACCAGCAGAGGTCCGTCCAGCCTGGTTGCCGCTTCAAGTTGTGGCGTGTTAAGCCACTCCAAATGATCTTTCGACCGCGTTGGCATCGCCCGCGCCGAAAGCGATGCGCCCTCGAAGGCGTCCATTTCGTCGTAACTGCTCATACCCCCAAACTACGCGGGTTGCGTGCTGAGGGGAAGAGTTTGTTCACGGCTTGTTCACTCATTTTTTTGAAGCCGAACACCCACAAATCAAGCACGAACCTCACCCCAACGTAGGCGCAGACCTGTAGAACAACCTCAAATGCTTGCCGAATCGCAGCTCAAGGCGGATCAATCCGCATGGATTTACACAGCTTTTACCCTGGTATTTCGGACCTGAAGCGCCGCGCGCGACGGCGGTTGCCGCGCTTTGTCTGGGATTATGTGGAAAGTGGCACGGGCATGGAAACTGCCCTGCAGCGCAATCGGGATGCCCTGGACCGTGTACAGCTTTACCCCGCAATCCTGCGCGGTGAGAGTGATTTTGACACCCGCACGCAGTTTTTGGGCCAGAACTACCCGATGCCGTTTGGTATTGCCCCGATCGGTATGTCCGGATTGGTCTGGCCGGATGCCGAAGGTCTGCTGGCCCGGACCGCCGCCAAGGCCCGACTGCCTTACACGCTCTCAACCGTCGCGGCACAAAGCCCCGAAGATTTGGCACCCAGTATTGGCGACAATGCATGGTTCCAACTCTATCCACCCAAAGACCCAGACATACGCGCCGATTTGCTGTCTCGCGCACGCAACGCGGGTTTTAGGACTCTGGTGCTGACCGTCGATGTTCCTGTGGCCTCTCGGCGCGAGCGTCAGACACGCTCTGGCCTCACGCAACCCCCAAGGCTGACGCCACGACTGTTGGCACAGATCGCGATGCGACCCGCCTGGGCGTTAGGGATGTTGCGGCAGGGGTCGCCCAGAATGCGCACGCTGGACAAGTATATCGACAGCGGACAGAACCTGCCGCCAACCGCCCATTTGGGGTACCTGCTGCGCACTTCGCCAGACATGGACTATGTTAATTGGCTGCGCGATCACTGGGACGGGCCATTGATCATCAAAGGTGTGATGCGCGCCGAAGACGCCGAGCCTTTGGAGCGCGCGGGCGTTGATGCGCTGTGGGTGTCAAACCACGGCGGGCGCCAGTTCGATGCGGCCCCCGCCAGTATCGACGTCTTGCCAGAGCTGCGTTCGGCAACCAACCTGCCGCTGATCTTTGACAGTGGCATCGAAGGTGGCCTGGACATCCTGCGCGCGCTGGCCTGTGGGGCGGATTTTGTCATGCTGGGGCGGGCTTTTTTGTACGGGATGGCAGCCTTGGGACCGCTAGGTCCGGCCCATGTGATCGAGATTCTGAAACAGGATATGCTGTCCAACATGGGACAGATGGGCGCCTTTTCTTTGGATCAGCTGACCCAAAGTAAATTAAAGAATTGATGCTGCATCGCAGCGACGTTAAGAAAAGCGCATAAACAAAAGGCGTTTGCGAGCGTTAACATGCCGGTTCTACCCAGAAAGACTGATGTATCTGCGCGTAGTGTCCGGCTAAGAACACGCCCAAACCATCAACACCGGGACCCGCTATGACTGACTTCAAAAAGATCCTCATCGCCAACCGCGGCGAGATTGCCATTCGCGTGATGCGCGCCGCCAATGAGATGGGCAAACGCACAGTCGCCGTCTATGCAGAAGAGGATAAGTTGGGTCTGCATCGCTTTAAGGCGGATGAAGCCTATCGCATTGGCGAGGGAATGGGCCCGGTTGCCGCTTATCTGTCGATTGATGAGATCATTCGCGTCGCCAAGGAATGCGGTGCGGATGCGATCCACCCCGGTTATGGCTTGTTGTCGGAAAACCCCAGCTTTGTGGATGCCTGTGTGAAGAACGGAATCACGTTCATCGGACCCAAAGCGGAAACCATGCGCGCCTTGGGGGACAAGGCCAGCGCGCGACGGGTCGCCATCGAAGCAGGTGTGCCCGTGATCCCGGCAACCGAGGTTCTGGGCGATGACATGGATGCGATCCGGGCCGAGGCCAAGGAAATCGGCTATCCCCTGATGCTCAAGGCCTCCTGGGGTGGTGGCGGGCGCGGCATGCGCCCGATCGAATCCGAGGACGAGTTGGAAGAGAAGGTTCTGGAAGGTCGCCGTGAAGCCGAAGCCGCCTTTGGCAATGGCGAGGGGTATCTGGAAAAGATGATCACCCGCGCCCGCCATGTCGAGGTGCAGATTCTGGGCGACAAACATGGTGAGATCTATCACCTTTATGAACGCGACTGCTCGGTCCAGCGCCGCAACCAGAAAGTGGTTGAACGCGCCCCTGCCCCGTATCTGTCCGAAGACCAACGCGCCGAGATTTGTGAACTTGGCCGCAAAATCTGCGCCCATGTGAACTATGAATGCGCGGGCACTGTCGAATTCCTGATGGATATGGAAACCGGCAAGTTCTACTTCATCGAAGTGAACCCACGTGTGCAGGTTGAACATACCGTCACAGAAGAGGTCACCGGTATCGACATCGTTCAAGCTCAGATCCTGATCGCTGAAGGCAAGACCTTGGCCGAAGCCACAGGAGCAGCAAGCCAGGCCGACGTGCATCTGACCGGCCACGCATTGCAGACCCGGATCACCACCGAAGACCCGCAGAACAACTTCATCCCCGATTATGGCCGCATCACAGCCTATCGCTCGGCCACTGGTATGGGCATTCGTCTGGATGGCGGCACAGCCTATGCGGGCGGGGTGATCACACGATACTATGACTCGCTGCTCACTAAAGTGACGGCGAAAGCTCCAACACCCCAGGCCGCAATTGCCCGGATGGATCGCGCACTGCGTGAATTCCGGATTCGCGGGGTCAGCACCAATATCGACTTTGTCATCAACCTGCTGAAACACCCGACCTTCCTGTCGAACGAATACACCACCAAGTTCATCGACTCGACACCGGACCTGTTTGCCTTTAAACGCCGCCGCGACCGGGGCACCAAAGTGCTGACCTATATCGCGGATATCACCGTGAACGGGCATCCCGAGACCAAGGATCGCCCGGAACCACGCTCCGATCTGAAAGAGGCCAAGGCGCCCGCGCTCAAGGCTGAGCCGCAGATGGGCACCCGCAATCTGTTGGAACAGAAAGGTCCACAGGCGGTTGCAGATTGGATGAAGGCCCAGCGACAATTGCTGATCACCGACACCACTATGCGCGACGGGCACCAGTCACTTCTGGCCACCCGGATGCGCTCGATTGACATGATCAAGGTTGCGCCCAGCTATGCGGCGAACCTGCCCCAGCTGTTCTCGGTCGAGTGCTGGGGCGGTGCAACCTTCGACGTGGCTTACCGCTTCCTGCAGGAATGCCCCTGGCAGCGTCTGCGTGACCTGCGCGAAGCGATGCCGAACCTGATGACCCAGATGCTGCTGCGGGGCGCGAACGGGGTTGGCTATACCAACTATCCCGATAACGTAGTGCGGGAATTCGTTCGCCAGGCTTCACAGAATATCGACGTGTTCCGCGTATTCGACTCGTTGAACTGGGTCGAAAACATGCGCGTCGCCATGGATGCGGTGGTCGAGAACGGCAAGATCTGCGAGGGCACCGTGTGCTACACCGGTGATATCCTTGACCCGGATCGCGCCAAATATGACCTGAAATACTATGTCGGCATGGCGAAAGAGCTGCGCGATGCTGGGGCCCATATTCTTGGCCTGAAGGACATGGCCGGTCTGCTGAAACCGGCCTCGGCCAAGATCCTGATCCGCGCTTTGAAGGAAGAGGTTGGCTTGCCGATCCACTTCCACACCCATGACACCGCCGGTATCGCCAGCGCCACCATTCTGGCTGCCTCCGAGGCGGGCGTGGATGCTGTGGATTGCGCGATGGACAGTTTCTCGGGCAACACCAGTCAGGCGACTTTGGGCACCGTGGTCGAAGCCCTGCGCCACACCGACCGCGACACCGGTCTGGACATCAAGGCGATCCGCGAGATCAGTGATTATTTCGAAGCGGTGCGCGGCCAGTACGCAGCGTTTGAATCCAGCCTTCAGGCGCCCGCGTCCGAGGTCTATCTGCATGAGATGCCTGGCGGTCAGTTCACTAACCTCAAGGCACAAGCTCGGTCCTTGGGATTGGAAGAGCGTTGGCATGAGGTTGCGCAGATGTATGCCGATGTGAACCAGATGTTCGGCGATATCGTCAAGGTGACACCGTCGTCGAAAGTGGTTGGCGATATGGCGCTGATGATGGTCAGTCAGGGCCTGACACGGCACGAGGTGGAAAGCCCGGACACGGATGTGGCCTTCCCCGACTCGGTCGTTGATATGATGCGCGGCAATCTGGGTCAGCCTCCGGGTGGATTCCCGAACACCATCATCCAGAAAGTGCTGAAGGACGAAGCACCGAACACGCAACGCCCCGGAAAGGACGTGCCTCCGGTCGATCTGGAAGCCACCCGCGCCGAACTGTCCAAGCAATTGGAGGGCAAGGAGGTTGATGACGAGGACCTCAATGGTTACCTGATGTATCCCAAGGTTTTCCTGGATTATATGGGCCGTCACCGCACCTATGGCCCCGTCCGCACCCTGCCGACCCGCACCTTCTTTTATGGAATGGAACCAGGTGACGAGATCACCGCCGAGATCGACCCGGGCAAGACGCTGGAAATCCGCTGTCAGGCCATCGGAGAGACCGATGAAAAGGGTGAGGTGAAAGTCTTCTTTGAACTCAACGGGCAGCCTCGGGTGATCCGGGTGCCGAACCGCATGGTCACGTCATCCACGCAGGCGCGACCCAAAGCCGAAGCGGGCAATCCGAACCATATTGGTGCCCCGATGCCGGGTGTTGTGGCAACGGTTGCGGCCAGTGTCGGACAACAGGTCAAAGAAGGTGATCTGCTGCTAACCATCGAAGCCATGAAGATGGAAACCGGCATTCACGCCGAACGCGATGCGGTGGTCAAAGCGGTTCATGTTCAGCCTGGCGGCCAGATTGACGCCAAGGACCTGCTTGTGGAACTGGAATAAGCTGTAAAATCAGCTAAGCTTTGAATGGCCGCGCGGGTAACTGCGCGGCCATTTTGCATGACCCAGACGGAGGCCCCAAGAATGCTGACTATTACCCCGATCTATGCCGCATTGATCGCAATTCTTTACGTCTGGCTCAGTGCAAAGGTCATCTCGGCGCGCCGCAGCGGGAAGGTCTCGGTCGGAGATGGAGATGACAAAGCGCTTATCAAAGCGATGCGCACACACTCAAATTGCGCGGAATATGCACCTTTTGCGCTGCTCTTGATTGCAATGGTCGAGTTGCAGGGCGCACCAGGTCTGTTAGTGAATCTGTTGGGTTTGTTGATCCTGGCTGGACGGCTGATGCATGCCTATGGCTTTGGCCGCAACCCTCAGGTTGTTGTTCTGCGGCAGATCGGAATGGTTTTGACTTTCGCTGCCATTCTGGTCAGCGCTATCGCAAATCTTGTACTGGCTCTATAGGTCCCTCGGCCGGGCTTACCCCGGCAGCACGCTGAACTCGACCACGGACGACGCCATACCCACTGGATGTGCATTGCCTACGCGATCCGGCTCGGCTTTGATGATCCAAAATCCTATCACAATCATCACCGCAAACGCCGCCATTTTCAGGTCTGCAATCTGTACCATCTGTCCACCTCCGCCATTTTCGTTCTCAATTCCTCTGGTTCTTCAACGCACCAAACACCGGTTTCCGTCGAAAGATTTTTGCAGAATTTTGTGTTTTTCCGCTTGCAGCCTCGCGTGGGACTTTATACATCCCTCCTCACTCAACGGCGCGGGCGTAGCTCAGGGGTAGAGCATAACCTTGCCAAGGTTAGGGTCGGGCGTTCGAATCGCCTCGCCCGCTCCATTGAGAGGTCTTTGGACCATACAAGTATCTGATGCGGGCGTAGCTCAGGGGTAGAGCATAACCTTGCCAAGGTTAGGGTCGGGCGTTCGAATCGCCTCGCCCGCTCCAGATACCAACCTTTCTCGAACATGCTGGTCCTTTGCAAAGCGTTGCGCCATTCTGGCGACAATATGAATTGCAGGATCATTTGTCATGTCTGACTTCGTCATCCGCCCCTTGACTGCAGCAGAACTTCAACACGCCGTTGACTGGGCCGGGCGCGAAGGGTGGAACCCCGGTCAGCACGATGCCGCGTGTTTTCGCCCTACTGACCCGGATGGCTTTCTGGGCGGGTTTCTTGATGGTGAAATGATCGCGTCAGTATCCGCGGTGAACTATGACGATGCGTTTTCTTTTCTGGGCTTTTACATCGTCCGTCCCGAATTTCGCGGATCGGGCCATGGGCTGGAGATCGCCCAGCACGCGCTGGCCCATTGCAAGGGGCGCAATATGGGTCTGGATGGTGTGGTCGAGCAACAGGACAACTATCGCAAATCCGGCTTTACCTTTGCCTATAACAACTACCGCTTTACCGGAACAAAGACCGGGATATTGGCCGCTCTTGGGTCGCAAGCGACTGCGCATATATCCGTCCTGACTGAGATATCCGAGGATTTGCTGACCTATGACCGGGCCCTATTCCCTGCCCCGCGTAGCGTTTTCGTGCGTGAATGGCTGCGCGCGCCTAGCCATGCCTCACGTGCCTTTATCGAAAACGGGACGATCAGGGGCTACGTGACCCTGCGCCCCTGCCAGATCGGATATAAGATCGGGCCTTTGTTTGCGGACAGCCCTGACATCGCACAGGCGCTGCTGGTCTCGGTCCTCAACACTATCCCCGAGGATCACGCAACGCATGAGGTGTTTATCGACATGCCCCAACCCAACGCCGCCGCCTTCGCGCTGGCCGATGCGTTGGGACTTGAGAAGGTCTTTGAGACCGCACGAATGTATTCGGACCATGAACCCGATATCGACCTGAACCGGATTTTCGGCGTGACGACGTTTGAGCTGGGCTAGAACGCCTTGAACGTCATTGTCGTCAATGAGCGTTCGATACCGGGAATCACCAGCAGGTTTTCATTGATGAAATGGCCCACATCTTCGGATTCGGGAATATAGAGCTTGAGCATCAGGTCATATTCACCGCTGGTAGAATAGAGCTCGGAGTGGATTTCGCGCAGCGCGATCTCTTCCGCCACTTTATAAGTGGTGCCGGGTTTACAGCGGATCTGGATGAAAACGCAGGTGGACATGGGCCGGGCCTTGTTGGTTCGTGTTGCGCGCAGGCTGGCACGGGCCGCGCCCGGGTGCAATCCCCTGCAACAGTTTGCAGCGAAGGCCTCAAGCGGTCTGGATAGGCAGCCCGTCCGCGTCTATAAGCGCCCCTGTAGCAAAAGGAATTCGCCCATGCGCAGCGCTAAGATCAGTCGTCAGACCGCCGAGACCGAGATTTCGGTCCAGGTCAATCTGGATGGGACCGGCCAGTATGACAACCAGACCGGTGTTGGTTTCTTTGACCACATGCTGGATCAGTTGGCGCGTCATTCGCTGATCGACATGACGATCCGGGCCAAGGGCGACTACCACATCGACGACCACCATACGGTCGAGGATACCGGCATTGCGCTGGGTCAGGCGCTGACTCAGGCTTTGGGCGATAAAAAGGGGATTCGCCGCTATGGTGAATGCCACCTGCCCATGGATGATGCGCAAGTGCGTTGTGCACTGGACCTGTCTGGCCGTCCGTTCCTAGTTTGGAACGTGGACCTGCCAACCCAGAAGATCGGCACGTTCGACACCGAGTTGGTGCGTGAGTTCTTTCAGGCGCTCAGCACCCATGGGGGCATCACCCTTCATATCGACCAGTTGCACGGCTTTAACAGCCATCACATTGCCGAAGCCACATTCAAAGCGGTTGCGCGGGCGCTACGCGATGCGGTCGAAACCGACCCGCGCAAGGCAGATGCGATTCCATCGACCAAAGGTGCCTTGTAGATGCTGACTGCCATTATCGACTACGAGAGCGGTAATCTGCACTCGGCCGAGAAGGCGTTTCAACGCATGGCACAGGAAGAAAACGCGGGCGAGGTCGTGGTGACCTCGGACGCGGATGTCGTTGCACGCGCCGATCGGCTGGTGTTGCCTGGTGACGGAGCTTTTCCCGCCTGCGCGGCAGAGCTGCGGGGGCATAAGGGTATCTACGACGCCATGGTCGAAGCGGTCGAACAGAAAGGTCGCCCGTTTCTGGGCATCTGCGTCGGAATGCAACTGATGGCCTCAAAGGGCCATGAATACAGCGAAACCGATGGTTTGGGCTGGGTGGCTGGCGATGTGGTGCGGATTGAACCGTCAGATGCTGCACTGAAGGTGCCACATATGGGTTGGAACAATCTGGTTCTGGAAAGCGATCACCCAGTGTTCAACGGGGTCGCATCCGGTGATCATACCTACTTCGTCCACTCCTACCACTTCCGTGTCACAGACCCGGTGCAGCGTTTGGCATATGTGAACTATGGGCAAGAGGTCACGGCCGTGATCGGCCGCGACACGATGGTGGGGATGCAGTTTCACCCTGAGAAGAGCCAGGATGTGGGCCTGCGCATGATCGGGAACTTCCTGACCTGGACCCCGTAAAAGCTTATTGAACGCGCGTCCAGGTCTGCCCGCGGCAGACCAGGCCACCAGCGACACATCCTTTGACCGTCAGCTGGTTCTGGCTGTCCAGGGTCATCTTCGAATTGTAGGTCTTATCCCGATCCGGGGCCCAGATCTTGCCGCTGTCATAGCTTCCGCCACCTTCGGGCACCATGTCCCAGATAATCTGCTTGCCCAGATTCTCATAATCCAATTGCTGATCGCCATTGCCATCAAACGCACTGTCTATAGTGCCACAGATCGCGCTGCCGCATTCACCGATGGTGACGTGCAGATACCCCCCGGTGTCACCCGGCTGTGTTTTCCACAGCCCATCAACCGGGTCCGCCGCCATTGCGCCGGTCGCCAAGGTTGCAAAGACAAAGGATGTTGTAAGTTTCTTCATAGTAACCTCCCTGATTTGGTGACAGTTTGGCCTGCCATCGGGTAGCGGACAAGATTGACTTTGCGTCGCGTTGCATCCCCGGCCCGGCTTGTGCGATATGCCGCCCATGTAACATTCAGATAAGGTCGCCCGACATGATCCTCTACCCCGCCATCGACCTCAAAGACGGCAACGCCGTGCGCCTGCTGCGCGGAGAGATGGATAAAGCCACCGTTTTCAATGAGGACCCGACCGCTCAGGCCCGTGCGTTTGTCGAGGCCGGGTGCGAGTGGTTGCACCTTGTCGATCTGAACGGCGCTTTCGCGGGTGAGCCGGTGAATGCCGCCCCGGTCGAAGCGATCCTGAAAGCCTGCGATGTGCCCGCGCAGCTTGGTGGTGGTATCCGGGACATGGCAACCATCGAGACCTGGATCGACAAAGGACTGGCCCGCGTCATTCTGGGAACCGTCGCCGTCGAAAACCCCGATCTGGTGCGCGAAGCGGCCAAAGCCTTCCCCGGCAAGGTCGCCGTTGGGATTGATGCACGCAACGGCCTGGTCGCAACCAAAGGCTGGGCTGAAGAAACGGACGTTCAGGTCACCGATTTGGCGCGCAGTTTTGAGGACGCAGGCGTTGCGGCGATCATCTACACCGACATCAACCGGGATGGGGCGATGCGAGGCCCAAATATCGACGCAACCGCCGCGCTGGCGAAAGCTGTTTCAATCCCTGTGATCGCTTCGGGCGGCGTCTCTTCGATTGAAGACCTGCTTGCCCTGCGCGATTGTGGCGCAGCCTTGAATGGTGCCATTTCCGGCCGCGCCCTTTATGATGGGGCGATCGATTTGAAAGAGGCTCTGACAACTCTCAGAGAATAGCGCGATGTTCCATTCCGCTGTCAAACGCACGGCACTATCGGCCCGAAGCTTGCTTCACAAACGAATCAAACAGGGCGATTTCCTGGACTGTTTCAGTGTTGCGTCGGATTTGTCTCCACGTCAGGCAGCAGAGATTATCACCAGCTTTCCGGCATGGGCCATGGCGCTTGTTCGATTGCGCGGAGTATTGGTGGCGCCGTTCGGGCTCAGCACCGGCGGGCCCAGTGCGACCGACAAGGTCGGGATATTTCCTGTTGAGCATGACGACGAGACCGAGGTGATCGCAGGCTTCAACGACCGTCATCTGGATTTTCGTGTTTCGGTCTTGTCTGAAAATGGCCGTATCTCGCTGGCGACCTGGGTTCACCGGCACAATCTGGGCGGACGCTTGTACCTGGCAGTGATCCTGCCTTTCCACATCCTGATCGCCAGAAATGCGCTTGCACGCGTCAGTCGCGCAAGCGCCTAGGGCTTAACCAGCCGCCGCCGCAGTCAGTTTGGCCAGCGCTCCGCGCATTTTCTCGACCACGGGTGAGTTTTCGACCTCGTCCAACTCGTCCATCGTTTCTTTCGGGTCCTCATAGGCCAACCAGACCTGACCCTCTGCATCTTGATAGGCCTGCACCTTCAGCGGCAGGAATAGCCCTGCACGAGGGTCAATCAGCATGGCAGGCGTGCCCAGAGCGGGGTTTCCGAAAATCAACACCTGATTGGATGGGATCGGCGTGCCCACCTTTTCGGCCCCTGCCGCGTGATCGATCCGCGCAAAAACGGTTGCACCCGCATTGCCCACAGCGGCTTCCAACGCATCCAACGCTTCAGCCACGGATTTTTCGGTTTGTATCTTGATAATATCGTCAGCCATGGCGGTCAGAGCGCCTCCGATTGTGAAAACTGATGCCAGAAGAAGATGTCTCATCGCAGTCGTCCTTTTGCTGAATTTCACACCTAATTTCCATGGCTTCACCGCAGATCACAATCACAAGTCTGGCATCGGCGGGGCTTTGCCGGTAGAGGTGCGCCAAACAAAGGAAGGTTCATGCTCAAGACCCGCATCATACCCTGTCTGGATGTTGCCGATGGCCGTGTGGTCAAAGGCGTGAATTTCGTGGGCCTGCGCGATGCGGGCGATCCGGTGGAATCGGCCAAAGCCTATGATGCCGCAGGCGCGGACGAGATCTGTTTTCTGGACATCCACGCGACGCATGAAAACCGCGGCACGATGTTCGATGTGGTCCGGCGCACTGCCGAACAATGCTTCGTACCCCTAACCGTAGGTGGAGGCGTGCGCACCAAGGACGACGTGCGCGCCCTGCTGCTGGCGGGAGCTGATAAAGTCAGCTTCAACTCGGCCGCCGTCGCCAACCCGGATGTGATCGCAGAGGCCGCGGACCAGTTTGGTAGTCAGTGCATCGTCTGTGCCATCGACACCAAAACCGTAAGCCCGGGGAAATGGGAGATTTTCACCCATGGCGGACGCAAACCTACCGGGATCGATGCGGTCGAGTTCGCCAAGACTGTTGTAGCCAAAGGTGCAGGAGAAATCCTGCTGACGTCTATGGACCGTGATGGCACCAAGGCCGGGTTCAACCTGCCCCTGACCCGAGCGATCAGTGACGCGGTGGACGTGCCGGTGATCGCCAGCGGCGGTGTTGGTAAACTCGACCATCTGGTCGAAGGCGTGACCGAGGGTGGTGCAAGCGCGGTTCTGGCGGCCTCGATCTTCCATTTCGGCGAATACACCATCCGCGAGGCCAAGGAACACATGGCCGCTGCGGGTATTCCGATGAGGCTGACATGAGTATTCTCCACGATCTTGCTGCAACCATCGAAGCGCGCAAAGGGACTGACCCGGACTCCAGCTGGACCGCCAAACTGCTGGCCAAGGGCCCAGAAAAATGTGCCGAGAAATTCGGGGAAGAAGCCGTTGAGGCGATCATCGAAGCCGTCAAAGGCGATAAGGACAAGCTGATCTCCGAAGCGGCAGATGTACTATACCACCTGTTGGTGATGCTGGCCGCGCGCGATGTTGCGCTGGATGATGTGCTGGTTGAACTCGAACGGCGACAGGGCACCAGCGGCATTGCTGAGAAGGCCACGCGCTAAGCAGGGTTCCGATCTGCGCACCCCCGGCTTATGATCCTTCGGAAGGCTCAATAGGGGAACTCGGAATGATTAGAGCTTTGGCCTTTGTTCTGGCCCTTGTGAATTTGGCGGCTTGTGCCACCCCTCCCCCGCAGACCGGCGATGAGGTTCAGCGCCTTGCGACCGAAATCCGGGCATTAGGCCCCGACATTGACCCGGAAGAGGCCAACCGCGCTGCCCGGATCGCCTATTCCTACACCGCGCAACTGGCGCAGGAATATCAGATCACCGACCCCCCGCTGATCCACAATACAAAGGTCAATCAGGGGCTACGCCCACGCGGGCTGTGCTGGCATTGGGCCGAAGATATCGAACGCCGGTTAAAGCAGGAAAACTTCGAAACACTTACGCTGCACCGCGCCATCGCCAATGCCGACAACCCTTTCCGCATCGACCACAGCACGGCGATCATCAGCCGCGCCGGAGGCTCGATGTACGAAGGTGTTGTGCTGGATCCCTGGCGCTATGGCGGGGTTTTGTTCTGGTCACCGCTGTCAGACGACAGCCGATATGACTGGGCTCCGCGCGATGTTGTTCTGGAAAAACGGCGCCTCGAGCAGGTGGCGCGGTTGAAGCCCTTTGTCACCAACTAGGTTCACAGCTTGGATGAGATGATGCCGGTGCTGAACCCGCCCATGCGCAGTTCGCCAAACAGGCGCTGATATTCGATCTTCGGGCATCGATTCATCACCACATCCACACCACGGTCCTGCGCCGTTTCAGCGGCCTGAGGATGCTCGACCCCGATCTGCATCCAGATGGTCCGGAGCTTGGGGAACGCCGCCAACGCTTCGTCGACGATGGGCGGAACAGCCTCGGAACGTCGGAAGATATCAACCATATCGACAGGTTCAGAAATCTCGGACAGGGCGCTACGCACCGTTTGACCGAACAAGTCCTTGCCAGCATGGCCCGGGTTGACGGGGATCACGGTATATCCCTTCAAGGAAAGATACCGCGCTACATAGTAGCTGGGACGCACCGGGTTCATCGACACCCCAACTACCGCGATGGTTTTGGTGCGTTGCAGGATGGTTTTCAGATGCGCGTCAGAGTAGTCTGCCATGGTTGCATCCTAATCATAGCCGCAAAAAAGAAAAAAGCGCCCAAGAAGCCTTGGGCGCCAGTTGTTGGAACGAGGGACAGTGAAATGACCCGCGGCAGTTCCGTTCCGCGGTCACTGTGACATTTAGGCATGATCTGGTTAAAAAAAAGACCGCGCGCTCATTTTTGTGATGACTTTTCACAAAATACGGACAATCGGCTAGTCTTCGTACAGAATGACGGGCCAATTTTCCTCGGCCAGATGAATATTCGCCGCTCTGTCCTGTTCCCACATCCGTTCAACTGCTGGGGAATGAGTGAGATACAAACGCCCATCCACGACCTGCCATGCCATGGGGTCAGTGCTTTTTAGAACCCCATTTGCCATCGCATAGGAACAATAGCCCCCGAACTGAGGTGCAAAGGCGCGCGGGTTACTTTCAAACCGCTCGCGATTTTCCTGTGACGCAAAATGCCACTGGGCCCCTTTCCACATGACAGCAATGCTCGGCTCACCCCGAACCGGTGCAGCACTGTCGAAATAGGACACCGGATCATACCCCGCCATCGCGGCGCCATCGGTCGCAAAATAGACAGGTTTATCCTGCGCCCAAGCGACGGGTGCAAGGGCGATGGCTGTCAGTATACCGAATATGAAACGGCGGTTTTGCATCTGGGTCCCGTGGCAAAGAATCGAGCGACTAAGATGCAACTTTTGGGCGGCTGTGAAACCCCAGTTGACGTGGATGTGAACATCCTTGCGAGTGCGGAGCAGCCTTTAGTCAAAGATGTCTTCTATGACATCCCAGGCCTCATCCAGAACACGATAAAGCGTGCTCTTTTTCTTCTTCTTTTTTCGCGATTTCGGAGACGCCGCATGACTGATCGCGACCCGGTCAGGCCTTGATTTCTGAACCTTGTGCTTCGGCAGTTTCTTAAGATCGTGCAGCGGTGCGCCGCAGTTGGAACAACTCAGCTCATGCCGGTTCTTTCCTGTCAGAACCAGGGCAGCCCGTGTACCGCAGTAGCAGCAGGTAGCGATTTTGGACGGTCCGGAAATAGTACTCTCCTCGCTAATGGTGCCGAGAGGCATATAGGGCGATTGCGGCAGCATTTGAGACGTTCAGCGACCCAAATCCCCCGGATGCGTCAATTTTCACCAATTGATCCACAGTCTCTTTGGTCTTTTGCCGCAGTCCCGGCCCTTCAGCACCCAATACCAGCGCCACAGGTTGATCCCTTTGATCCCCCAGGGCTGTTTCAATAGTTTGATCCGCCTCGCCATCCAAACCGAGCACCAGAAATCCCATCGACTGAAGCTCGGTTATGGCATCGGCAAGATTGCGCACCCTTAGATAAGGCTGACGTTCCAATGCGCCGCTGGCGGTCTTGGCCAGTGCCCCGGTTTCAGGGGCCGAATGATGCCGGGTTCCGATCACAGCACTTGCACCCAGTACTTCGGCTGACCGAAGAATCGCACCCACATTATGTGGGTCCGTTACACGGTCCAGTAGGATCACGCGGGGATGTTCCCGTCCGATGCAGTTCTCGGCCAAACCGCCCCACTCCAGCGGCTTAACCTCAAGCGCTGCCCCTTGATGCACCGAACCCGCATCGATCGGGGCACTGAACTTGCGCGGATCAACCATCTCGGCCTCGATCCCTGCGAATTCAATGGCTTCGAGCAGTTTGTCCCGCGCGTTTCGTGTCACAATCAGGCGCAGTTTCTGGCGCTTGGGGTTCATCAAGGCGTCGCGCACGGCGTGTAAACCAAACAGCCAAACCGTCTCGGCCGCTGCTGCTTTTCGTGCCTGTTCCTTTTCAACAACCCACTTGGGTTTTTTCATTCTGAGGGCCTCCGGGCCATGAATTCGCTTTCCTGCGTCAATGCCGTATTTTCCTGTTGACGCTCCTTTGGTGCGCTAGTAATCACGCCTCCACGTCAGGTGCAACGCCTGACAGTGGGCGACAGGCCGCAAGGTGTGGCAGGGGACTGTAACTCCCTCGCGGAGACGCACGCCTGGTTCGATTCCAGGGTCGCCCACCACTCTCACAAAGCTTCCAGATACCCGAGCAAAACGCCCCCGCCGTTGGCCTGTATCTGCTGTTATGAAGAGCCGTCTGGTTATTCGTCAAACATTTGGTTCAGTGAAGCGGTCGCTGTTAAACCTTTCGAAAGCCGCAAGCCAAGCCCTGACATGCCGCCCAACGACCGCCACAGGTCGTTTTTCTGCGCCCGACCTTGCGGTTGTCGGCGACACGCTTGACAAGCACCGTATCAGTGCCGCATGTCCGATCCGTTGGTGTCCTCGTAAGAGGATGAAAAGGGAATGCGTCAACGGGTTTACCGCCAAACGCAGCCGCCCCCGCGACCGTGACCGGAGAGGGTGCCCAAAGCCACTGGCCAAAGGCTGGGAAGGCAGGACATCCGACAGGGTATACACCCTGACATCCGCAAGCCGGGAGACCTGCCAGCGCCCGAAGATGAAACCGGACGGGGTGTTCCGGTGTGGGGCTTGGATCGGCCCACATGAAACCCCGTCCCCCAGATTTGACTAAGGGGGATGAGAGAGATGAGTAAAGCCGCACCAGTTGAATTGCTGGTCTGCACGACATGCCGCCGTGGCCTGGCAATCGAAGATGACACCCAGCGCCCCGGCGCTTTGCTGCATAAGGCGCTGGAACAGGCCGGCGTGCCAGACGGGATCGACCTAAAGCCTGTGGAATGCCTGTCAAATTGCGATCAGGGCTGTTCCATCGTGCTACGTGGTGGGCCCGCGCGTTGGACTTTTGTCTACGAAAACCTCAACGAAACCGACCATGTCGAAACGATCATCGAAGGTGTGACCAAGTATTTGGCCACTGACGATGGTTTGGTCAAATGGCGCGAACGTCCTGAACATTTCCGCAAAAACTGTGCGGCCCGTATTCCCCCGATTGGAGCTTGACCCATGTCTACTCTTGAAAAACTTCCCGTCACTGTCATCACCGGCTTTCTGGGCTCGGGCAAAACCACGCTGGTCAAGCACCTGATGCAAAACCCGCAGGGCAAGCGTCTGGCGGTGGTGGTCAATGAATTCGGCGATGTTGGCGTTGATGGCGACATCCTGAAATCCTGCGCGATCCCGGATTGCCCGGCGGAAAACATCATGGAGCTCGCGAACGGCTGTATCTGCTGCACCGTGGCCGATGATTTCATCCCGACTATCGAAGCCCTGATGGCTCTGGAGCCGCGCCCTGAGCATATTCTGATCGAAACCTCGGGCCTCGCCTTGCCTAAGCCGCTGCTGAAGGCGTTCGACTGGCCCGATATCCGTTCGAAAATCACCGTTGATGGTGTGATCGCGCTGGCCGATGCCGAGGCCGTCGCAGCCGGTCGCTTTGCGCCGAATGTGGCAGCGGTGGATGCTCAGCGCCTCGCCGATGACTCGATCGACCATGAAACGCCCCTATCCGAGGTGTTTGAGGATCAGATTTCCTGCGCCGATATCATCCTGCTGACCAAGCCTGATCTGGCCGGTCCCGAAGGCGTGGCCAAAGCGAAAGAGATCATCGCCGCCGAGGCCCCTCGCCCGCTACCCGTCGTTGAGGTTGCCGAAGGTGCCGTGGATGTGCGCGTCGTTCTGGGTCTTGAGGCCGCAGCCGAGGACGACATGGATGCTCGTCCGTCGCATCACGACGGTCACCACGATCACGAGCATGACGATTTCGAAAGCACCATCGTCGAGTTGCCGGAACAGTCCGATCCCGCCGATTTGGTCGCCAAGATCGAGCGCCTGGCCACCGAGCTGAACATTTTGCGTGTCAAAGGCTATGCCGCCGTTCAAGGCAAGCCGATGCGCCTGCTGGTGCAAGCCGTGGGTGCTCGTGTGCGTCACCAGTACGACCGCCCGTGGGGGCCCGGCGAGGAACGCCGCTCGCGCATGGTAGTGATCGCCGAGCATGACGACATCAAAGAAGCAGAAATCCGCGAAATCCTCACGGGTGTAGCCGAGGCCGCCGAGTAAGGCCCATGCACGTCGTCTTCCGCGAAAGCCACGGGTTAGAAGAAACGGAAACCCCAACCGATCTGGGCCAGAGCCCGGCGGATTTGGTGGTGCTGTCCTTCTCGGACAGCGACCTTGGCGCTTTCGCGGCAGGCTGGCATCGCGGTGGCGGGCCCGAGGGGCGCATGCCCACGATGCGGTTGGCGAACCTGACGGCGTTGAAGCATCCTCTGTCCGTCGACACCTACGTGGAACAGACGTTGGAGGGTGCGAAAGGCATTCTGATCCGTCTTATTGGCGGCGTGCCTTACTGGGCCTACGGGCTGCAGCAAGTGCTGTCGCTGGCGCAGGCCAAGGGCATCGCGCTGGCTGTCCTACCCGCCGACGGGCGAGAGGACACGCGGCTGGATGAATATTCCACCCTGCCCGTCTCGACCCTGCGCCGTCTGGCGCATCTCTGCGACACCGGCGGAGAGGTCGCGGCACAGGCTGCCTTGGCGCAGATGGCATTGGCGGCGGGGCTTTATGCCGGCCCTGTTATGGGGGCTAAAACCCTGCCCGAATCCGGCGCGTGGTGTCCTGATCGCGGCGTGATCCCGGTTGAGGCGGCCTTTTCGGGCAACGCAAAACGTATCATCGTCACGTTCTATCGCGCCTATCTGACCTCGGCGGACACGGCCCCTGTCGCCGCCGTGATCCGCAGCTTGCGGGATCGTGGGTTCGAGGCCGTCGGCCTCTTCGCCCCTTCGCTCAAGGCTCCTGCTGCCGCAGAATGGCTGCGTGATAACATCGCCGCGTTGAAACCTTCGGCGATCATCAACGCGACCTCGTTCTCGGGCAAAGGCGCATCGGGAACGTCTCCTTTGGACGCGGCGGGCGTGCCGGTATTTCAGATGGCCCTCGCCACATCCCGACGCAAGGCTTGGGCCGAGGCCGAACGAGGTCTCTCCCCTGCCGATCTCGCCATGCATGTGGTGCTGCCCGAAGTGGACGGGCGCATTTCAGCGGGCATTGCCTCGTTCAAGGAACCGGGCAAGCGTGATCCGCATCTGGAATATTCCCGCTTTGCCCACCGGGCTGAGCAAGAGCGGATCGAAGCGATCATCAACCGTGTCACAGGCTGGTTGACCCTTCATAACAAGCCCAAGGCAGATCAAGTACCCGCACTGGTGCTATCAACCTACCCCGGCAAGGACTGGCAAATGGCGCACGCGGTGGGCCTCGACGCGCTGGCCTCGGCCGAGGCGATCCTGGCCGATCTTCAAACCGAGGGCTACAGCACCGCACCGGCTGAGCCGATTGCTGAAACCCTGCTGGACGCGCGCATCTCATGGTCTTTGGAAGATTACCAGGCAGCCCTGGCTAACCTGCCCGAGCAACTGCGCGTCGATCTCCAAACTGTTTGGGGCAAGCCAGAAGACGACCCGGTTTTTACCGAGGGCGCGTTCCACTTCACCGCCCTGCGCCGAGGCAACGTGATGGTTACACTGCAACCCGAACGCGGTACGCCCGAGCTGCGCGATGACGACTATCACGATCTGTCTCGCACCCCGCGTCACAGCTACGTCGCCTTCTATCTGTGGCTACGCAAAGGATTGGGCGCAGACGCTTTGATCCATATCGGCGCGCATGGCACGCTGGAATGGCTTCCGGGCAAATCCGTTGCGCTGTCGGCGAATTGCTGGCCCGAGGCGCTGATCCGTGACCTGCCGGTGATCTATCCCTTCATTGTCAACGACCCGGGCGAGGCCGCGCAGGCCAAGCGCCGGATCGGGGCTGTGACGCTGGGTCATATCCCGCCTCCGATGAAGGAAAGTGGCACCCCGGATCGCATGGTTCGGCTGGAATCGCTGTTGGATGAGTTCTCGAATGCGGATGGCCTCGACCCCAAACGCCGCGATCGCCTGCAGGAAGATATCCGGGATGAGGCGCAGGCCATCGGGTTGGAGAGCGATCTGGGCCTTGATCAGGCCACCTGCACTGCCGAGGCGATCACCCGCATCGACCGCTTTGTCTGCGATATCAAAGAAAGCCAGTTCGGCGACGGGCTGCATATCTATGGCCGCGCGTCTGAGGTTTCCGGTACTTTCGACCCCGCGCCCTCGGCGCATGCGGAGCGCAACGCTCTGATCGACGCGCTGGCCGGGAAGCGGATCGAGGCCGGGCCGTCCGGTTCCCCCTATCGCGGACGCTCGGACGTGCTGCCAACCGGACGGAACCTCTATACCACCGACCCCCGCTCGGTTCCGACGCGGGCGGCCTACACCCAAGGCGTCAAACTGGCCGAGGAACTGGTCCGCCGCCACCTTCAGGAAGAAGGCGACTATCCCAAGGGGCTGATCGTCGATCTTTGGGGCTCGGCCACGATGCGCACGGCGGGCGAGGAATTCGCCATGGCGCTGCACCTTTTGGGCGTGAAACCGATCTGGGATGAAGAGTCCGAGCGGGTCTCGGGGATCGAAGTGCTGCCGATCACTGACCTCAGCCGCCCGCGCCTAGACGTGACGCTGCGGGTCTCGGGCCTGTTCCGGGACGTCTTCCCAACCCTCTCGGCGCTATACGGTCAGGCAATTCGCGCCTTGGCGGCGCGGGATGAGGCGAGCGACTGGAACCCCTATGCCGGTCAAGCCCCGTCGGCCCGCGTCTTCGGCCCCGCGCCCGGCAGCTATGGCGTCAACATGACACAACTGTCTGAGGTCTATACCGACGAGGCGCGCGCGCAAGCGGGTGAGGCATGGCTTGAGGCCAGCTCCTTCGCGCTGGAGGGCGAAAACATCGTTCAGGACAAGGCGGGCATCACCCGACGCGTGGCGCATGCCGACAGTTTTGTTCACCTGCAGGACCTGACCGAGACAGACTTGCTGCTGGCCAACGACTACGCCACGCATGAGGCCGGTTTTGCCGCCGCCAAAAAGGCCACGGGTGGGACCGCGCAGCTTTATCATCTGGACAATACCAATCCCGAAAACCCACGCGCCCGCACCTTGCCGGAAGAGATCAGCCGCGTCGTCCACGCCCGCGCAGCCAATCCGGACTGGATCGCCGGGATGCAGCGCCACGGCTTCCGTGGCGCGGCCGAGATCGCCGCGACGCTAGATCACATGGCCTCGTTTGCGCATCTGTCGGGCACCGTTGCGCCGCATCTGTTCGACCTCTACCACGATGCGACACTGGGCGATGAAGACGTGGATGCCTTCCTGCAGCAGGCCAATCCGCAAGCCCATCAGGCGATGCAGGACCGGTTCCGCGCGCTTTTGGATGCCGGGTTGTGGAATACCCGGCGCAACTCGATCCGGGCGGATCTGGAGGGGCTGGGATGAGCGCGCCCACCCCAAAACCAATCGTCCAAGGTTGGTGCCCCGGCGCCCACCGACCGATGATGTCTGGGGATGGGCTGGTGGTGCGTGTGCGCCCTCGGCTGGCTCGGCTGACCGCCGCACAAGCGCTTGGCCTATGTAAACTGGCCCAGCAATTCGGCAACGGCACAATCGATCTGACCAACCGCGCGAACCTGCAGTTGCGCGGCGTGCAGGAAAGTGATCACCAGGCATTGCTGTCCGAGCTGTCCGCGCTTGGGCTGTTGGACGCGGAGCCGGGTATTGAGGTCCGGCGCAACATTCTGGTCTCACCGCTCTACCAGCCGGGCGATCTGACCGCGCGGCTGACGCAGGAATTGATCGACCGCCTGAGCGAGTTGCCTGCTCTACCGGCCAAGTTCGGCTTTGCCATCGACACGGGACCAGAGCGCCTGCTGGCGGCGGACTCGGCCGATATCCGGTTGGAGCGTTCCGCTGATGACCTGATCCTGCGCGCAGATGGGGCTCAGACCGGACGTGTCGTCTCCGAGGCCGAGGCCATTGATCACCTGATTGCTCTAGCCACATGGTTTGCCGAGGTCTTCACACCAGACACCCGCCGCATGGCCCGGGCCGTGGCGGCTTTTGGTCTGCCTGCGGAGTGGCAGGGCCGCGACCCCGGACCCATCGGCGCACCGTTGCAACCGGGTGCTTGCAATCTGGGCAGCCTCTATGGCGCGGCCTTTGGGCAATTGCCCGCCAACGAGCTACACGCGCTGATCCGCGACAGCGGCGCCTCTGCCCTACGTGTCACCCCTTGGCGACTGATCCTGCTGGAAGGCGGGGCGGCGATACCCGCACCGGCCTTCGTCACAAATGGCTCCGACCCGCTGATGACCACCGACGCCTGCCCCGGGGCGCCGCTCTGCCCGCAGGCGCAGGTGGAAACCCGCGAAATCGCCCGTGCCTTGGCCGCGCGCGTTCCTGGCCATCTGCATGTCTCTGGGTGTTCCAAAGGCTGCGCTCGAATGGGCCCCGCGGATGTGGTTTTAGTCGGCCAGAACGGACGATTTGATCTTGTCAAACAGGGCCGCGCAGGGGATGAGCCAATCCTGCGCGGGCTGAACCCCAAAACACTGATGACGATGGACTTCACCTGATGCCCTACACTTACGAAACCGACGGCGCGGCGATCTACAGGGAAAGCTTTGCCACCATCCGGTCCGAAGCCGATCTGGCGCGGTTCGATGCCGATGAAGAGCAGGTCGCCGTTCGGATGATCCACGCGGCTGGCATGGTCGGGCTGGAAGAGTTCGTCCATTTCTCACCCGGTTTTGTATCCTCCGCGCGGACCGCGCTGGAAGGTGGCGCGCCGATCCTGTGTGACGCACGTATGGTGAGCGAAGGCGTGACCCGGTTCCGCCTGCCCGCCGAGAATGAGGTGATCTGCACCCTGCATGACGAGCGCGTGCGCCCTCTGGCTGCAGAGATGAGCAATACGCGTTCAGCCGCCGCGCTGGAGCTGTGGCGCCCGCGTCTTGAGGGCGCTGTAGTCGCCATCGGCAACGCGCCCACCGCGCTGTTTCATCTGCTGAACATGCTGGAAGACTCCGACTGCCCGCGCCCTGCAGCCATCATCGGCTGCCCGGTGGGGTTTGTCGGCGCGGTCGAATCAAAAGACGCGCTGTGGGCGGCCCAGCCGGTGCCGTCCTGCATCGTCAAAGGCCGACTGGGCGGCAGCGCCATCACCGTTGCCGCCGTGAACGCCATCGCGAGTCGCGCCGAATGAACGCCGGCACCATATACGGCGTTGGCCTCGGCCCCGGTGACCCGGATCTGATGAGCGTTCGGGCCGACCGTTTGCTGCGCAATGCGCGCCATGTGGCGTTCTTTCGCAAGCCGGGCCGCAACGGTCAGGCGCGCAAGATTGTGGATGGCATGATACCCGGCAGTGCGACGGAGTTCCCGATGGAATACCCCGTCACCACGGAAATTCCACTGTCTGATCCGCGCTACAATGCCTTGCTCGCTGCGTTTTATGAAGATTGCGCAGCGCATCTGAGAAACCTGTCAAACGCAGGAGAAGATGTCGTGGTACTGTGCGAGGGTGATCCGTTTTTCTATGGCTCATTCATGCATCTTTACAACCGCTTGCGAGATGAAGCTCAAGTTGAAATCGTACCCGCGATCACAGGCATGTCCGGGGCCTGGACCGCAACGGGCGACCCGATCACTTGGGGTGACGACGTCCTGACTATTCTGATGGGAACATTGCCCGAAGATGATCTGGCTCGTCGCATGGCGGACACCGACGCTTTGGTCGTTATGAAAATCGGGCGCAATATCGAAAAGGTCAAACGCGCCTTGAAAACCGCAGGTCTGTATGACCGCGCCTGGATCGTGGAATACGCCCAGATGCCCAATCAGCGGGTCTGCAAATTATCGGATGATTGCGAAGAGATCACGCCCTATTTCTCGATCATTATCGTTCACGGTCAGGGACGGCGACCATGACGGGTTGGGTCAAGATTGCCGGGCTTGGCCCCGGAGATGAAGCGCTGGTGACACCTGAAGTCACAGCTGCCTTGGCCCAGGCTACGGATGTGGTTGGCTATATCCCCTATGTCGCACGCGTGGCAGATCGCACGGGGCTGACTCTGCATGCCAGCGATAACCGCGTTGAAATTGACCGGTCCCAGCATGCGTTGCAGATGGCATCTGAGGGGAAACGGGTTGTTGTGGTCTCGTCCGGAGACCCCGGCGTGTTTGCCATGGCCGCCGCCGTGTTTGAGGCGATGGAAAACGGGCCCGTTGATTGGCGCGACATTCCTGTCGACGTGTTGCCGGGCATTACGGCCATGTTGGCCGCTTCGGCCCGCGCCGGTGCTCCGCTGGGGCATGATTTTTGCGCCATCAACCTGAGTGATAACCTTAAACCTTGGTCGCTGATCGAAAAGCGGCTACGTCTGGCCGCACAGGGCGATTTCGCGATGGCGTTCTACAACCCGCGCTCAAAGTCCCGGCCCGAAGGATTTGTAAAGACGCTGGAAATACTGCGTGAGGAATGTGAACCTGAACGCCTGATCCTGTTCGCCCGCGCCGTGTCGCGCGCGGATGAGGCGATCCGGATTTCGACATTGGCAGAAGCAACGCCCGAAATGGCCGATATGCAGACCGTTGTGATCGTCGGCTCCTCCCTAACCCGCGTGATCGAACGCGAAGGCGCGCCAATTGTCTACACACCAAGGTTCACTTTGGCCGAGGGTCAGGAATGATCAAGCCAGTCCAAAACCTGATCGACCGAAGAAAGCTCTTGCCGGGACGGCAGGCTGGGGCGGTCGATCATCAGGACAGGCACACCCAGCCTCCGCGCAGCATCCAGCTTGGCGCGTGCACCCGTACCGCCTGCGTTCTTCGAAACAACCAGTTCGGTGCCGTGGTTTCTCATCAGCGCAACATCGTCCTCAACCGTGAAGGGCCCACGCGAGACAACTATATCAGCGTTGGGCAGAGGTACAGTTTCCGGTTCATCAACCAGTCGCAACAAATAATGATGCTGAGGCTGAGCCGCGAAATCCTGCAAATGCATTCGACCCACAGCCAGAAACACGCGCCGAGCGGGACCGTCAAGCGCCGCAACAGCTGCCGGGATATCCGGCACATGTTGCCAGCTATCGCCCTGCTGCGGGCTCCAAGCAGATCGGGTCAAAGCGGTAAGCGGAACATCCGCAGCGTTACACGCGGCGATAGCATTGGCACTCATCTTTGCTGCGAACGGGTGCGTTGCGTCCACAACATGCGTAATCGCGTTGTCGCGGATGTATCCGGCCAGCCCATCGACTCCTCCGAACCCACCCACGCGAACCGGCAATGGTTGCGGGCGAGGATTGTCCACGCGCCCGGCGTAAGAGTATACTGCGTTCGTCCCCCGTTCGGCAAGGCTGCGAGCAAGGGCATTGGCCTCGGTCGTGCCGCCAAGAAGCAGGAGTTTGGGCATGCATGAAGCTCCGTGGCTGACCATTCTGGGACTGGGCGAAGATGGACTGGATGGCCTGCCGCCCGCAAGTCGTCAAGCCCTGGATCGGGCCGAAATCGTCATGGGCCCGCCACGGCATCTGTCGCTGGTTCCAGAAACTCAGGCCGAACAGATCGAATGGCCCGTGCCATTTGCCGATGGAATACCGATTTTATACGACCTGCGCGGGCGACCCACCGTCGTGCTGGCATCAGGTGATCCGTTCTGGTTCGGGGCCGGTTCGGTCATTGCCCGGACCTTTGATGAAGGCGAATGGATTGCCCTGCCCGGTCAATCCACCTTTTCGCTGGCGGCTGCCCGATTGGGTTGGCCGTTGGAAGCCACATTGACCTTTGGACTTCACGCCGCGCCCCTGACCCGGTTGCGCCCACATCTGGCGGCAGGGCTGCGCGCGATCCTTCTGCTGCGCGACGGCAAGGCGGTGGCCGAACTGGCGACCTATCTGACAGAGACCGGTTTTGCCGACAGCGCACTGCACGTGATGCAAGCCCTAGGCGGACCGCGCGAAAATACGCAGACGGTTTCGCTGACCGAAGCACTGCTGGGCACGTTCGATCACCCCGTTTGCGTTGGGCTCGAGGTCACCGGCCCCGGCATGTCATTCCCCAAAGCTTCTGGCAAGCCGGACGACATCTTTGAAACCGACGGTCAGATCACCAAACGCCCCATCCGCGCGTTGACCTTATCCGCATTGGCACCTCAGCGAGGCGAGCATCTGTGGGATATCGGCGGTGGCACTGGTTCCATCAGTATTGAATGGCTGATGTGCGACCCGACCTTGACCGCCACCTCGATTGAGCCACTGGCCGAGCGCGCAGACCGCATTAGGCGCAACGCGGACACGCTGGGGCAGGATCGATTGGAAGTTATTCACGGCACCGCGCCTGAGGCTTTGTCAGGCTTGGCTGATCCAGATGTTGTATTCATCGGCGGCGGCTTGTCCGAGGCCTTGCTGGTCTGGTTGCGCGACAGTCTGCCAAAGGGCACGCGGCTGGTCGCGAATGCAGTAACGCTCGAGAGCGAGGCGCTGCTGGCTCAGTGGCATGAAACGCTTGGCGGTGACTTGCTGCGGATTGAATTGGCGCAGGCGGGCCCTCTGGGTCCCCGGCGTGGATGGAAAGCCGCTTACCCGGTGGTGCAGTGGAGCGTGACCCTATGATCGTCGCCGGTCTTGGGTTTTCTAACGCCGCCACGGTCGACAGCCTGAAGGCGGCCTACGATCAGGCGTCCTCGGGCCATGCGGTGGATGCGTTGGCGACGGTCGCGAACAAAGACGGCCACGCCGCGTTGGACGCCTTTGCGGCAATCGTCGACCTGCCATTGCACCTTGTTGCACCCGCTGACTTGGCCGGACAGCGCACCCTGACATGCTCGCCCCGCAGCCGCGCGAGCTATGGCACCGGCAGCGTGGCCGAAGCATCCGCTTTGGCTACCGCCGGATTCGGCGCGCGGCTGATTACACCCAGACAGATTTCAAACGACCGGCTGGCCACCTGCGCCATTGCTATCGGAGGACAGACATGACCGTTCATTTCATTGGAGCCGGACCGGGTGCCGCCGACCTGCTGACCCTGCGCGGGCGCGATATCATCGCATCCTGCCCGGTGTGCCTTTATGCCGGGTCGCTGGTTCCGGAAGAGATTCTTAGCCATTGCCCCAGAGGCGCGAAGATCGTGAACACCGCGCCGATGGATCTGGACCAGATCATGGCCGAAATCGAAGCGGCGCATAAGGCAGGGCAAGACGTGGCCCGCCTGCATTCAGGCGATCTGTCGGTCTGGTCGGCAATGGGAGAACAGATCCGTCGATTGAAAGAGATGGGCATTCCGGTAAGCGTCACCCCCGGCGTGCCGTCCTTTGCGGCAGCAGCTGCGGCTTTGGGCACCGAACTGACACTGCCCGGTCTGGCGCAATCTGTGGTGCTGACCCGCACACCGGGCCGCGCGTCTTCGATGCCCGAAGGTGAGACGTTGGAGAACTTCGCCAGCACCGGGGCTACACTGGCCATTCACCTGTCTATTGGCAATCTGGACAAGGTTATCGCGGATTTGACACCAGCCTACGGCGCGGATTGCCCGGTGGCCGTTGTCTATCGCGCCAGTTGGCCGGATGAGCGGATCATCCGTGCGACCTTGGAAACGTTGAAAGATGCGCTGGACGAATGCATTTCGCGTACCGCTCTGATCATGGTCGGACCCGCGCTGGCAAGTGAAGGGTTTGACGAAAGCTGCCTCTATTCAAAGACTTATGATCGTCGGTATCGTCCGCAAAACGCAGATAGCCCATGGTCCAGCTGGGAACATGGCGATGACTAATCCTCCGGGCATACTGATTTCCGCGCCATCTTCGGGCACAGGCAAAACCACTGTTATGCTGGGGCTGTTGCGGGCACTGGCCGAGGATGGGTTGACCGTGCAACCGTTCAAAAGCGGCCCCGACTATATCGACCCGGCTTTTCACCGGGCTGCGGCGGGGCGGGCCTCGTTCAACCTGGACAGTTGGGCGATGGGTGATCCGCTGCTGAACGCGATCTCGGATCAGGCAGACGGGACGGATATTGTGGTCGCTGAAGGCTCGATGGGTCTGTTCGATGGCGTGGCCAAACCCGGCGAGCTGGGGCATGGCTCCAGCGCGGAAACGGCGCAACGCATGGGCTGGCCGGTGGTTCTGGTGCTGGATGTCGGCGGTCAGGCGCAATCGGCAGCTGCCACTGCCCTGGGGTTCAAGATGTACAACCCCGACCTGCCCTTTGCAGGCGTGATCCTGAACCGCTGTGCCAGTCCCCGGCACGAGCGCCTGACCCGCTTGGGCATGGAGCGTGCGGGTCTGCCCGTACTGGGTGTGCTGCCGCGGCGCGGTGACCTGACCCTGCCCGAGCGCCATTTGGGCCTGATCCAAGCTGTAGAGCATCCCGATCTGGAAAGCGCCATCGTGGGTTATGCGGCGTTCCTGCGGGAACACGTGGACCTTGAGGCGATCAAGCGGGCGGCCTCCTCAGGCCCGGTTGGGCCATCGTCAGCCGCGCTGCCGCGGCCCCCGGCCCAACGGATTGCACTGGCGCAGGATGCCGCGTTTTCCTTTACCTACCCCCATTTGCTGGAAGGCTGGCGCACAGCCGGAGCCGAAGTGCTACCGTTCTCACCCTTGGCGGATGAAGCACCGGTGACGGATGCCGATCTGGTTTGGTTGCCGGGGGGATACCCGGAACTACATGCCGGCAAACTGGCAGCTGCAAATACCTTCCTAAACGGGCTGCGCCGCCATGCCGAAACCAAACCGGTGCATGGCGAATGCGGCGGCTACATGGCTTTGGGTGAAGGGCTAATCGACAAAGACGGCACACGGCACCAAATGGCCGGGTTGCTGGGGCTGGTCACTTCCTACGAGAAACGCAAATTCAACCTGGGTTATCGCAGGGCTGAGCTGCTGGCCCCGATGCCCGGGCTTGCAGCAGGTGCCGCCCTGCGTGGGCATGAGTTCCATTACTCATCGATTGTCGACCAACCCGACGCGCCGCTGGCGCGCGTGTTTGATGCCGAAGGCACGGAAGGCCCTCAAACCGGATCGATGCGCGGCAATGTCACCGGCACATTCTTCCACCTAATCGCTGAGGCTTCGGCATGACGGGTTTTGTCTCGTTCATCGGCTCTGGCCCAGGTGATCCGGAACTTCTGACGCTCAAAGCCGTGGATCGGTTGCAAAAAGCCGATGCGGTGCTGTTCGATGACTTAAGCAGCGGCCCGATTCTGAGTCATGCGCGCGAGGATGCGGATTTGGTTGGGGTTGGCAAACGTGCTGGCCGCCCATCGCCGAAGCAGAACCATGTCAGTCGCTTGCTCGTAGAGTACGCCCAGACAGGGCAACGCATTGTGAGACTGAAATCCGGGGATGGCGGGTTGTTTGGACGGTTGGAAGAGGAACTGGTCGCGTTGCGCGAGGCTGGGATCGACTACGAGATCATACCGGGCATCCCCTCTGCCGTCGCGGCGGCTGCCTCAGCTGGCATTCCTTTGACACGTCGCCTGACCGCGCGCCGAGTGCAGTTTGTGACCGGCCATGATGTAAGCGGGCAATTGCCCGAAGACCTGAACCTGCCTGCCCTGGCCGATGGGCTGGCGACAACGGTTGTATTCATGGGCAAGCGCACCTTTCCCTTGTTGGTCGATGCGCTGCATGCCCATGGCCTGCCGTTGGAGACGCCTGCCTTGCTGGCGGAATCCGTTTCGACCCCGGATCAGGTCCTTCATCGTTCAACCATCGGCGCATTGGCGGACAAGCTGAAAGCTGAGATCGGAACAGCCCCGGCGCTGATCCTCTATGGCCCACTCGCGGAATTCGAAGATGTATGAGCTGACCCTGATTGGTATCGGCACCGGCAATCCAGATCATGTGACCCTGCAGGGTGTGCAAGCGATCCGAGAGGCCGATCTGATCCTGATCCCACGCAAGGGTGAAAACAAGACTGATCTGGCCGGGGTGCGGGAGGAGATCATCACAAAGGCCTGCGAGACGCCGCCTCAGATCGCCTATTTCGATATTCCCAAGCGCCGCTCGGATGAGGGATATCTGCGAGGTGTCGACGAATGGCATGACGCCATCGCCCTACGCTGGCAGACAGCCTTTGCAGAGTACCCGGATGTAACCAAAGTGGCGCTGTTGATCTGGGGCGACCCATCGCTCTATGACAGTTCTCTGCGCATCGCGGCCCGGCTGGATCCACAACCCCGCAAACGCGTCATTCCGGGGATCACCGCGCTACAAGCCCTGACAGCAGCACATGCGATCCCGATCAACGATATTGGTGCACCTTATGTGGTCACAACCGGGCGGCGCTTGCGAGACGATGGGTGGCCTGCAGATGCCTCGAAAGTTGCGGTGATGCTGGATGGGGAATGCTCATTCCAAAGCCTTGATATGGCGAGTTATGACATCTGGTGGGGCGCTTATGTCGGGATGAAAGAGGAAATCCTGATCCATGGGCCACTGCTCGACGTTGCCCAACAGATATTGGACACCCGCGCCAAGGCCCGTGCCGATCACGGCTGGATTATGGATATCTATCTGCTGCAAAAGTCCACACGGTGATGTGAGTGCAAATCCCGTCAAAGTCTGGCATCAAGATGTGAATACCTGACGGAGATCTCAGATATGAAAGCCCTGTACGCAGCAATGTGCCTTTTTGCCCTGCCCGCTTTGGCCGACGAAGCGTTGCCGGGCTGGGCCGTGTATGAGACCGACAAGACCTATGAGGCCTTGGTCGCGGACACCAAGGCGGCGGTCAAAGAAAACGGGCTAATCGTTGTCACGCAGGCCGGTCCGACCAAGGCAGCAGCGGCACGTGGCATCACCATCCCCGGCAATCGGGTGATCGGCGTATTCAACAATGACTATGCTGTGCGGGTTCTGGAAACTTCAACCCAGGCGATGATCGAAGCCCCAATCCGGTTCTATGTCACCGAGAATGAAGACGGAACTGCAACCCTGTCCTACAAGACGCCCAGTTTTGTCTTCGCCCCATATGCCAACCAAGCTGGCGCAGCCTTGTCAGACATCGCCGCAGAATTGGACGCGAAGTTTCAATCCATTGCGGAATCGGCGCGCGAATAGTCACACTGGCGTGATCCGGCTTGCCTCTGGTGCGAAGGTCAGACATCTGCTTGGCAAAGAAAATCTCGGAGCTCATTGATGCAGGACATGTCCCCCCGCGCGGCTGATTTGCTGGCCCAACGCTTGTACGAGGCCGGATGCCGCCATGCATTTGGCATGCCCGGCGGTGAGGTGCTGACACTGGTCGACGCGCTGGAGCAGGCAGGGATCACCTTTCACCTGGCCAAACATGAAAACGCGGCCGGATTCATGGCCGAGGCCGTGCATCACCGCGACGGCGCGCCAGCGATTCTGGTCGCTACCATTGGCCCAGGTGCGATGAACGGGATCAACGTGGTCGCCAACGCGTTTCAGGATCGGGTGCCGATGATTGTTCTGACCGGCTGCGTCGATCCCGATGAAGCGCTGACCTATACCCATCAGGTGATGGATCACAGCCAGGTTTATCGCCCGATCACCAAGGCCACTTTTGTGATGACCGCAGAAGGCGCGGATATCATCGCAGACAAGGCCGTATCGCTGGCCAACCAGCCCCGGCCCGGCCCGGTTCATATCGACGTACCAATCTCGGTCGCGGATATGCGCGTGTCCTCGACCAAGCGCCGGCGTCTGGCCAAGGTCGCAGCCGTTGCTCCGGAAGGCGATTGCCTCGCCAAAGCACGTCGCTGGGTGTCCGAGGCCGAACGTCCCGTCGCGATCATTGGACTGGATGTTCTCTATGATGACTCGTGCAGCGTGGTGCAGGCTTTTCTGGAACACTTCAACATCCCGTTCGTGACAACCTATAAGGCCAAGGGTGTCATCCCCGAGGATCACCCGCTTTGTCTGGGCGGTGCAGGGCTGTCGCCTTTGGCTGATAAGCACCTGATCCCGCTGATCGAACAATCCGATCTGGTGCTGTGCCTGGGCTATGACCCGATCGAGATGCGCCCCGGTTGGCGCGAAATTTGGGACCCGGACCAAAAGCGCGTCATCGATATCTCGGCTGTTGTCAATGATCACTACATGCATCAGGCCGGGCTGAATCTCGTGGCTCACACCGGCGAAACGCTTGAAGCGATGGCCAAAGGCACCCCGGCACGCGCGACTTGGCCCGGTAGTGAACCCGCTCAGGTGAAGGCAGCGCTGGCGCAAGCCTTTCCGCAAGATGATGACTGGGGTCCTGCCGCAGTTATCGCCGAAACCCGCGCCACCCTGCCACAGAACGCTCTTGCAACGGCAGACAGTGGTGCGCATCGCATCCTTCTGAGCCAGATGTGGGACTGTCATGAGCCGCGCGGGCTGATCCAGTCTTCGGCGCTTTGCACGATGGGGTGTGCCCTGCCCATGGCCATCGGCCTGAAACTGGCCGAACCCGACCGTCCGGTGATCAGTTTCTCGGGCGATGCCGGTTTCCTGATGATAGCCGGAGAGCTGTCGACCGCCGCCGAGATGGGTGGCAATCCCATCTTTCTTGTCTTTGTCGATGCCAGCCTTGCGCTGATTGAGCTAAAACAGCGCCAGCGCCAGATGGGCAATCGGGGCGTTGATTTCGACCGCCATGACTTTGCCGCCATGGGGCGCGCTTTCGGTGGCTATGGACATACTGTTCGCAACCGCGCAGAACTGCGGACGGCGTTGGAAGAGGCGGTCAAAGCCGACCGCTTTACCGTGATCGCCGCCGAGATCGAGCGTGGAGGATATGATGGCCGCATCTGACGGGCCGCTGAAGGGCGTCAAAGTACTGGACCTGTCTCGCATTCTGGCCGGGCCGACTTGCACACAATTGCTGGGCGATCTGGGCGCAAGCGTCATCAAGGTTGAAAACCCGTCCTCGGGCGGGGATGACACGCGGCAATGGGGACCTCCATATGTGACGGATACCGAGGGCAACCGCTCGGACCTGAGCGCCTATTACATGTCGGCCAATCGAAACAAGAAATCCGTCGCCATCGATATCGCAACGCCCGAGGGGCAGGCCGAGATCAAGCGCCTTGCCGCCCATGCTGATATCCTGATCGAGAATTTCAAACCCGGCGGCCTGGCGAAATACGGCTTGGACTACAACAGCTTATCGCAGAATCTTCCGGGCCTCGTCTATTGTTCGATTTCCGGCTATGGGCAAACCGGACCCAATTCCAGCAAGCCCGGATATGACCTGATGGCGCAAGGCTATGGTGGCGTCATGTCACTGACCGGCGACCCCGACGGCGCGCCGATGAAAGTGGGCGTCGGCATCTCTGACGTGATGTGTGGGATGTACGCCGCTGTCGGCATTCTGGCCGCCCTGCGCCATCGCGACATGACGGGCGAAGGGCAGCAGATCGATCTGGCGCTGGTGGATTCGCAGGTGGCCTGGCTGATCAACGAAGGCGTCAACTATCTGACCTCGGGCGATGTTCCTCAGCGACGTGGCAATGGACATCCCAATATCGTGCCTTATGAGGTCTATCAGACCGCCGATGGCCACGTGATTTTGGCTGTTGGCAATGACGGCCAGTTTCGCCGTTTTTGCGATTTCATCGGTCATCCCGACCTGGCCGACGACCCGCGTTTCGCCACAAACCCAGCCCGGCTGGAGTACCGCGAAGCACTGAATGCGATCCTGCGGCCTGCGCTTCAGTCAAACAGTACGCAAACCGTGATCGCCGAACTCGAACTTCGCAAAGTCCCTGTTGGCCCGGTACAGACATTGGATCAGGTGTTCGACACCGATCAGGTGGATGCGCGCGAGATGCAGATCACCATGCAAGCCGAACCGGGTGAGGTGAATCTGATCGGGAATCCGCTGAAACTGTCCCGCACGCCCGTAACATACCGGCACGCCCCGCCGGTGTTCGGTGCAGACACTGATGACATTTTAGGCGCTGAAAACCCCTTTGAAGACTGAAACACTTGCCCATTTCGGCGGCAAGTTGCTGAAACATGCCCTTGAATCGGCGGTTTTTTTCAATTTTCGCACACACGGGTTTTCACCAATTCGAGAGCAGGGTCGATACTGTTACGACCCGCCCGCACACTCTGATAAATCAAACAGTGTCGAATATCTCAGTCGGATTGGACCCAAGTATGAAACAAGACGTTTTTGGACAAATGAACACTTTGACCCACTCGGCCAGTGCCGAAGCGTGGGATGGTGTTCTGCTTGGGTTCATGGCGCATGCGGCAATCACCCCTCAGCATTTGGGCAAGGTGCTTGAGCTGGAACCGGATTTTGCTCTGGGCCACGCGATCAAGGGCTTGTTCATGGTTCTGCTGGGCCGGCGCGAAATGCTGCCTGTTGCGACCGAAGCGCTGAGTGCGGCCACCACCGCAATGGAACAGCAGCCCGTATCTGCGCGTGAACGGCTGTATGTTGAGGCACTGTCACTCTATCTGTCCGACCTGCCCTCGCAAGCGATCCAGAAGTTCGAAGAGATTCTGCGCACCCATCCAACCGATACGCTGGCGATGAAACTCAGCCATGCAACCCGGTTTGTTCTTGGGGACGCCGAAGGGATGCGGCGGTCGATCGAACGCATCTTGCCTGCCTATGAGCCCGATCATGCCGGGCGCGGCTACCTGTTGGGGTGCCATTCGTTCGCGCTGGAAGAAACCGGTGCTTACCAGAAGGCCGAAATTGCCGGGCGTCAGGCGCTATGGATGGTTTCAGACGATGCCTGGGGCCTGCATGCTGTGGCCCATGTGCACGAAATGACGGGCAATGCCCAACTGGGCCTTGATTGGTTGGCCGGACGTGAGGACGCTTGGGCCCATTGCAACAACTTCCGCTATCACGTCTGGTGGCACAAGGCGCTGATGCATCTGGATCTGGGTCAGGTCGATCAGGTGATGGCATTATACGACCAGCATATCCGTAAGGATAAGACTGACGACTACCGCGACATCTCAAATGCCACATCTCTGCTCTCGCGGCTCGAACTTGAGGGGATCGATGTCGGCAACCGTTGGGAGGAACTGGCCGATCTCAGCGCCGCTCGGACCGAGGATGGCTGCCTGATCTTTGCTGACCTGCACTACCTGCTGGCCCTGACCGGTGACAATCGTGGCGAAGCAACCGGGAAAATGCTGCAGCGTATCCAAAAGGATGCGCAGCGCAATCAGGGTGACACCCCGATCCGCATGTCTGATCCGGGCATTGCAGCCGCCAAGGGGCTTGAGGCGTTTGGCGACGGGCTTTACGGCGCGGCCTTTGACTTCCTGTCAACCGCTCGGGCCGGTATGCAATTGGCCGGTGGCAGCCACGCCCAGCGTGATGTATTCGAGCGCATCACAATTGATTCCGGCCTGCGCGCAGGTCGTCTGGATGCAGTCGAGCGCATTCTGGATGATCGCCGCGCGAAACGCGCCGGAGGCGAGGACAATTACGCACTAGCGCGCCGCGCATTGATCGAAGCGGCCCGCGACAGCGGCGACGCGCAAAGCGTCCCGGCTGAATAACAAAAAGACCAAGAAGGACAGAAAACGTATGGCGACAGTATCGCCCGCTTCTGATTTTGCGCCCGTGGCGGCCCATGCGGCTGCACCTGCCACCATGCGCGACCCGCGTCTGGATTTCTATCGCGGCATCGCGATGTTCATTATTCTGGTGGCCCATATTCCCGGCAACCCATGGACCAGTTGGATTCCGGCCCGGTTCGGATTTTCTGACGCGACCGAGATCTTTGTGTTCTGTTCCGGCATGGCCTCGGCCATCGCCTTTGGCGGCGCGTTCCTGCGCAAAGGCTGGTGGATGGGCACCGCCCGCGTGGCGTTCCGCATCTGGCAGGTCTATTGGGCGCATATCTGTCTGTTCTTCTTTGTCGCCATGACCATGGCGGCGCTGGATAATTCCGGCCTGTTTACAAAGAATTACGTCTCGTCCCTGAACCTGCAGCATTTCTTCAACGATCCGTTGCCGCAGATGGTCGGGATTTTCACCCTGACCTATGTGCCCAACTACTTTGACATCCTGCCGATGTATCTGGTTGTGCTGGCGATGATGCCGCTGTTCATGGCGTTGTCGCGCATCGGGTTCTGGGCCGTCGCGCTGGCTTCGGTGTCGATCTGGCTGGTGGCTCAGACCGGCGCGCTTGCCCTTCCGGCCGAGCCTTGGTCGGACCGGCAATGGTTCTTCAACCCGTTCGGCTGGCAGTTGCTGTTCTTCACCGGCTTTGCCTTCATGCGCGGCTGGATCCCTGCCCCGCCGGTCTCAAAAACACTGATCTGGGCGGCGATTGCGTTTCTGGTTCTGTCCGCGCCGATCGGATCGTGGAAAGTGTTCCTGTGGGTGCAATCCGCAACCCCCGGCCTGGCCGAAGAAATCCGCGAGATCTGGCCCCTGACCAAAGAACTGCGCGGCAAGACCGAGTTCGGCCTGTTCCGCTATATCCACTTCCTGTCATTGGCCTATCTGGGCTGGGTTGTCGCCGGTGAACATGGACACCGTCTGATTGCTTCGGGACACAGTCTTGGTGCGCGCATCTGGCAAGTGGTGTTGAAACTGATCACCAAAGTGGGCCAGCAATCCCTGGCGGTCTTCGTCTTTTCGATGGCCGCAGCGCGCCTCATCGGCGTTGCCTTGGATCAGGCTGGGCGGGATTTTGCCACCGTCTTCGCCGCCAACACGATTGGCTTTGCCATGATCATCGCGGTGGCCTATCTGGCGGCCTGGTTCAAATCACAGCCTTGGAAATCAAAGAGATGACCCTGACGCGCCGCGCATTTCTGGTTTCAACTTCAGCGCTGTTTCTGGCGCCGGCCACCTTTGCCTCGGGCGGGGATGTGCCGTTTGACCGCAGCCATGTGATCGAGCTTGCCCGCGAACTGGCCAGCCGCCCCTTTGCTGAGCGCGAGATGGTGCCGCAGGAATGGCAGGACCTGACGTACCAGCAATACCGCTCGATCCGGTTCCGGCTGGATCGCGCGCTGTGGTATGAAACCGAGACGCCGTTCAACGTCGATTTCTTCACGCCCGGCCTGTATTTCCCGCGCACGGTCAAAGTATCAACAGTTGAGAAAGGCATGACCAGACCGGTCACCTTCGACCTGGACATGTTCGACAAGTCCAAAGATGTTCCGGCCCTACCGATCGACGAAACCCTGGGTTTCTCTGGCCTGCGCCTGCGCACTGAAATGCACCGCCCCGGCGAAACCGATGAGTTCTGCGTCTGGCAAGGGGCCAGCTATTTCCGTGCCATCGGTCTGCACGAGGTTTACGGCCTGTCAGCACGTGGCCTGGCGCTGAAAACCGGCGATCCGGATGGCGAGGAATTCCCCGAATTCATCCGCTTCTGGCTGGAACGACCGGAACCCGGCCAACGCAATATGGTGGTTCACGCCCTGATGGACAGCCCCAGCGTAACGGGGGCTTATCGGTTTAATGTGACTGCAGGGGCCGATTGCATCATGGATGTCGATGCCACCTTGTTCCCACGTACCGAACTGGATCACGTTGGCATCGCGCCCGGAACCTCGATGTTCCTGTTCGACCAAACAAATCATAGCCGCTTTGATGATTTCCGCCCTGCCGTCCATGACAGCGACGGGCTGCTGATCCGCAACGGCGCGGGAGAGGTGATCTGGCGGCCATTGGCCAACCCAACCCACCTGCAAATCTCGTCCTTCGTGGATACGAACCCTCAGGGCTTTGGCCTGATGCAGCGTAAACGCGAATTCTCGGACTATGCAGATCTTGAGGCGAATTATCACAAGCGCCCCAGCTTATGGGTCGAGCCCGGCTCTGATTGGGGCAAGGGAACGGTGACGCTGGTTGAGATCCCAGCCGATCAGGAGATCTACGACAACATCGTTGCCTATTGGCGTCCGGCAGAACCTTATTCTGCTGGCAACCAGGTTGATCTGACCTACCGCTTGATCTGGGGCGAGGAACCTCAGCTTACGCCGATGCCGCGCGTGATCAACACGGCCATGGGTGAAAATACCTTTGGTGAGGGCCGTCTGGCCGTGATCGACTTCGAACCCAGTGAGCTGTTCGATGATCTGGACGCAGTTACCATCTTTGCCAATTCGCCTCATGCGGAAACCTCAGATGGTGTGTTGCAACGCAACCCCGATACCGGCGGTGTGCGCCTGGCGTTTTCCTTCCAACCTGATGAGCGTGACCATGTCGAACTGCGCGCGCAGCTGCTAGTAAACAAACGCCCGGCCTCCGAAGTGTGGCTGTATCGTTGGACCGCATGAACCGCGATTTGCATATCATGCCACCCGAGGCGCCACAGGCGATGCCCGCTCAGGACTTCAGCGCCGGGTTCCGTGATGCCGAGGTGCCATCAGGCAAACATCGCTCAGCCGGGTTCTGGCGCGCGCTGGCCTTTTCCCCGGCCATGGTGGCAACACTTGGCCTGCTATGGGTAATGACCGATTGGTTCGGGGCCGAGGGGATCAACCTGGTCGAAGGCATTCTGCTGGCGTTGATCTCGTTCAACTTCTTCTGGATCTCGTTCACGGTTTGCACTGTCCTGCTAGGAATGATCTCGCTATCGCGGCAAGAACGACCCGTCGCTCTGGGCCGCGTACAGCCGCTGCGCGTCGCCCTATTGATGCCGATCTACAATGAGGTTCCTTGGTTTGTTCTGGGCAATGCCCGCACCATGCTGGAACAGCTGCGCGCACGCGGCGGACGGCACGAATACGCCATGTTCATTCTGTCAGATACCCGCGACCCCGAAATCGCGGCACAGGAACAAGCCAGTATCGAGGCATTGCGCACCACGTTAGCCCCCGATCTGAAACTCTACTATCGCCGCCGCGAACAGAATACGGATCGCAAAGTGGGCAACATCGCCGATTGGGTCAGCCAATGGGGCGGCGATTGGGATGCGATGTTGGTGCTGGATGCAGACAGCCTGATGACCGGACGCGCCATCGCCCGCCTGACGGATTCGCTGGCCCGCGACCCCGGTGCAGGGCTGATCCAAAGCTACCCGCAACTGATCGGCGCGCAGTCGGTCTTTGCCCGAATGCAGCAATTCGCCAATGGCGTCTACGGCATTGCATTTGCCGAAGGTCTGGCCCGCTGGTGCGGACAAGAAGGCAATTACTGGGGCCACAACGCCATCATCCGAACCAAGGCTTTCGCCACCTGTGCAGGCCTGCCAAAGCTGCGGTCGTTCAACGGGCAAGATAAGCTGATCATGAGCCACGACTTCGTCGAGGCTGGTCTGCTGCGCCGTGCCGGATGGGGCGTGCGTTTCCTGCCGCGTATCCGTGGATCATACGAAGAAACACCACCCACCCTCATCGATCACGCCATGCGGGATCGTCGCTGGTGCCAGGGGAACCTGCAACACCTGAAACTGCTGGGCTCGCGCGGGTTCCGCTCGGTCTCGCGGTTTCACATGTTCCATGGTGCGGTTGGTTATCTGATGTCGCCGCTGTGGTTTGCACTGCTACTGATGTGGGCACTGATCGGTCAGGGTGAAGAGGCGTCAGTTCTGCACTATTTCAGCCCGGACAACCCACTGTTTCCGCAATGGCCCGAGATGAGCGAAACCCGTCACGTGCTGATCATTCTGGTCATGTACGCGATGCTGCTGGCCCCCAAGGTTCTGGGCGTGGCCGCCCTACCGCTGAGCGGTGTCCGCTATTCAGATTTCGGCGGTTGGCGGCGGTTCTTCACCTCGTTCCTGTTCGAAGTCATCCTGTCGATCCTCTACGCGCCGATCCTGATGGTGCAACAGATGATTGCCGTGTTCCGCACCTCCTTGGGCCTGCAAAAAGGTTGGTCACCGCAGGCGCGCGACGGAGGCAGCTATGGTCTGCGCACACTGATCTTTTGCCATGCGCTGGAAACCGTTAGCGGCATCGCGCTCAGTGTTGGTATTCTGGCCGGTTTGGTTTCAATCTGGCTGGCCCCGATTGCCATCAGCCTGGCCTTTGCAATCCCACTGTCAGCACTCAGCGGCGTATCCGCCGGGGCGGCGCGCCAGATGGTCGGAATGCGCGAGGATTTTGCTGAGCCAGATATCACCCGATCAGCCCGTCGTCATCGGGATGAGCTGAAACGTCTGATCGAAGGTAAGGGAAGCATGACCCCGGCAGAGTGATTATCCGCCGGGCAGACCTTCGTACCAATCCACCATCATGTCCGCCCAACCATTTGGCACTGTATGGCCACCGGGAAACAGAGCGAACTCCAGCGCGCTGCCATCAGCGCAGCCGCTCCAATACCGGCGCATGAATGGACCGGTCGTGGAAAACCCGCTGGGTTTGGTGTCAACGCATCCGTTGGCAACACGCCAGATTTCAAGCCCGGCAAAGATATCACCCTGATGAAAACGACCACCTCCAAGCAGCCGCCCTTCGAGCGGCACGACATTGTCTATCCAGCCGTGCGTATGGAACAGGCGCACCGGCCCATTGCAGGCTTCTGGATGTGGTCGCCAGAACCCGCCGGAAACCGGCACATAAGCCGAGAATGTCTCGGGCGCGTCGCAGGCCAGATAGTTCACCATGAACCCTCCGGCTGAAAACCCACCCAGAACCGCGCGATCGCTGTCGATGCCGAACCGCTCTGCCGCATCGTTCACCGCTTCGCTCAGAAAGGCTGTCTCATCCCGTTCACCGAAGCCCGGGTAGAAATTCCAGCTTTTGGTGCCGCCGCGATCAGGTCTTTCCAGACCCTCGGGGGCCATAACGGCGTATCCACGGGCCAATAAGGGCTCGACCATGCTGCGGTTGTTCATGGTGCCGGACCCACTGCCGCCATAGCCATGCAAGAATACCAGCAAAGGCGGGTTTTCGGCATTGGGCAGTTCGATGTGATATTCGCCCAAGGCCGTCTTGCATGTGCCCTCATCCGGGCTGCAACCAGCATATGCGGACTGGGCCGCAACGGCCAAACAGGCAGATAACCAGTATTTCATCTTGCTCAGGTCCCCTCAGAATACGTCTCGACGGGCAATCCGGACCGAACCCAACCCGGCCCGGCCGCTGACCCCAGCATACCTTCTGGCACGTCGATAATATTGGTAAATCCCGCCTCGGTCAGTTGATTGCTCAACCGCGCAGACCGCACGCCCCGTGCGCAGATCAGGGCAATCGGGCCAGATTGATCTCCGTCGGTCAACTGCAACAAAGCCGCCACAAAATCATCCCGGCGCATATCCAGCAGCTGCGCGCCCTGCCCAATGCCGGTCGCCCTCCATTCGCGCGGGGTGCGAATATCCACCAGCAGGATGTCACCGGAAACCGCACTTTGATGCGCCTGCGCGACATCAAGCTGATCGCCCGAATAATCCTGTGGAATCAAACGGTATTCGCGGATTGCAAAGCCAGCGACAAGGGCCGCCCCGCCCCCCAGCAAAACCCATCTTCGGGCGAGGTTTGTCTTCTCTGCCATGCGGCACCCTTTTGCATTGACCGCCTTGTTGTAGCACATCAAAGATAAAGACGCTTTGGTCAAGAATGGCCACCGCGATCAAGTTCGCGTCATTATCACGCAGCAGGGTTCTGCCCGAAATACACCCTTTAGTCCTTGTCGAAACCTTGCAATTTCTCTGCAGCCAATAAATTATCCTTACAAATTCAGTCATATCGACCGCCCACACCGGAGTATCGCACTTGTCCCTATTCCTTATCGCGGCCCTTCCCTTTCTCGGAGCTGTTTTTCCAGCCCTTTTGATCCGGGCAGGACGAAACGCAGCCGCATCTGCCGCTGGGTTGACCACGTTTCTTGCCCTCATGGGGTTGCTGATCCACATCCCGGCCGTGATGCGTGGCGAGGTCGTGAAGGCGCGGTTCGACTGGATCCCGGGTCTGGGCCTGAACGCGAACTTCATGCTGGATGGGCTGGGCTTTCTGTTTGCCCTGCTGATTTTGGGTATCGGCCTGCTGATCATCCTTTACGCGCGCTTCTACCTGTCGCGAGAGGATCCGATGGGGCAGTTCTACACCTATCTTTTGCTGTTTCAGGGTGCGATGGTCGGAATTGTTCTGTCCGATAATATCCTGCTTTTGCTGATTTTTTGGGAACTTACGTCGCTCAGCTCTTTCCTGCTGATCGGGTATTGGAAACACCTGCCTGAAGGTCGACAGGGTGCGCGGATGGCGCTGGCGGTCACGGGTGGCGGCGGGCTGGCGATGATCGCCGGGATGCTGATCTTGGGCAATATCGTGGGGTCCTACGACCTAAGCATCATTCTGCAGAACAAAGAGCTGATACAGGCCTCACCCTACTATCTGCCCGCCCTGATCCTGATCCTGCTGGGCTGCTTCACTAAATCGGCGCAGTTCCCGTTCCATTTCTGGCTGCCGCACGCAATGGCCGCGCCAACGCCGGTCTCGGCCTACCTGCACTCGGCCACGATGGTGAAGGCCGGTCTGTTTTTGATGGCGCGGATGTGGCCCGTTCTGTCAGGCACCGATGCCTGGTTCTACATCGTGGCCACGACAGGACTGGTGACCATGCTGCTGGGTGCGGTGATTGCGTTGTTCAAGGATGATCTGAAGGCCCTGCTTGCGTTTTCGACAGTCTCACATCTGGGACTGATTACAATGCTGCTGGGGTTTGGCACCAAGTTCGCCGCAGTCGCAGCCGTTTTCCACATCATCAACCACGCGACGTTCAAAGCCGCCCTGTTCATGACCGCCGGGATCGTCGATCATGAGACCGGTACACGTGATATCAAACGGCTGGGCGGGCTGCGCCACCTGATGCCAGTCACCTTTACAATCGGCACGATTGCAGCGCTTTCAATGGCTGGCCTACCACCGCTGAACGGCTTCCTATCGAAAGAGATGATGTTGGAAGAAACCGTGCACACCACATGGTTGCACTTGCATTACCTTGTGCCGGGTCTGGCCCTTGTGGCAGCGCTGTTTTCGGCGGCCTATTCCTTCCGATTTGTCGGTCACGTGTTTCTCGGACCTGAGCGCAACGACTACCCAGCCCATCCCCATGACCCGCCGGTTGGATTGTGGATTGCGCCAGCTTTCCTTGTGGTTCTTGTGATCCTGATCGGATTGAACTCAGCAGCTATTGTCGGCCCTTTGGTGGCCGTAGTTTCAAGCGCAGTTATCGGTGGCGAGAAACTGCCCTATTACTCACTCAAACTCTGGCATGGGTTCACACCTGCCCTCTTCATGTCTGTCGTCGCGACGCTAGGGGGCCTGTTCCTGCTGGGGCTGCACAAGCATTGCGAACGGTTCTGGAACACTCTGCCCCGCCCCGAGGCCAAGGTGATCTTCGAAGCGCTGATCAACCGCTTCACACAGCTAAGTCGCTGGATCACGGATGAGCTTCATAACGGTGTGCTCAGCCGCTATGCCATCATCTTTGTCGCTTTCACGGTTGGGCTGGGCTACTACGCCTACACGACCGGCACGATTGGTGTTGAGACCCGCATACCGCTGCCTGCGCAATTCATCCCAATCATCGGCTGGATTTGCCTGGTCGGCGCGACGCTGGGAATCATGTGGTTTCACCGCAACCGCCTGCTCTCGCTGGTGCTGATCGGCGTCGTTGGCCTGATCGTTTCGGTTGCCTTCAACTATCTGTCGGCACCGGATCTGGCGCTGACCCAGATCTCGGTCGAAGTGGTGACGATGATCCTGCTGCTGTTGTCGCTGAACTTTCTGCCCACGGAAACACCATGGGATAGCAGCGCCGCTCGACGATGGCGCGACGCGGCAATTTCCGTGGTCGCTGGTATTGGGAGTGGAGCCCTCATCTACGCTATCATGCTGCGCGACTTTGCCTTCCCGACAATTTCAGACTTCCATCTGGCGAACTCATACAAAGGCGGCGGTGGCACCAATGTGGTGAACGTCATTCTGGTCGACTTCCGAGGCTTTGATACCTTTGGTGAGATCATCGTGCTGGGCATTGCTGCGCTGATCATCTTTGCCCTGACCGAGGCGGTTCTGGGTACAAATGTGCGCGGTTACCTGCTAAACCGCAAACCGCATTGGCCACAATCGGGGGACTCGCATCCGCTGATGATGGTGGTCGCAACCCGCGTGATGATGCCGATTGCCTTGATGGTAGGCGCCTACATTTTCTTCCGCGGCCACAACCAGCCCGGGGGTGGTTTCATCGCGGGTCTGATCGTCGCGATTGCGTTCCTCATGCAATACATGGCCAGCGGCTACACATGGGCCATCGAACGACAAAGGTTCTATTATCACGGCACCATCGGTTGGGGTGTATTGATCGCTGCGGCCACTGGTCTAGGGGCCTGGTTCAACGAACGCCCCTTCCTGACCAGCGATTTCGGATACATCAACTGGCCGCCACTGGAAGAGTTCGAATGGGCCACTGCCATGTTGTTTGACACGGGTGTGTTCCTGGCGGTTCTGGGCGCGGTGATGCTGGCGCTCGATAGCCTGTCGCGCTTTGCGTGGCGGCCCGGTATGGCGCAGGAATTCCCGATGGATATCAACCCGCTGCGGGATGATCCCCCAGAACAAGACGAAGAGAAGGAGCAGGCCTGATGGAAGCGCTGGTTGCCTCTGCCGTAGGCATTCTGACCGCCGCCGGGATCTTCCTGATCCTGCGTCGCCGGACATTCCCGGTCATTCTTGGCCTGTCGCTGATCACCTATGCGGTGAACGTGTTCCTGTTTGCCACCGGACGTCTGGCGTTGAACGCGCCTGCCGTTCTGAACAAATACAAAGACGTCCCCTATACCGATCCGCTGCCGCAGGCGCTGGTTCTGACAGCCATCGTGATCTCATTCGGGATGACAGCCGTGATCGTGATGATCGCGCTGTCGGCTTATCTGTCCTCGAAGGATGACCATATCGACATGAGCCCACAGGACAGCGTAGACGCGCCGGGAGAAGACGCATGAACCACTGGATCGTTGCGCCGATCGTCCTTCCTGCGATCCTGGCTCCGTTTATCATCATGGTCCTGCGATATCATCTTGACCTGCAGCGTATTTTCTCGGTCGCGGGTGTTGTTGCCTTGCTGGGTATCGCACTGACCATCACCGCGCAGGCGTCGGGTGGGGATATTCAGGTCTATGAGCTGGGCGATTGGCCGGCCCCTTTTGGCATTGTCATGGTGTTGGACAGGCTATCGGCCATGATGGTGCTGCTGACAGCACTGCTGGCCCTGCCCATTGTGCTCTATGCCATCGCCTCGGGCTGGGATGACCGGGGGAAACACTTCCACGCGCTGTTCCATTTCCAGCTTATGGGCGTGTGCGGGGCCTTCCTGACCGGTGACGCCTTTAACCTGTTTGTGTTCTTCGAAGTTCTTCTGATCGCCTCCTACGGTCTGATGACGCACGGGGGTGGTTCTGTTCGCCTGAAAGCGGGCGTGCAGTATGTTGCCTATAACCTTTTGGGCTCGACCCTGTTCCTGTTTGCCTTGGGCACGCTTTATGGTGTGACAGGCACGCTGAACATGGCCGACATTGCCCTTCGCGTGGCTGAGATGCCAGCTGAAGATACCGCCCTGTTGCGGGTGGGCGCGGTGCTGCTGCTGCTGGTCTTCTGTATCAAGGCCGCCGTTCTGCCACTACATTTCTGGCTACCGGCCAGCTATGCCAATGCGCCACTGCCGGTGGCCGCGCTGTTTGCGATCATGACCAAGGTCGGTGCTTATTCGATCATTCGGATGTACACGCTTGCCTTTGGGCCCGAAGTCGAAGCGACCCAAGGGCTGGCGGGCGACTGGTTGCAACCGGCGGCTCTGGTCACCCTTGCAGTCGGAGCCATAGGTATTCTGGGCTCACAACACATTGCGCGGATGGTTGCATTCTGCGCGATCGCCTCAATGGGGACGCTGCTGATTGCGATCTCGCTGTTTACGCCTCAGGCCAGCGCAGCGGCGCTGTATTATGTGTTCCATTCCACGCTGGCGACGGCACTCATGTTCCTGGTTGCTGATCTGGTCATGGAGCGGCGTGGCGGGGCCATCACCCCGATGACACCCATGGCGCAGACCGGGCTGATCTCGGGGCTGTTTTTCGTGGGGGCCATCGCCATGGCTGGTATGCCACCCCTGTCGGGCTTCATTGGCAAGCTGTTGGTGCTGGATGCTGCACGCGATGCGCCGGGTTCCAGCTCGGTATGGGCGGTTGTTCTGATCGGGTCGTTCGTGACAATTGTAGGACTGGCGCGAGCCGGGTCTTTGATCTTCTGGAAAAGCCACGATGCCGAGCATATCGGCTCCGAGGACACTGCGGATGAGGAGGCCATACCCTTGCCCGCACCCGAACCGCAACCGGGTCTGGCCTTTACGTCGGTCTTTGGATTGGTTGCCGGGCTGATCCTGCTGACCATCTTTGCCGGACCGGCACTGGACTACACAAGCCAAACCGCTGAACAGTTGTTTACGCCCGAGCACTACATCTCGGCCGTGTTGGGAGAGGAAGAATGATCAAGCTGCTGCGCCGCGTATTCCCGCACCCGCATCTGACCTTTTTGCTGACAGTTGTATGGGTTCTGCTGGCCAACAACGGGTCTTTGAACTCGCTGGTGTTCGGTCTCATCCTCGGGATCATCATCCCCTTTATTACACAGCCTTATTGGCCAGATCAGCCGAGACTGCGCAATTGGCCGATGATCGTGGAGTATCTGCTGATCGTTCTGTGGGACATCGTGATGGCCAATATCACCGTCGCCCGGATCATCCTGTTCAAACGCGATGCAGATCGCCAACCGAACTGGATCTGCGTCCCGTTAGAATTGCGCACACCCGAAGCGATCACTGTCCTAGCGGGCACCATCACTATGACCCCTGGCACGGTCAGTTGCGATCTGTCGGCACAAGGGCACAATCTGCTGGTCCACTGCTTGGACGCTCCTGACCCCGAGGCTGTTCGGGACCAGATCAAACAACGCTATGAACGCCGCCTGAAGGAGATTTTCGAATGATCGAATACGCCATCTACTTCGCATTCACCTGTTTCGGAGCGGCAATCCTGATGTGCCTGTGGCGGATCATCACTGCAGACGGGGTCGGCACCCGTGTTCTGGCACTGGACACGATGGTCATTAACACCATCGCGCTGATGATCCTCTATGGGCTTGATCAGGGCACCGAAATCTTCTTCGAGGCCGCCATGATCATCGCCATGCTGGGCTTTGTCTCAACCGTGGCCTACGCGCGATTCATGCTGCGCGGCAATATTATCGAGTGAGGGCGGGATGACGTTTTTCTTCGAACTTTTGATCACCGTCTTTCTGATCGTATCGGGCATCTTTGGCTTTGTCGGATCCTTCGGAATGATCAAGCTGAAAGACCCGATGTCGCGTCTGCATGCCCCCACCAAAGCGACAACCTTGGGGGTTGGCGGCGTGCTTCTGGCTTCGATCTGCCATTCGGTTCTGCTGGAAGGCAAGCTGTCGCTGCACGAGTTGTTGATCACGTTGTTTTTGTTCCTCACGGCCCCGATCACGGCTCTGTTCATTGCAAAATGGCATGTTCACCGCCATGAAAAGCCGAGCGATCTGCCGGATGCGGGCGAGGATGAGCTTTGGGCCACCCACGCGGTCGAGCAGGTCGAAGACGTCCCGGACCACAGCACGAACTGAGCCTTATGCAAAATCCTCCGCTACCCCTGACCCGTGATCTGGTTCTCATTGGCGGTGGGCACACACATGCGCTGCTGCTGCGCAAATGGGGGATGAACCCACTGCCCGGTGCGCGCGTGACGGTGATCAACCCCGGCCCGACAGCGCCCTATTCCGGAATGTTACCGGGCTATGTTGCCGGGCACTACGAGCGGTCTGAACTGGATATTGATCTGGTGAAACTGGCGCGTTTTGCGAATGCGCGGATTGTTCTGGGTTCCGTCGACGCAATCGACACCGATCAGCGACTGATCCATATGCCCGGTCGGTTACCGGTTGCGTTTGATGTCGCCTCGGTCAATGTTGGGATCACGTCGGATATGCCCGGCATACCCGGCTTTGCCGAACACGCCGTACCCGCCAAACCCCTTGGTCCTTTCGCCAGCCGATGGGCCGCGTATCTGGACAAGTCAGGCCCCGCAGCCGTGGCTGTGATCGGTGGTGGCGTCGCGGGGGTTGAACTGGCCATGGCAATGGCCCACGTGTTGAAAGCCCGGCAACGACCGGCGCGGGTTACGCTGATCGACAATGCGATGGCCCTGTCTGCGATCGGACCAAAAGCCGCTGCTACGATCCGCAAGGCGATGGATGATCTTGGTGTCGAGGTACTCGAACAGATCGCGATCAAAGAAATCACTGCGGATCATGTGACTTTGCAGGATGGCCGCCAGATCGAGGCTGGCTTTGTCACAGGTGCCGCAGGGGCCCGCCCCTATGACTGGATCACCCGCACCGGGCTAGATTTGCAGGACGGGTTCATCCGGGTGAATGCTCATCTTCAATCCAGCGATCCGGCTGTTTTTGCCGCCGGAGACTGTGCCCATCTGACGAAAAACCCGCGTCCCAAGGCGGGCGTTTACGCGGTGCGTGAAGCTCCGGTTCTGTTCAACAACCTGAGGGCAGCTCTAGGGGCCGGGAAAGTGAGGCGCTATGTGCCGCAGAAGGATTACTTGAAACTGATCTCGCTGGGCGGAAAATCCGCGCTGGGGGAACGGCTGGGCACTTCGTTCAGCGGTACATTGATGTGGCGATGGAAAAACCACATCGACCAGACATTTATGAATAAGTTCCGCGACCTTCCCACGATGCAAACTCCGGCCCTGCCGCGCGATCATGCGGCGGGACTATCCGAGGTATTAGGCGATAAACCCATGTGCGGTGGCTGTGGGGCCAAGGTTGGCAGGGGCGCTTTGCAACGTGCATTGCACGCGCTGCCAAAACCCATCCGGCCCGATGTGACATCCTTGCCGGGCGACGATGCCGCCCTTTTGATGACGGGCAACGCGCAACAGGTCATGACCACAGATCATCTGCGCAGCCTGACTTCTGATCCCGTTATGATGACGCGCATCACCGCCATACATGCGCTTGGTGATATCTGGGCCATGGGGGCCCAACCCCAGGCCGCGACCGCGACCATCATTTTGCCGCGCATGTCCGCCATGTTGCAGGAACGCACCCTGTCCGAGATTATGACCACAGCCAATGAGATCATGCAGGACGCCGGAGCCGAGATCGTGGGCGGACATAGCTCGATGGGTGATGAGATGACCCTTGGCTTTACCATCACCGGTTTGTGCCCCGAACTGCCGATCACATTGGCCGACGGGCGGCCCGGCGATGTGTTGATCCTGACCAAACCCATCGGCAGCGGCGTTTTAATGGCGGCTGAAATGGCGGGGCAGGCGAATGGAGCGGATGTCGCAAAAGCTTACAAGCTGATGACCCAGCCACAAGGTCAGGCGGCTAAGATTTTGTCGCGGGCACAGGCGATGACGGATGTCACAGGGTTCGGGCTTGCCGGGCATTTGAAAGGCATATGCGACGCCTCAAACTGTGGCGCGATTTTGGATTTGGACACGGTTCCGGTTATGCTTGGAGCCCTTGAACTGAGCAATTTCGGCGTTCACTCCACACTGTTTTCTGACAACCGATCTATCGCACCCGAGCTTCCCTCGGATGGCAAAGCCGCCCTGCTGTTTGATCCTCAAACTGCAGGCGGATTATTGGCTGCGGTCGCTGCGGACGACGCAGACGCCATGTTGAACGCACTGAGTACAGCGGGCTATCCGGCGGCTAGGATCGGCCATCTGACCGACACACCGGGGCTGCGCCTTCAAAGCTGATCCAGCGTGGTTTCTATCTCTGCCGCCGCGTGACTCAGGCCGCTGCTGTCCAGCTTTTGCACCTCGACCCTGGAAACGGGGTCTACAGGGTGAGCACGGCGCGACTTGGCATAGGCCGGGTCATAGTGCTGTTCGATCAACGCTCGGGTCAACGCGCGCTTGTCGCCCGCATCGATCAATGCCAGCCACGCATCCACGACCTCATGCCCACGGTGAACCCGCAACGGGGCCAAGCGATCGCGCAAACGCGCGCTGTCGGAAAGAATATCATCATAAGCCTGCATCAAATACGCCGCCCGTGCCGCGACCGGAGCAACGATCTGAATGCGCGGGGCCGCACACATCGCCGTCCATAGGCTGGGTGGCAGGATCCGCTCACCGATTTTCGAGGATTCCGCCTCAACCATAACCGGACGTGCCGGATCAAACGCGCAGAAAGCTGCGGAAAGCGCTGACTCGAACGCTTTCTGGCTGGGCTGTCCCCCAGGCATCTCACCCAGCAGCGAACCCCGGTGATTGGCCAATCTCTCCAGATCAACGACCTGTACGCCACGCCGTTGCAAATGGTGCAGCAACTCGGTTTTGGCCGTTCCGGTATAGCCATCCAGCGCAAACAGTCGAAAGGGCAATGGTTGCTCATATAAATAGGCGTTCACCAAACGCCGATAGGTTCGATACCCGCCCTCAATGACCTCGGCCCGCCAGCCGATCTGCTGCAGTGTCCACGCAAACGACCCGGATCGCTGTCCCCCACGCCAGCAATAGACCAGCGGTCGCCAATTCCCTTCATGATGGCTGAGGCTGTGTTCAATGTGATTGGCCGCATTTCGAAACACCAAAGCCGCCCCAAGCTTGCGGGCCAGAAACGGGCTTTGCTGTTTGTAGATTGTTCCGACCCGGGCGCGTTCGGCATTGTCCAGCACCGGCAGGTTGATCGCGCCGGGCAGGTGATCCTCTGCAAACTCAGCCGGGCTACGGACATCGATCACGGTGTCGAAACCATGGGCATACAGCTGCGGTAAGTCGGAAAATTTTAAAGCCATGCCAGTGGTTTACTTGCCCGAACTTTGGAAAAGAAGCCTGTCTAGTCGCTTGCTTGAGTATATTGAATCATGAGAGGCAGTTCGAGACAAAAAACTAAAAAAGCCGCATCACTATGATGCGGCTTCTTAATCTTTTGCAGGGCGTTATTTCTGCTTGATACGCCCGTCTACATACGGTTGGTAGGGCGCGTTTTCAGCCAGGTATTCGGCCGTCACATCCGCCAGATCAGGGCCAAAATCATAGGCGTTCTTGTCGTCACCTTCGAACATCTTGTACCCGTCACCACCGTTACGCACGTAGTTGTTGGTCACGACCAGATAAGTCGCTGCGGGATCAATCGGCACGAACCCGTCACCCTCTGCCACCATCACTTCGGTGATGCGGCCTTCGTTCGGGGCAACCGATGCGTCCCAGGTGAAGCTCAGTCCGGCAACCTGAGGGAAGCGGCCTTTGACTTCTTCCACTTGGCTCACACCGTTTTCCAACGCATCAATCACGCCCTGACCGCTGATTTCAAAGGTCGAAAGGGTGTTCTGGAACGGTAGAACCGTCAGAACCTCACCCATGGTGACCTCACCTTCGTCAATCGAAGCGCGCAGGCCGCCCGAGTTTGCGATGGCGATCTGAGCGCCTTGATCAGCGACACGGGCCAGCATTGCGTCGGCAACCAGATTGCCCATCTCACATTCCTGTATGCGGCAGATATCGCGCGAACCTTCAACGGCTGCGCCGGTTTCAGCAACCACGCGTTGCTTCATCTCTTCGATCGGGGCACCCATTTCGGCGACGCGCGCGGCAATGTCTGCATCCGGCGTAACAGATGCGTCCAGCAGGATGGGTTCACCCTCTGCCGAGATTAGGTTGCCGTCATCGTCAAAAGTCAGCGTGACCTCACCCAGATATTTCGAATAGGCATAGGCTTGTACGACCGGGACATCGCCCACCATCATCGGGTAGGGGCCAGCCGCGTCTTCGTTCGTGTTGGACAACAATGTGTGCGAGTGACCGCCAACCACCAGATCCAGGCCCGGCACCTGCGCGGCAATCTCTAGGTCTTTGGCCAGACCCACGTGGTTCAGCGCGATGATGATGTTGACACCCTCATCCTGCAGCGCGGCAACATCGGCCTTTAGGCTTTCGATCTCATCCTGGAATACCACATCCTTGCCGGGGCTCGAGGTGTCGACCGTGTCGGTTGCCAGCGCGGAAATGATACCGATCTTCTGGCCGCCAACCTCAAGAACCACATGGTTTTCCACCTTGTCCTTGAGTTCAGCCGATGTCGACAAATCCAGGTTACCCGAAATCACAGGGAAGCTGACCGCATCAATGAACGCAGCAAGGCCTTCGGGACCGTCGTCAAACTCGTGGTTGCCGACGGCCATCACGTCATAACCGATCGCCTCCATGAACTCGGCCTCTGCCGCACCTTTATAGGTGGTGTAGAACAGCGAGCCTTGGAACGGATCGCCTGCGTCCAGAACCAAAACATTCTCATCCGCCATGTCTGCGCGCTTTGCATCCAGAATAGTCTTCAGTCGTGCAACGCCGCCAAAACACTTGCCTTCGGCTTCACCTTCCGCGTCACAGGTCGAATCGTATTTGTTGATCGACTCAATACGGCTGTGGATATCGTTTGTGTGTAAAATCGTCAGTTTATAGTCGGCAGCCGCAATCCCAGCGGTCAGCCCCAGTACGGCAACGGAGGCCATGAAACGGGTCAACATACGAATACTCCCTATCGTTGTTTGACCAGATCGTGCGCTGATGGCGACGAAGAGTCAAAGGGGCAAATCTGACTTGATTCCCCGTTCCGAGCGGGGCATCACCCGAGGCATGCTGATTTACAAAATATTTCGGGCCGATGAATGGGCTCAGTTACAGGCCGAGGGCGCCTCGGACGGTGCACCAATCGATGTGGCGGATGGATTTGTGCATTTCTCGACGGCAGAGCAGGCTGCCGAAACAGCGGCCAAGCATTTTGCCGCTATCGACGGTCTTACCTTGCTGGCGTGCGACGGGGATGCGATGGGGGATGACCTGAAGTGGGAGGTCTCGCGCGGTGGGGCGCTGTTTCCGCACCTCTACCGCCAGATCAGGATGAGTGATGTGCTCTGGTCGCGGCCCCTGCCCTTTGATGGCCAAACCCATCTATTCCCTGAGGAGATGGCATGACCGCCTACATCGATCCCCAGCGCGAACAGTTCGACGCTTTCAAAGCGCTGGATCGGAATGAGCCGATTGAGATGTTGAACCTTGTCAAGTTTCGCCCCACCGCTGCTTACCCAGCGGATCATGAACTGGCCGCTGCTGGTCTGACCGTGGCGCAAGCCTATCGCAACTACGGGGCTGAGACGGCCCCGATTATCGCCAGACTGGGTGCGTCAATCCTGTGGCGTGGGGCGTTTCAGGCCACCTTGATCGGACCTCAGGACGAGGCATGGGATGAAGTGTTCATCGCCCGCTACCCCTCGGCCCATGCGTTTCTGGAAATGGTGACCGACCCGATCTATCAAAAGGCCGTGGTGCATCGCCAGGCCGCCTTTGAAACCTCGCGCCTGATCCGATGTGGTGCGGCCAAAGGTGGGGCTGCGTTCGGATGAAACTGACCGAAAAACTGGGCCTTGCCGCGCTGCATCGATTTGATCCCGAAACGGCGCATAGCCTGTCGATCAAAGCGCTAAAGGCCGGGCTGGCCCCGATGCCGGGGCCGGTGACGTCTGCGCGGCTGGAGACGGAAATCGCCGGCTTGCGCCTGCCCAACCCCGTTGGTCTGGCCGCTGGGTTTGACAAGAACGGAGAGGTCCTGACCCCGCTGTCGCGCGCCGGGTTTGGATTTATCGAAGTGGGCGCAGTGACCCCACGCCCGCAACCTGGGAACCCTAAGCCACGTCTCTTTCGGCTAACCGAGGATAGTGCCGCCATCAATCGCTTTGGCTTCAACAATGAAGGCATGGAGGTTATGGCCCAGCGGCTCGCCGCCCGCCCCGCGGATGCGGTGATTGGCCTGAATCTGGGGGCAAACAAAGACAGCGACGACCGGCCCGGTGACTTTGCCAAAGTACTCGCCCATTGTGCCGCACATCTGGATTTTGCCACCGTAAATGTATCCTCCCCCAACACTGAAAAGCTGCGGGACCTGCAAGGGAAAGCAGCGCTTGGCGCGTTGCTGGGCGGCGTGATCGAAACGCGCGACGCGCTGCCCCAGCCGCTGCCTATCTTCCTGAAGATCGCACCAGATCTGACGGAATCCGAGTTGCAAGACATTGCAGACGTGGCTGTCGAGACGGGCGTGGATGCGGTTATCGCCACCAATACCACGCTGTCCCGTGAAGGGTTACGTAGCGCGCATAAGTCTGAACAAGGCGGCCTGTCAGGCGCGCCGTTATTCGAGAAATCAACGCGTGTACTAGCAAAGCTAAGCCAACTGACCGAGGGCAATCTGCCCCTGATTGGCGTAGGCGGGGTCAGCACGGCAGAACAGGCCTATGCCAAGATTTGCGCCGGGGCATCCGCCGTGCAGCTTTACACAGCCATGGTCTATGGCGGCCTGTCTTTGGCGGCCGAGATCGCACAGGGTCTGGATACGTTATTGGCTCAAGACGGGTTTGACACCGTGGCGCAAGCTGTGGGCAGCAAACGAGGGGATTGGTTGTGATTGAATATTGGCATAACCCGCGCTGTTCGAAATCCCGCATGGGTCTGGCCTTGTTGGAAGAGCGCGGCGCAGAGGTTCAGGTTCGGAAATACCTGGAGGATGCGCCCTCAGTAGACACGCTGCTCAAGGCGCAGGCATTGCTGGGCGTGCCCGCTATTCAGATGATGCGCACGGGAGAGCGGCTGTTCAGGGAACTGGGCCTGTCGAAAGATGCACCAGATGCGGATTTGATTCAGGCCATGGCAGATCATCCGATCCTGATCGAACGCCCGCTGGCTATTGCCGAAGGCAAAGCCGCACTTGGTCGTCCGCCCGAGAACCTGCTGGATTTGCTCTAGGCAACCTGCGCCTCAAGCCGGGGGTAGCGCCAGCCCATGGTCGCGCCGCGTGCAAGGTTCAACACCATCAGCGCGGCCCAAAGCCCATGATTGCCGAACGCCGGAACCAGAATGAACAGGGCAACAACATAGATCGCCACAGATTGCAGCATCGCGTTACGCATCGCCCGTGTCCAAGTCGCACCAATATAGATGCCATCGAACATCCAACTGGCGACACCGATCACCGGCGCAACGGCAGCCCAGAACAGGAACTCGCGCCCCGCTTGCCGCACCTCGGGTGATGTGGACATCAGGTCGATCAGGGCAGGGCCAGCCAGAAAGAATACCGCACCCAGCAGAACAGCGCCCCCAACGCCCCATTGCGACGCCATGACCGAGGCTCGCCGCACCTGATACCGATCCCGCGCGCCCACGGCACTGCCGACCAGCGCCTCGGCCGAAAAGGCAAAGCCATCCAATGCAAAGGCGGTGATCTCCAGAAATTGCAAAAGCACTTGATTGGCTGCTAGATTGACGTCCCCCAAATCCGAGCCAACAAACAGAAAGGTGGTAAAAGACCCGGTCAACAGGATGGATCGGATCATGATATCGCTGTTCACTTGCAACATCCGGCGCAAACGCACGGCATCAAAGATGCGGGGCCAATCCCGCCAGATGCGGTCTCGAAATCCATCGCGGCAGAGCCACAGGCCCAGCGCCAACCCTGTCCATTCCGCGATCAGAGTGGCAATCGCCACACCTTCGACACCCCAGCCCAGCCCCAGGACGAACCACAGATCCAGAACGATATTGAGCCCGTTCATCCAGATTTGCAGAATAAACACGCCCCGCGTACGCTCAACCGCGATCAGCCAGCCTGTGACTGCATAAAGAGCTATCGTCGCGGGAGCGCCCCAGATTCGGATCTCAAGATAGGTGCGAGCAAGGGTTTCGACCTCGGGACTGGCTGGTGACAGCAGAAACGCACCGCTGAAAATTGCGACCTGCCCCAATATGAAAACAAACCCCGCAGCCCCGCCCAGCATCAGCCCGCGGATCAGCAGCGCGCGCATCTCCTCACTGTCCCCTGCCCCGCGCGCCTGTGCGGCAAGGCCGGTCGTGCCCATCCGCAGGAACCCGAAAATCCAGTAAATCGCAGACAGGATCACCGCACCGATACCGACGGCTCCGATCGGAGCGGCAGCGCCCATCTGACCCACCACGCCGGTATCTACCGCACCCAGAATAGGCACAGTTGCATTGGACAGCACAATGGGAATGGCAATTTTCAGCACCCGCCCATGCGTTATGGGCGCCGAGGCATCTGTCATGATCAGCCCTTATCCTGGGCTGGCTGCGGCATCAAGAAATGCCCGGTCGCTTGCGCAAACAGTTTGGCATGGTTGTCTTGCCAGGCCTCGACCCGGACCGAGGCATAGCGTCGACCGGCCCGATTGACGAAGGCGCGCGCATAGGCATCCCGTGGCAGGCCTGACCGCAGATAGTCGACGGTGAAATCGATAGTCTTCGGAAAGCGGATGTTTTCGTCGGTCACGATGGCCTCAGCATCGATTTCACCGCTTTCGATTTCGGAAAACATGTACTCCCAACTCAGCGTGATCACGGCTGTGACCTCGAGAAACGCGGCCGTTACACCGCCGTGAATAGCAGGAAGGAACGGGTTTCCAATCAGTTTCTCATCGAAGTTCAGAACGCCGGTCAGCTCATCGCCCCTGCGATCAAAACTTATGTTCAAGAAGCGGATGTAAGGCACGCCGTCGATCAACGCGCGCAAGGCGCCATCGCGGCGTTGCTTGACCACCTGCATCGGCTCAGGGCGGGTTCTGGCCATGTTATTTGCCCTCAACCGTGAACGAGCCCGAAGCGGTTGCTACAGGTCGGTCGTGATCATCATCCATGGCCGTTGTACGCACAAACGCCACATTGCGAGTGATGTGATAGCAGCTGGCCCGCGCGGTGATCGTCTGGCCCGGAGTCGCTGCGCGCATGTAGTCGATCCTCAGGTTGATCGTTGCTGTCCCACCGGGCGAGGACGGATGGCTCATGACCGCGGCACCGCAACAAGTGTCCAAAATGGTCGAAATTGCCCCCCCGTGAATCACTCCTGTTCTGGGGTCGCCAATCAGGTCTGTATTGTAAGGCATGGTAATTTCGGCCTCACCCGCACCAATCTGGGTCAACTCCAATCCGATGGCCCGCGCATGGGGGATCGCTTCGATAAACTGGCGGGCTAGAACTGTCTTGTCGACCATTTGCTAACTTCCTATCGTGACGCCCCTTTATGATCCGTAGAAATTGCAAAGGGCAAGCCCACCTGTTGCGCTTGACGTGGCAAGGACGTAGGTTGCCGTGGAGGAGACCAGGAATGTCCGACAACCGTTTGTCATTCAAAGAGATGTGTGCGGAATTCGACGTGACACCGCGCACCCTGCGTTACTACGAGTATATCGAGCTGTTGCAGCCAGACCGTGAAGGGCGGTCCCGATTTTACGGCCCTCGCGAATGCGCCCGGATGACGCTGATCATGCGCGGTCGGAAGTTTGGTTTCCCTTTGGAAGAAATTCGCCAGTGGCTGCTGATCTATGAAGATCAGGGCAATCAGGCACAGATGGCGGCCTTTGTTGAAATGGCCGACCGACAGATGGATGAGCTGCGTCAACAACGCAAACAACTGGATGAAGCGATGGATGCGCTCAAACAGTTAAGGGATCAAACTGCGAATTCCATTTCCTGAATTTCGCCGCCCTTGAATCGATCTGTTGCGCCTAAAGACGTGGTCCGCATGTCAGGATCACATTCGGTTTGTCGGCCCCATCGGTCCGATTCCGGCCTGACGCTACGGAAATAAAATTGCGATCCAGCGCCTTTACGTGTTTGGATGTTACGTCAACTTTGAAGTGACGCAGCGTCGGGATTACGTAAACGTCATTCTCATGTTGTAAAGCAGACGACGACTACGCAACTCGTGTCTCATGACACCAGTGACGAGAGTATGACGAATGACCGAAGATCTTATGACCATCCGCGAGATGTGCGGGACCTATGATGTCACGCCGCGTACTTTGCGGTTCTACGAAGCCAAAGAACTGCTGTTCCCGATCCGCGAGGGTCAGAAACGCTTGTTCACCAAACGCGACCGCGCGCGGCTGAAACTGATCCTGCGTGGGAAGCGGTTCGGCTTTAGCCTGGAAGAAATTCGGCAACTTCTGGATTTGTACCATGTGGGTGATCAACAGCTGACCCAGATGTCGCGCACCTACGAGATTGCGTGTGAACGTCTCGCCGACATGGAATCACGCCGCGAAGAGCTAACGCAGGCGATTGACGATCTGAAAGAACAATTGCGTTGGGGAGAGAAAGTCATCTCTTCAATGAAACAAGACAAGAAGGCGGCCGAGTAACATCGACCGCCTATCACCCGGACATCTGAATTAAGGGAGCTTCACATGCCCGTTTACAACGCGCCAACCAAAGACACGCAGTTCATCCTGCACGACGTTCTGAAAGTCTCGCAGTCGGATATCCCCGGCTATGACGAACTGGAAGCCGAGTTTACCGGCGCCGTTCTGGAAGAAGCCGGCAAGGTTGCCACCAATGTTTTGCATCCGTTGAACGTGGTGGGTGACACCGAAGGATGCCGGTTGGAAAACGGGATTGTGTACACGCCCACCGGGTTCAAAGACGCCTTCGAGCAAGTAAAGGAAGGTGGCTGGACTGGCCTCGACATGCCGGAAGAGTATGGCGGCCAGAACATGCCTTATGTCATCGGCACCGCAGTAGGTGAGATGTTCTCGGGCGCAAACCAGGCGTTTGTGATGTATCAAGGCCTGACCCATGGCGCGGCCTCGGCTATTTTGGCCCATGGGTCGGAAGAGCAGAAAAACACCTATCTGCCCAACATGGTAAGCTGCGAATGGACCGGCACCATGAACCTGACCGAACCGCATTGCGGCACCGATCTGGGCCTGATGCGCACCAAGGCGGAAGCTAAGGGCGACGGCAGCTACAAGATTTCCGGCCAGAAGATCTTTATCTCGGCGGGCGATCACGACATGGCCGATAACGTCATCCATCTGGTCTTGGCCAAAATCCCCGGTGGCCCCGAGGGGATCAAGGGCGTATCGCTGTTCATCGTGCCGAAATTCATAGTGAACGAAGACGGCACTCCGGGTGAGCGCAACGGTGTTTCGGTCGGCAAGATCGAAGAAAAGATGGGCATCCACGGCAACTCGACCTGCGTCATGAACTATGACGAAGCCACCGGCTGGCTGCTGGGCGAGGAGCACAAAGGCATGCGCGCCATGTTCACCATGATGAACGAAGCGCGTCTGGGTGTGGGCATGCAAGGCTTGTCGCAGGCCGAAGCTGCGTATCAGAACGCTGTGGAATACGCCAAAGACCGCCTTCAGGGCCGCGACGTAACCGGTGTGAAGAACCCGGACGGCCCCGCCGATCCGCTGATCGTTCACCCCGACATCCGCCGCAACCTGATGGATCAGAAAAGCTTCACTGAGGGCGCGCGTGCGTTCATCTTGTGGGGCGCGACCATGATCGACAAGGCGCACCGTTCAGGTGACAAAGATGCGGACGGGCTGATCTCGCTGCTGACCCCGGTCATCAAGGGCTTCCTGACGGACGAAGGTTACGACATGACCGTTCAGGCGCAGCAGGTCTATGGCGGCCATGGCTACATCGAAGAATGGGGCATGTCGCAATATACCCGCGATGCCCGTATCGCGATGATCTACGAAGGCGCAAACGGCGTTCAAGCGCTGGATCTTGTGGGCCGGAAACTGGCGCAGGATGGCGGTAAACACGTCATGGCGTTCTTCGATATGGTCAAATCCTTCTGCAAGGAAAACGCAGGCCAGAACGAAGCCTATGACAAAGCCTTCATCGAACCGCTGAAAGCCGCGTCCAAGGATCTGCAGGCCGCTGGCATGTACTTCATGCAGGAGGGCATGAAAAATCCGAACAACGCGCTGTCTGGGTCTTATGACTTCATGCACATGTTCGGTCATGTTTGCCTGGGCCTGATGTGGGCGCAGATGGCGAAGGCTGCTCAAGATGCGCTGGACGGTGGGGCCTCGGACAAAGAGTTCTACGAGACCAAGATCAACACCGGTCGTTTCTACATGGCCCGCCGCCTGCCCGCGACCGCCATGCATCTGGCCCGCATCCAGACCGGCGCCGACACTGTAATGGCACTGGACGCGGTGAACTTCTGATCTCAATCTGGTCCTTGGGCTCTGACCCGAGGACCAGATGACCCCAAGCTCCGTCGGATTGCTCGGGGAACGGATCAGAATAACGTGCAACATGCCTTGGGAGGGGCGCTCGCATGACCATAAAACTGCACTGCTTCGGTGAAAGCGGCAATTCGTACAAAGCTGCTTTGGCGCTGGAAATGTCTGGCCTTGAGTGGGAGCCGGTCTTTGTCGATTTCTTCAAAGGCGTCACCCGCAGCCCCGAGTTCCGCTCGGACGTCAATGTAATGGGCGAAGCGCCCTTCCTGATCGACGGTGATTTCAAAACCTCACAGTCTGGCGCAATTCAGGCTTATGTCACCGAGAAATCCGGCAAGTTCGGCGGGAAGACGCGGGAAGAGAACTACGACATTCTGCGTTGGGTGCTGTGGGACAATCACAAGCTCAGCTCAATGGCGGGGATGACCCGCTTTCTGATCAACTTCCTCCCCGAAGAACACCGCAATGCCGATGTGATTGCCTTCAACCAAGGTCGTCTGAAGGCGGCCTACGATGTTCTGAACACCCACCTCGAGGGCCGCGACTGGATTGTTGGGGACGGCGTGACCAACGCCGATCTCAGCTGCTGCGGCTACCTCTACTATCCCGAACCATTCGGCTTTGACCGTGCCGACTGGCCCAATATCGATGCCTGGCTAACTCGCCTGTCCGAGCAGCCCGGCTGGAAACACCCCTATGACCTGATGCCCGGCAACCCGTCGGATCGAGCTTAAGGAGAAGACCCATGACCGAAGCTTACATTTATGACGCCCTGCGCACACCGCGCGGCAAGGGTCGCAAGGATGGCAGCCTGCACGAGGTAACCTCGGTGCGCCTGTCCGCCCTGACCCTGAACGCGATCAAGGAACGCAACAACCTCGAAGGCCACGCCGTTGAGGATGTGATCTGGGGCAACGTTACGCAAGTGATGGAGCAAGGCGGCTGTCTGGCGCGCTCAGCAGTTCTGGCCTCTGACCTCGATCAGTCGATCCCCGGTCTGGCGATCAACCGCTTCTGCGCCTCGGGCATGGAAGCCGTGAACCTGGCCGCGAACCAGGTCAAAGGCGGCGCGGGCGAAGCCTATATCGCTGGTGGTGTTGAGATGATGGGCCGCGTGGCCATGGGCAGTGACGGTGCTGCGATTGCCGTAGACCCGACGCTGGCAATGGACACCTATTTCGTACCGCAGGGCATCTCGGCCGACATCATCGCAACCGAGTATGGGTTCACCCGCGACGATGCCGATGCGCTGGCCGTTGAGTCTCAGAAACGCGCGGCTGAGGCTTGGGAAGACAACCGGTTCGAGAAGTCGGTCATCACCATCAAAGACCAGAACGGCATGACCATTCTGGATCGTGACGAATACATGCGCCCCGGTACCGACATGCAAAGCCTCGGCGCGTTAAACCCGTCCTTCCAGATGATGGGCGAGCAGATGCCCGGCTTCGACAAAGTCGCGATGTTGAAATACCCGCATCTGGAGCGGATCAACCACATCCACCACGCGGGCAACAGCTCGGGCATCGTGGACGGTTCGGCTGCTGTTCTGATCGGCAACAAGGAATTCGGTGAGAAATACGGTCTCAAGCCGCGCGCCCGTATCAAGGCGACCGCGAAGATCGGCACCGACCCGACCATCATGCTGACGGGCCCAGTTCCGGTGACCGAGAAGATCCTGGCCGACAACGGCATGAAGATCGGCGATCTGGACCTGTTCGAAGTGAACGAAGCCTTCGCCTCGGTCGTGCTGCGCTTCCAGCAGGCGTTCGATGTCGACCCGGCGCTGGTAAACGTCAATGGCGGTTCGATCGCGATGGGTCATCCGCTGGGTGCAACCGGCGCGATGATTATCGGTACGCTGCTGGATGAGTTGGAGCGTCAGGACAAAGAAACCGGTCTGGCCACGCTCTGCATCGCGTCCGGCATGGGTGCGGCAACCATTATCGAGCGGGTCTGATGCCCAAGCTGGACCTTTCTCAAATCCCGTTTCGGGGTGGTTCGGGTTATCCCGGCAAGCTGGCAAAGGCTGGCGATGGACGCTTTGTCCAGCCTGTCGGAGATGCCGGAGGACTGTCCCAATATGGCGTCAACATCGTGCGGTTGGAGCCGGAGGGCCTGTCTTCATTGCGCCATTACCATATGGAGCAGGACGAGTTTGCCATCATGCTCAGCGGCGAATGCGTGCTGATCGATGATGATGGCGAACACCAGATGCTGCCCGGTGACTGCGCCGCCTGGCCTGCAGGTGAGGCCAACGGCCATCACCTTGTGAACAAAACCGATGCGCCCGCGACCTTTCTGGTGGTGGGCACACGGACCCCGACCGAGACCGGCTATTACAGCGACATAGACATGATGGTGAAGTTTGATGCCGACGGCTTTCGCTTTACCCGCAAAGATGGCAGCCCGCTGACGGCAGACCAGATTGGAGATGACAATGACTGATTTCACTCTGACCAAAGACGCAGACGGCGTCGCATTCATCACCTGGGACGCTCAGGGCAAATCCATGAACGTCATGACACGTGAGGCGTTCCAGCTGGTCAGCGCTCTGGTTGATCAAGCTCTGGAAGATGACGAAGTCAAAGGCATCGTGATCACCAGCGGTAAGGAAGGATCCTTTGCCGGTGGCATGGACCTAAGCACACTGGCGACTATCCGTCAGGAAGCCGGGGACGAACCGGCACAGGCCCTGTTTGATTTCGTCATGGGCGGCCACCACATCCTGCGCAAGCTGGAACTGGCAGGCATGGACTTCAAAACCAAAAAAGGCGGTAAGCCCGTGGCCTGTGCCATCAATGGCACCTGTGCCGGGATCGGGACTGAGATCGCGCTGGCCTGTCACCACCGCGTCATGACCACCAACCCCAAATCCAAGATCGGCCTGCCAGAAATTCTGCTGGGCATCTTCCCCGGCGGCGGCGGCACCATGCGCTACAGCCGTATGGTTGGTGCGATGGCGGCGGCCCCTGTCCTGCTGGAAGGCAAGATGATGGATCCGGCCAAAGCCAAAGGTGCGCAGCTGGTCGATGCCGTATCGGACGACCCAGTCGCGGCAGCGAAAGAATGGGTTCTGAACGCCAAGGATGCCGACCTGGTGAAACCTTGGGACGCGAAGGGCTACAAAATGCCTGGAGGCGCGCCTTATCACCCGGCTGGCTTCATGACCTTTGTCGGCGCAAACGCCATGGTGCATGGCAAAACTCAAGGCGCATTTCCGGCGGCCAAGGCGCTGCTGAGCTCGATCTACGAAGGTGCGTTGGTTGACTTCGATACCGCCCTGAAGATCGAAGCGCGCTGGTTCACCAATGTGCTGATGAACCCCTCGTCCTCGGCCATGATCCGGTCGCTGTTCCTGAACAAGGAAGCGCTGGAGAAAGGTGCAGTACGTCCGAAGGATGTGCCAGATCAGTGCGTCAAGAAAATCGGCGTTCTGGGTGCAGGCATGATGGGTGCAGGCATCGCGCTGGTGTCGGCTCAGGCCGGTATGGAAGTGGTGCTGGTCGACCGCGACCAGGAAGCTGCGGACAAGGGCAAGGCTTACACTGAGAGCTATCTCGACAAGGGCATGAAGCGCGGCAAGGTCACGGCTGAGAAAAAAGAAGCCATGCTGGCGCGCATCACCGCGACCCCTGATCTGGATCACCTCAAAGGCTGTGATCTGATCATCGAGGCCGTGTTCGAAGACCCCGGCGTCAAGGCTGAGATGACCAAGAAGGTCGAGGCAATCATCCCCGAGGATTGCATTTTTGCCTCGAACACCTCGACCCTACCGATCACCGATCTGGCGAAAGCCTCCGTCCGGCCCGAGCAGTTCATTGGCATCCACTTCTTCTCACCGGTGGAGAAGATGTTCCTGGTTGAAATCATCAAAGGCAAGGAAACTGGCGATCGCGCGGTTGCCAAGGCGCTGGACTACGTGCGCCAGATCCGCAAGACGCCCATCGTGGTCAACGATGCGCGCTTTTTCTACGCCAACCGCTGCATCATTCCCTATATCAACGAAGGTCTGCGGATGATCACCGAGGGCGTCAGCCCCGTTCTGATCGACAATGCGGCACGTCAGTTGGGCTTCCCCGTCGGGCCGATCCAGCTGAATGATGAAACCTCGATTGATCTGGGGGCCAAGATCGCGCGTGCCACCAAGGCAGCGATGGGCGATGCCTACCCTGAAAACCCGGGCGACGATCTAATCTTTTGGATGGAAGAAGAGGGTCGCTTGGGCCGTAAGGCGAACGCAGGCTTCTTCGACTATGACGAAAAAGGAAAACGCGTAGAATACTGGAAAGGTCTGGCCGAGAAATACCCGCATTCCGAAGATCAGCCCGACCTGATCGAAGTGCAAGAGCGTCTGATGTTCGCCCAGGTTCTCGAAGCGGTCCGCGCGCTGGAAGAAGGTGTTCTGGAAGACATCCGCGAAGGCGATGTTGGCGCCATCCTGGCCTGGGGCTTTGCGCCATGGTCGGGCGGCCCGCTCAGCTGGTTGGACATCATCGGCACGCCTTACGCGGCCGAGCGCTGCGACCAGTTGACCAAAGCCTATGGCGAACGCTTTGCCTGCCCGCCTTTGCTGCGTGAAATGGCGGAAAAAGGTCAGACCTTCTACGCCCGCTTCAACCCCGAAGCAAAAGCAGCTTAACCAATAAAGATACAGGCGCGGAATTCCGCGCCTGTATCTGTCTTAGCGCTGGATTAAATCCGCCATTCGGACCGCAAGAACAGAACCGGTGAATTCGGTCTACCCGGGCGACCCGGGCGCCGCAGCCCTGCAGGCGGGCGGATCGGGAAAATCGGGTCCTGCGGGATTGGCGCAGGCAAAGCACCCAACGGGTTCGCCAGAACCGAAACGTCTCCTCTGACGGCAATCGAAGCGATCAGCGCCGCAGCCGCTGCATCTTCAGCGACCTGATAGGGCGCTTGCTCTCGTGCCGCGCCCATGCCGAAACGCCCTGCCGGGCAATAGGCCTGCAAGCCGCCTTCGATAAAGATCACCTCATCCGTGTCAAAGAACAGCGTGGTCACCTGAAACGATGACCCCGGTACCTGTGACGACATCCGGCAGGAGCCATTCAACAGTCGTGCGGGAATAACTGATACGCCATCCGCCTCCGGATCAAGCTTGGCAAGATCAATGGCCATACCCTGTTCAGGCATCAACCAGACAGGCCGACCGTTATAGGCTGCACGCGCGGGAACAAAGATAGGCACATAATCGGCGCGGGTCTCATCGGCAGGAATGACGACGCAACAGGTCGAAACCCGACGCACTTCGCGAAACCCGTTGTCCAGCGTTCGGACCAAATCGCCTACAGCGATGCGTTCGATCAGTTTCCAACCGCTTGTGGTCGCAACCTTGGTACCATGCAACAGGCCCCCACGGCGGGCGTTTACGGCCTGATCAAGGTTGTTGTGATCAGCCTCAACAGGCTGATCCGAGAACTCAGAAAAACTCACTACTTCTAACACGTGCCCTACCCCCTTTGGCACAAACCAACACTGCATTATGGGTAGCACGGAAAATGTCAGAGCGACTTATTTCTGACATATTTGCGCCCAATTTGGGCCATTTAAGGCGGATTCCGCGCGGATTTCTTACACAAAATCGGCTCTGACATCGCCTTTGGTTCAGGTTTGGAAACGCCCGCTATACAAAGCCATCGAACTGATATCCGAATCTCTGAATATCTTCTGCACAGGCCCGTGCCACCGCTTCGCGCGTCTTCGCCACATAATACTGGCGGTAATCGCGGTCCCGCTCAGACTTGTTGAGATGCGGCAAAGTCAGTTCAAACCCAAGATGATCGACCAAGCACTGCGCATCATCTCGGAAATACTCAAGGCGGATGAAGGCGTCACATTTCTCGATCCCATTGGACATGGTGACATATGAGCGGGCCGGGTTGTGGTGAAAGGTTCTGAGCGTGGCAGGGTGCAACACGAAACCCTCAAAATCCAGCTCTTGCGCGCGGGCGACGTCCGGGTGATCAAAACTCTGTGTCCGCAGCCAATGGTAGTAGCTGACAATCCGATCCCACGGATTGCGGACCAAGGTGAAGACAAACATGTCCTCGATAGCCTGCGTCGACAAAACCCCGTCGATATCGGCCAAGGTAGAGTGCTTCCATAGCCGCCCCCGCGCGTTTAGCGACTTTGCCCGACGTCTGCGTTTGATGGCCTTTGGTGTATCTCCAAGCAGGATATCGTCCTTCATCGCCCGCTGCTCCAGTGCCAGCGCAAGAGAGGTTCCCCCGGTCTTGGGCATATGCACAAACACATATCGGCGCCCGGTCGAGATGATCATGCGATCTCCTGCTCGGCCTGCATGCGGCTGGATCGCCACCCCAACAGAACCCCTGCTGAGGCAATCAACCCGATCCCGACGACCTGCATTGCGCCAATCGATTGCCCCAATGCGACCCAGGCAAACAGCGGACCGAACACCATCACCGAGTATTCAAACACCGCCACAAAAGACGGCTCACCCACCTGATAGGCTTTGATCAGCATGAACACGGCAACAGTCGACCCTATAGCCTGCACCAACAACCATGGGATGGCAGGCTGGAACTCTCTGACAGCGCCGCGGGTGACGAACCCTTCGGCACCTTCAGGTGTGGCAACCGGAAAGGCCGTCAAGAACGCCATGCCGATGGCGCCCGCCAGCCCCAGCGTGATCACCATATTGGCCAGCAATGCCAAGGTGCTTTCTTCGGAGCACAATTGCCGCGTGGTGATCGAGCTGAGCGCATAAAGCAACCCACCCAGAATGGGCAGCAGGGTCCTTACGTCAAAATCCGTCGGGCTGGGCTGGAGCACACACAGGATACCGACAAAACCGATCGACACAGCCCCGATGCGCCAAGGTCCGATGGGTTGCTTCAATCCCAGCGCCGTTATCAGCAGCACAAATATCGGGGCGCTGAAAAGCCCGGCCAGGGCTTGGGCGATTGGCATCAATGCCAGAGAACCAAAATAAAACAACATGGCAAATGTGATCAGGACGCTGCGCAATATGACAGGCCCCCAGCGCTTGGGCCTAAGCGTGCCAAACCCGATCAGGGACAAGCCCGCAATCAGCGGCAGCATCAAAAGAGCGCGGCTTAGGTGAAACTGCCACAGGCCGATTGTGTCGGCCAACAGGATCACCACATTGTCGATGACCCCGATGATCGCCATCGCCCCCAGCATGAGGGCAGCGGCCAGTACCGGTGCGTTTCTTTTCCCTGCCTGCATATTTTTGACGATCCCGTTCCATGCCCCGCCATCCAGCACAATTGAACGTGCAGGCGCAACACGTTTGCGCCGTGCCTTCGCCGCGTGTTATGCTGTGGCAAAACAAATTTCGAGCAGACCCAACCCAGATGACGGCCCTGAAACAGTACCAGCGGATCGAAGCCACCGGTCTGTGGCGCCCTTCGCCCGATGAGCAGCGGCGCGAAGTTGTCGTGTCGATCGGAGAGGCGACGCTGACGATCTCGGATTTCAATGATCGCGCCTTGACCCATTGGTCATTGGCGGCATTGGAGCGGCAGAACCCTGGGACATATCCGGCGATATTCAACCCTGATGGCGACCCGGATGAAACGCTGGAACTGGCCGAGAGCGAAAAAACGATGCTTGAAGCCATCGACCGGCTGCAACGCGCCATCGACCGGGCCCGCCCGCATCCTGGGCGGTTGCGTTGGCTGAGCGTTGGTGGGGTTGTTGCGGCCGTTCTTGCGGTAATGTTGCTTTGGTTGCCAGGCGCGTTGCAAAGCCATGTTGTCTCGGTCGTGCCCGAGGTTAAACGTCAGGAGATCGGAGAGACAATCCTGAAACGGATCGAGCGCGTCTCGGGCCGCGCTTGTGCCTCACGCGATGCGCAGGCCTCGCTGGATCGTCTGGCCAAACGGACCGGAGTGCGCCAAATCATCATTCTGCCCGCCGGTGTTCAGGACAGCCTGAGCCTGCCAGGCGGCACCGTTCTGCTGAACCGATCCCTGGTCGAAGATCATGAGGATCCTGCCGTGGCCGCCGGATACATCATCGCCGAGCGTTCCCGTTCAGCGCAGCAGGACCCGCTGGATGATTTGCTGGACCGCACCGGTGCAACCTCGGCCTTTCGTCTTCTGACGACCGGAGGTCTGACACCGCAGATCGTCGATACTTATACCGAACAGGTTCTGTCTGAACCGCGCCCTTCGGTGAGGGACGAGGATTTGTTGGCGATGTTCGCACAAGCCGCCCTGCCCTCGACCCCCTACGCTTATGCGCGCGACATTACCGGCGAAACGGTGTTGGGGCTGATCGAGGCAGACCCGATGGCTGGACGAACATTGGAACAGGTGTTGCCGGACCGCGATTGGGTCCAGCTTCAAAACATCTGCGGCGGATAAGCGCGACTATTTGGTTCCGAACATCCGGTCCCCGGCGTCCCCAAGTCCGGGCATGATATAGCCTTTGGAATTCAGCTCACGATCCAGCGCGGCGGTTACGATATGCACGTCGGGATGTGCTTCTTTCATACGCGCAACGCCTTCCGGTGCAGCCAGCAGGCAAAGGAAACGGATATCCGTGGCACCGGCCTCTTTCAGTAGATCAATCGCAGCGGCAGAGCTATTGCCTGTGGCCAACATCGGGTCCACCGCGATGACCAGACGATCCTTCAGGCCTTCAGGTGCTTTGAAGTAGTATTGCACGGGCTTCAACGTCTCTTCATCCCGGTAAAGACCCACAAACCCGACGCGGGCCGACGGGATCAGCTCCAGGACCCCATCCAGCATCCCATTGCCCGCGCGCAAGATCGAAACCAGCGCCAGCTTCTTTCCAGCCAGAATGGGGGCGTCCATCTCCTCCATCGGTGTTTCGATATGGCGGGTGGTCAGCTTAAGCTCTCGCGTGACCTCATAGGCCAACAACAAGGTGATTTCGCGCAGCAACTGCCGGAACACCGCGGTCGAGGTGCCCTTGTCCCGCATGAGCGTCAGTTTGTGTTGCACCAGTGGGTGGTCGACGATGGTCAGGTGATCGCTCATGTGGTCTCCAGTCTTTTCTTGACCCGCGCGCGGGTGTCTTCATCGCAAAACGCGGCGTTCAGGGCGGTTTCGTTCAAGGCGGCGAAATCATCGGCGCCCCAACCAAACGCTGCGTTCAGCATCTCATATTCGCGCCGCATGGTCGTGTGAAAAAACGGCGGGTCGTCTGTAGACACGGTGACGTTCACACCTGCATTGCGCAAGCGCGCAATCGGGTGTGCAGCGAAGTCCGGGAACAGACCCAGCACCACATTCGATCCGGGGCAGACCTCAAGCGTGATACCCCGATCCACCAATTCGTGAACCAGATCAGGGTCTTCGATAGCACGCACGCCATGGCCAATGCGCTCGACACCAAGGTCCCGCACCGCATCGCGGACGCTCTGGGGCCCGCCGAATTCGCCCGCATGCGTGGTCAAGCGTAGACCCGCCTCACCCGCACAATCGAAGGCCCATTTGAAATCACCCTGAGTGCCTACGGATTCGTTGCCACCCATTCCAAAGCCGGTGATCCAATCGCCAGCGGTTTCCGCCGCGCAATACGCGCTGCGCTTGGCCTTGTCGGGTCCGAAATGGCGCACACAGGTGACCACCCCGCGCAGGGTGATGCCAAACTTGCGCTCGGCCTCATCTGATGCGTCCTGAATGGCTGTCAGATAGTCGCGCCAAGCGTGAAGATCACCACCCCCACAGAAATCGGGACTGAGGAAAGTTTCTGAATAAACCACCCCATTTGCCGCGCTTTCTTCGAGGATCGCCAGCGTCAGGCGGCGAAAGTCCTCGGGCGTTTTCAGGACCTCACAGGCCGCTTCATAAACACTCAGGAAATGGGCGAAGTCCCGAAAATCATAGCTGCCATCGGGTTTGAAAATACCGCTCAGGTCGATGCGTTTTTCATGCGCCAGCTGCCGGATAAAAGCAGGCGGGGCGGCACCTTCGTGATGCAGGTGTAACTCGATCTTTGGCAGGTCAGCGACAGTCATAGAAAGCTCTTTCCCGGCCCTTGCGGCGGTACGTTCAGATGATGGGCGATGCTGGCGGCGACATCAGCGAAACTGATTTGGCCGATCTGACCCGCACCTGCCCCGGCAACAAGCACCGGAACCTGTTCCCGAGTGTGGTCTGTGCCGATCCAACTTGGATCATTGCCGTGATCCGCAGTCAGCAGCAGTAGATCACCCGGGCGCAGCTTTTGCAGGATTGTGCCAATCTCGCGGTCGAACCATTCCAGCGCCCGTGCATAGCCGCTGATGTCTCGGCGGTGACCATACAGGCTGTCGAACTCGACAAAATTGGCGAAGGTCAGACTAGCCTCTTCGGCTTCGTCCACCAGATCCGACAAATGCCCCATCAGGTCCGCATCCGACCCTTTGCACAGCGTATCGATCCCCTGCATCGAAAAGATGTCACCGATTTTGCCAACCGCGTGCACACGGCGACCCGCATCCTGCACCCAATTGGTCAGCACTGGCGCAGGCGGCAGGATCGCGAAATCCTTACGATTTGTGGTGCGTGTGAATCCATCTTCGGGGGAACCGACAAATGGTCGCGCGATAACCCGCCCCACTTTCATTTCATGCAGGCGCGGCGCAAGCGCCTTACACATGTCCAACAGACGATCCAGGCCAAAGCTTACTTCATGCGCGGCGATCTGGAACACGCTGTCGGCCGAGGTGTAGCAGATCGGCCAACCGCTCCGCATATGCTCGGCCCCCAAATCCGCAATGATCGCGGTTCCTGAGGCATGGCAATCGCCCAGAATACCCTCGGTCCCTGCGGCCTCGGCGGCGGCGCGGCTGAGATCAGGCGGAAAGGCCGGTTGCGTATCCGGGAAGAAATGCCAATCCCAAGGGACCGGCAGGCCGGCGAGTTCCCAATGGCCTGAGGGTGTGTCCTTGCCCGGTGAAAGCTCTCGCGCGCAACCCCACAGGCCGATCGGGTGCGCGTCCAAACCCGGTGTTGCATCGCCCGAAGCCAGATGTACCGCAGCACCCAATCCCAGCGCATCCAGATTTGGCACGTTCAATGGCCCGCTGCGCCCATCTTCAGCCAGACCTTGCGCACAAGCCTGGGCGATATGCGCCACCGTATTTGCACCGGTATCTGGCACGTCGCCATTGAAGAATTTCTCGGCATCGGGTGCGCCACCGATGCCAACCGAATCCATAACGACCAGAAACGCCCGGCTCATGCCGTGATCCTTTCGTGCACAAGATCGGGTGGGGCGGTTGGTGCGTCTTCGATCTGAATAGCCGCCAGAACACGCTCGGTAGCTTGCCGGGCTGCATCCTCTCGGGCTGCATGAATGGCGACAAGCGGGGTGCCTTTCGTCACTTTGTCGCCCAAACGCATGATGTTTGACAGGCCAACGGCAGGGTCGATCACATCGCTTTCGACCTGACGGCCACCGCCCAGAGCGACAACTGCAAGGCCCAAAGCCTCTCCATCAATAGCCGAGATGTATCCGTCCTTCGGTGCCGGAACTTCGCGGATGACGCTGGCCTCGGGTAGGAAACGCGACCATGTGTCGACGAACCGCACCGGGCCTCCTACTGCTGCCATCATACGACAAAACCGCTCAGCCGCGCGGCCATCGCGGATGATATCGGCGATCTTTTCGCGACCTTGCTCGGCGGTTTCGCACATCCCTGCATCCGCCAACAATACACCGCCCAGTTCCGCAGAAATCTCGGCCAAAGGCGAAGCGGCATCGCCGGTCAGAACTTTCATCACTTCAGCCACTTCAAGCGCATTGCCCAATGACGGGGCCAAAGGCTGGTTCATGTCCGTAATCACGGCGGAGGTCCGGCACCCTGCGGCATTGGCAGTTTCGGTCAGGGCGGTGGCCAGCTTGCGCGCCTCTTCAATCGTTTTCATAAACGCGCCGCTGCCAACCTTGACGTCCAACACCAAGGCAACCGGGCTGGCCGCCAATTTCTTGGACAGAATCGAAGCGGTGATCAGATCAAGGCTTTCTACCGTCGCAGTCACATCACGGACGGCATAAAGTCGTTTATCTGCGGGCGCGATGTGCCCCGTCGCACCGACAATTGCGGCACCTGTGTCTTGCAAAATCTGAGTCAGTCGGTCCTGCCCGATCTGTGTGGTGACGCCAGGTATCGCTTCCAACTTGTCCAGCGTGCCCCCCGTATGGCCCAAACCGCGCCCCGAAATCATCGGGACATAGGCCCCGCACTCCGCCAATGCCGGTGCAAGCACCAGACTGACGCAATCGCCCACACCACCGGTTGAGTGTTTGTCGATCACCGGACCATCGACATCCCAGCTTAGCACATCGCCGCTATCGCGCATTGCTACGGTCAGATCAGCGCGACCCCGGGCACCCAGACCGCCCATGCAGACGGCCATCGCAAAGGCACCCGCCTGCGCATCGCTAACAGCACCATCGGCGAGGCCTTGCGCGAACCAGTTCAGCTCCTGAGCCGATGGAACCTCGGTCCGACGCAGCTTGGCGATGATCGAGCGGGCATCCATCTGGTCAGACGTCCTGCATATGAGAAGCGTCGAACGCGCCGGGCAGAAGATCGCCGATAGTTGTCTCTAGCTCGACACCATCCGTGGTTGCCAGGGTCACTTTGATATCACGGGCCCCAAACTCGGCCAGCTTTTGGCGGCACCCGCCGCAGGGCGGCACCGGCTGCGGGCTTTGGGCGACCACATAGACCTCGGCCAGTTCGGTCTCACCTGCGGCAACCATCGCGGCAATTGCCCCAGCCTCAGCACAGGTGCCTTCGGGATAGGCTACATTCTCAACATTGCAGCCGACATAGAGCGCGCCCGAGCCAGACAGGACCGCCGCGCCCACCTTAAAATTCGAATATGGCGCATGGGCGTTTTCGCGGACTTTCAGGGCGGCATCTTTGAGCGACATGGCGATTCCCTATTTTTGATCAACCGGTCAGAAAAACGTACCTTACTGAAAAACTCCGGGGAAGTTGAACCCCTGAGCGTTTGTTTTTTGACTAATCCAGTGTCGTATTGAACGTTCCCGGCAAGGTGACCTCAAGCAATTCGATATTGTCGGACGGATCAGACAATCGGGTCCGCATTCCCGGCGGTATTACGAAAGCATCACCTTGCTCCAGCCGGTAAGGCTCGCGCCCTTCCCCTTCCAATGTGACCTCTCCATCCATCACGAAGGTAAAGTGGATATCGGTGTCGTGGCTCGCCCAGAGGGGCTGACCCTGCCCACGGCGCACGACCTGCACCCCGGCCACACCTTTGGTGTTCTCGGCAATCGTCGTGTCGCGGCAGATATAACCCGGCAGGCGGAAAGGTACCCATTCAGCGTCCTGCGCCTTGTTATACACAAAGCGTTGACCCTGCCATTCCCGGTCCGGGCGCAAATGCGGGGTCGGCAGTGTCATTTCATGATCAATCTCGGTCACGTGCTCGGCTGGGACGCCAATTTCGATCACCTGCACGTTGTCCGAGGCTTCCAGCACGCGGTGACGGATTTCCGGCGGCTGGATAAAGCAATCCCCGGCAGTCAGGCGCATCTTGTCGCCCTGATCCTCATAAACAACATCGACCCAGCCATGGATACAGAAGATCAACTGAAACCCAACCTTGTGGAAATGCACCATATCCGGCACCGGACCACCGTCGGGAATGCGGATATGACTGGCGATGATGGACCCGCCCAAGCGATCCGGTACCAGATCGCGGTAGTGCATGCCAGCCCGACCAATGATCCACGGAGCCTGATCCTTAAGTCTTCGAACCACAAAGGAATGCACCGTTTCTGGCATCACAAGTGGCGGATCAAGTTCTTCGATTTCAATGCGTGTGCCGTTTGGCGCGACCAGCGCGCGCTTGCCTTCGGCAAAGCCATCGGGGTCGTCCGTTAGAATACGCAGGGTTCCCGCTGGTTCCGGCGCATCCTTTTCAATCCGCAGCCGCAACCCATGCCCGGAAAACACCCCGACCCGAGGATCATCGGCTGGATAGATCATATCCATCTTCATCCCCAACACTTTGGTGTAGAACGGGATATCCTCTCGCAACTCCTGCGTGGGCAGGCGGATTTCAGCGCGGATCGGCGATGGGGTTGCGGTTTGGCTCATCTTTGGTCTCTTCGGTCAGCAGTTTCGGCCATCCGATCAGAACCGAAGCCAAAAGGCCAATCGAAAAGAACATCTCGAGCGTTTCTTCCAACACGAACAGGCGTGTGGCCATGGTAAGCGACAGGCTCGCACCATAGAACCCGGCAATTTCTTCCAGAAGCTGTGCAACAACGGCGGCTGTACCTGCCAGAACAAAGACAAGCAGGAATGGTGCCCGTAGCTTCAGTGCCCGCCAACCGCAAGGTATCCCGTGCGTCACAATCCCGCCGAGCACCAGAACCGCGAGCAAAATCCGAACCAACATGACATCCAAGATGATATCCAAACCATCCAGGATCACGAACGGCACGCTGCCTGTAGTATAGATACTTGCCTCCAGTTCGCGCTCAGCCAGCAACAAACAGACAAGCCCGATATAAAGGCGCCGAACACCGGGAAAGCGATAGAAGGCCGCAATACCTGCAACAAACAGGCCCGCAGCAGAGACGGTCTCGATCACACCACCTTCTTGATTGAATGCTGACGCCTCAATCGGCCATATCGTAATGGCGGCAAGTAGCGCTACACAGCATAGGCCGACTGCAGCAAGCAGAAGCGTGGTTGGTAGAACGCCAACCGAAGCTACCGGCACATAGTCCCCGGTCGGTGTCTCGGATTTGAAAGTCATGCCCGTTTGTTCTGCTCGTTCGGTAGACTTGGGTGTGTGAGTGAAGGGTAATGTAAAAAAATTATGACAGCTTTCAACCGCGCGATGCAGAATATCGAATTGTGCGCCCCAGTAGGCACAGCATAGCCAAGTCAAAAAGAATAGTTTAACACTAAACCAAATCCTAGAACGGAGCCGTATCGCTGATGTCCGACTCAAGCAGCCAAAGACAAGCCGCACTCGACTATCATGCCTATCCGAAACCCGGAAAGCTTGAGATCAGGGCAACGAAACCCATGGCCAATGGCCGCGATCTGGCGCGCGCCTATTCTCCGGGGGTGGCAGAGGCCAGCCTTGAGATCAAAGCCGATGCCTCAAATGCCGAGCGCTATACGGCGCGCGGCAATCTGGTTGCCGTTGTGTCAAATGGCACGGCTGTTCTGGGGCTTGGCAATATCGGCGCATTGGCCTCCAAGCCGGTGATGGAGGGCAAAGCGGTTCTGTTTAAGAAGTTCGCCGGCATTGACTGTTTCGATATCGAACTGGACCAACCCGACCCGGAAAAGCTGGCCGATATTGTCTGCGCACTGGAACCCACCTTTGGGGCCATCAACCTGGAAGACATCAAAGCCCCGGATTGTTTTGTTGTCGAAAAACTGTGCCGCGAGCGTATGAATATCCCCGTGTTTCACGACGACCAGCACGGAACAGCCATTGTTGTTGGCGCAGCGGCCAAAAACGCGCTGCATGTGGCGGGCAAATCTTTTGAGGATATCAAGATCGTCTCGACAGGTGGCGGGGCGGCCGGGATCGCCTGCCTCAGCATGCTGGTCAAACTCGGTGTTAAGCGGGAAAATATTTGGCTCTGCGACATTCACGGTCTGGTCTATGAGGGCCGCGAAGAGGATATGAATCCGCACAAGGACCAGTTCGCACAAAAGACCGAACTGCGCACGCTGGATGACGTGATCGACGGTGCCGACCTGTTCCTTGGCCTCAGCGGTCCCAATGTTTTGAAGCCCGAGATGGTCAACAGAATGGCCAAACAACCGATCATCTTTGCTCTGGCCAACCCGACGCCTGAAATCCTGCCGCAAGCGGCGCGCGAGGTGGCCCCTGACGCGATCATCGCAACGGGTCGCAGTGATTTTCCCAATCAGGTCAATAATGTCCTGTGTTTCCCATTTATCTTCCGCGGCGCGTTGGACGTCGGTGCGACCGAAATCAATGATGAGATGCAGATCGCCTGTGTGGACGGGATCGCCGAAATGGCCCGCGCCACCACAAGCGCCGAAGCCGCAGCAGCCTATAAGGGCGAACAGCTAACATTTGGTCCCGACTACCTGATCCCCAAACCCTTTGACCCGCGCTTGGTGGGCGTTGTGTCGTCCGCCGTTGCCAAGGCTGCGATGGACAGCGGGGTGGCAAAGCGCCCGATCGAGGATCTGGATGCCTATAAGGAAAAGCTGAACCAGACCGTCTTCAAATCCGCCTTGCTGATGCGACCGGTGTTCGAGGCCGCCGCTGCTGCCTCACGTCGGATCGTGTTTGCCGAGGGCGAGGATGAGCGTGTCTTGCGCGCCGCTCAGGCTATTTTGGAAGAAACCACTGAAACGCCGATCCTGATCGGTCGCCCTGAAGTGATTGAGGCACGCTGTGAGCGGCTGGGCCTTACGATCCGACCCGGCAAAGACTGCCAGATCGTAAACCCTGAAAATGATCCGCGGTATTACGACTATTGGAATTCCTACCATAAAATCATGCAACGCCAAGGGGTGACGCCCGATCTGGCCAAGGCCATCATGCGCACCAACACCACTGCCATCGGCGCGATCATGGTGCACAGAGGCGAAGCTGACAGTATGATTTGCGGCACGTTTGGTGAATACCGCTGGCACCTGAACTACGTCGAGCAGGTTTTGAACACAGCTGCTCTACACCCTCACGGTGCATTGTCTCTGATGATCCTTGAAGATGGCCCGCTATTCATCGCGGATACTCATGTGCGTCAGTTGCCCTCGCCTGAGGAACTGGCCGAAGCAACTATCGGGGCAGCCCGGCATGTGCGCCGCTTTGGTATTGAACCCAAGATCGCCTTTTGCTCACAATCGCAGTTCGGCAATCAGGCGGAAGGGTCCGGCAAGCGCCTGCGCGCGGCCATCGAGATACTGGACCAGAAACCAAGGGATTTCATCTATGAGGGTGAGATGAACTTGGATACCGCGCTGGACCCGGATTTGCGGTCCCGCATATTCCCCGACTCGCGCCTGGATGGTGTCGCCAATGTGCTGATTTTTGCACATGCGGATGCTGCAAGTGGGGTTCGGAATGTTCTGAAAATGAAGGCAAACGGCATCGAGGTCGGACCAATACTTATGGGCATGGGCAACAAAGCACATATCGTTACCCCGGCTATCACTGCGCGCGGATTGCTTAACATGGCCGCCATCGCCGGTACTCCGGTCGCACAATATGGGTGAATTGGGCGCAAACTGGGCCGGCACAGCTAAAGAACGAGTCGGCCCTTTGCAGCTTCTAGTTAGCAAATTTGCAATTCTGAACTTTCCTAAACCTGAGCCATAATTTTTTAGAGAGTTTGCAAAAATTTGCAGCTAATTCTGAACGTTCCTGCAAAGATTTTGCGATAAACTGACGCGCCGTCACTTGCGCAGCTTGTCTGAAATGCAGACGGTCCCTAACAACAAGCGCATTGCTTTGGGAGGACGATGAATTGGCATATCAGGACGTTTACGACAGCTGGAAAAACAACCCCGAGGCGTTCTGGATGGACGCTGCAAAAGGGATCGACTGGGTCCAACCTCCGACCAAAGCGCTGTTTGACGACAACGCCCCTCTTTACGAATGGTTCAGCGATGCGCAGGTCAACACTTGCTGGAACGCTGTTGACCGCCATGTCGAAAACGGGCGCGGCGAACAGGCTGCGATTATCTATGACAGCCCGATCACACATACCAAGCGCGAAATCTCATATGTTGAACTTCGCAACCGTGTTGCCACATTGGCCGGAGCTCTGCGCGCCAAAGGCGTCGAGAAAGGTGACCGGGTCATCATCTACATGCCCATGATCCCAGAGGCGCTCGAAGCAATGCTGGCCTGCGCGCGGCTCGGCGCTGTTCACTCGGTTGTCTTCGGCGGATTTGCCAGCAACGAACTGGCGGTGCGGATCGATGACGCGAAACCCAAGGCGATTATTGCCGCATCTTGCGGGTTGGAACCGGGCCGTGTTGTACACTACAAACCGCTGTTGGATGGGGCCATAGAACTGGCCGAGCACAAGCCTGAATTCTGTGTGATTCTTCAGCGTGAGCAAGAGGTTGCGCAACTGATCGAAGGGCGCGATTTCAACTGGCACGGCTTCCAATATGGCGTTGAACCCGCTGAATGCGTGCCTGTGGCAGGCAATGATCCAGCCTATATCCTTTACACTTCGGGTACCACAGGCGCACCGAAAGGCGTTGTGCGCCCAACAGCCGGGCATCTGGTGGCGCTCAACTGGTCGATGAAGAACATCTATAATGTCGATCCCGGCGATGTGTTCTGGGCGGCCTCTGATGTGGGCTGGGTCGTTGGGCATTCCTATATCTGCTACGCCCCGCTGATCCACGGGAACACTACGATTGTGTTCGAGGGTAAGCCCGTCGGCACACCAGATGCGGGCACCTTCTGGCGCGTGATCTCGGAACACAACGTGCGCAGCTTTTTTACTGCGCCGACTGCGATCCGCGCTGTCAAACGCGAAGACCCAAAGGGTGAGCTGCTTTCGACATACGATCTGTCCTGCTTGAGGGCCCTCTATTTGGCGGGTGAGCGCGCCGATCCCGATACAATCATTTGGGCGCAGGACGCGCTTAAGGTTCCAGTGATCGATCATTGGTGGCAGACGGAAACCGGCTGGACCATCGCAGGCAATCCGCTAGGGATCGAGGAACTTCCAATCAAGCTGGGCTCACCGGCCAAGCCGATGCCCGGTTATGATGTCCAAATCCTTGACGAAGGCGGCCACCCGATGAAACCGGGTGAGTTGGGGGCAATTGCAGTAAAGCTGCCCCTGCCCCCTGGTACGCTGCCGACGCTGTGGAACGCCGAGGCGCGGTTCAAGAAATCCTATCTTGAGCATTTCCCCGGCTACTATGAAACCGGCGACGCAGGCATGATCGACGAGGATGGGTACCTTTACATCATGGCGCGCACCGATGATGTGATCAACGTGGCCGGTCATCGCCTGTCGACAGGCGGCATGGAGGAAGTTCTGGCCGCCCATCCCGACGTCGCAGAATGTGCGGTGATCGGTGTTTCGGATCAGTTGAAAGGCCAGATGCCGGTGGGTTTCCTGTGTTTAAATGCGGGCGCAACGCGCGATCATGGCGATGTGGTTCAGGAAGTCGTCAAGATGGTCCGCGACAAGATCGGGCCCGTGGCGGCCTTCAAGCTGGCGGTTGTAGTGGATCGTTTGCCCAAGACACGCTCGGGCAAGATCTTGCGCGGTACCATGGTCTCGATTGCCGATGGGCAGGACTACAAGATGCCTGCAACCATCGACGACCCGGCGATTCTGGACGAGATCAAGACGGCGCTGCAAACCATCGGTTACGCTCAATAGGATCGGGGCGGCCTGCACGGCCCCCCTTGCAACCCGATACAGGCCCCTTACTGTCACGATCAGACAGTGAGGGCCCATGACACACACCGATATCTGGCGTCTCAGCGCCGCCGAGTTGACACAGCTGACCCGCAGCGGCGACTTGAGTGCCGAGTCCGCCACACAAGCCGCGATTGATCGGATGCACGCGGTCAATCCCAGCCTCAATGCGGTGGTCGAGGACCTGAGCGCCGAGGCGCTGGACCGTGCCCAAGACCTGGATCGGGCCCGCGCAAACGGCGAAGATACCGGCCCGCTGTTCGGCGTTCCCGTCACGATCAAAGTGAATGTCGATCAGAAAGGGCACGCCACAACCAACGGCGTCGTTGCCTTGAAAGACGTGATTGCGCCAGATGACGCGCCGGTTGTGTCGAACCTGCAAAAGGCCGGAGCCATTGTGATCGGTCGCACGAACACGCCTGAATTCTCGTTTCGCGCCGACACCGACAACCCGCTTTACGGCCGCACGCATAACCCTTGGGGTCGCCATATCTCAGCCGGGGGGTCCTCGGGTGGTGCAGGTGCTGCGGTGATGGCAGGCATCGGGGCGCTGGCCCATGGCAACGATATTGGCGGCAGCCTGCGGTTTCCGGCCGCTGCAAACGGGGCTGTCACAGTCAAACCCGGCCTGGGCCGTGTGCCGGCTTGGAACCCCAGCCAAACGGCCGAGCGCGGATTGCTGGCGCAATCTATGTCGGTGCAGGGGCTGCTCAGCCGGTCTGCGGCGGATCTGCATCTATCGATGCCAAGTCTGATTGCCGCGGACCCACGGGACCCCTTCCACGTGCCGATGCCCTGGCGCGGCGAAGCCTTGGAAGGTCCAATCAAAGTGGCGTTTACCAAAAACACCTTTGGCTATGCCCTGCACGCAGAGGTCGAAAAGGCGCTGGATACGGCCAAAGATGCTTTGCTAGATGCAGGCTACCAGGTGGTTGAGATCGATCCGCCCGATGTGTTTGAATGCGGGCGCATCGGGTATCGCGCCCTGATGGGAGAGGTGCTGACTCTGATGAAATCCGACGTTGAGGCAGCCGGATCGCAGACCATCCGGGACATCTTTAATGTCTATTTTCAGGAATTCCCGCCCATCGTCGAAACCGAGTTGCTGAAGATGTTGGCCAAACGCAGTCACTATGCGCGCGAATGGTCCCTGTTCTTGCAGGAATATCCTTTGGTCCTGTCACCCTTCCTGCCGCAACCATTTTTCAAGCCTGATCGTGACACCGAAGGGGCCGAAGGTGTGCATGAGGTTCTAGGCTGCGCCGTGTATTCCTATGCGATGAACTTTTTGGGCCTGCCCGCCGCCTGCGTCCCTGCCCGTCTCGCCGATCTGCCCAATGGTCCACAACCCATCAACGTGCAAATCGCAGCACGTCGTTGGCGCGAAGACCTGGCCGTAGATGCCGCCGCAGCGATTGAGGCGCGGGTTGGGCAGATGTGTTTGCCACTTTGGGACAAGATGGCAGGCGGCACTTAAGCCTTTGAAAAGAAATAGACCCCGGGGTATTTTGCCCGGGGCCCAGCTGCTTAAATGTGCCCGGATATCTGATGACGAGCGTAGCACCACCCACCCTCGCCAGCGCGAAATTTGCGCAATCATTCGAAAACGCCGTTTGGTGGCCACTCACTCCCACCATAGCGTGATCTCCGAGCCCGTTTAGATTAGCCAACCGTTAAGAAATCCCGTGTGAACTGCTTCACACAAAGTCAAAAAAATCTCAAAAATTCGCGATTTATGTGAATTGCTCCGAGATCAGGCGCTCTTCAAGACCATGGCCGGGATCAAACAGAATACGATGTCTGATGGCGGGCTCGGAACTGATCTCGACCCAATCGATATCAGGAAACGAGACGGAATCCGCATCTGCCATCACAGGGCGTTTATCTGCATCCAGCACGTCAAAGCGCACCTTCGCAATCTTGGGCAACAGCGCCCCGCGCCAGCGGCGGGGGCGAAAGGCGGCGATGGGCGTCAGAGCCAGAACGTCCGCCCCGATCGGCAGGATCGGCCCATGGGCCGAGTAGTTGTAGGCCGTTGATCCGGCAGGCGTGGATAAAAGCGCCCCGTCGCACATAAGCTCTGCCATGCGTTCACGCCCATCGACGCTGATCTTCAATCGCGCGGCCTGAGGCCCTGCCCGCAGCAATGAAACCTCGTTGATCGCCAGCGCCTGATGCAGCTTTCCCGATTGGTCCATCGCGCGCATGGCCAACGGATTGATGACCTCTTCCTGCGCGTCGGCAAGACGGGCCAGCAGATCGTCTTCGTGATAGGTATTCATCAAGAAGCCGATGGTGCCGCGATTCATCCCGTAAACGGGTGTATCGAGATGTTGCAGGTTCTTCACCGTCCGTAGCATAAAGCCATCCCCGCCCAGAGCGACGACGACATCTGCATCGCGCGGTGCGGCGTTTCCATAAGTCTTGATCAGGCGGTCACGGGCGTCCTGCGCCATCTGGGCATCGCTGGCAAGAAAAGCGATTCTCTTTTTCATAACGTCCGGTTTCCAGTGCTGCACATTTGGTTCCGAAACAAACATACCTTTCCTCAATAGGCCAGACTTGACGCCACAGCGGGCCAAATCGTCGCTTTATAGCTTTTGCATCAGAATGGTTTCCTATAGGAAATCCGCAACTATTCACCCCTGTTCTATGGAGCGCAAATGAACGCCAACATTCGTGATACGGGTTTTTTCACCCAGTCCTTGTCCGACCGTGACCCCGAACTGTACGGCTCGATCACATCCGAGTTGGGCCGTCAGCGCGACGAGATCGAGTTGATCGCATCCGAGAACATCGTCTCTGCCGCCGTGATGGAAGCGCAGGGTTCGGTGATGACCAACAAATACGCCGAAGGCTATCCGGGCCGTCGCTACTATGGCGGTTGCCAGTTCGTCGATATCGCCGAAAACCTGGCCATCGACCGCGCGAAAGAGCTGTTTGGTTGCGGCTTTGCTAACGTCCAGCCGAACTCGGGCTCTCAGGCCAACCAGGGCGTGTTTCAGGCCCTGATCCAGCCCGGCGACACCATTCTGGGCATGAGCCTCGATGCTGGGGGTCACCTGACACACGGTGCGCGTCCGAACCAGTCGGGCAAGTGGTTCAACGCTGTACAATACGGCGTGCGCCAGCAAGACAACATGCTGGACTACGATCAGGTCGAGGCGCTGGCGAAGGAGCATAACCCCAAGCTGATCATCGCAGGCGGTTCGGCCATCCCGCGTCAGATCGACTTTGCCCGCATGCGCGAGATCGCCGACATGGTCGGGGCCTACTTGCACGTGGACATGGCGCATTTCGCCGGCCTGGTGGCCGCAGGTGAACATCCCAGCCCGTTCCCGCACGCCCATGTGGCGACCACGACAACCCACAAGACCCTGCGTGGGCCGCGTGGGGGTATGATCCTGACCAATGATGAAGATATCGCTAAGAAAGTGAATTCGGCGATCTTCCCCGGAATTCAGGGCGGCCCGCTGATGCATGTGATCGCGGGCAAGGCTGTTGCGTTCGGAGAGGCTCTGCGCCCCGAGTTCAAAAGCTACATCCAGCAGGTCGTGACCAACGCGCAGGCGCTGTCGGATCAGCTGATCAAGGGTGGCCTGGACACGGTGACCCACGGCACCGACACCCATGTGGTGCTGGTCGACCTGCGCCCCAAAGGCGTCAAAGGCAACGCGACCGAAAAGGCCCTGGGCCGCGCGCATATCACCTGCAACAAGAACGGCGTACCGTTTGACCCTGAGAAACCAACCATCACCAGCGGTATCCGTCTGGGGTCCCCCGCCGGCACCACGCGCGGCTTTGGCGAGGTCGAATTCCGCCAGATCGCGGATTGGATCATCGAGGTTGTCGATGGTTTGGCCGCCAATGGGGAAGACGGCAACGCAGCTGTCGAGGCCAAAGTCAAAGCCGAAGTCGCGGATCTTTGCGCCAAATTCCCGATCTATCCAAATCTGTAGTCAGGTTCTGATCTAAGAAACGGCGCCCGATGATCCGGGCGCCGCTTTTTGTCGGACACGGGGCTCTCCTGCCCCTTTTGTGCGCATCGTCTGCGCTGAAAGTAGTGGGCCAGGCGCGGTTAGAGTCAGATATCCGAGTCGGTATCCTTGAGCGCATCTTCCAGCAGCTTGTCATTCCGCGCCTCTTCGATGCGATTGATCCGATCTTCCGCAGTGCGAGCATCAAAGCGGTATTTGACCACATTGATCAGGCTAAGCGTCAGAAGAACGATCCCCATGCCCCAATACCCTTTTGTGGCCAGCGGTACATCGGTGGACAGATACAGCGAGATCGCAAGCAAAGCATAAGCCACCACAACGCCTGCACCGTTCAGCATCAGGATCAAACCATTTTCGTTACGTGTATTCATTGTGAGTCTCCGTGAGAAATTCTTGTTCAGTTGAGATTGGGTTTAGCTGTCTTGCTGCGTGCGAAGCCGGTTCAGCACATCGTCGGCGGTGGCACGGGTTCTCGGACCATAGCCGGCCTCTTCCATCCGCGTAGATATGGTGCTGTGATCCAGGCTCGCATCGATATCTCTTAGAATTTCGGATTGCTCAAACGGATCTTCTTGCTGCATTACACGCTCGATCAGGCTTTCGGCTTCGTCAATTGGGCTATCCCCGCCCAGATGCCGGTTCAATCGCCTCTGCAGCCCCTGCTCTCGCTTAACGGAGCGGGCGGATATTGCACCTTGTTTCAAATCCAAAATCCGACGGCTGGCTGCCTGTACGGAATGGCGCAGCTGAAGAATGCGCGCCTCTAACCGGTCCACGGTTTGCGACCGCACCGTCAGCTCATTTTCCAGATCAGCCACCGCCTGAGCGGCACTTTCCACCAGATCCTGACGCTCATCTGCCAATGCCTGACGCGCCCGGTTCATAAGGTCGTCAATCCGCGTCTTTAGCCCGTCGATCTGCCGCGTCTCATTGCGCTGCTTCTGGATCATGCTGGCCAGGGTCAGTTTAGCGGCCTTCAGGTTCTGCTCGGCCTCGCGGATTTTCTGATCGATCAATTCGATTGAATAGGTGTCGCGCAGGCGGTCTTCGGCCCGGGCGTTTGCCCCGTTAATCAATGTCTTCAACGTACTGAACATGTGCTCCTCCGATATATGAACATCGTTCACAAATCGGATATAGAAATCGAATGAACGATGTTCAAGTATTTCATGAACGTCGTTCAGGAAACTATTTGTTTCCAATTCGTGAAAGAACCTGCGTGATCATCCGTTCGATCTGTTCGGGCGGGACACCCGAGATGCGGTTTTCCAGCCCCAAGGTTACAATGCCATGCACCGATGAAAATAAGGCGCGTGTCATCAGATCAGCCTCGACCCTGTCCAGATCAGGAAAAAGCTGGCCAACAGGTTCGGCGATGTACGCAAAAAGCCCGCGAAGCGCATCCCGATACCAATCGGGCACCGGGCCATCATCGGCCATTTGAAGATCAAAAAGCGCACGCCACAGGTTTGTGTTCTGATCTGCAAAATTCAGATACGCGACGCTCATGACAACAAGGCGCTGAACAGGCGGCTCGCTGCCATCAAAGGAGGATCCGACCGCCTGCCCCAACCGTCGAAAAGTGCGCCCGTTGACGGCCATGATAATGGCGTTCAAATCCTCGAACACATTGTAGATGGCACCCAGCGCGCATCCTGCATCCTTGGACAAGTCCCGCGCCCTGAGGTCCTTGAGCCCATCCCGGTCAATGCGAAACTCGGCCGCTTCGATCAGTTTCTCGCGCAACTGTTCGCGTCTGAGCTGAGATTTTGTGGTCATGCTGCCCTCGGGGTTTGAACCTCGTTCACAGCGCATAAGATAGAAGAGTGGATCAGATCAAGCCACGCCACATCAGAAACGCCAGAAGCAGTGCCCCAAAGGCCAGCATGTTAAACGCCAGTCCACCCAGCATACCCAGAAACCAGCCCCATCGCCGGTCGGCCAGATTGATGGCGCTAAGATGGGTCTGAACCTCATCAGCGGCTTTGGTCAGAGCAGGCGTATCCAGAACCAAACGCAGCTTAGGGTGGGCTGACATTTGTTCGGCCCGGGCCAGAACCATCGCCTGTTTGAACACCCGGCGCGGTAGGTGGCGTTTGGCCCGGCGAATCGACGCCTGAAGCGTTTTGTCACGCACGCCCAGCTTGGCCCGCAGCAATGCAACGGTTTCAGCAATTCGATCCTGAATTTTAGCGTCTTGTGACATCGCGTTCTCCTGACGCGCGACACTAGCTCCTGTTAAGGCACGCCACAATGGGGCTGGTTGTTTCAAATGGTCACCTGTATCACGCGGATATGCTGAACACGATTGTACATGGCGATCCGACTGCGCTACCGCCTCTTGTTATTGCTCATGGCCTTTATGGATCGGCCAGGAATTGGGGCGTGATCGCACGTCGCCTATCGGATGAACGGCAGGTGATCGCGGTGGATATGCGAAACCATGCGCACAGCCTTTGGGACCCACAACACGACTATCCGGCTTTAGCAGGGGATATCGCTCAGGTCATCAAGCAGATCGGCGGATCCGTGGATGTGCTGGGGCACTCGATGGGGGGTAAAGCCGCGATGGCCCTGACGCTGCAGCATGGGGATCTGGTGCGCAAACTCGTGGTGGCCGATATCGCACCGGTCGCATATGGGCACAGCCAGATTCAGTTCATCGAAGCCATGCGCGCCGTTGATATGTCGCAGGTCAACCGCCGATCGGATGCCGAACAGCAACTGGCGGAGTTGGGGGTTGAACGCGCTTTGCAAAGCTTTTTCACGCAGTCACTGGATGTTGCGGGAAAACGCTGGTTGCTGAATTTGGATGTGTTGGCCGATCAGATGCCAAACATCATGGGATTTCCCGAAATAGGCGGCGCCTGGGGCGGGTCCGCCCTGTTTCTGTCTGGTGCAGCATCCGACTATGTTCTGCCTGAACACCGCGACCACATTCGCAGCCTGTTTCCCGGTGCACGCTTTGCCAAAATCCCAGGCGCAGGCCACTGGCTGCATGCTGAAAAACCACGAGAATTCGAGGCTGCGGTCAGAACATTCCTGAACGCCTGACTAGCCCGCCTCCTGGTACAAGCGTCGGGCGATCAGCCAAGCCGCCGGAAGCGCGACAAGCGCACCCGCAGCGGCGGCTGACAGAATCGCCATGACCGAGACCATGCCCAACGATAAAACACCAATCACCGCAGACCCTGCGAGGGCGGTGGCAATCATGGAATAAAGCAGCGCAGCAAGACGAAACATGACATGTGATCCATTTGGTTGAACGTCATGCCAAGTTAGATCAACGCGCAAACTTTGGCGTTGATCTGGATCAGGTTGTCAGCCGTCCACGACCTCTCCGCCGCCATTGACCCAATCGCTCAGCCCACCCAGATTGAACACCTGTTCATACCCCATATCGAGCAGCAGTTTTCCTGCCAATGCTGCACGACCACCGGACGCACAGTAGATCACAATTGCGCGATCCTTGCGCATCTGCGGATCAAGGGATTGCAGCGCTTCATCGGCGCGGAATTCCAGCATACCGCGTGGAATATGATGTGCCCCGGCTGCGCGGCCTGTTTTCTGTACCTCTTCCGCGCCGCGAATATCCAGCAGCAGCGCTCCCTGCTCGATCAATGCTTGGGCCTGCGCCGCATCCACACGCGGCACGACGGCATTGGCTGCCTCCATCATCTCTTTCACAGTGACTGACATATTCACCCCTTTGCCTGACTTTTCAGGGCAAAGCTAACATGCGAACTTTGGAAGGTGTAGCCATCTGCAACCGGCTTTCCGGATTGCAAAACGTATCTTGGTACCCGCGGCCGGACTCGAACCGGCACGGCCTTCCGGCCCAGAGATTTTAAGTCTCTTGTGTCTACCATTCCACCACGCGGGCAAGATGCGTCAGGCCCGGTCGGGGCCCGGAGCCACCATTACGGCGACAAGACCATGAAGACAACGTGTTTTGCTGCCCAACCAACAGGATTAGCATGTGCTGCCGCTAAGCCGCATCCGCCCTCGCGGCCACAACGCGGTCAAACCATGCCGAAATAGCCGTCAAATCGGGCGCGAGTTGCTTGGCTTCACCGCCTGTGAATTCCAGAAACTTTTCGCGATTCAATCCGTTTACGCCGACCAGAACAGGAATGTCCTGTGCCAGAGCTTCGGCAATCACCGGGCGGAAGCCACGGCCATCGGCCTCATGTTTGCCGAACTTGTTGATAATCAACAGCTGCGGTGCGTCCGCCAACGACGCAGTGACATAGCCAACCGCCTGCTCAAGCGCCGCCGGGTCCAGCCGGCAGCCGCGCGATTGCGTACCCAAAGACTGCGAGATGCGGATCGTGTCGCCTGCGGGAAGAACGCGGACATCCATATCGCACCGGCTGCTATCGGTACATTCGGTGTTGGTTTGCACAACGCCTGCCAGTTTCGCACGCGAGGACAACAAGTGTTCCGCGACCGCGCTGAGCAACCGGTCGGTTGCGCCGCGATCTGTGGTGGTTACATAGGCCAGAAACATAGTGGGACCCTCGCAAATCTGGTAGAACGCTTCAAATAGCACGCTCTGTGGGCTCCGACCACTCCTTCCAAAGTAGAAGCCACGCATCTATCGCGCTTGGCAACTGAGCGAGCGATCTGGCATCAAGGCACGAGCAGGCGCTGCGGAGGGTAAAGCAATGCGTTCATTTGATGAGATATTTGAGATATCGGCAGGTCGCCATGGCGGGGCTGCGGCGTTGAATGCCAAACTCAGCAAGCCCAAAACGCCGCAAGAACTTGCGGCAATGCCCGAGGATCGCTGGCTCTCGATCCTGACCAAATGCATCTTTCAGGCCGGGTTCAACTGGAAGGTCATCGAGGCGAAATGGGACGGATTCGAAACCGCTTTTGACGGGTTCGATGTGGGTCGCTGCGCCTTTATGGACGATGAGAAATTCGACGCGCTGCTGCAGGACACTCGGATCGTGCGCAACGGAACCAAGATCGCCACTGTCCGGGACAACGCGGCATTCTTGCTCGAACTGCGCGACCAGGGCGGCGCAGGTGAGGTTCTGGGTGGATGGCCCTCGACCGACTATATCGGCCTTCTGGCCATGTTGGGCCAACGCGGATCCCGGTTGGGCGGCGCGTCCGCCCAATATGCAATGCGGTTTGCAGGCCGCGACAGCTTTATCCTGTCACAGGACGTGACAGCACGGTTGATCGCCGAAAGTGTGGTGGAAAAAGCCCCCACATCCAAGAAAGCCATGGCCGCCGTGCAACAGGCCTTTAACACCTGGATGGATCAATCGGGCCGGTCCCTAACAGAAATCAGCCGCGTTCTTGCGATGAGCCTTTGAAAACGGCTTGCGCAACCGAAGCGGCAGGCTAGGCTTTGCCCATGAGTGTGCGTGTATTGATTTTAGTGTTTCTGGCTCTTGCGACCTGCGGACGCCCGCTGACACAGCAAGAGCGCGATTTTGCTGACGAGATACAAGGCGACACACTCAATCTGGATCGCGTGCGCTTGGTTGAAGGTGCGCCCGTTTTGCCAATCACATATGTCCGAGAAGCACGCCCACGTTTGGCTTGTCGCGAACGTATCCTTCCACCGATCGAACCCGGACCGGTAACGGGGAAACCTGCGGCAATTGCTTTATTCGACAAGGTTTATTTCGCGCGTGACTGGTACCTCGAAGACTACATGTCAGACTATCCCGAGCAGATGAATCTGATCGCGGCCATGCTGCTGGCGCATGAACTGACCCATGTCTGGCAGTGGCAGAACCGCAAGACCACCGGCTATCACCCGCTGCGTGCGGCGGCAGAGCATGGCGGGCGCGAGGACCCGTATTTGTTTGATCTGGATACCTCGCCTGACTTTCTATCTTACGGCTATGAACAGCAGGGCGCGATTGTCGAGGAATATGTCTGTTGCCGGTCGTTGGACCCACAGGCACAGCGCACCAAGCGCCTACACAAGATGCTGGGTGCGCATTTCGACCTGTCCCCCCTGCCCCAGGAAGGCCGAGAGCGTGACATCGCGATCCCGTGGAGCGATGCCAAGATCGAAGGAATTTGCAGCTAGATTTCAGTTGCCTTGCAGGGTTTTGAGATAGGCCACCAGATCAACAATAGGCTGACTGGTCAGAATAGGCTGCCCCTCTTCCGTTTTCATGGATGTGTCTTGCCCTTCAAAATATGGGCCGTACACCGGCATCGGGCTTCCATGGCTCACCAAAGGGTCACGCCCATCGATCCGGGCAACAACCCGCGCTGTTGGGAAACGCCCGTCTTTTGTCAGTTCCGTCAAATCGGTCGGCTGAATAATAAGAACGCCCGCCATTGGGCCTTGCCCCATGGCGTCAATTCCGTGGCAGGTCGCACAATAGTGCTGATACAGCTCAGCACCCGTTTGCACATCTTGTGCCGCCGCGCATTGTACCGACATGACAAGCACGGCAGACACAGTTCCCAGCTTTGACCACTTCATCGCATCCTCCTATCCGCAATGGCATTTACAGGCTTGTCCGATGCGCCGCTTGGCGCAATGATCCAGATCAACGAAGCAAGAGGGTAAGGTTCATGACGCAATACGCAGCCATCATGCTGGCCGCTGGAATCGGAGTTCCTATCCTCGCAGCGCTTAATGCAGCCCTGGGTAAACTGATCGATTCACCCACGACAGCTGCAGTGATCTTGTTCGCCATCGCCTTTGGATCATCGGCCCTTGTGATGGTTGTGTTTCCTGGGTTCGAGGCAATCACAAAGGTTGCACAGGCCCCCAAACACCTGCTGCTCGCGGGTGTTCTGATCGCGTTCTACGTCTTGACGATCACACATGTCGCCCCGCATTTCGGTGTTGGAAATGCAGTATTCTTCGTGCTTCTGGGTCAATTGGTCAGCACCGCCGCAATTGACCATTTTGGGCTGTTTGGGGCCCAAGTCACGCCGCTGACGTGGATACGTGCGGGCGGGATCGCGGTGATGGCTTTGGGCGTTGCGATCACTCAACTGGCTTGAGAATACCGCCTTCCAGCCGCACCATCCGATCCATCCGCGCCGCAAGGTCCATGTTGTGGGTTGCAATCAGAGCCGAGAGGCCCTCATCCCGGACAAGCGTCATCAACGCATCAAACACCTGATCGGATGTTTCCGGATCAAGGTTCCCGGTTGGCTCATCAGCCAGCAACACTTTGGGAGTGTTCGCCAGCGCCCGGCAAAACGCCACACGCTGTTGTTCGCCACCCGACAAAGCCGCCGGGCGATGGCTGGCTCGGGCGGCCACGCCGACACGGTCCAGTAATGACATCGCTCGGTCTTGCGCTGCTTTCTCAGCGATCCCATTGGCCAGTTGCGGCAGGGTAATGTTTTCCAAGGCGGTAAATTCCGGCAGCAAATGGTGGAATTGGTAGACAAATCCGATGTCCTGCCGACGCAAGGCGGTTCTGGTTCGGTCGCCCTTTCCACTGACATCCTGCCCGCCAATTTCGACCTGACCGTCATCCGGCATGTCCAAAAGACCCGCGATATGCAGCAAAGTGGATTTGCCTGCCCCCGAGGGTGCGACCATCGCCACCGCCTCGCCTGCGTTCAATTCCAAATCAACGCCCCGCAGAACCTGCACTTCGCCCGGAGTACCTTTCAGATAGGTCTTGGTCAGGCCCTTCAATCGCAATGTCGCATCACTCATAACGCAGCGCCTCAACCGGGTTCAGCCGCGCCGCGCGGCGGGCGGGGAAATATGTGACAACAAAAGACAAACCCAGTGAAAGGGCCACGGCCTTGAGTACATCGCTTAGATGCAACTCGGCTGGTAGGGCATAGATGCCACGAATGGACGGATCCCAGACTCCACCGCCCATCACATAGTTCACGAAGGAAAAGATGGGATCAATATAGATGGCGAACAGGCAGCCTAAGATCACGCCCATCACGGTTCCGATGATGCCTGTGAACGCACCGCAGATGAAAAACACCCGTAGGACCGATCCTTCGCTCAGGCCAATTGTGCGCAGAATACCAATGTCGCGCCCCTTGTTCTTCACCAACATGATAAGGCCCGAGACAATGTTCATCGCAGCAATCAGCACGAGGATCGACAGGATGATGAACATCACGTTGTCCTCAACCTCGAGCGCACGTAGAAATCCACCCGAGGCATCCTGCCATGTCCAGATCTGGCTACGCCCACCTGAGGCTTCGAGGATTGGGATCAGGATCGGGTTCATCGCTTCGGGTTGCGTGACCATCACCTCGATTTCATCCGCCACGCCCTCGCGGTTGAAAAAGCTCTGGGCTTGCGAAAACGGCATGTAAACGCGCGTGCGGTCGATGTCATATCGTCCCGCGGAAAACACATAGACCACACGATAGGCATTCACGCGCGGCGAGGTTCCAAAGGCGGTTCTGACACCGTTGGGTGAGGTCAGCTTAACCGTATCCCCCACAGTGGCCCCAATAGTACGCGCCACGCCAGAGCCGATGGCGATCACATCCTCACCCGTCTGAAACAGAGACAAATCCCCTGCCGATTGTTCGGCCTGTGCGATGCCCGGCAGGTCCAACAGGTCGTCGGGCCGGATGCCAAACACCTCAACCCCGCTGCTGCGGTCGCGATTTGTGATCAGAACCTGACCTTTGACCAAAGGTGCCGCCCGTTCCACACCCGGAACCTGTGCGATCCGCGCCGCGCGTTCTTCGTAATCCTCCATCGTGCGTATCACGCGCCCCTGCGCATCAATCTCACCCGAGGAATAGACAGTGACATGTGCATTCGCCCCAAGGATCGTGCCGATGAATTCAGCCCGGAACCCAGAACGCACCGCGAGTGTCGCGATCAAGGCGAACACGGCCAGAGTGATCCCGATCAGCGAGATCCAAGTCATAACGCTGACGCCCCCCTCGGCCCGACGGGCCCGCAGGTATCGCCAGGCGATCTTCCATTCAAAAGGGGCAAAAGGCGGGGGTGTCTTGGCCATGCCTGCTCCGGTCTTGTTGTTTGGCGGCGACCCTCTCGGCATTTGCCACAATGGTCAAGCGCCTTGTGAACGCTTCACCGACAGCATGCAAAGCGATCGTCTCAAATGAGCGAATCAACACCGGCATCTGCCTTGGGCGCTCAGATAAAAAGTGTTGTTGGATTCAACAACTACCCTGTCGGTTGTGACGCCCTTCACAGACATCGCCATATTGTTTCAGCTATGAAGTCAATACGGGCATTGCGTGAGTGACTGAACTCAAAATGCCACATATATTAAGCAATATTATTTCGCTTTTTGCTTATTTTTAGAAACTTTGTCACCCTGATTTGGGGGAACACATTTCAGAGCGGGGGTCGCTCAATGAATATTCAAAATACACCAGAAGGGGCGGACCGTATTTTGGTTCGTGCAACAGCAACAGAACTGGATTGTGAAACAGCCGCATTACTGCGGGCTGCGATCCGTCCCATTTTTGCAAAAGCTGTCAGTTGGAACAGTTTGGCAGACCGGTTGAGGGATAAGGGCTATCGCCTCGCCTTCCTCAAGGGTCGCCTTTGCATAACTGACCGCGCAACCGGTCAGCGCGTTTGCGGGATACGGTTCCTGGGCTTTGAGCTGAAGGAACTGGTCAACCGGCTGGGTCGCCCGATCGTCGTCGCACGTGGCAATCAGGCCGACGGAGAGCTGTTGGTCGCCCGCCCGGTCTCAGCGCAGTAAGAACGCCGCGCTGACCTTGGCCTGCGTGTATCGCCCGGGTCAGGCGATACCTTGATAGATTTCCGCGATCTTGGTCACGGCTGCTTCGGGGCTTAATTCTTCGCTTTCACCTGTGCGACGGCAGGTCAAATCAACCACGCCGTTTTTCAGACCACGCGGTCCGACCCTGATGCACCATGGCAAGCCTATCAGGTCCATAGTGGCGAACTTGCCCCCTGCCCGCTCGTTACGGTCATCATAGAGCGGCTCAAGCCCCAAAGCGGTCAGAGCACCATAGAGCTTGTCGCATGCCGCATCCGCTTCGTCGTCACCCTGCTTCAGGTTTACGATACCGCAATGGAACGGGGTCACGCCCTCGGGCCAGATAATGCCTTTATCGTCATGGCTGGCTTCGATGATTGCACCAATCAGACGGCTGACACCGATACCGTGGCTGCCCATATGAACCGGAACCGGCTTGCCATCCGGGCCTTGAACGGTCGCGCCCATGGCTTCCGAGTACTTTGTACCGAAATAGAAGATCTGCCCTACTTCGATCCCGCGCGCCACGCGGCGGCGCTCTTCAGGGATCTGATTGAACAGCGCCTCATCATGCGTTTCGTCGGTGCGCGCATATTTCGAGGTGAACTCCTCCAAAATCGCCTGACATTGCGCACGGTCATCATAATCAATGTCTCGGTCGCCAAAGGTCAGTTCAGTGACGGCGCTGTCATAAAAGACCTCGGATTCGCCTGTGTCAGCCAGGACCAGAAACTCATGTGTATCGTCGCCACCAATGGGGCCGGAATCGGCGCGCATTGGGATGGCCTGCAAGCCCATCCGCTCATAGGTGCGCAGGTAGCTGACCAGATGCCGGTTGTAAGCGTGCAGCGCGTCTTCTTTGGTCAGGTCAAAGTTGTAGCCGTCTTTCATATAGAACTCGCGCCCCCGCATCACGCCGTAACGCGGGCGACGCTCGTCGCGGAACTTCCACTGAATCTGGTAGAGAGTCAGCGGCAGGTCCTTGTAGCTGCTGACATGGCCGCGGAAGATATCGGTCACCAGTTCCTCGGCCGTGGGTGTGTACAGCATGTCGCGGTCATGCCGGTCCTTCATACGCAGCATTTCCTGACCGTAATCATCATACCGCCCGGATTCGCGCCACAGGTCCGCCGATTGCAGGATGGGCATCTGAATGGCGATATGCCCTGCCCGCGCCTGTTCCTCATGCACAATGTTTTCCAGCTTGCGCAACACTTTGAAGCCCAACGGCAACCACGAATAAATCCCGGCGGCAGCCTGTTTGATCATTCCGGCGCGCAGCATCAGCCGGTGACTGACGATCTGAGCCTCAGCAGGGTTTTCCTTGAGAACGGGCAGAAAGTAACGGCTGAGGCGCATGACGTAACCTTTTGGGTGATATTTCAACAAAAAGGTGATTATGCCAAAGCCCCGCCGGGGGCAATCGTACATTGGTGAAATTAAAGCTTAGCCTCAGTTTGTTTTCTGATTGACCGGCCAATTAAGTTTTTCCAAATGTAACGGAATCGTAAACACCAAGAGGCGCCGATGCAGACGATTCAGGAACCCGCCCGTCAGATTCCAGTGGTTCACCAAACCGATGTGTTGGTCGTGGGCTCCGGCCCTGCCGGGCTGGCTGCGGCGCTGGCGGCAGCACGCGCAGGGGCCGAGGTGTCGCTGGTTGACCGGTTCGGCTGTATGGGTGGCAACATCACCGCCGTGGGAGTCGAAGGGTTTGCCTGGTATCGACACGAACAAACGGTCGAAGCCGGCGGTATCGGTATGGAATTCGAAACCCGCGCCAAAGAGATGGGCGCGGCAGTGCCTGAAAGCCAGTCCCTCAGCTATGAGCTGGACAGCGAAGGGTTCAAGCTGGTGGCCGACAAGTTGGTCGAAGAAGCGGGCGTGCATCCGATGCTGCACCGTCAATTCGTCGCTCCGATCATGGATGGCGACCGGATCACCGGGATTATCACTGAATCGAAAGCCGGACGCGAAGCGATCCTGGCCAACGTGGTGATTGATGCCACGGGCGACGCGGATGTTGCTCATCGCGCGGGTGCGCCGACGCACAAGACCCCGCGCGAGGATATGATGGCCGCCTCGGTCATGTTCCATCTGGCGGGCGTCGATAAACGCGCCTTTATGGAAGGCGTGAAGGCCGATCCGCAGACCTACAAGGATTGGGGCGGCGGTGGCGAATGGAATATCGAGACCAGCGGGAAAGAGGACGACATGTTCTCGCCCTTCGTGCACAAACCCTTTCAGCAGGCCATCGATCAGGGGCTGATCCCGCCGCACCTGAATACCATTGCGGGCACCTGGGGCGCAATGCATGACACGGGTGAGCTAACCTATATGAACCTGATCCATCTGGCCGAGGTCGACGGCACCGACCCAGACAGCCTGACGCGGGGCGAGATCGAGGGCCGCCGTCAGTCGATGCTGGCCATCGAAGCGCTACGCCGCTTCATGCCGGGTTGTGAAAATGCAAGGTTGCGAAACTTTGGGATGACCATTGGCATTCGGGACACCCGCAAGATCGACGCGGTCTACAACATGACCGAAGATGATGCGCGCCACCAAGGCAGATTCGAAGATTCCATCGGTATCTACCCCGAATTCATCGACGGCTACGGTATTCTGATCCTGCCCACGACGGGGCGGTACATGCAAATCCCCTATCGCTCAATGCTGCCCAAAGGGTTCAAGGGCCTGCTGGTCGCCGGTCGATCTCATGGGGCCGACAGGGTCGCTCACGCAGCCACCCGCAATATGGCATGCTGCGCCGTTATGGGCCAAGGGGCCGGAATAGCCGCCGCACATGCGCTCAAAAGCAATCGAGAGCTGGATACGCTGGACTTGTCACCGGTTCATAAAGAGCTTGATAGACAAGGAGTTCGGGTCTTCTGACCAGCTCCTCAGCTAGCTCTGACCCATGAAGTCCTTGCATCGATCAGCCCCTTAGGCCAAGAACGTCCTCGTTGGCCAGAACACGAGGACAATCATGGCTTTGCCGGTTAAGGATCAACTCAGATACTGGGGCGTCGCCGCAGCGGTTTTCGTATTGGTTCTTTGGGCATTGGGCGATGTTCTTCTGCCTTTTGTGATAGGCGGCGCGATTGCCTATTTCCTTGATCCAATCGCCGACCGGCTAGAGAAGCTGGGCCTTTCGCGGGTGGCAGCCACAGGCATTATCACAGTCGTAGGTGTGCTTGGGTTCATCCTGGCGATCTTGATGGTTGTTCCTGCTCTTATTGCGCAGCTGCTTGATTTGATCGATATTCTGCCAAGCCTCTTCAAAGAGTTGCGCGGCTTTGTTGAGAAACAGTTCCCGTCCCTGCTCGACCAGGAATCCAGTACTCATCAGATGCTGGTCTCATTCGGGGAGACCCTGAAGTCCAAGACGGGTGATGTGCTGGAAACGTTACTGTCCTCTCTTGGATCGGCGATCAACATCGTGGTCCTGTTGGTCATTGTCCCGGTGGTTGCCGTTTACCTGCTGCTGGACTGGGACCGTATGATCGCCCGGATCGGAGAGCTGCTGCCCCGCGACCATGCCCCGACGATCAAGCGCCTGGCGGGTGAGATTGACGCTGTACTGGCCTCGTTCGTACGCGGTATGGGTACGGTCTGCCTGATCCTAGGTACCTATTACGCGGTCGCCTTAATGATTGCGGGTCTGCAATTTGGTCTGGTCGTGGGCTTCATCGCCGGGCTGGTGACCTTTATTCCTTATCTAGGCGCACTGATCGGTGGCACACTGGCCATCGGGCTGGCCCTGTTCCAGTTCTGGGGCGACTGGGCGCATATCGGCCTGATCGCGGGCATCTTTGCCCTGGGTCAGGTAACCGAAGGCAACTTTTTGACCCCGAAACTAGTTGGCAGTTCGGTTGGGTTGCACCCGGTCTGGCTGCTGTTGGCGCTGTCTGTCTTTGGCGCGCTCTTTGGCTTTGTCGGGATGTTGATTGCCGTTCCGGTCGCCGCCGCCCTGGGTGTAGTGGCCCGGTTTGGCACATCGCTCTACCTCGACAGCAGGCTGTATACCGGCCTCGAAGGGCAACAGGGTCGGGAAGACGACTAAATGGCCCGACAACTGAGCTTTGATCTGCCGGCCAAAACCGCGCTGGAGCGTGATGATTTCTTTGTCTCTCCGGCCAATGCACTGGCCGTGGCCATGATATCTGCGACCTCATGGCCCGGAAACAAACTGGTGCTGAGCGGCCCAGCTGGGTCTGGCAAAACCCATCTTGCGCATGTCTGGGCAGCCGAAACTGGCGGACGCATCATTCAGGCAAACGAGCTGGATTATGACGCAGTGCCGGAACTGGCCCGCACGCCCATCGCGGTCGAGGATGTTCCAGCTATCGCCGATGATATCGAACAGCAAAAGGTGCTGTTTCATCTGCACAATCTGGTTCTGGCCGAAGGGCATGCCCTGCTGATGACCGGACGGCTTGCGCCCAAGCTTTGGCAGCTACCACTCGCCGACCTGCAAAGCCGGGTTGAGGGCGCACATCACGTTGCCCTTGATCCACCCGATGACGCGTTGCTGGGGGCTGTTCTGGCCAAGCTGTTCCTTGACCGTCAGCTTAACCCCGGCCCCGAAGTTATTGCCTATCTGGTGAAACATATGGATCGCCGCTTTGAGACAGCCGCAGACGTTGTCCAACAATTGGATCAAATGGCCCTTGCTGAAAAACGCGAGATCACGCGGGCCTTGGCCGTGCGGATTATAAACGAAAAAACGGATCAGATGAATGCAAGTGATTGACCCACTATCGGTGATTTCGCATTCTAACCCCGGAATATCTGGAAGACACATGGATCAGACCGTCGAAACCGACATCCCGGACTGGGGCCCATTCGGCAAACCTCTGTTCGATGACCCTGGCGCGCGGGCGCTGTCGCGGGTGGGCGTTGTCGATGTGGGCTCGAATTCGGTCCGGATGGTGATTTTTGACGGCGCGGCACGATCGCCGGCCTATTTCTACAATGAAAAAGTCATGTGCGAGCTTGGCGCCGGGTTGTCTGAAACCGGAAAGCTGAACCCGCGCGGGCGCGAAAGGGCTCTGGCCGCGTTGAGGCGGTTCCAGCAACTGGCGCAAGACTTGGACCTGCCGGGCCTGCATGTGGTTGCAACCGCCGCCGTGCGCGAAGCCAAAGACGGGCCGGATTTCTGTGCCGAGGTTCAGGCCCAAACCGGGCTGCATGTCGCTGTGATCGACGGTCAGGAAGAGGCGCGCCTGTCCGCACAGGGCGTACTACTGGGCTGGCCCGGTGCTTATGGCCTGATCTGCGATATCGGCGGATCGTCAATGGAACTGGCCGAAATCGGGGATGGTCAGGTTGGGCGACGGGTGACCTCAGCCCTTGGGCCGCTGAAACTGCGTGACATCAAAGGTGGGCGGCGCGCGCGAAAAGCGCATATCAAGGACACGATGGAGGAGTTGCGCGCTCAGCTTGGTCAGCAGCGGGACCGCTTGTTTCTTGTCGGCGGCAGCTGGCGCGCATTCGCTCGGATCGATATGTTGCGCCGTGGCTACCCGCTGAATGTTCTGCATGAGTACCGCATGACCACCACGCAGGTGCGTGACACGATCAAGTTCATAGAAGCCAATGATCACGACAAACTGCGCAGCCAAGCAGGTGTGTCCAACTCTCGAATGGCGTTGATCCCCTATGCGATGGATGTTCTGGGGCGATTGATTCGCACCTTCAAACCCAAGGACATCGCGATCTCAAGCTACGGCATCCGCGAAGGTTTGTTGTACGAGCAAATGTCGCAAGAGATCCGGGATCGAGACCCTTTGATCGAGGCCAGCCGGTTTTCCGAATCCAAAGATGCCCGCCTGCCTGGTTTTGGGCGGAACCTTTACAGTTTTGTGATGCCATTGTTCAAATCAGCGCCGCCCGCGCGGGTTAGGTTAGTCAAGGCCGCCTGCCTGCTGCATGACGTGAGTTGGCGCGCGCATCCCGATTATCGGGCCGAGGCCTGTTTCGACTACGTCACCCGCGCTAATCTGGGTGGCCTGAAGCACTCCGAACGCGTCTTTATCGGGCTGGCACTGCAACACCGCTATCGCAACAAACGTGAGGGCAATCGATTTGCACCATTGTACGAGTTGCTGGATGAGACTGGGCAGAAACAGGCCGAGATCCTGGGCAAGGCAATGCGGTTCGGTGCGATGCTTTGGATGCACAACGAAGCCAACATCGGCAGACTTAGATTCTATCCTAAGAAGCGCCAGCTTGAACTGTTCCTGCCCAAAGCGGCTGAGCCCTTGTTCAACGAGGTGGCCGAGGCGCGCCTAAACTCGCTGTCAAACGCCCTGAAATCCGAAGTGCGCGTGATCATCAAAGGTTAGGCCGCCGATCAGATATCGGTGCCTTTGTCTGGTGCCTGATCTTCAGGCTTGGGGGCGGCCTCATCATCAGGCACAGGTTTTTTGCGAATGATGATATCGCCATTTGGAAGGATTTCGGGTGCTTCATAAGCACTCCAATCCTTAATCTCGGCTGCAAGTTCGGCCAATGCAGGGCCCATTTCCTGAAGGAAAGATTGCATTGCCGGGCCAAGCGCGTCTGCCATACCCAAAAGCTCATCCAGCGCGGGCTCCATCTCTCGACGCAGTCCTTCAAAGAACAGTTCGGCCCCCTGCTCCATCAGGGATTTGCTGTCATCTTCCTGCGCAAAGGCAGGAGTGCTGAGGTTGGCAGACAAGGCCGCGATGATCAGAAGGCGTTTCATATTGGGAATATAGGCCCTCAAAGGGTCTCAGGGAAGATCACAACTCGATATCCAGCGTGACCGGGAAGTGATCCGAGGCTGTCAGCAGCGCCTCGCGTAGTTCAACAGATGTCCAGCAGGTCGCATCTCGAAACGGGTGCCAGATGCGCCAGGCGGGTTGGCGATCACGCAGGTCTTCGCTGATCATGACATAGTCCAGCAAAGCCTCAAGAAACTTGCCCTCTTTTGGGCGGGCGAACCGGGCCGTGGAAGGGACAGACCCCGGTCGGGGTCCATGCGCCGTAACGGCATGGGGGTCAAACAATCCGGCCTGCAGCAAGATTTCAACCGATGAATGCCCGAACAGATGCTCGAACTCATCCAAACCCGGACCATCATTGAGATCGCCCAGAAGCACAACAGGTTCTTGTGCCTCGACATGGTCGGCCACCCGCCGTGACAGCCAGATTGCCTGCGCAAGTTGCTTGCGCCGGTTGGCGATTGAAATCCGGATCGCCTCATCGCGGGATTCTGCACCATGCGGGGCTTTGGATTTGAGATGAGCGCCGATCATGCGGAACTCAAAACCGGAGTTTGACTGAACCAGCAACTCCAGCGGGGGTTTCGAGAAGCGCACCACATCTTCAGTCGCATCCACATCCAAATCGATCTGAAAGGAACGATCGAACCGCGGCGCATTCGCATCGTCGCGCGGCGCATGTTGGGCCGTTAACACTTCGGGATCATAGAGCAGGGCGAGTTCCTGATGCGTGTCGTTGGCAAAACCCATAACCGCGCGCTGCGTTCGCAGATCAAATGCCTCGGCAAAGCCTTGCAATGCCCGCACTGTGTTCTGGCGCTTACCGGTATTGGGCGCTTCGACGATCAGGATGGCGTCCGCATCCAGCGCGGTCAGAACCTTGGCAATCGCCTCAACCTGCTGGGCCTTTGTCACCTCATGACGGCCCGACCAGCTGTCATCCATGATCAGCGCATCGTTTTTATCAAACAAGTTGGCGAACCATTCGATGTTGTAGGTCGCCAAACGCATCCACTCAGGCCCGCGCGCCGTTGATGTCATCCCAGGCTTGGTTGATGTCGATCATCTTCTTTTCGGCAAGGCGGATTGCCTCTTCCGGGACACCGCGTGCCATCATTGCGTCGGGATGGGTATCGCGCACCAGTTGACGCCACACTTTGCGAATCTCAGACACCGGCATGTTGCGCGAAACGCCCAGAACCACATAAGGATCATTGGGCGCATCCGGCACGAAGCGCGCGCGCAAGGCCAGGAATTGAGCATCTGTCTGTCCGAAGATGCGACTGACGTCCTCAAGGAATTCATTCTCGTTGGGGTGATAGAACCCATCGGCCATGGCGATGTGGAACAAACCCTCCATCAGGTCACAAAGCGTGGTGCTGTCTTCGGAAAACATGCGCGCGATCTTGCGGGCATAGTCCTGATAGCCAGCAACATCCGTCCGCGCCATGTTGAAGACCCGCGCCGCGCCTTCTTCATCCGCACGTGCGATCTGGAACACATCCCGAAAGGCCGTGACCTCATCGCGCGTCACCTGGCCGTCGGCCTTAGCCATTTTGGCCCCCAACGCGATTACGGCAATGGTGAAGGCCACCGAACGTTCGGGTGGCGAACGCAGCTGCTCAAAAACCGCCGTAAGGCTTTCGCCTTGGGCAAGGGCGCTTAGCGCATCGGATATGCGGGTCCAGATCGACATGGGCGTACCCTAGCGTCCCAATTCGGGACTGTCAGGTGGAACAGGTCACTCTGCACGAAGAATTTTCTGCATCAGCACAAGATCGAGCCATTGGCCCCATTTGAACCCGACTTCCGGCATAAGGCCGACCCTTTGGAACCCGATCGCATCGTGAAACGCGATAGCCGGGGGGTTGGCAGAGGATATGCCAGCCACAAGAACATGAACCCCGTCTGCGCGTGCCACAGCTTCCAGTTCGGTCATCAAGGCCCGACCAGTACCCTTGCCCCGCGCCCCTTCAGCCAACTGGATTGAGTGTTCCCGCGTGTTGGCGTATCCCGGTCCGCTGCGAAACATCCCATATGTCGCAAAACCAAGCACCATACCCTGATCTTCTGCTACCAGATATGAGGGACCACGGACGCGAATATCTTTGGCAATCGCTTCTGTGCTGCGTTCCTCGGTGGTGAACGTCACCAACGTATCCCGAATGATGGAATTCGTAATCGCGGCGATCAGAGCAGCATCATCCGGGCGGGCCTGCCGAACCGTCATTCCAGCACGCGCACCCCATTTGGCGTTTCGAACTCTGCCCGCATCGAGGCCGGACCGGTGTCGAACACAACCAGATCAAGTTCTCCCAAATGCTGGGCCAGTTCCAGTGCCTCCGGGTGATACACGATCAGCCGCCGCAAACTGCACCCGCTGTCCTGCAACATCTGCGCAGGGTGCAAATCGCCCTGCCATTGGATCAACGCGGGAAACAGATTGTCGAAGGGCAAGCGTCCGTTGGGCGGCACCGCCATGCGCCAGGTCAAAGCCCCCCGGGTCAGATCAATTGGGGTGCCAGTGCCATCAGGAAACGTTGCAAGTGCGGCTTCAATATCTGGAACGCTGCAAATCCAATTGGTCAGACGCGGTTCTCCTGAAAACCGATCCAGATCAAACCAACGGGTCCGCTGAGGTACAGCTGCGTCAGGATCAATAGCAATCGCTTCCAGATACAGACCATCCCTGAGGCCTAGAAGACGATTATAAGTGCCAAATTTTTCGTGCTTTCCACCGGGTTGAAGCGAGATACCCAACGCCTGTTCGATATGGGCCGATGCCGCCTCCAGCGTTTCGCCCGCAACCGCCAAGTGATCGAGTAACATCCGCACCTCCCTAAGAAAACGACCAGATCCATAGATCTGGTCGCATGTTTCACCCAAGCGTTACCGTGCACAAGATTTTTCGTCGAAAATCCTGTGCTTGAAACTAGCTGCGCGCTTCTTTGATCAGTCGCAGGATATCCTGCGCAGCCTCAGGTATATTTGTTCCGGGCCCAAAGATCGCCTTGACGCCGTGATCATAGAGGAACTGATAGTCCTGTTGCGGAATCACCCCGCCGCAAATCACGATGATGTCCTCGGCCCCAGCTTTCTTGAGTTCCTCGACCAATTGAGGGGCAAGCGTCTTGTGACCCGCTGCCTGCGAGGAAATTCCAACCACGTGGACGTCATTGTCCACCGCATCTTGCGCGGCTTCGGCCGGTGTCTGGAACAATGGGCCAACGTCCACATCAAACCCGATGTCGGCAAAAGCCGTCGCGATCACTTTGGCACCACGATCATGTCCATCCTGCCCCATCTTGACCACCAGCAACCGAGGGCGACGGCCTTCGGCCTCGGCGAATTCCTCGATGGATTTCTGGATCGCAGCAAAGCCTTCGTCGCCTTCATAGGCTGCGCCATAGACCCCGGCCAATGTCTTAACCTCGGCGCGGTGACGGCCGAATTCCTTTTCCATTGCCATGCTGATCTCTCCTACGGATGCGCGGGCGCGGGCGGCCTCGACGGCGGCGGCCAGCAGGTTGCCGCCTTCTTTGGCGGTGTTGGTCAGGGCGCCCAGCGCCGCTTGGCAGGCGGCCTCGTCTCGAGTGGCGCGGATGCGTTCCAGACGGGCGACCTGTGCTTCGCGCACCGCCACGTTGTCGACGTCCAGAATGTCGATCGGGTCTTCCTGTTCCTTGCGGTATTTGTTGACACCGACGATGACTTCTTCACCCCGGTCGATCATGGCCTGACGGCGCGCTGCGCTTTCCTCGATCCGCAGCTTGGGCATGCCGCTGGCGACGGCCTTGGTCATGCCGCCCATCTCTTCGACCTCTTCCATCAGAGCCCAGGCCTTTTCGACCAGCTCGTTGGTCAGGCTTTCAACATAGTAGGAGCCGGCCAGCGGATCGACCACATCGGTCACACCAGTTTCCTCCTGCAGCACCAGCTGGGTGTTCCGGGCAATGCGGGCCGAGAAATCGGTGGGCAGGGCAATCGCCTCATCCAAGGCATTGGTATGCAGGGACTGGGTGCCGCCCAGAACCGCGCTCATCGCCTCATAGGCGGTGCGGATCACGTTGTTATAGGGGTCCTGTTCCTGCAGCGACACGCCCGAAGTCTGGCAATGGGTCCGCAGCATCTTGGAGCGCTCAGACTTCGCGCCGAAATCGGTCATCACCCGGTGCCACAATGTACGGGCCGCACGCAACTTGGCGATCTCCATGAAGAAGTTCATGCCGATGGCAAAGAAGAAGGACAAACGCCCCGCGAACTTATCCACATCCATTCCGGCCTCGGTCGCGGCCCGGACATATTCACGCCCATCCGCCAGCGTATAGGCCAGTTCCTGTACCAGGTTCGCCCCCGCCTCTTGCATGTGATAGCCCGAGATCGAGATAGAGTTGAACTTGGGCATCTCGTTTGAGGTATATTCGATGATGTCCGAGATGATCTTCATCGACGGCTCAGGCGGGTAGATATAGGTGTTCCGCACCATGAATTCCTTCAGAATGTCATTCTGAATGGTGCCGGACAAGACGGATTTGTCATGCCCCTGCTCTTCGCCAGCAACAATAAAGCTGGCCAGGATCGGGATCACCGCCCCGTTCATCGTCATCGAGACCGAGACCTTGTCGAGCGGAATGCCGTCAAACAGGATCTTCATATCCTCGACCGAGTCGATGGCGACACCAGCCTTGCCCACATCGCCCACGACACGCGGATGGTCACTGTCATAACCCCGGTGCGTCGCCAGATCGAAAGCCACAGAAACCCCCTGCTGACCGGCGGCCAGATTGCGGCGATAGAAAGCGTTCGATTCCTCAGCCGTGGAAAACCCGGCATACTGGCGGATCGTCCACGGCCGCCCCGCATACATGGTCGCCTTCACGCCGCGCGTGAACGGGCCAAAACCGGGTAGCGAGCCCATATGCGGCAGGTTGGCGGTGTCTTCTTGCGTATAGAGCGGTTTGACGTCGATGCCTTCCAGCGTCTCTTTGGTCAGGTCATCCAGCGGGCGACCACGCAGTTCTTTTTCGGCCAGCGCCTGCCAGTCTTTCTTATCGGTCATGGCAATATCCTTTTCTCGATTCGGGACGCGCCCGGCCTTGGCCTGCGCGCTGTTGCCTCTGAAGGGGTCGATTTGCGAGCTGTAAAACAAAAGAATTTGAACCCCTTGTACAAATCACCGGTCGCATTCACGCGGACAGGGGCTATATTCATTCCAGCAGGAGGCCCCATGACACGAACGCTTGCCTTTGTTTTTTCGGCGCTATTCCCGCTGGCGGCTTTGGCGGCCGACGGATCGGCACCCGCCGATGAGGAGTTCGTTCGCCCGGTCGGCGACAGCGATCTCAGCGAATTTCTGTGGGTCAACCGGCCCGTCATCGTCTTCGCGGACACACCCGCCGACCCCCGGTTCCAGCAACAGATCGACATGTTGCTGGATGGTGAGGACGCGATGCGGGATCGGGATGTAATTGTGCTGACAGATACTGATCCGTCGGCGCGATCTCCGATCCGGTCAAAGCTACGCCCGCGCGGGTTCCAGATGGTATTCGTTGATAAGGACGGCGTGGTGAAACTGCGTAAACCCAGCCCGTGGAGCGTTCGCGAGATTGGCCGATCCATCGACAAAACCCCGCTACGTGAACGCGAAATCCGCGAGCGACGTGATGCGGCGAAACCGTAATTGAAATATTCACCAATAGATATTATGTTGATGGCATAGAAGGTGAGGAAAAGATCATGCTTTATAGCAGTGACCAACCAGAAAAATCTCCGGAAAAGCCGATCAGCGGCGATATCTGATCGGCTGCTAGCCCCTATTTTACACAATAGGGTCAAGGGTTTACATCCTCATTCTCGCCAGAGCGATTGATTCCCTCGGGATTTTCGTGCCCCATCTCAATATTTATTGCAACCAACGCGCTCAGCCCCCAGCGTAGCGTGCTTGTTCTGCGGTTCGTCAGTTGTTGATGAAACGCTACCCGGCGTTCACGAGACAGTTTCTGCGTCTGTTCATTCCGGGAATCCTCTACCATGCGACGCAAATCGGTGTATTCGGCGTAAAAGCGGACAACACTTGCAACAGTATCTTCGCCAAGCGCTGGTATAGACGACGAAATCGCCTCGAACACGATGGGTTCGCTTTCCATGGTTGAAAACGGAAAATACTCGATCGGATTACCGTTCGCATCCGTGCCGTCACCACTCAGAATGCGTTTCTGGACCTTTTCCGCATGTGCCGCGATGGGCTGGTTGTCAAGTTTATCCACCAACGCAAAAATCTCATTTCGCAAAGCAATCAGCGTATCCCTACGCTGAAGATGGAATTTCTGCGCTTCGGCATAGGATGAGAATAGAAATGTGACGAACCACCCCAGAACGATAACCGAACCCGTCACCAAAGCCGGGTAAACCTTGTCCCTTGCGGCGTCCGGTACGTATTCCCAGACGACTATTCCCCCAATCACACCCAGCAGAAGAAACGGGGGCAAAACCACGAGAATCCGAAGGAAACTGCGGCGCAGAAGCGGCGGAATGGCCCAGCTGTAAAACCCGAGCACCAAAGCAGACCCGATCAGGATCAGGGTCAAATCTCCGATTTCATGTCTCAGATAGGCCAAAACCACACCGCCAAGCATTGCAGAGGTCAGAAAAGCGAGCACGCAAAAGTCTATTTCGCGATGCCCGCTGAACATCACTCGAATTCCATGATCACATCATCCACAGCCAAACTGTCACCGGCACCCGCGTTGATCTTGGAAACGGTGCCTTTCTTCTCGGCGCGCAGGATGTTTTCCATCTTCATCGCCTCAATCGTGCACAGCGCCTGACCTTCCTGCACCTCCTGCCCCACTTCGACATCAACTTTCACGACCAGACCAGGCATCGGGCAAAGCAGCATTTTCGAGGTGTCGGGTGGCAGTTTCTCGGGCATCAGCTTGGCCAGTTCGGCCTGACGCGGACGGCGCACCAGAACTTTCAGGTCCGCGCCACGGTTGCGCACCCTGAACCCGCCTGAAACCTTACCCACCTTCAGAACAAGTGGACTGCCATCAACATCCAGTACGGCCAGTTGATCACCCGGCGTCCAATCCGAGGAAACGCGGAGGCTTGATCCATCCTCGAATTTCACCGTCGCGCCTTCTTTGTCGGCATTGACCTGAACCGGAAGCTCATGCCCCTCCACAGCCACAACCCAGCGCTTACCAACCTTGCGTTCGTGATTGTCCATCCGGCCCGACACGCGCGTGCGCCTGATCTCGGCGACGCGGTGCATCGCAGCACAAGAGGCCGCAATCCGGCGCAGATCACCTTCGGGCAAGGTGACACCTTCGAACCCATCCGGATATTCTTCGGCGATGAAGGCGGTCGTCATTTCACCGCTGACGAATTTGGGGTGATCCATCACTGCCGACAGGAATGGCAGATTGTGCCCAATGCCCTCAACCTCGAAACTGTCCAGCGCAACGCGCATCGCCTCAATCGCCGCCTCGCGGGTCGGGGCCCAGGTACACAGCTTGGCGATCATCGGATCGTAATACATACTGATCTCGCCGCCTTCATAGACGCCGGTGTCGTTGCGCACAGCGGCCTCACCTTCCGGCGCATCGCCCTGCCATTTACCGTTGACCAGCATCGGGCCGGCGGCAATTTCCTGCGGCGGGCGATAGCGGGTCAGACGCCCGATTGAGGGCAGGAAGTTGCGATATGGGTCTTCCGCATACAGACGGTTTTCAATGGCCCATCCGGTCAGCGTCACGTCGTCCTGCGTAATCGACAGGGGCTCACCATTGGCCACGCGGATCATCTGTTCAACCAGATCGACGCCGGTGATCAACTCGGTCACCGGGTGTTCCACTTGCAGGCGGGTGTTCATTTCGAGGAAGTAGAAGTTCTTCTGACCGTCAACGATAAACTCTACCGTACCCGCACTGGAATACCCTACGGCCTTGGCCAAGGCGACGGCCTGTTCGCCCATTGCCTTACGGGTCGCTTCATCCAGGAAGGGCGACGGCGCTTCCTCCACCACTTTCTGGTTCCGGCGCTGGATCGAACATTCACGCTCGCCCAGATAAATGCCGTTGCCGTGGCTATCGCACAGAACCTGAATTTCGATGTGGCGCGGCTGGGTCACGAATTTCTCGATGAAAATCCGGTCATCACCAAACGAGTTCGCAGCCTCATTCTTGGATGATTGGAAGCCTTCGCGCGCCTCCTCGTCATTCCACGCGATCCGCATACCCTTGCCGCCGCCCCCGGCGCTGGCTTTGATCATTACCGGATAGCCGATCTCGTTCGAAATCTTGACCGCCTCTTCCGCGTCTTCGATCAGGCCCATGTAGCCGGGCACAGTCGAAACGCCCGCCTCCTGCGCGATCTTTTTCGAGGTGATCTTGTCCCCCATCGCCTCAATCGCGCCTTTCGGCGGGCCGACAAAGGCGACGCCCTCGGCTTCAAGCGCCTCGGCAAACTTCGCGTTTTCAGACAGGAAGCCATAGCCGGGATGAACCGCTTGTGCGCCGCTTTGACGGATGGCGTCCATGACCTTGTCGATCACGATGTAGGACTGGTTCGCTGGCGGCGGACCGATATGCACCGCCTCATCCGCCATCGAGACATGCAGCGCATTCCTGTCCGCGTCCGAATAAATGGCAACGGTGCCGATACCCATCTTGCGGGCGGTCTTGATGACCCGGCAGGCAATTTCGCCTCGGTTGGCGATCAGGATCTTATTGAACATGCGATGTCCTTTGGTTTGGTGTTCTGGAAACGCAAAACGCCGCCGCAGGGAGAGATCCCCGCAACGGCGTGATACGCGATGACGGATGGGGCGACACACGCCCCAAGGAATTTGCGTTAGTTACAGTTGTTCTGGGTTTTGCAGTAAAGGACGTTACCCGCGGCACCAACGGCTGCCCCAAACAGCGGGTCCGCGCTGAGGACCGCAGCCCCGACCGCGCCGGCGCCGCCACCCAGCAAAGCCTGTTCGCCGGTCGTGTCACCGCAGGCCGACAGGCCCGCGCAAGTTGCTGCAACCAGAATAATACGTGAGATTTGCATTTAGTCTGCCCTCTTGCTCGATTTGATATCTTTGAGGTCAGATGCGGGGTTTGCGCTCTGTTATTCAATATCAAACACAGCAAATCCACATTTTGCGCAGATTTATGCCGCTTGATAGCTGCAGGATGCTCAAAGAAAAACGCGGACAGGACATTGTGGGGAACACAAGCCTGCCCGCGGAAGGAAGGGGTACGGAATAGTAGGTGCATGTGCGGCGCAGGCAAAGTAGAGCCGCACGGCCCGCTCAGGTTGCACGCCACAATCCAAGCGGCAAACAAAGTATTGTTTCCCGAGAAGATTCCGGCTGGAATCTGCCCATGCGGCAAGTTTCCGCGCAAAATTGCGCCGATCGCCTTTTGCGGCGATTCAGGCCTGCGCCCGAGGCCCGGCGTCACAGTTTTGTTACATTTCAGCTTCCGTGCCAGCCGTTTCGCAGGCGCAGCATCACATATTGAAGAAATCGGTCTGGATGGAAACATGTTCACATTCATACGCTTGGCAGAACGTCTCACTCCATCGTGACCCGACGCGTCCGAAAACGCACATTCCCTTGAGAAATCTAGGCTTTTCTGTCCCGATCTCGTGATTTCCGAAGCCACAAAGCGCGTGGAACGGTGCAAGTGCTTACTCGCACACAAGGAAACACCCACATGACTACGATAGGAAAAAAGGCGACCCTGCTTGTGGCCTCTGCACTCTGTTTGACCGGCACGAATGCTGTGGCTGAGGACGCCCAGACACAGGCCGAACTGGATGCGCTGCGCGCCAGAGTCGAAGCGCTTGAGGCCGACCGCGCGGGCCCTGCGAATGGTGATTTCAGAATCGGGAACACCACCCTCGACGTCTACGGCTACGTCAAAGCCGATTTCTTCTATGATTTCGAATTTGATCAGGGGGATACCGCTTTTGTGAACGTCATCGGTGAGCCATCGGCTGCAACTGATGGAACCTTTGGCGCGACGATCCGCCAATCGCGGATCGGGTTGCGCACAAGCACTCCAAGCGGCATCGGTGAGATCGGCGGACAGTTGGAGTTGGATCTGTTTGCGTCTAACGGCACAGCAGAGCTGCGGTTGCGTCATGCCAATATTACCGTTGGTGACAGTTGGCTGATCGGGCAGTACTGGACCAATTTCCAGCCGTTGGACACTTATCCGACCTCGGTTGAATTCAACGGTCCGGTCGGTATCGCATTCGCCCGAGTACCGCAGGTCCGCTACACGGCCAATCTGGGTTCGAATACCGTGTTCAGCACCTCGATCGAAGAAAATGTCAGTGGGTCGAACTCGGACGACCCGGTTCTTACCGCTGCGGCCGAGTATAACAACGGTACATATATTGCGCGTGCTTCGGCGCTCTATGGCAACGCCCAAACAAGCGACGGTGCGACCGAGGTCGATCAGTGGGGCGTTACTCTGTCTGGCTCGATCCGGCCTTGGGCGGGCGGCCTGTTTCAGGTCAACTATGTCCACGGTCAGGCACTTGGCCCATACCTGATTGGCCTGGGCGATGCGATTGTCGAGGGTGAAGCCAACGATGTCGATGGCTACACGGTCGAGTTCCGCCAGGACTTGAGTGACAAATGGAACGTTGGCATCGCCTACGGACGCGAGGACTATGATCTGGCCACATCGACCGGAACACTGGAGTTCACCGAGTTGGAGACCATCCATGTCAACGCCTTCTACAAGGCGACCGACAACCTGACCCTTAGCGCCGAATACATCTATGGCGAGCGGAACGACGTGAACTCGGGGCAAGACTTCGATGGCAATCGGATACAGGTCGCCGCCCAGTTGAACTTCTGACGCGCCCATCCGACCCTGCCCGACATCGGGCGGGGTCTCTCTTGCTATGGGCTGTGTCAGGTTCAACATGATCAACCTGTGCCGAACAAATCAGGGAACGACGCACGCGCGGCGTCCAGATCAATTACCAGCAACGCATCATAGCTTTCCGGATCGAACGGATCTTCAGCTGGGATGACTTCGCGCCCGAACAGCCAACTCAGCCGGCCCGCATCAAGGTTACCGCGTTCAAACGGCTGATCGCCAAAAGCCTGCCATAGCGCTTCCATAAACCCCGCATCGGCCCTGCGGTCAGCTGGTTTGCGATCCCGAAACCGTTCGCGGCGGGTGATCGGGGTTACGCCCTTAGGGTTGGCGCGGCGAATGGTGAATTGAAAATCGGTGCCAGCCAGACGCCCGGGAAATCCGCGATGTTTCAGCATGTCGGCACCTCTGACATGACGTCGTGTTTGAAACCGGGAAATTCACATCCGTTTCGGGATGAGGTCATAGTGCGCACCTCCAAAGCCGCATCATTGGTCTGAGACGCTGTGAGCGCATGAAATTCGGTGATCATGGTCAAAGCCCCTCCCAGATACACCCGGACGGTTCCAACCGATAGGCTTCAAAGAACTGTGTGGCATCCGGCGCACTGTCGCCGAATTCGATAGGCCGGTCCGCCAGCGAGATGATCACAAGCGCCGGGTCCAATTCATGCTGGGCGACATAAGCAATGGCCAGGGTCTGGCACAAATGCGTCATGTCTTTTGAGGCCACATCATAGCCGATCCGACCCACGGTTGCTCCGATCTTTGGGGCAATGAACCGAAACCGAACCCAAAGCTCACCCGGATTATTGTCCAACAGAACATTGTTCAGATGCACGGGCTGGCCAGATGGAACAGGCAGGGGAATGTCCGATTGTGGGAAAGCCGGGGTCGCAAACAGGCTGGCCAGCAAAACTTTGGCGCGGCCCCGGACCCGCCAATGGCAAGCTCCTCCTTCCGGGGTCGCGCGCGCAGTGCTTGTGGCCTGCGCAGTTCTATGATTGCTGGGGAGGATCATTCAACTATTTAGCAGATTTTGTCAAACCTGCCTTATTTGGCGGCAGATTCTAAACCATCCTTATGTTCAGCGTGGTCCAAGGCGCAGGGCGGGTTCTCCGCCCTGAGTACCTTATAACGGGATATTGTCGTGTTTTTTCCAGGGGTTCTTCAGCTGCTTGCCCCGCAAGCTGGCAAAAGCACGTGAAACACGGCGGCGGGTCGAATGGGGCATGATCACCTCATCCACAAAGCCACGTTCAGCCGCCACAAATGGATTCGCAAAGCGATCTTCATAATCGGCCACGTGTTGCGCAGTTTTCTCGGCATCTTTCAGATCGGCACGGTGGATGATCTCGGTCGCGCCTTTCGCACCCATCACCGCGATCTCGGCCGTGGGCCAGGCATAGTTGAAATCGCCACGCAGATGCTTAGACGCCATAACCACATAGGCGCCGCCATAAGCCTTACGGGTAATAACTGTAACCTTCGGCACGGTTGCTTCGCCATAGGCATAAAGCAGTTTGGCACCGTGCTTGATCACACCGCTGTATTCCTGCTGCGTTCCCGGCAGGAAGCCCGGCACGTCAACCAGGGTTAGGATCGGGATCTCGAAACAGTCACAGAAGCGAACGAACCGCGCCGCTTTACGCGAGCTGTCGATGTCCAGACACCCTGCCAGAACCATCGGCTGGTTCGCAACAACGCCAACAGTCTGCCCTTCGAGCCGGATAAAACCGGTGATGATGTTCTTGGCGAAATCTTCCTGAATTTCGTAGAAGTCGCCCTCATCCGCGATCTTCGTTATCAGTTCCTTCATATCATAAGGCGTATTCGGATTGTCTGGCACCAGAGTATCTAGGGATTTCTCCACGCGATCCGGATCATCAAAGAACGGACGGACAGGGGGCTTTTCGCGGTTATTCAGCGGCAGGAAATCGACAAGGCGGCGCACCTCGGCCAGTGCTTCAACATCGTTTTCAAACGCGCCATCCGCGACGGATGACTTTTTGGTGTGGGTTGATGCGCCACCAAGCTCTTCAGCCGTAACCACTTCGTTTGTAACGGTTTTGACCACGTCGGGGCCGGTCACGAACATATAGGACGAGTCCTTGACCATGAAGATAAAGTCCGTCATCGCCGGGCTGTACACCGCACCGCCGGCACAGGGACCCATGATCACACTGATCTGCGGCACCACGCCCGAGGCCGTGATGTTGCGCTGAAACACCTCGGCATAGCCCGCAAGTGACGCCACACCTTCCTGAATACGCGCACCACCCGAGTCGTTGATGCCAATGATGGGCGCTCCGTTCTGAACCGCCATATCCATGACCTTGCAGATCTTTTGAGCATGCGTTTCCGAAAGCGAGCCGCCAAAGACCGTGAAATCCTGGCTGAACACATAGACCATCCGTCCATTGATCGTGCCCCATCCGGTTACCACACCATCCCCTGCAGGCTGCTGTTTTTCCATGCCGAAATCGGTGCAGCGGTGGCTGACAAACATGTCAAACTCTTCGAAACTGCCTTCGTCCAGCAACAGTTCGATCCGCTCGCGCGCAGTCAACTTGCCGCGACCGTGTTGGGCATCAATTCGCTTTTGCCCACCGCCCAAACGCGCCGCGTCACGACGGTTTTCAAGCTCGGAAAGGATGTCTTTCATGGCGCATATCCCCTGTTAAATTTGGCGAACACTACCCGCTGAGCAGCCTTGGCTAAAGTTCTTTCCAGCAAATTTGCAAATATTTGAAAACCACATCCTGATAAATTGTAAAATTGCTAATATATCCGGTTCGTCCGATACTGATCTGGCATTCCCAAAAACCGCCACTATACATGTGAACAATGCAGTTCAGATCGACTGCGGTTCGCCGCACGCCACCCACAATCGGCACACTTGTATTACTGTCAGGCCTAGCGGCGCTGAGCATGAATTTGTTCTTGCCCAGCCTACCAAACATGGCGCTGTATTTTGCGACTGATTACAAGGTCATGCAATTGTCGATTGCGCTGTATCTGCTGGTCAATGCGGTGCTGCAAATCCTGATCGGCCCCATCGCGGACAAAGCCGGGCGCAGGCCGGTGCTGCTGTGGGGACTTTCGTTGTTTTTGCTGGCGACGCTCGGATGCATCTACGCCCCCACTGCCGAGGTTTTTCTGTTCTTTCGAATGTGCCAGGCGGTGATCGTTGTCGGGATGGTTCTCAGCCGCGCGGCGGTGCGGGACATGTATGATCAGGATCAAGCGGCATCCATGATTGGCTATGTCACCATGGGCATGGCAGTGGTTCCGATGATTGGCCCCGCGATCGGTGGTATCCTTGAAGAAAGCTTTGGCTGGAAAGCCAATTTCTGGCTACCATTCGCGTTGGGCGCACTGATCCTGGCCTTAACCTACTGGGACTTTGGCGAAACCTCTGCCAAAAGCGGCAAAACCCTGATCCAACAATTCAGGGAATATCCCGAGCTTCTGAAATCCCCACGCTTTTGGGGCTATTCACTTTCGTCTGCGTTCTCGTCTGGCGCGTTCTTTGCCTATCTAGGTGGCGCACCATTCATTGGAACCGAACTGTTCGGACTTAGCGCGGCCGAAGTTGGGTTCTATTTTGGCGCGCCTGCGGTTGGGTACTTTCTCGGAAACTTCCTAAGCGGGCGCTACTCTGTGCGCTTTGGCGTTAACCGAATGGTTCTTTGGGGCAGCATCCTAAACGCCGCTGGTGTGGCAATTTCAGCCGTGCTGTTCCTGATCGGCGCCGGCAGCGCGCTTAGCTTTTTTAGTTTCATGACGTTTGTAGGCCTCGGCAACGGGATGACCATACCCAACGCGACGTCCGGCGCACTCTCAGTTCGCCCGCATCTGGCAGCAACCGCAGCGGGCCTAAGCGGGGCTATCATGCTGGGTGGCGGCGCAGGGCTCAGCGCGCTTGCCGGAGCTTTATTAACAGTCGAGACAGGCGCCATGCCGCTATTATGGTTGATGCTGACGACGGCGGTTCTGGCCATCTGCTCCATCTATTCGGTGATCCGGCGCGAACGACAATTGGGACTGTAAGCCCGCTTGCCTTCGAGAGTTTGCAAAGTTAGCCTCCCATACAGGTAAACTTGCAAAGGCACGCCATGCCCACCCAAAAACTCTACGCAGGCGCTAAGCTGCGCGAGATGCGCACCCGTTTGTCCCTCACGCAGAAAGAATTTGCTGCAAAGCTTGGCGTGTCACTCCCGTATCTCAATCAGATGGAGAACAACAACCGTCCGATCTCGACCACAGTCGTGCTGGCATTGGCGCAAGAGTTCGGAATGGATGTCACCGAGCTCAGCACAGGTGATAGCGAACGTCTGGTCTCTGATATGCGCGAAGCGCTCGCCGATCCGGTTTTTGCCGATGCCATTCCACCTTTGGCCGATCTTCGATTGACTGCTTCGAACGCCCCAGCTCTGGCGCGCGCCTTTATCGAACTTCATCGCACCTATCGGCAAACCCATGAACGGCTCGCCTCACTGGACGAGGCATTGGGGCGCGAAGATTCACGCACGCAAGCCAGCCCATGGGAAGAGGTGCGAGACTTCTTTCACTATTGCGACAACTACATCGATGCTGTCGACCGTGCCGCTGAACTGTTCGCCAATCGGGCCGAGACACCGGGGGGGATCCGAGAGGCCGCACTGAACAGCCTGGCCGAACGCGGAATTCAGGTCGTGTTCTCAGACATCGAAACCTTGCGCGCCTATGATTCTGAAAGCAAGACCTTGCGCCTGTCATCCCGCGCCGCGCCACAAACACAGGTCTTCCAGTTGCTGCTGCAGGTCGCTCTGATCAGTCAGGATAAACTGCTCGAAGCCACGCTGGACTTTGCCAAGTTCCAAAGCGACGAGGCACGATCCATCGCCAAGATAGGATTGGCCAACTACTTTGCCGGTGCGTCGCTGATGCCCTATGCCAGTTTTTTGGCTGCTGCACAGGAAACCCGCCATGATCTGGAATTGCTCAGTACCCGTTTCGGCGCATCAATCGAACAGATCGCGCACCGCCTCTCAACGCTGCAACGGCCTGGGGCCAAGGGCATCCCGTTCTTCTTTGTCCGCGTTGATCAGGCCGGAACCATCACCAAACGCCATTCCGCAACGCGGTTGCAATTCGCCCGCTTTGGCGGCGCCTGCCCGCTATGGAATGTGCATCGCGCGTTCGAAACGCCCGGGCACTTTCTGCTGCAGCTTGCGGAAACACCGGACGGGGTCAAATACATCTCGCTGGCGCGCGATATCTCGAAATCAGGCGGTTCCTACGGCGCGCCCGTCCGCCGCTATGCCATCGCCCTGGGATGCGAGGTGCGCCACGCTCAGGCCCTTGTCTACGCCGACAATCTCGACATCAACAACGCCAGTGCCTACGAGCCTATCGGCATTTCCTGCCGGATTTGCGAACGGCAAACCTGCCATCAGCGTTCAGTCCCGCCTTTGGAGCGTCGCTTAAGCATCGACACCCATACGCGCGGCACCCTGCCCTACAAGGTGACCTGATCTTCACCTGGCTGAATATACCTTAGGGGAACCGCAGCCCGCCGCGACGGGGGCAGAGCCCCCGCCCAAGCCCTCAGGCTTTAGTCAACATTGCCCAAATTTCGTCTTTCAGCGCCGCGCGTTTCTTGCGCATCTCACCTTCGGCCAGTTCTTCCACGGGTTCGATATTTGTCTCGGCCCGGTGCACCTGCCTGTTGATCTCGTGATACTCATCGGCCAGACGCGCAAAATGTGCGTCCGATTGCTTGAGTTGGCTCATCAGTTCGACCTTGTCCGGAAACTCTTCGGCCAGTTCGTGCGGGGTGTGAGACATGCTGTTCGCTCCTAAAACATGATTGTGTGGGATCTATCTAGCAACCCACAACAGCCGATACTTTGACGCGGATCAAACCGAAGGGATCCATCCCACCAAACCCAAGCGTACGACTATTCGCCGCGTGGGAAACGTTGTTTTTCTTCGACATCATTCAGATCCATGTGATTTCGCATATAGCGTTCCGACGCTTTTTGCAGTGGCTGATAATCCCAAGGGTAGTAACCGCCCTGCCGCAACGCCTCATAGACCACCCAGCGACGCGCCTGACTGGCTCGCACATCCGCGTCGAACTGATCCAGATCCCATCGCGCTTGCGACTTCGCACGCAGGCTTTCCAGCGTGCCCGCATGGTCTGGATTGTCGGCCAGATTGGTCAGTTCATGCGGGTCCTTTTCAAGGTCAAACAGCTGATCCGGATCAAGGGCACAGCGGTTGTACTTCCATTTTCCATATCGCAGGGAAACGAGCGGTGCATAGGACGCTTCAGCCGCATATTCCATCGCCACGGGCACCGTCCGTTCAGCCCCTTTTGCCAATGGGCATAGGTCTTCACCATCCGTCCATGGGGCAATCTCAGCCATATCGACGCCGGACAACGCGCCCAACGTGGGCGTTACATCGATGGTTGAAACCGGCGTGTCGATCCGACCCGGTGGCAGATCAGGGGCCGAGATCATTAGCGGAACGCGGGCCGAGCCTTCAAAGAAGGTCATTTTGAACCACAATCCCCGCTCGCCCAACATGTCGCCGTGATCCGAGACAAACAGGATGATCGCCTCCTGTCGGGTGGTTTCAAGCACTTCCAGGATCTCACCAATCTTTTCGTCCAGATACGAGATATTCGCGAAATAGGCTCGGCGGGATTTGCGAATGTCGTCTTCGGAGATATCAAAGCTGCGCCAGTCATTGGCATCGAAAATCCGCTTGGAATGCGGATCCTGATTGTCATAGCCAAAGTCCGCGACATCAGGCAGCAGATGCTCGCAATCCTCATACAGGTCCCAGTACTTGCGGCGCGCAACGTAAGGGTCGTGAGGATGCGTAAAGCTGACGGTCAGGCACCACGGGCGGTCATCCTGCCCCCGGGCCAAATCGTAGATTTTGGCTTTCGCATGGTATGCGACTTCGTCATCATATTCCATCTGGTTGGAAATCTCGGCGACCCCGGCGCCGGTGACCGAACCCATATTGTGATACCACCAGTCAATCCGCTCTCCGGGCTTGCGATAGTCCGGGGTCCAGCCGAAATCGGCGGGGTAAATATCGGTTGTCAGCCGGTCTTCGAACCCGTGCAATTGATCCGGCCCGACAAAATGCATTTTGCCGGACAGACAGGTGTAGTACCCCGCACGGCGCAGATGATGCGCATAGGTCGGGATGTCGCTGCGGAACTCGGCCGCGTTGTCGTAAACCCCAGTGCGCGAGGGCAATTGCCCAGACATGAAACTTGCCCGGCCCGGCGCGCATAGGGGCGAGGCGGTATAGGCATTGGCGAAGCGGGTCGAGCGCGCTGCCAGTTTCTTCAGATTGGGCGCATGCAGCCAATCAGCTGGGCCATCGGGAAAGAGCGTTCCATTCAGCTGATCCACCATCAGGATCAGAATATTCGGCTTGGTCATTGTCGGGCCCCAATCAGAAAGTGACGGCCAAAGAACTGGGTTTCAGGACCTCGCACGATAGCCGATGATCTCATCGCACGGGAAAGACCCCCACCCCGCTCTGGCGCAGCCTGCAAACGCTAGGGCGCAGACGTTGACTCGTCAATCAACAAACATTCCGTGATATAAAATCACAACTTTGTTGCGATGGTGGGTGGTGTCAGTTCCCGTCGGTTCAGCACGGCCTCACGCCAGGAAATGAAGCTGACCGCCGCCAAGATCAATGTGCCGCCAGCAACCACCCAGATATCAATGGGCTCGTTGAAAACCAAAGCACCCAACACGGTAGCCCATATCAGTTGCAGGAATGTGACCGGCTGCGTAACCGCTACTGGTGCGGCCTGCAAAGCCAGCGTCATGAAATAGTGCCCTGCCGTGGCGAAGCTGGCCACCAGAAAAAGGACACCGATATCGCGCAGGCTGGGTGGGTTCCAGACTGCGATGGCGAACGGGATCAATACAATTGTGACCCAGATCGATAGATGTGCCACAACAACTGAAGGTGGGATATCGCGCACCAGCAACTTGGCGAGCAGATAAGACCCACCGAGGGTCAGCGCGGTGCCAAGCATGGCAACATGGCCGGGCGAGACCTCTCGGAATCCCGGTCGCAAGATGATCAGAACCCCGATAAGGGCAACCAGAATGGCTGCGATCCGGCGAAAGGCCAGCTTCTCACCCAGAAACAGCGCCGCACCTAACGTGACATAAACCGGGGTCATGTAGTTCATCGCCGTCACCTCGGCCAACGGGATCTGCGTCATCGCGCAGAACCAAAGCATGACCGCTCCGCCATGGATCACGCCACGCAGCCCAAACAATGCAAGATCACGTTTGCTGAGATGGGTCGTTAGAATTAGTCGCAACGCAGGTAGCAGGAATACAAGACCCAGAACATAACGCAGAAACGCTGCCTGTATCGGGTCCATCGTCGAGCCCAAAGACTTGACCAAAGCCGTCATGACAACAAAGCTCAACCCGGCGGCAAACATCCAGAACATGCCTGCGATCGGGCGCGAGGAAACAGCTTGGGAACTCATGCGCTAGGTTGAACACCGAAACGTCGGCACGGGCAACCCTTCACATGATAACAAGTTTCAAAGCAATACCCAGCATGACGATGCCAATGATCACGTCCAGCACCTGCCAGGCCCTTGGTCGCGCAAAGAACGGCGACAAGATCCTGGCCCCGTAGCCAAGGGTAAAGAAGAATACGAAACTCGCCAGCATCGCACCAATTGCAAAGCTCAACCGATCATCATACTGCGCCGAGATTGAGCCGATCAGGACAACCGTGTCCAAATAAACATGCGGGTTCAACCAAGTGAACGCCATAACGGTCAGCATGGCCGTTCGCAGGCTGGTTGCCTGGCCATTCCCGGCCTTGAGAGCCGCACCACCCTTCCAAGCTGATAAGAAGCTGCGAACAGCGTACCAGATCAGGAAAGCGGCACCACCATACCGCATCACAGTTTCAAACCACGGCAAGGCCTGCGCCAATGTTCCAAATCCCGCAACCCCGGCGGCAATCAGGATCGCGTCAGACAGCCCACAGGTCAGACACAGCACAAAGACATGTTCGCGGCGCAACCCTTGTCGTAGGATAAAGGCGTTTTGGGCCCCGATCGCAAGGATCAGGCTGAAACTAAGCGCAAAACCGGCGATGAAGGTTGTGAACATGATGCCTCCTACTGCTCGAGGCGTTGACTAACGTCATCCACGTGATCTATCAAATTAATGATAGTAAACTGAGTTAAGTTTGACTAATGTTACTCGACCCTCATCACCTGTCAGCGCTGTCCGCGATTTTGCGCCATGGCAGCTTTGATGCTGCCGCGAGTGCTTTGGCTGTTACCCCTTCCGCAATCTCTCAGAGGATCAAAGCACTGGAGGATCGCGTCGGCGCGACCCTGATCAATCGCGGAAGCCCCTGTACCGGAACGCCAGCCGGTTTGCGGATCGCGCAATATGCAGAAGATATCGGTTTGCTCGAAGCGCAGCTCTCGCGTGAGCTATCGCTTGATCAAACCACTGAAACCGCCCGCGTGCGCGTGGCCATTCCGGCGGATATACTGGCGACCCTGTTTATTGACGTCATGGCCAATACGCCTGGTCTGCTGTTCGATTTGGTCATCGATGATCAGGACCATTCGGCCAAATGGCTACGCCGGGGCGAAGTCAGCGCAGCGATCACCGTGGACGGCCAGCCGGTGACGGGTTGTGATGCCACCGAGCTTGGAGCGCTAAGATATTTGCCAACGGCCAGCCCGGATTTCATGCAGCGTTGGTTTTCGAAAGGTGTAAACACATCCACCCTCAGCGCCGCCCCCTGCCTTGTTTTCAACCGCAAAGATGGCCTGCAAAAGGCATGGTTTGAGGCTCAGGCGGGTGGTCGCATTACGCCACCAACCCATTTTTTGCCATCCTCTCACGGCTTCGTTGATGCCGCGATTGCAGGCGTCGGCTGGGGGATGAACCCCGAACCGTTAGTGCGCAAGCCCATAACCGAAGGGAAGTTGCAGCCCCTCATTCCAGACGCACACCTGGATGTTGCGTTGACCTGGCAAGTCGGTCGCGTCCTGTCCCCAGCTCTGGCCCCGCTAACCAAGGCGGTCAAAGCGGCTGCAGCCAAAGCCTTGATCCCGGGCGCTCGCAAACGGATAAGAGGCAAACCTTCGGAGTAACTTTATGTTTTCACGCGACGCCCTCAGCTATGATCCGATCCCCCTGCCCGACCGGTGCGAGATCAGCGACGATCAGATGCAGCAGGCCGCACTGGCCTTTCACGACAAGATGCGGCAGCGCCATACGGTGCGCGATTTCTCGGCCCGCCCGGTCGAGAAAGCGGTGATCGAAACATGCCTGCGCACGGCTGGAACGGCCCCCTCGGGCGCCAATCATCAGCCCTGGCACTTTGCGGCCATCTCAGATGCCGCACTGAAACAGCAGATCCGCGAAGAAGCCGAGGAAGAGGAACGCCGGTTCTATGCCGGTGGCGCAGGCGATGAATGGATCAAGGCACTGGAACCAATTGGCACCAACGCGGTGAAAGAGCACCTGACCATCGCCCCCTGGCTGATCGTTGTGTTCGCCCAGCGCTGGGGCGAGTTTGAGGACGGCACGCGCTACAAGAACTACTATGTCCCCGAAAGCGTGAATATCGCCACCGGGTTCCTGCTGGCGGCGCTGCATCACGCCGGTTTGTCGACGCTGACCCACACCCCCAATCCGATGAAGTTTCTTAACGGGGCCCTGAAACGGCCAGCCTCGGAAAAACCCACGATGATCATCGCGGTTGGACACCCTTCAGAGACTGCAACGGTTCCATCGGTGGCCAAGCTGAAGAAGCCTTTAGACGAAATCTCATCCTTCTTCTGACGCTTTTCCGCTGGTTTCATTGACCTTCGCCTGAGCCTTCGGCAAAGCGATCCTGTAGCATGTTAAGGCCGAGATCAAACTGCACCCCACGATAAATGCAACGGCCAAGGCGACCTCATGCATATGTGCAATCGCGGCCAGTCCAGCGGACAAGACAACCGCTGCAATTCGGGCAATGCTCTTGACCGCAGCCGAAGCCTGAACGCGTTGATCCTTTGGCGCGACATCCAGAAAATACAGTTTGCGCGCGCTGCTGATACCTGTGGAGGCAACCGTTACGATGAACAGGGCAACGGCATGCAGATGCACATCATGATCCAGCTTGAGATAGTGAAACGTCAACAACACCACTCCAGTCGCCGCGACCATCAGAGTGCCCGTAACCATCACGGCGCGATGCGACTTCATATTGACAACTTGCCAAAGCGGCGCCGCCACCAGGTACCCCGAAGCTGACGAGATGATCATCGCGGTCAACCCCTTGGCCGAGGCATGATGCGCCTCGGCCGCGATTAGGGCGAAGAATGGAACCGATAAGGATACAACAACCAAAGGCATGCGCATTGTCATGTAGCGCCTGAACCATGCGTGATCGAACATCTCAACAATGGCTTTTACATTTGCTTTGAATGACAATTTGACTGCAGGTTTCCCGTCGGTCGATGCGCCTGTAGTTTTACCGATCTCGGCCACCGCCATGATGCAGATCCCTGACAGAACGAAGAACGTGAATGATACTGCAATCACAGCAGAGTGTCGTGAAAACGGAGGGTTGTCCTTTGTGATCTCATGGATCAGCAGGGCCAAACCTATCGCCGCCAGACCTCCGGCCCCAAACTGCAAATACCGCATTGAAATACGTGATTTGGATTGGACATGATCCCCAAGCAGGTCGGTATACATAAGGTTCTGCATTTCATCGACCAGACCAATCACAAAAAAGACCATAACAAACGCTACAGCGATCAGGGGCACGACACCTGACGCGGCAACGGCCATCGCGATCAGCAGGCAAATTCCGATCACAAACTCGGTCATTGCGATGGCGCGCTTCTTTCTGGGTTGGGCCGCAATGGGTTGAGCCAGAAAGAAATCTGCGATCATCGAGCCGACCATACGGACCGAAACCAGTGCACCCGCAACAAACATCGGCAACTCGAAAGACACAGCCAGAAAGGGCAAGACAACGGATGGGCTGCCCAAGGTCCACGCGACCTGAGACAATATGCTCTGCCCAATCAAAACCGGGACGTTGCGCTTTGCCAACTCACTTGCGTCTTGTGTCATACATTCTGCCATCAATCACGACCAAACCAGCACCTGTGCTGACTAACTCAGTTTAGCCTATTCTGCTACAGAGTTACGGCCAAGCACCTCTGTGGCATCAAAAAAGCCCGGCCAATATGACCGGGCTCTGAAAACAACACGCGCTAACGTTACAGCTGCGCCATGACCTCGTCAGTGGCTTCGAAGTTGGTTGTAACGCGCTGAACGTCGTCGTCGTCTTCAAGCGCATCAACCAGTTTCATCAGCTTTTGCATATCCTCTAGGCCCAACTCGGTTGTGGTGGTGGGCTTCCAGATCAGCTTGGTCGATTCCGACTCGCCCAGCGCCCCTTCCAGAGCGTTTGAGACATCGTTAAGATCGGTATCCGCGCACCAGATGATATGCCCGTCTTCCGAACTTTCGACATCTTCGGCACCTGCTTCAATCGCGGCTTCGAAAATCGTGTCCGCATCACCCGCATCTGCCGGGTAAATGACCTCACCTTTGCGATCGAACATGAACCCGACCGAGCCGGTCTCGCCCAGATTACCGCCGTTCTTCGAGAACGTGGAACGAACGGTCGAAGCCGTCCGGTTGCGGTTGTCGGTCATGGTCTCAACGATCACGGCCACACCGTTGGGGCCGTAGCCCTCGTACCGGATTTCTTCGTATTCGTCGCCTTCACCCGCAACCGATTTCTTGATCGCGCGGTCGATCACGTCCTTGGGAACCGAGTTCGACTTGGCCTCTTTCACCGCCAGACGCAGGCGCGGGTTCTTGTCGGGATCGGGGTCGCCCATCTTGGCAGCCACGGTGATCTCTTTCGACAGTTTGGAAAACAGTTTGGACCGCGCGGCGTCCTGACGTCCCTTGCGGTGCTGGATATTGGCCCATTTGGAATGGCCTGCCATGGTGCGTCCTCGTCATTCGTAATTGCGTGTTCGGCGCTCATATAGACGTTTGCGGGGGGCAGGATCAAGGGATCGGCTTGCGAGACGCCCCCGTGCAGGTATGGTGGCGGCATGACGACAGACCAAATCATTCTTTTCACGCTTTTTGCTGCTGTTTTTGCAATGCTGCTATGGGGCCGGTTCCGCTATGACCTCGTGGCTTTCGCCGCCCTGATGATCGGTGTCGTGCTGGGTGTTGTACCGGTGGACAATGCCTTCGCAGGGTTTGGTCATCCTGCAACGATCATCGTTGCATTGGTTCTGGTTGTCTCTGCCGGGCTGGTCCGGTCCGGGGCGGTGTTCCTGATCACCCGCACGCTGGTTGATGCCTCACGCGGTTTGGGCGCCCATATCGCGCTGATGGGCGGGATCGGCGCGGTTCTGTCAGCCTTCATGAACAACGTCGCCGCGCTGGCCCTGCTGATGCCGGTGGACATTCAGACCGCGCGCAAGGCCGGGCGATCGGTGGGGCTGTCCCTGATGCCGCTGAGTTTTGCGACCATTCTGGGTGGCATGGCCACATTGATCGGCACACCGCCGAATATCATCATCGCCTCAATCCGCGAAGAAACGTTGGGCGAGCCCTTCAAGATGTTCGATTTTGCTCCGGTTGGCGGTATTGCCGCCATTGCCGGGCTGGCCTTTGTGTCCCTCATTGGCTGGCGGTTAATCCCGAACCGGGGTCAGCAACAGGAAGCCTCTGAATCACTGGCTGAATACATCGCGGAACTGACCTTGCCTCCTGACTCCCCTCATATCGGCAAGCGTGTCAGCGAACTTTATGAAGATGCCGAGAAATCCGATGTCGCCATCATTGGGCTGATCCGAGATGGCAAGCGGCGCTATGGCCGATCCTCCCACGCGACACTGAAAGAAGGCGACGCGCTGGTGCTGGAGGCCCGCCCCGAAGCGCTGGACGAATTTCGCGCAGCCTTGAAACTCAATTTCTCGGACACCCGGAGGCAAGAGGTGCTGACCGCCGAGGGCGAAGGGCTTGAAGTGATCGAGGTCGTCGCCACCGAAAGCGCGCGCATTGCAGGTCGCACCGCTCAGGGATTGGGGCTAGCATGGCGACAGAGCACCGTTTTGATGGGTATTTCCCGTCAGGGTCGCCAGATTACCGAACAGGTCCGCAAGACCGAGGTGGAAGCAGGTGATATCCTTCTGCTGCTCTGCCCCCGCGACAGAGGTGCTGATGTGACCGAATGGCTGGGCTGTTTGCCGCTGGCACAACGCGGGTTGAACGTAACCGCAAATGAAAAAGCCTGGCTCGCCATTGGCCTGTTTGCGGCGGCCGTTCTGGCGGCTAGCGTCGGCCTGATCTATCTGCCCATTGCGTTGGGGCTTGTGGTCATTGCCTATGTGTTGACCAAGATCATGCCGATCAGCGACATCTACAATCACATCGAATGGCCCGTCGTCGTACTGTTAGGGTCAATGATCCCTTTAGGCAGTGCGTTGGAGACTTCCGGCGGGACTGAACTCATCGCGAACGCCTTGATACAACTGACCAATGGCTTGCCCGCCTGGGCTATTCTGACAGTGCTGATGGTCGTGACCATGACCCTGTCGGATGTGCTGAACAACACTGCCACGGCCATTGTCGCCGCCCCTGTTGGTATCCAGATGGCCCGTACTTTGGAAGTTTCACCCGATCCATTCCTGATGACGGTTGCGGTGGCGGCCTCGGCTGCATTCCTCACCCCCATCGGGCACAAGAATAACACACTTGTTCTGGGCCCCGGTGGCTACAGGTTCGGCGACTACTGGCGCATGGGATTGCCACTGGAGATCCTGATCATCGCGGTCTCGATCCCCTCGATCCTTGTCTTCTGGCCGCTGTGACAGGTAAAGGCCGCCTATGAAACGCTTTCTGATCCTGCAACTCCGCCCCGAGACAGATGCCTCGGACGCCGAATATGCCTCGGTTTTGGACAAAACCGGCCTATCGCCTGCGCAGACGCACCGCATTCGGCTGGATTGCGAGGACCTGCCCGAGGGGCTGAATGTCACAGATTACGCGGGTGTCATCGTCGGCGGAGGCCCCGGCTGCGTCAGTGACGATCCCAACACGAAATCCTCGCTTGACGCAAAGATCGAAGGTGCGGTCATGGGGCTTATGCCGCAGATTACGGCGCAGGATCATCCCTTCATGGGTTGCTGCTATGGCTTGGGTGTTCTGGTGGCTCATCTGGGCGGGGATGTCAGCAAAGCCCGGTTCGGCGAGCCGGTGGGCCCATCATCCTGCCGACTAACCGACGACGGCGCAACAGACCCTTTGACAGCCGGGCTGACCCGGGAATTCGACGCCTTTGTCGGCCACAAGGAAGCCGTGCAAGCCTTGCCTGACGGCTGCGTACATCTTGTCGCGTCTGACCCCTGCCCGTTTCAGATGATCCGCTGGGGCCAGAACGTCTATGCCACGCAATTTCACCCGGAGGCGGACGCAAAGGACTTTGAGCAGCGCATCAATATCTACAAGCACCACGGCTATTTCCCACCTGAAGACGCGCAAATCCTGATCGATATCTGCAACGCCGCAGATGTCACCCAGCCCGGTGAAATCCTGCGCCGGTTTGTCCAGCGCTACAAGTGACCTAACGGCGGTATTGCCTGCGGCTTTCAAGCTCGCGTAGGCTGATCCCAAACACCCTGGGGAGGAGTTGTTCTTGGATTTGCTTATTAATGTCGGCCTGCCGATCTCGCTGGCCATTATCATGCTGTCGCTGGGTATTGGGCTTGAGATTGCAGATTTCCGACGTGTGCTAAGCCGCAAAATCCCCTTTGCCATCGGTGCGGTGTGTCAGGTGGTGCTGCTGCCCATCGCCGCGTTTGCAACTGTTACCTTGTTTGGCTTTCCCCCTGAGATCGCGGTTGGTTTTATGTTGCTCAGCTTCTGCCCCGGCGGTGTAACCAGCAACATCCTGACCAAACTTGCAAAGGGCGATGTGGCTTTATCGGTCAGCCTGACCGCGGTAATCAGCATTCTGTCGATCCTGACAGTTCCGGTTCTGGCGGCGTGGTCTATCACGCATTTTATGGGAGAAAACGCGCCCGAGGTTTCGATCACCGGTTTGGCCATTGCCATGTTCCTGATCACAACCCTTCCAGTCGCGATCGGCGTCAGTATTCGTAAGTTTGCCACAGGGTTTGCAAACCGCGTTGAAGGTGGCTTGTCCGCGCTTGCCTCCATTCTTTTCGTTCTGATCGTCGTGGCAGCACTGGCTGGAAACTGGCAAACTTTTGTCGATAACCTTGGCATTATGGGCACGGGCTTGATTTCCTTGAATATCGCGCTTTTGCTGATCGGGCTGGGGATCGCGCGTGCCGCAAACCTGTCATGGGCCGAGTGTAAAAGCATCTCGATTGATACGGGCATCCAGAACTCGACGCTGGGTATCACGCTGGCGGCCCTGATCACCAGTACCGACAGCGGGTTCAGCCCGTTGGCCCTGCCATCTGCCGTCTACGGGATCACGATGTATGCGGTCGTGCTGCCATTTCTCATTTGGTTCCGCAAACGCTGAAAGGACCGCTCATGACCAACACCACCGCAGATGCAGTTATTGTTGGTAGCGGTTTGGCCGGTCTGGCCGCGGCGGCCGAACTGGGCGACCGCGGCAAAAAGGTGATCATGGTTGATCAGGAACCCGAAAGCTTTCTGGGCGGTCAGGCGTTCTGGAGCCTGGGTGGCCTGTTCATGGTCGACACGCCGGAACAGCGCCGTATGGGGATCAAGGACAGTAATGAATTGGCCCTGCGCGACTGGATGGGCAGCGCTCAGTTCGACCGTGACGAAGATACCTGGCCGCGCAAATGGGCCGAAGCCTATGTAGAGTTTGCGGCTGGAGAAATGCGGCCATGGCTGCATGAGATGGGTCTGCGCTGGTTCCCAGTGGTGGGCTGGGCCGAACGCGGCGGGTCTTTCGCCAATGGGCATGGCAACTCGGTCCCACGGTTTCATATCACCTGGGGCACAGGGCCCGGCGTTCTGGAACATTTCATTCGCCGCGTCAAAGATCATGTCAGCGCCGGTTTGATCGAGTTGAAGTTCCGCCATCAGGTCAGCCACATTATCATGCAAAACGGTACCGCCAAAGGCGTGTCGGGTGAGGTTCTGGCCGACGACACCGCCCAGCGCGGCGGCAAGACCAACCGGGAAGAGGTTGGAGAGTTCGAGTTCTACGCACCGTCGGTGATCGTCACCTCTGGCGGGATCGGTGGCAATTTCGAAATGGTCCGGAAGAACTGGCCGCAAGATCGTCTGGGTAAGCCACCCAAAGACATGGTCGCTGGCGTTCCGTTTCACGTCGACGGCCGCATGATCGCGATCAGCGAAAAGGCAGGGGGGCATGTGATCAACGGCGATCGCATGTGGCACTATACCGAAGGCGTCAAAAACTGGGATCCGATCTGGCCCTCCCATGGCATTCGTATTCTACCCGGACCAAGCTCGATGTGGTTCGACGCGACTGGCAACCGGATGGAACCTCCTTGCCTGCCGGGCTTTGACACGTTGGGGACCCTGCGCGAGATCCTAAAAACCGGATACGATTACAGCTGGTTTGTACTGACGCAGAAGGTGATCAAAAAAGAATTCGCTTTGTCCGGATCAGAACAAAACCCCGATTTCACCTCGGGCAGTTGGAAAGAGGTCATCCGGCAGCGCATTTTATCGGGCTCGAAAGCCACCGCACCGGTCGAGGCCTTCAAGGAAAAGGGTGAGGATTTTGTCGTTGCCAATACCTTGACCGAACTGGTCAGTGGCATGAACCAGTTGGGCGGCGGTCTGATTGACGAGGCACATCTGCGGGCACAGATTGAGGCGCGGGATTCTCAGGTCGACAATCCGTTCTCGAAAGATGCGCAGATGATGGCGATCCTGGCAGCGCGCAACTATCGCGGGGACAAACTGATCCGCACCGCCAAGCCGCACAAGTTCCTTGATCCATCCAATGGCCCGCTGATTGCGGTCAAACTGCATGTGCTGACCCGCAAGACCCTGGGCGGGCTGCAGACCAATTTGGACAGCCAGATGATCGGTGCTGACGGGCAAATGGTGCCCGGCCTGTTCGCCGCCGGAGAGGTCGCGGGCTTTGGCGGCGGAGGCTATCATGGCTACAACGCGCTTGAGGGCACGTTCCTTGGTGGCTGTATCTTCTCGGGCCGCAATGCAGGCCGGTCACGTGCGGTGGCCTGATCTAGATTTTATTTGCGCACCAGTTGGAGGACCGGCTCACCCGCCCCATCTAACAGCGCCAACGCATCCCCGTGCCGCGCAAAACTCGTGATGGTTTGCAGTGCTTTCAGAAACTCACGTTCGACCTCATCCAACGGAGGTGGGCACGCCATCAGGGTAGCGGCCATATTGTCCGGAAAGTCGATCTGGTTGCCGGTTATCTCGGCCTGACCCGTGAACCGATTGCACCCGCCAGTACCGGAGAATGCACCGTTCTGTGCAAAGTTCAGTTCTGGCCGCCGTTCAGTCTCAACCGGAGCGCCGTTCAGCGTTCCAACAATCCAGTCTGTATTGTCCAGTGAAGGTTCACTCTGCACCTGAATCAAGATCAGATCGACCGCATCATCGGCACCGTTTGTCAGAACCGGATAACTGGTATCGGTGGTGAACAGCAGCCTTTGACCCTGCGAAATCGACGCACGAACACTGTAGCTGTGCCCATCCCGGATCAGTGAATCGTCATAGGTCAGCTTAAACTGTGCAGGAACACCTGTCAGTGCATAGCGTTGAGCGGCCAAGGTCACAGCAGGCGCGTCCGCCAGAGAGACATCCTGAAGTTCGACAAACAAGGTGGCATCTGGCGGCACAGCAATCCGTTCACGATAGGTGGCTGATCCTGCGACGGTTCCGGCGATACCCGCCTGACCCATTCCCAGCATCAAAGCTGCTGCAGTACAAATTGCGGTTACTCTCGCAGACATGATCCAATTCCCTCTGCACAATTACATGCACAAAGCTTTGTATGTTCGCGTGATTTTACAAGGGCAACCGCAGCGCGGCGGCAAGCTTGCGCCGATTTTATAGTGGCCAGATCAACGGGATCAGCAGCGACGCCAGCAGCCCAACCGTCAGGTTGAGCGGTATACCCACCTTCATGAAATCAGTGAACCTGTACCCGCCCGGACCATAGACCATCATATTGGTCTGGTATCCAATGGGCGTTGCAAAAGACGCCGAAGCCGCAACCATGACGGCGACAACCAAGGGGCGTGGATCCAACCCGACCGCCTGTGCCAACCCTATAGCGATAGGTGTAACCACAACTGCAACCGCATTGTTCGACACCAATTCGGTTAAGACCGAAGTCAGCAGATATACCGCCCATATGATCAGGAAGGGTGGCAATAGCCCAAGCGAAGGCGCGATGGCCTCGACGATCAGCGACACTGCACCCGAAGCATCGAGAGCGGCTCCGATGGCAAGCATAGCGAAGATCAGTGCCAGCAGGCGGCCCTCGACAAAGGAAAAGGCCTCATCCGCGTCGATGCAACGCGTGACCAGAACAACTGCGACCGCCAAAATCGACAGCAACAAGATAGGTGCTATGCCAAACGCTGCCAGAGCAACAATCCCAACCAACGCACCAATAGCAATAGGCGCATGGCTACGACGGAATGCACGCGCCGAAGGTTGGGTCACATCGACCATGTCCATATCTGCGGCCAGTTTCTGAATGTCGGCGGGTGAGCCTTCCAACAACAGTGTATCGCCCACGCGCACGACCAGATCATCCAACTGTCGGCCGATATTCTGGTTCCGACGGTGAACCGCCAGAACATAGACACCATAACGCCGTCGCAGCCTGAGCGCCCCAAGCGTGCGTCCGACCATACGGCAGCCCGGAGTGATCAGAACCTCGACCGTTTTGGTCTCAATCGCCGACACCTGATCAACCCGCTTTAGCTCTTTGTTGCGTTGCAGGCTCAGAAGTTCGGTCATCTCGGTGCGCAGAACCACCCGATCACCCACATTGAGCGTCACACCTTGCAGATTGCGGCGTAACGATTCATCACCACGTACAACGTCGATAAGGCGTACGCCGGGACGTTTAAACAACTGCACGCCGGTTACTTCGCGCCCGATCAGGTTGCTGTCGGGCGGGATGACGGCCTCGGTAAAGAACTTCATCTTGGACCGATCGCTGAGCAGCGATGCCATGCTATCCCGATCCGGCAGCAGTCGGGGCGCAATAAAACGCAGGTAGAGCATGCCATAGATAACAAGCGCGATCCCCAGCGGGGTGACCTCGAAAATTGTGAAGGGTTGCATGCCCTGCGTGCGGGCAACACCATCCACCAGCAGGTTGGTCGAGGTTCCGATCAGGGTCAGCGTTCCACCCAGAATGGCCGCATAACTCAGCGGAATCAGCAGTTTTGAGGCTGGCACATTCAGCGTGCGGGCGATTTGGACAAAGACCGGGATCATCACAACAACAACGGGCGTGTTAGAGACCACAGCCGAGGCCAGAACCACAAATGCCATAAGCAGGGCGATGGCGATCTTCGGGTTCACTTGCGCCTGTTTCTGCGCGGTCGAGGTGAAGGCATCCAGTGCCCCGGTACGCACCAGCGCCCCCATGATGATGAACATCGCCGCAATGGTCCAAGGGGCGGGATTTGACAGGACGGCCAGCGCGCTTTGATAGGGCAGTATTCCCGTCACAAGCATCAAAGCAACACCACCGATGGCGACCACCTCGGTCGGGTAAGCTTCTCGCAGGAACATGACGAACATGCCCGCAACAATCAAAAGCGCCAGAATTGCGCTGCCGGTGTCTGTCAGTGAAAGGAAGTGCATTCGTGGTATTCTGTCCGAACCCTGGCCCAAGCGCCTGACGGGTAGTTTCCCGCATTGCGCGAGGCAGGGCAAGCCTTTACGGACCCGCCTGCTCTAGCCGCCCACCGACGCGTACCATGCGCACGGTTTTTGTACTGCCGTCCTGATCGTTGGTCTCGACGAATACACCGCTCAACGTTGCCTCGCCATTCGCGGGGGTGAATCGCGCTTTTGGCATACCGGTAATGAACCGGCGCAGTGGCTCGACCTTGTCCATACCAATGACGGATTCGTAGTCACCGCACATCCCCGCATCCGTCAGATAGGCCGTGCCACCGGGCAGGATCTGCGAGTCTGCCGTGGGCACATGTGTGTGTGTCCCCACCACGAGGCTGGCGCGTTTGTCGCAATAATGGCCCATCGCCATCTTTTCGGACGTCGCCTCGCAATGCATATCGACGATGATCGCGTTCGCCTGCCCGCCGCGCGGGTGGGATTTCAGGATCGGTTCAATGGCCGAGAACGGGTCGTCAAAGGGCCGTTTCATGAAGACCTGCCCCAGCACCTGAACCACCAGCACCTTTCGGCCTCCAGGCGCGTTGAACAAGCGATGCCCGCGCCCCGGTGCGCCTTTGGCAAAGTTCACCGGGCGCACGATGCGCGGCTCTTTCTCGATGAACTGCAGCATATCTTTCTGGTCGAAGGCATGATCGCCCAACGTCACACAATCTGCACCTGCATCCAGCAACAGCTTGGAGTGATCGCCGGTCAGGCCCATCCCGTTCGAGGCGTTCTCGCCATTGACCACAACGAAATCCAGCCGCCACTCATCGCGCAGACGCGGCAGATGCTGCTGGATGGCCGTGCGTCCCGCGCGGCCCATGACGTCACCCAGAAAAAGTATCCTCATGCGCACCGTCCTAAGTGTGGTCAATGCCAAGCACAAGCGGTTAAACTAAGGCCATAAAGCGCAAAACTGCATTGGATCGGAGACATTCATGACCCGCCACCTGATTTTCGCCACCCTTCTTGCCCCCCTCGCCGCCTGCGATCAGCCTTCGGAGCCCACGACCGGGCTGGCCAACCCGGCAGCGACCTTCTGCAGCGAAAAAGGTGGGCAGTATCAGATCGTCGATGGCGAGGATGGCCAAACCGGGACATGTACCATGCCAGATGGCTCAAGGCAGGATGCATGGGAGTATTTCCGAGCCGAGAATATGGGTTAAGTATTGAAACTAAGCACCCGGCTCTCGGTAATGACCATGTCCAGCGGCTGATCTGTAGGCTCCAGAGGCAACCCCTCGGCCTCTTGCGCGTCAAAGGCAAAGCCGATGGCCAGCGTCGGGCGCTTGGCGCGCAACCCTTCCAGCGTGCGGTCATAGAAGCCGCCACCATATCCCAGCCGTCCGCCCAGTGCATCGAAAGCCACCAGCGGAACGATCAGGATCTCGGGGTCGAAATAGTCGTCAACCTCAGGCACCTTTGCGCCAAAAGGCCCATCTTTCAGCCCCCCTTCAGGCGTCCAGCGCGAGAATTTCAATGCCTGACCGGCGGCTTGGATCACCGGAACGCCAACCGCGCCATAGGCCGAAGCCTCAGCCATCGCGGGCAGCGGGTCGATTTCGGTGCGGATCGGCATGTAGCCTGACAAGGGCACGCCCCGATAGCCTGCCAAAACCTCGGACAGACGTCCTGCGGCTCCGGGCAGGCGCGCATCAAACGCGGCTTTGCGACGGGCGAAGGCCGCTTTGCGCGCTGCAGCCTTGATTTCAGTCAGATCGGTCACAAAAGCACCACGCTGGCCAGTCCCAAGAAGATAAAGAACCCCATGACATCCGTTGTGGTCGTCACAAATGTCCCCGAAGCCAGAGCGGGGTCAACACCCAGTCGGTCCAGCACCACAGGTACTACCGTACCCGCGAAACCCGCGATGATCATGTTCACGACCAAGGCTGATCCAATCACGACGCCCAGCAGTGGAGAATCAAACCAGAGCATTCCTACCGTCCCCAACACGATGGCAAAACACAGCCCGTTCAGCATGCCGACCAACAGCTCTCGCCGGATCACGCGCATGACATTGGCGGCAGTCAGATCGCGCGTCGCCAGCGCCCGCACCGCAACAGTCAGCGATTGGGTCCCCGCATTCCCCCCCATCGAGGCCACAATCGGCATCAGGATCGCCAGCGCCACCAACTGATCGATCGCCGCCTCGAATTGTGAAATCACCAGCGAGGCGCAGATGGCCGTACACAGGTTCACCGCCAGCCACGGCAAACGCCGACGACTTGTTGCGGCAACGCTGTCCGACAGCGAGCTTTCGTCGCTGACACCGGCGAGACGCAGAATGTCTTCCTCATGCTCCTCGTCAAGAACCACCATCGCGTCGTCAATGGTGATTACGCCGACCAGTCGGCCATCAGCATCCACAACTGGGGCCGAGATTAGGTGATACTGGTTGAACGCGTAGGCCACATCCTCTTCGTCCTGATCAACGGGAATGACATGAAATTCCTCTTCCGTCAGATCATGCAGGGGAACCTCGCGCCGGGTTGCCATCAGCTTGCCCAAGGTAACTTGTGCCACGGGTTTCAGGCGCGGATCGACCAGAACGACGTGATAGAACTGTTCAGGCAAGTCGTCATTGGCGCGCATGAAATCGATGGCCTGGCCCACTGTCCAGTGTTCGGGCGCCATGACCACCTCGCGCTGCATAAGGCGACCGGCCGAGTTTTCCGGATAGGCAAGCGCCTGCTCTGCCGCGACGCGCTCGGAATCCTCCAGCGCGTCCAAAATGGTTTCCTGCTGCGGCTCTTCAAGGTCTTCCAGCAGGTCAACGACATCGTCACTTTCCATGTCCCGAACGGCTTCGGCCAGAACATCGGGATTCAGGACACTGATGACTTCTTCTCGGACCGATTCATCCAGTTCTGAGAGAATGTCGCCGTCAAATTCCTTGTCATACAGACGGATCAGCCGGGCCCGGTCATAAGGGTTGATCTGTTCCAAAAGGTCGGCGATGTCGGCTGCGTGCAGCGGCTCCATCAGCTCGATCAGCTTGGCCCGATCATCCACGTCCACGGCATAGAGAATGGTCGCGACAGTCCGGCGATCCAGCGCATAGGCATCCTCGTCAGAGGTCGAGTCACTTACGGGTTCATCAAAGCCTGTCGTCATATCTGCCCCCGTTTAGTCGGTCATTGATCCCTAATTAGAAGAAGCAGCTACCGGAAAACAATGACAATACGCCGATTTACCCGCATCTTTCGCCCGCATATGCTGATCCGTGGCCTCAAATAGCTAGGGAACAGGGCGAATGGTGCAAAAGACGCTTTTGAAAGGGCGCATACTGAGTTTCGACGGATCGCCCTTTGACGGGGTACCTACCGACGCGACCCGTCTGGACGAGGCGCTGGTGATCGAAGACGGGCGCGTGCAAGCTGTCGGTTCACTGGACACGCTGGCCGATGCTCATCCGGGTGCCGAAACTCGGGACTATGGCAACCACCTGATCATGGCCGGTTTTGTGGACCCTCACGTCCATTACCCGCAAACCGCCATGATCGCGAGCTGGGGCAAACGGCTGATCGACTGGCTGAACACCTATACCTTCCCCGAAGAGATGAAGTTCGGCGATACCAACTATGCGACCGAGATCGCGAACCGCTATCTCGACCTGACAACGGCGCATGGCACCACCACCATGTGCAGCTTCTGCACGATCCATCCCGAAAGCGTCGATGCGTTCTTCTCGGTCGCGCAACAACGCGGGCAACGGGTTGTAGCTGGCAAAACCTGCATGGATCGCAACGCGCCTGAGGGTTTGCAGGACAATGCGCAAACAGCGTATGACCAGTCCGCGGCGCTGCTGGAGAAATGGCACCACGTGGATCGTCTGTCTTACGCGATCACACCTCGGTTTTCGCCCACATCCACGCCTGAACAGCTTGAGGCTTTGGGGGCGCTTTGGGCAGAACATCCACATTGCCTGATGCAAACCCATCTGAGCGAGCAGACGGATGAGATCGAATGGGTTAGGTCGCTGTTCCCGAATACGCGGGACTATCTGGACACCTATGAGAAATTCGGTCTTCTAGGTCGAAATGGTCTTTACGGTCACGTTATCCATCTGGAAGACCGTGAACGCGACAGGTTGCGTGAAGTTGATGCAGCGCTGGTGCATTGCCCGACTTCGAACACCTTCATCGGCTCGGGCCTGTTTGACATGAATGGGTTGATCCATGACGGCCACCGGGTCGGGTTGGCGACCGATACCGGCGGCGGGTCCAGCTTTTCGATGCTGCGCACGATGGCCGCCGCTTATGAGATCGGCCAACTGCGCGGGCGCCCTCTGCATCCGGCGCAATTGCTGTGGCTGGGTACAGTCGGATCAGCCCGGACACTGCGGATGGACGACTGCATCGGCAACGTCGCCCCGGGGATGGAGGCCGATCTGGTTGTCATCGACCTTGCCTCGACCCCAGCCATCGCCCAGCGCGAGGCCCATGCGGATGATCTGTGGGAAGCAGTCTTCCCGACCATCATGATGGGCGACGACCGCGCCATTGCCGACGTCTGGATCAACGGGCAGCGCGCGGGTTAATCCCGCAACGCCCGCGCCAATGCGTTCTGCCGCTCAATGGCCAACGGCAAGTCAATCGTTGCAATATGACCGTCCCGTACGATCTGACGCCCCTCGACGAACAGGTGTTTGACCTGCATAGGCCCGGCCAACAGCAAAGCAGCGGGGTCCCAACTGCCCGCGCTTTCGATGCAGCACGTGTCCCACACGGCGATATCGGCCCGCTTGCCCGGTATCAGCCGGCCGCAATCGGGCCGTCCAAGTACATCCGCGCCGCCTCGGGTTGCAATCTCCAGCGCTTCGCGAGCTGACATGGCGTCGGCCCCGTTTGCGACACGTTGCAAGAGCATCGCCTGCCGCGCCTCAAGCATCAGATTGCCGTTGTCATTGCTGGCCGACCCATCCGCGCCGAGCCCAACATTCACGCCCTGATCGCGCATGGTTCGCACCGGTGCGATACCCGATCCGAGACGGCAGTTCGAACAAGGGCAATGGGCTACCCCGGTTCCGGATTTCGAGAACAGATCGATCTCGGCCCCGTCCAGCTTGACGCAATGCGCGTGCCAGACATCGGGGCCGGTCCAGCCTAGATCCTCGGCATATTGGCCCGGACGGCAGCCAAATTGCGCCTGGGAATAAGCGATATCTTCGTCATTCTCGGCCAAATGGGTGTGCAGCATGACGCCCTTATCGCGCGCCAGCAGAGCGGCATCGCGCATCAGGTCCCGGCTGACTGAAAAGGGCGAACAGGGCGCGAGGCCAACCCGGCACATCGATCCCTCGCTCGGATCATGGAACGCATCCACAACGCGGATCATGTCTTTCAGGATATCATTTTCAGCCTCAACCAGACTGTCCGGCGGCAGGCCCCCGTCACTTTCGCCAATGCTCATCGCGCCGCGGGTGGGATGAAAGCGTAGGCCCAGGTCCGAGGCGGCGGAAATCGTATCCTCCAGCCGTGCGCCATTGGGATAGAGGTACAGGTGATCGGAACTGAGGGTGCAGCCGGATAGTGCCAGCTCGGCCAGCCCGATCTGGGCTGAGGTAAACATCTGCTCCGGCCCGAACCGCGCCCAGATGGGATAGAGCGTTTGCAGCCAGCCAAACAGCAACGCGTCCTGCCCGCCCGGAACCGCGCGGGTCAGGGTCTGGTAAAGGTGATGATGCGTGTTCACCAGACCCGGCGTGACCACGCAGCCCCTGGCATCATGCACCTCGCCCGTTGTCGTCAGCCCGTGACCAAGTTGCGAGATCTGGCCGTTGCGGATCAGGATATCTGCATCGTTTAGCTCGCGACGGTCATCATCCATGGTCAGGATGGTATCTGCGTTTTTGATAAGAAATTCAGTCATAGCGGCACTCCTGCAATTGCCTGTCTCATGCAAGGAATGCGAGGCCGGTGGAAAACAGGCGTAAGAACCGGCTGATACCAGTTTAGCGTCAGGGCGTTACTGGGGCAATGGTTTAGTAGGTGCGCAGGATGTCTAGCGCGGCCGCATGAATCTCGGCATTGGCAGCTGCAAGGGCACGTCCACCATTATGCGCGGGTCCGCCTTGCCAATCGGTTACGATGCCACCAGCAGCCTCGATCACCGCAATCGGAGCTTGAATATCATAGGCGTTCAACCCCGCCTCGATCACCAGATCCGCCTGTCCCGCAGCCAGCAGCGCGTAGGCATAGCAATCCATGCCATAGCGCGTCAGTTGTACCTGTTTTGACACAGCTTCGAACCCTGCGCGATCTTCAGAGGTGCCGACTTCAGGGAAGGTTGTGAACAGGGTGGCTTGTTCGAGCGTCTTTACTGCACGCGTCGCCAACTGTGATGTGCCCAAGGGCCCGGTCAGCTGCGCAATCTCGGACGACCCTCTGAACCGTTCGCCTATATAGGGTTGATCGATCACCCCCAGTTCTGGGCCGGCTGAGGTGCTGAGCGCGATCAAAACGCCCCACGTCGGTGTGCCACTGACAAATCCGCGCGTTCCGTCGATTGGGTCCAGAACCCAAACGCGACCGCTTTGGCCTTCGGACTGGCCATACTCTTCACCTAAGATGCCGTCATCGGGGCGAAGACGTTGCAACACCTCGCGCATTGCTTTTTCAGCCGCGCGATCTGCGATAGTGACGGGATCAAACCCGCCTTCCAGCTTGTTAGCGGTTTCAAGATCGTGTTGGCGAAAATGCGGAAGAATGGCCGCGCGCGCCGCGTCGGCCATTTCTTCAGCAACATCCATATCGGTCAGATGGGTCTGGTGCATGGGCCACTGGTGCGGCCAACGCCTGTCAAAGTCAAGCGCGCGCGATCAGATCACGCTACGTCACTCAGAACCCGTGCCAATTCGAACAGACGGCGGCGCTGATTTTCCGGGATTGCGTAGTAAGAGCGCACCAGATCCAACGCTTCCTTATCCCCCATCAGGTCCGCAGGCACAGACTTCTTTTCATCCGCGCTTTTCTGAACCTCTTCCAGCCCTTCAAAGAAAAAGCTGACAGGAACTTCCAATGCCTCAGCAATGTCCCAAAGGCGAGAAGCACTGATTCGGTTGGCACCGGTTTCGTATTTTTGGATCTGTTGAAACTTGATACCAACTTGCTGCGCCAATTGCTGTTGGGTCATCCCAATCAGCCAGCGGCGATGCCGAACGCGCTTGCCCACATGGACATCGACGTGATGAGTCATTGGTATTCTCCTTTAGTACACAAACATCTGATCGGGATTGCGCGACGTCCGGTATCGCAACATTAGAGAATGGAATTTAACCATTCCCTAATACGGATCGTGCCTCCCCCGATTACAGCACTAGCTGCCTTTATTACTTTTTTTTGATCATTTTTCAAGATGGTTGAGTCATGCAGCCAGAACGATGGTTTATGGTTGTGTCCCTGATTGGCCAAAGCCGCGAACACCGTGTTGCTTTTTGGGTCAAGCTCGGCCGCCCAATATCATTGACAAGTCCCGTGCAAAACGCACCTATGCCCGGTGCAGGGAGATGATCAGATTATGCAGGCATTTCACATTCAATCCGCAGGTGAGCAGGCCAAGCTTTGCCAGATCACCACACCTAATCCCTCCTTGGGTCAGGTGCGCGTTGCGATCAAAGCCTGCGGACTGAATTTTGCCGACCTTCTGATGCAAAAAGGGACATATCAGGACACGCCCGCCGCTCCGTTCACATTGGGGATGGAGGTTGCGGGTGTCATAGATGCGGTGGGTGCCGATGTAAGCGGCATCAGCATTGGTGATCGCGTGGCCGTCTATTCAGGACAGGGTGGGCTGGCGGAATTTGGGGTTTTTGACGCCGCACGGGTGATATCACTGCCCGACACGATCAGCTTCGAAGAGGCGGCGGCGATCCAGATCGCATATGGAACCAGCCACCTGGCACTGGATCACCGTGCCAGGTTGCAGCCGGGTGAAACACTGCTGGTTACCGGCGCGGCGGGCGGGGTTGGCCTGACAGCGGTCGAGATTGGTAAGTTGATGGGGGCAACCGTAATCGCGCAGGCACGCGGGGCGGACAAGCTGGCCGTTGCCAAAGCTGCGGGCGCAGATCACTTGATCGACACCTCAGAAGACCTAAGAGACGCGGTCAAAGCGTTGGGTGGCGCAGATGTCGTCTATGACGCAATCGGTGGCGACGTGTTCAAAGCGGCCTTTCGGGCCACGAACCCCGAAGGGCGTCTGCTGCCCATCGGGTTTGCCGGTGGAGAGGTTCCGCAAATCCCCGCCAATCACCTACTGGTCAAAAACCTGACGGTGATTGGCTTCTATATTGGCGGTTATCTGACCTTCCGACCCGAAATCGTAAGGGACAGTTTCAACACGTTGTTTCGCTGGCACAGTGAAGGCAAGATCAAGCCGCATATCAGCCACATCTTGCCCTTGTCCGAAGTCGCACAGGGAATGCAGCTGCTGAAAGAACGCAAGTCCACCGGCAAGGTCGTTATCACAATCTAAACTCCTTTATCCCGCGACCGCACGCAGCGGGCTGCCCCCCAGCAGGCGGAAATTCTGCCTGACCAGATGCGCCAGGGCATCGACAATCGGGTCCCGCCCTTCATTGCCGCCGTAGAGGTTGATCATATGGGCCGGCAATTCCGGAAGCGCACCACCTGATTCGATCTGTTCCAGATGCGCGGCTTCGGTTCCGTCCAGCATGGCATGAACGGCCAAATCGGCACTGACGGTGGCCTCGATGGTTCGGTCATTCTCGGTTTCCACCGACAATTCCCAAGGGATGCCAGCCGCGTCCAACGCCGCGATCACCTGCGGGCGGAACAGACATCGGCGCCCCAAAGCCAAGGGCAACGGACGCTTTCGCCAGGCAGAACCGCCCTGCGCACCGATCCAGCGTAGCGGTAGCTCAGCGATGGTTTCGGACCCATCAACGGGGGTCGGCTCGGTGGTCAGGATCACATCGCATTCGCCCCGCTTGAGCATATCTTTTAGCTGTAACGAATAGGATGACACCAGTTGCACGCGAACACGCGGAAAATCGGAGTTGAACCGTTGCAGAACACGTGGAATGGCCGGATAGACAATGTCATGCGGCACGCCCAGTACGACTTCGCCCTCGAACGCCTGATCAGTCAGTTTCGAGATCACCTCGTCATTCAGCGCGATCATTCGACGCGCATAGGTCAATAACTGCTCACCCGAGGCGGTAAGCGCGATCGTGCGTCCACTGCGATCCAGCAGTTCAAGGCCCAGCAACTCCTCTAGACGCTTAAGCTGCATCGAAACTGCAGACTGTGTCAGATGCAGAAAACCAGCTGCACGGGTGACCCCACCCTGATCGGCAACCGCCATGAACGAGCGTAAGGTGGTAATGTCCAGATTTCGCATCTTCACGATCCCTTATGTGACTCATCAAAAATATTCGTTTTTAAAATATGACATGCCTTGCCATATACATCAAGGAAGTTGATCGGTTTTCGGGAAACCATCAGAGAATGCAGAAAGGACAATATTTATGACCCAAATTGCGCTCAAACAGACCCGTCAAAACGCAACGCGCCCTATGATGTCGTTGATCCAACACATGTTTGCAGTGAGGCGCCAGCGCCGCCGATTGATGCAACTGGAAAATACGTCTTTGGAAGACATGGGAATTACCCGAGAAGAGGCGATGGAAGAAGCGCGCCGTTACCTTTGGGATGCCCCAAACTACTGGAAAAGATGAATCGTATGCTCATGTTTTTAAGGCGATAGGTGACGCTGGGTTGCCTATCGCCTTTTTTGTTGCGTGTTTTAGTCGGTTTTCCGACGGAAACTCTTGAAATACAGCCCCTAGTTGCCGATATTTAACGGGAAACCGCCCCGCTTTGCCGGGGCGTAATAACACGAGCTAAAGGGAGACCCTTTGATGGCACAATTCGACACGGTCCGGACGGTATCCGGCGCGCGCGCCGCCGAGATTGATCAGGGCCTGCGCGCCCATATGAATAAAGTCTACGGCACAATGTCCGTCGGCATGCTGATCACAGCATTGGCAGCTTGGGCGATTGCCGGGCTTGCGGTCACCAGCGACCCGTCAAATGCAGTGGCGCAGATTGGCGCTGACCGCTACCTGACCAGCCTGGGCGGAACTCTGTTCCTGTCGCCGCTGAAGTGGGTTGTCATGTTTGCACCGCTTGCCTTTATCCTGTTCGGCTGGGGTGCTCTGATGCGTCGCGGTTCCGCCGCGACTGTTCAGCTTGGCTTCTTCGTCTTCGCGGCCGTGATGGGCGTGTCGATGAGTTCGATCTTCATGATATTTACGCCCTACTCGATCACACAGACCTTCCTGGTCACCGCAATCGCGTTTGGTGGTCTTAGCCTTTATGGCTACACCACCAAGCGGAACCTCAGCGGCATGGGCACCTTCCTGATGATGGGTGTGATCGGTCTGCTTGTGGCGATGGTGATCAACCTGTTCCTGCAGTCGGGTGTAATGATGCTGGCCATCTCGGCCATCGGTATCCTGATCTTTGCGGGTCTGACCGCCTACTACACGCAGGACATCAAGAACACATATGTCGCACATGCCGCACATGGCGATCAGGAATGGCTGGACAAAGCCGCCTTTGACGGCGCGCTGAGCCTGTACATCTCGTTCCTGAACATGTTCCAGTTCCTGCTGATGTTCATGGGGCAACAGGAATAAAGCTTCACAGCATTGCAAATGCATATGGGCCGGTTGAAAGACCGGCCCTTTTCTTTTGTCCAACGTCATGTTGCAAAAGAAAACCCCCGCCTGTTTAGCGGGGGTGTTCGAATAAAGACTGTTCGATTTACTAGCTGCAGTTCAGTGGAACGGCAAAACCAGAGCTGCGGCTTGACGATCCTTTTCCGAAAACATCACCAGCTGCCAGACAGCCTGTGAAGCGTTCGGTCTCGTCTCCAAAGATTGCACCGATCGAGTTATCCACGCGTGTCGCGCTGTTGCGGGTACGCAGAACACCATAGACCGTGCCGTTCACATCGACCGTGCTAAGGAACAGATCGGTCGCGCTGCCAGACAATTGCACCGCGTTGTCCGGGCTCACACCACCATTGTCGATGGCCACCCGCGCCTTTTTGATAGGGTCAACCTGATCACTAATTACAGCGATGGTTGGCAGTTCGGCCAGCTCTGCCGGAACATTGGTCGCTGGCGGTACAAAGGCGACCGCGCCGGGAACGTCCGAGATGGTGCGGGGTTCTCCATCAATTCCAGTGAACCCAACACCTTGCCGGTTAAAGGGATCTTCACAGGCCGCAACGGCCAGAACGATGGTTGTGGATAACAAGATTTTTTTCATGGCGCTCAACATTTTGTGGCGGTTTGCTGAACCGTACTTGCAGGTTTTGGCAAAAAGCAAGCCGCAGGCAAAACGATTGGCCCCAAGCGTGATGCGTCGCTGCAACGGCCCGTTGACCGATCGGATCGCTGTATTGCTTGTCACCGGGCAAGAAAAAAGGCTCTGCCAAAGCAGAGCCTTTCCCGAAAGTCATAGTAGAAGGGCAGATTACTTAATCTTGCCTTCCTTGTACTCGACATGCTTGCGAGCGACCGGGTCGTATTTGCGAACGGTCATTTTCTCGGTCATGGTGCGCGCGTTTTTCTTGGTCACGTAGAAGTGGCCCGTGCCCGCGGTCGAGTTCAGACGGATCTTGATTGTCGTCGGCTTCGCCATGGTTATCTCCTGCGTCCGAAAAGGCAGGGCCCTTCGGTTGAATTCCTATGAGCGTGCGCTTTTACGCTGTGCACCGCCCATGTCAAGGCCAATCACACCTACAATGCGCAGGTTTTGTTGCTGACCTAACGAGGCAATGTCGGTGCGCCCATATAGGTGTGAATCTGATCCCGGTCGGCATCTGACAGGCCCAGAGCGGTTGCCAGTTGAAGCAGGTAGGATGCCTCACGTTCGTTATCCAATCGAATCGCGGCCAAAGAGGTTGCGTAGATCTGTGCCTTGAGGGGAGCCCCCACATCAGCAGCGAGTCCCATGACATCAATCGGCGCCTCCATCTGATCGAGGACAAAGGCGCGTTCCTCATCACTTATGTCGTCACCCAATTCGCCAACGATTGTCTGCTTTTCCTGTTCGTCCAGCTCTCCATCCGCCTTGGCGGCCTGGATCATGGCACGCAGCATGAGTTTGGCCTGCTCCTCCATCGCGGCCCCGGCTGGCGTGCCGCTGAGCACTGTTTCCATCATATTGGCAGTTTGCTGGCCGCTGGTTTTAGCTGCACCCTGCATCGCGTTGAGCAAACCGCCCAAACCCGCAGCCCCGGCTGCCCCGCCGCCCAGCCCCATCTTGCCGATCATGTCCTGCAATCCAGATGCGCCGCCCGGCATGCCAAACTGCTCGGCCATTTTCCCAAGCTGGTCCATGCCAAAACCACCGCCTGTGCCTTGCATCATGTTTTGCAAGCCGGCCATGCCGCCCATTTCCTTGTACTTTTCCATGCCCTTTGCCGCCGCAAAACCAACCGCAACGGATGCCAGTGTTTTTAGGAAACTCATACCGCTCCTCCCCGGTTCACAAAATCCATGTACGTCAGGGTAACAGCAGACGGGTTCTTAGAATACTGGCTGTGTGGCCGTGGGCGGATTGCCACTTAGCGGTCGGGTGATTTGAGATACGCGCGGAGGGCCTGTAAGCCGGATCTTGTTCCGGGGTTGCCCCCTTCGATGACCATTCCTCTAGGCCGCGCATTGCTGCGCGGCTCAAGCTGCCAACCCGGTCCCTCTGGGCCAAGACGTGCTTAGCGGCGGTATCGGCTTGCGCCGACCGGCCCGCGCGGGGACCCTATTTGGCATTGCTCCCGGTGGGGCTTGCCGTGCCGCCCCTGTTGCCAGGGGCGCGGTGGGCTCTTACCCCACCGTTTCACCCTTACCTTTGACCAAAGCCGCAGGCGGTCTGATTTCTGTGGCGCTTTCCGTCGGGTTGCCCCGCCCGGGCGTTACCCGGCACCGTTGCCTTGTGGAGTCCGGACTTTCCTCTCGGGTCTTGCGACCCCAGCAGCCATCCGGCCCTCCGCGCAAAAGCCCGACTAAACGTCCGCTCGGATACCGTCAAGTCGTTCCATCAACCCTGCCAACCTTTCGATATCTCCCATGTCCTTTTTGGACAGCGGACCGCTTCGCGTCGGAAAAAACCGACTTCTGAAGGCTTTCAGTAGATCTTCGGTCGGGGCTTCTGGATATCCCGCTCTCATCGCAGTGAACGCAAAGTGATTTTCATCTGGCGGCATTTCATCGAGACAAATTCCCTTGAGAAGCGTTGGCCCAACAGCCAGTCTGCCACGCGCAAGGCGGTCCCAATCAAACTTGGGTCCGGGATCAAATTTTCGCTGGGGTGCCATGTCCGAATGCCCGATTACATTCCATGGTTTGATCCCCAAACGGTCTTGAACATCCAACAGCAGGTTTTCCAGAACAGACATTTGCAGTTCCGAAAACGGAACCTGCCCCGTATTGTCCAATTCGATCCCGATAGATCGCGAATTGGTGTCACGTCGCCCGCGCCACTCCCCTACCCCGGCATGCCAGGCACGGTCTTCTTCGCGCACCATTTGCCAAAGCGTACCATCATTGCCGATCAGGTAGTGTGCCGAGACCTCAGCCTGTGGGTCGCAAAGCCGATCCAGCGCCGCTTCTGCGCTACCCATCGCGGTATAGTGCAGGACAATTAGCTGAGGACTAAGCCCATCCCGTCGCGCGCCGAAATTGGGCGACGGATGCCAGATGGCTGAGGGGTGATCAGTTGCTGACAGCACTGCGGAACGGGCTGGGATCCCAGTTACAGGCAAAGCCATCCCCATCCGGGTCCAGCCCCTTGCGGTCGCGCTGAGGGCCACCGCTGGTCAGGAATTCGATCTGCGCCTGATCCGCCGATGGGAACCGAGCGCAATTGCGTTGTGCCTTGGCTTGAAGGTTAAAGCCAGCCCGGCTGTACAGCTGGGTTCCAACAGGGTTTGTGGTGCTGAGCGCATATTGCACGATATTGGGTTGGCCATCTGCGCCACGTTCGGGGACGGCGGTTGGGGCGACAACCTCGTAGGTTTCGCGATTTTGTTCAATCCGTGCCGCGTCAGATTCGATGCTGCGACGGCCCGAGACAGCCGCGAAATCCTGTTCGTCAGAAATCGCCGGATTGCTGGGCGCTGGACCAGTTTGAACAGTCTGGCCCGAGGTGCTGGCCAGCGCAGCAGCAGCCTGGTTGGCGATATCCGCATTCTCACCAGTGGCGAGTGATTGCGGCAAGGCAGAACCTGGTGCGCCCAAGGGCTGTTGCGAGACATCGACTGGTGCCAGCAATGGGTTGTCGACGGTCCCTTGCCCGGCCAATTGTGCCTCACGTTGGGCCTGATAGCTTGGCGTATTAAATCCCGTTCCCTGCACCGGCGCGACTGTATCACAGGCCGCGACAAGGGCGATGACAGGAACCAAAGCAAAAACACGCATTCAACCGCTCCGTTACTCGTGATCAGGCAGCCTGAGACTTACCACCATTTTGCTGGCTTTGCCACAAACCCGGCGGCGTTTTCCAACGCATAGGCGGTGTTGAGCAGGTCGCCTTCATCCCAAGGCCGTCCGATCAGTTGCAGACCCAGCGGAAGCCCTTGTTTGTCGAGGCCTGCGGGTACTGAGATGCCCGGCAGACCGGCAAGGTTCACGGTCACAGTAAAGACGTCGTTCAAGTACATTTGAACAGGATCGGCCTCTGTCATTTCGCCCAAACCGAAGGAGGCGGACGGGGTGGCCGGAGTTAGGATCGCGTCGATGCCTGCGGCGAAGACATCCTCGAAGTCTTTCTTGATCAATGTGCGAACTTTGCGGGCGCGGTTGTAATACGCGTCGTAGAAGCCTGCCGACAGCACGTAGGTCCCGATCATCACGCGGCGCTGAACTTCGTGGCCAAAGCCTTCGGCGCGGGTTTTCTCGTACATCTCGGTGATGCCATCGCCCTGCGCCAGCGCCGCGCGGCGCCCGTAGCGGACACCGTCATAGCGGGCGAGGTTCGAGGATGCCTCGGCAGGCGCGATCACGTAGTAAGCGGGCAGCGCGTATTTCGTGTGCGGCAGCGAGATATCGACGATCTCGGCCCCTGCGTCTTTCAGCATGGCGGCACCATCGGCCCAGAGTTTTTCGATCTCGGCAGGCATACCGTCCATGCGGTATTCTTTCGGGATACCGATTTTCTTGCCCTTGATGTCACCGGTCAGCATCGCTTCGAAATTCGGAACGGCCAGTTCGGTGCTGGTGGAATCCTTCGGGTCATGGCCGCACATGGTTTCCAGCATGATCGCCGCGTCGCGCACGTTCTTGGTCATCGGACCAGCCTGATCCAACGAAGAGGCAAAGGCCACGATGCCCCAGCGCGAGCAACGGCCATAGGTCGGCTTGATGCCGGTGATGCCTGTAAAGGCCGCAGGCTGGCGGATCGAGCCGCCGGTATCGGTGCCGGTTGCCGCCAGACACAGATCAGCCGACACAGCCGAGGCCGAGCCACCAGACGAGCCGCCCGGTGTCAGCTGCGCGTCGTCATTGCCGCGACGCCACGGGCTGACCGCATTGCCGTAGACAGAAGTTTCGTTGGACGAGCCCATTGCGAATTCGTCCATGTTCAGCTTGCCCAGCATCACGGCTCCGGCATCAGCCAGTTGCTGAGAAACGGTGGATTCGTATTCGGGCTTGAACCCGTCCAAAATTTTCGAGGCCGCTTGCGAGGGCACGCCCTTGGTGCAGAACAGATCCTTGATGCCGATCGGCAGACCGCACATCGAGGGCGCATCGCCGCCCTTGATCCGCTCATCCGCTGCCATGGCACGCTCCAGCGCGATTTCGGGCGTTTTGTGCACAAAAGCGTTCAGAGCGTCCGCGTCATCAATGGCCTTTAGGCAGGACTCGGTCAGTTCAACCGAGGTCACATCACCCTTGCGCAGCGCATCGCGGGCCTCGGCCAGGCCCAGTTTGTTCAGATCGCTCATGTCTTACTCCACCACTTTGGGGACTGCGAAAAAGCCTTCGCGCGCGTCGGGTGCATTGGCCAGAACCTTGTCCTGCTGGTTTCCGTCTGTGACCACATCTTCACGACGCTTCAGGCGCATCGGTTCGACCGAGACCATCGGCTCGACCCCATCGACATCCACTTCGTTCAGTTGCTCGATGAACCCAAGGATGGTGTTGAACTCGGATGCCAGCGCCGGCAGCGCGTCATCCTCGACCTTGATACGGGCCAGTTTGGCCACCTTGGCGGCGGTGCTTTGGTCAATCGACATCGGAAAACCTCATATGCGTTAGGGGGCATTTACCTGTCTGTTGCCGCAGTCGCAAGGCCAGTAGGCCCCGACAAGGGACAAGTTATCGTGCCGGATTTCACCACCCATTCGCTGGTGAATAGCCGGTATGCACAAAAGTAAACCAATTAGTTCACTTCAAATCTTGAAAAACTAAACCGAACTGTTCATTTCATCTATTGTGAAACGACACAAACCTGGAGACAGAACATGAAAAGCCTCATCACTGCCGTTACGTTGTCCGCCTCTCTTCTGGCCGCACCGGCCATGGCGATGGGCATCAGTTCACTGAACCTGACCCGTGATCTGACCTTCCCCACCCCGATCACCGAGCCCGTCACGCAAGATCAGGTCAAACCGGGCAAGTAAGCAGATCACCTGCCCCTCTGCCGGGTCAGATTCCCCCTCATCTGACCCGGCCATGTCAGAATTGGGTGCTGCACATGTTGTGGCATCTCGCTACGGTGGCTTATCAAGATTGTGCGGATTGCCAAGATCCGCAAAAGCCAACGGAGTAAAACATGAGCGCGCGCAAACAAGCAGTCCTGGATGCCATTGACGCGGCCAATGCACATGATCCCAATGTTGATGATGGACAGCCTGAAGCTTTGCTGTATGGCAAACGCATGAGCGCAGAGATGGACCGGCTGTATCCCAATGCCTCGGATACACTTCAGATTGCAGCGCGCGGACAGCATATCGAACGCTGGAAACTGGCGCGGAGCGAGTATCCCGAGGGTCGCGCCGGATATCTGGCTTGGCGCAAGGCGCAGGGTGTACATCATGCAAATACCGTAATGTCCTTGATGACCGAAGGTGGGTACAGCGAACCGGAGATCGACGCCGCAGGCCGCATGTTGCGCAAGCAGGGCATCAAACGCGACGCCGAGGTTCAGGCACTGGAAGATGTGATCTGCTTTGTCTTTCTAAAATGGTATTTCCAGCCATTCGCAGGCAAGCATTCCCCGGAAAAAATCCAGAGCATTGTCGAAAAGACCGCACGCAAAATGTCACCCGAAGGGCGCGCACGGGTTTTAGTTGAATTTGACCTGCCGGAGCACCTGGCTGCCGCCTTTCATGGCTGACACAGCGGATGCGCTGAACCAGGTTCATTAATCGTGCGTTAACCAACGCCAGGTTAGCTTTGCATGAACCATATTCAGCCCATATGGGCGCTTCTTAACTCCAATTTCCGGGTCAAAGATGTCCAGAAATCTGTGTCTTGTCGTCGGCATTCTATTTGCCTTGGTCGGATGTCAGGAAATGCCTGCCAGCAAACCGGATGCAAAAGTCATTGCGATCGGCGATTCGCTGATGGCGTGGAACTCGCCCTCGGGTTCATCAATCCCCGATGTTATCGAAGAAACGATTGGTGCACCGGTCGTTGACCGCACGGTGTCTGCAGCTTGGCTGCAAACGAAATTTGACCCGGATGGCGCACCTGAATCTGGGGTTCAAGCACAATATATCAAAGGGGACTGGTCCTGGGCCATTGTAAACGGCGGCGGTAACGATCTGATGCTGGGTTGCGGATGCACACGCTGCGATGCCGTTCTGGACAATATGATCTCGGCTGATGGTCAGCATGGTCAAATACCGCAGTTCCTGCGCCAGATTCGGGCAACCGGCACCCGCGTGATTTATGTCGGTTACTTGCGCAGTCCCAATCTGATCACGCCGATCGAACATTGCAAAGCCGAAGGGGATGAGTTTGAGGCCCGCATTGCCAAACTGGCACAGCAGGATGAGGGGATTACCTTCGTCTCATCTCAGGACGTGGCGAAGCCCGGCGATGCCTCATATTTCTCGTTTGACCTGATTCATCCATCGCGTAAATCCAGCCGGATCATCGGTCAGCGCGTTGCAGCCGTTATCAAAGCGCAGGATACTTGACGGCGCCCGCCCGCATGCGGATCAAAGCCCTGCGATAAGCCTCAATCATCCAACCGAGCATCGTGGCATTCAGGATATGCCACATGAAATGCGTGCCTGTCGGAAACTGCGAACAGATCGGCTGATCCAAAGAACGGAACGTGATTGACAGGATCAGAATGAACGCGCCAATCGTCATATCCCTGGCAAACTGCGGTTGCCGGTCGCGCAGCAGATACGCGTAGATCAGGATCAACAAGGGCACTGGTGCATAAGCGGCCGAGCTGCCAAGGCCAGGCACCCACTGGAACAAAGGGATCGTCGCCGCTGCGTAGGGAACAAACAGAATGGTCCCGCCCAGCGCATATCCCCATGGCATACGCCAGATATTTTTGTTTACGGCAAAGATGTAGATCAAGATGAACAGCAAGATCGGCGTGACATCGGCAACGGCCGCCCAGACCTGTGCATGGGTATGAAACAAATAGCTGCCCACACCGATGATCCCAAGCACCAGAACCAGCGCTATCGCAAGAGGCATGTCTTGCCCGCGCACCCGCCGCCACATGATAAAGGCCGAGATCAGAAAGGCGGCATTGGTGACCGCATTGATCGGCTCGGCCCAATAGGCGGCTGACAGTCTTTCACAATAGCTGTCGATTTCCTGCATCCAATCCATAGAATTTTACATAGCGGATGCTAGGCTGGTGCCAAGAGGCATCATCGGAGGATTTCAGTATGAACATCATTTGGTTGGGACATGGCAGTTTCCGCATCGAGACCGGCGGTCAAGTGCTGTTGATTGATCCCTGGCTGACGGGTAACCCGGTTCTGCCTGAAGACCAGCATGACGCCGCATTGGACGGGGCAACGCATATCTTGCTGACTCATACGCATTTCGACCACGTGGTCGATGTGCTGCCTTTGGCCAAGCACCTGAAGGTACCGGTTGTGGGTCAGTACGATCTGATGGGCTATTGGGCCGAGGCCGAAGAGATCGAAACCATCGGTTTCAACAAAGGCGGAACCGTCAACCTGAACGGCGTCAAGGTCACAATGATTCCCGCCTCGCACAGTTCGACATTCTCCACACCTGACGGGCTGCGGACTGGCGGCAGCGAGGTCGGTTATATGATCGCCACCGAGGGGCGCATGCTTTATGTGTCGGGCGATACGGACATCATGGCCGACATGGACTGGATGGGGGATTATTACAAACCCGATATCGGCATCCTTTCGGCAGGTGGCCATTTCACCATGGATATGAAGGCGACAGCCTATGCCGCCAAGCGGTATTTCAACTTCAAGACGGTGATCCCCTGCCACTACAAGACCTTCCCGATCCTAGAACAATCCGCCCAGGCGCTTGTCGACGGGTTGCCGGGGGTTGATGTGATAGAACCCGAGGTTATGAAAGCAATCTCCCTCTGATGCCGGCCTCGGATTTCAGCACGCAGGAATACGCGCACCGTTTGGCCAAGACCCGCGCAGCTATGGCGCAGTGCGGGGTTGAGACCTTGCTGATCACGGATCCATCCAACATGGCCTGGCTGACGGGCTATGACGGGTGGAGCTTCTATGTTCCCCAAATGGTGATCCTGCCTGCGAAAGGCGCGCCCCTTTGGTGGGGGCGCACGCAGGACAAAGCGGGCGCAGCCCAGACCACATGGCTGGACCCGTCAGACCTGTTGGACTGGCCCGAAGAACATGTTCAGCACCCTGATCACCACCCCGTCGACGCGCTGGTCACTACGCTGCGCGATCGAGGTTGGAACACTGGGCTGGGTGTCGAGATGGACAACTATTACTACTCGGCCGCCAGCCACCAGGTTCTTGAACGCGCCTTTGGCGAATTGATCGACGCCACCGGCCTTGTGAACTGGCAGCGTGCGGTCAAAAGCGAGGCCGAGATCGCGATGATGCGCAAGGCGGGTCAGTTGACGGCGCATATGCACGAAGTATTGCGTGCGACATTTCGTGAAGGTCTTCCCAAAAACCAACTGGTTGCCGAAGTGCAAGCGGCAGGCATTGTCGGACTTCCCGGCTTGGCTGGGGACTACCCTGCGATTGTGCCAATTGCGCCGTCGGGCCGCGAAGCCTCGGCCTCGCATATCACTTGGAACGACAGGCCTTTGGCACGTGGCGAGGCAACCTATTTCGAAATCTCGGGCTGCTATCGCCGCTATCACTGTCCAGCCAGCCGCAGTCTGTTCCTGGGTAACCCACCAGACGATATCCGCCGGGCTGAAGCAGCAGTTCTGGCCGCGATTGAGGCAACTTTGGCAGCCGCCCGCCCCGGCACCACATGCGAGGAAATCGCCGCCTGCGTTTATGACAGCTTTGCCCGTGCCGGATATGAGAAGCGCAACCGCACTGGATATCCGATCGGGCTCAGCTATCCACCCGACTGGGGAGAACGCACCATGAGCCTGAGGCCCGGCGACACAACGGAACTGCAGGAAAACATGACGTTTCATTTGATGCCAGGTCTGTGGACACCGGATTGGGGTTTGGCGATTACCGAAAGCTTTGTCGTGACCCCCAATGGCGGGCAACCACTGGCCGATATCCCACGCGAGATTGTGGTGAAGCCTTAAGCGCGTTGCGCCGCGAAAAAACTTCTCAGCAATTCGGCGGATTCCTCTGCGGCGATACCGTCATAGATTTCGGGCTGATGATGCGCCTGCGGGTGCGAAAACACCCGCGCACCATGGGCAACACCACCCGATTTCGGATCGGACGCGCCATAGTAAATGCGCCGGATACGGGCCGCGGCCATCGCTGCAGCGCACATCGCGCAAGGTTCCAGCGTGACATAAAGGTCATGCCCAGGCAGCCTTTCTGAGCCAGCTTCGGCGCAGGCGGCGCGCAAGGCCAGTATTTCGGCATGGGCCGTCGGGTCGTTCAATTCGCGCGTCCGGTTCCCTGCGGACGCCGCGACGCGACCATCGGGAGTGACGATAACGGCACCAACGGGAACTTCACCCCGTTCGGCGGCTGCGCGCGCCTCGGCCAGCGCCTTGTCCATATGTGATTTGAACGCCATGCCTCTGACTGCCTCAGAAACCTGCCTTTCGCAAGCGGGCGCGATGAGGTATGGCCGGGACCATGAACAATACCCCCCCTCCCGGCGACCGGATCGCCAAAGTGCTGGCCCGTGCAGGCGTCGCCTCGCGGCGTGAGGCTGAACGTATGATCGAAGCAGGCCGCGTCACGGTGAACGGCAAGGTGATCGACAGCCCCGCCCTGAACGTGACCGGCAAAGACAAGATCACCGTCGACGGCAAACCGGTTTCTGAACCCGAACCCTCGCGCCTGTGGCTCTATCACAAGCCGACCGGACTGGTGACAACGACGAAGGACGAAAAAGGCCGCGCGACGATTTTCGACGAATTGCCCGAGGATATGCCGCGTGTGATGTCCGTGGGCCGGCTGGACTTGAACTCGGAAGGGTTGCTGTTGCTAACCAATGACGGCGGCATCAAGCGCAAACTGGAACTGCCCTCAACCGGGTGGCTGCGCAAATACCGCGTGCGGGTCAACGGGCGCCCCAAGGAAGAGGATTTCGCCCCCCTGCGCAAAGGGCTGGTGATCGACGGAGAGCGGTTCCAGCCTATGACCGTCTCACTGGATCGCCAGCAAGGCGCAAATGCCTGGCTGACAATCGGTCTGCGCGAAGGCAAGAACCGAGAGATTCGCCGCGCGATAGAAGATGTCGGTTTCACCGTAAACCGTCTGCTCCGCGTCTCTTATGGCCCCTTTCAGCTGGGTGACCTGAAACCCGGCCAGGTAGAAGAAGTCCGCCGCCGTGTTATGCGCGATCAACTGGGGCTGGATGGGGGAGCCAAACCCGAGGGCACCGCCAAACGCGCCGCTCGCCCGCAACGCAAACGGCCTGCAATCGGCAAGAAACCCCGCAAGTGATGCGGGTTTAGCAACCTTCCCCCTAGCGCCAAGCCTGCGTATCCCCTAGATTTTCTGGGAACGCTGCGATTTGGGGGGCTGAATGTCCGGGAGCGGAGTGCAAAAACTGGCCTATGCGGCCCTGCTGGTGCTGTTGTTCGGCGTCTGCACCGGGCTGCTGGGAGGGCTGTAGCCATGGCCAAACGGTTTGGCGGCAAATACAGCCCGCAGGGCGGGTCTGAACCAGATGGACCACCGCCGCGCGGCCAATTTGATGGGGCGCGGGTTGAGCCTGCTGGTGCACGGGCCAACGTCCTGTTCATTCCAGCGATCCCGTTGGTCTTTTTGTCGTTGAATGATGGCGCAATTGGCATGACCATGGGCCTTGTGGCCGCTGGCCTGCTGACCGCTGCGGCGTTCTTGCTACGTGAGGGGTTGCGAGCCGAAGCTGCCTACAACGCACGCAAAACCGCCCGCCGGCCGGCCTTTCCGCGCAAGATCTTTGCCAGCATACTGACCGGTCTCGGCACCGCGCTGGCCGCTTATCGGAGCGAGTATCTGGATGCCCAGGCCGTTGGCCATGCCAGCCTGTTGGCGCCAGTGTTGTTCGGCACAGCGGCCACTGTATTGCATTCGGTCTCCTTTGGCTTTGATCCGCTGAAGCACAAAGGCATGGAAGGCATCGACACATTTCAGCAAGATCGCGTGGCCCGCGTGGTTGATGATGCCGAAAAGCATCTGACCCAGATGACCGATGCGATCAAACGCGCCGGTGATCGCCGGATCGAAGCGCGGGTTGAACGGTTTCAGGACACAGCCCGCGATCTGTTTCGCACGGTCGAAGAAGACCCGCGCGATCTGGCTGGAGCGCGAAAATATCTGACTGTGTATTTGCAAGGTGCACGCGATGCGACCATTAAGTTCGCCGATGTTTATGCCCGCACCCGGGATGGTCAGGCCCTGGCTGACTATTCGGCTCTTCTGGATGATCTGGAACAGAATTTCGCCGCGCGCACGCGCAAAATGCTATTGGATGACCGCAGTGATCTGACGGTCGAAATTGACGTGTTGCGCGACAGGCTGCAGCGCGAAGGCGTCCGGTTGGACTGACCGGCCACACAGTAAGCGAGGAACATCCCCATGTCCGATGAGATCAAGAACAAGGCGGTCGAAGCCGAAACCCTGGTGCAGGAAGTCACTGCCGTCGCCCTGCCCGAACCAACGACCGAGCTTGTCTCGCTGGAAGAAGCCGACGAACCAGTCGGGGCTGAGATTCGCAAACGCATGGGCGAAATCGACATGGATGACACCAACTCGATCGTGTCTTTCGGATCTTCTGCTCAGGCCGAGTTGCAGGAAATCAGCCAGGCCATGCTGGCCGATGTGCGCAACAAGGATGTGGGCCCCGCCGGGGATAGCCTGCGCAATATTGTGACCACGATCCGTGGGTTCTCAGTCAGCGAACTGGATGTTCGACGCGAACGCAGTTGGTGGGAAAAACTGCTGGGCAAGGCCGCGCCTTTTGCCAAGTTCACCGCGCAATACGAAGAGGTTCAAAGCCAGATCGACCGCATCACGGACAATCTGCTGAGCCACGAACATACGCTGCTCAAAGACATCAAATCACTGGACCTGCTGTATGAAAAGACGCTGAGTTTCTATGACGAGTTGGCGCTTTATATTGCAGCGGGCGAAGAGAAGCTGACCGAGCTCGACAGTCATGACATTCCCGAAAAGGAAGTCGAGGTTCAGGCCGCGCCTGAGGAAGAACAGGTGATGAAGGCGCAGGAACTTCGTGATCTGCGCGCCGCGCGTGACGATCTTGAACGCCGGGTACATGACTTGAAACTGACCCGTCAGGTGACAATGCAGTCGCTGCCATCAATCCGATTGGTTCAGGAGAACGACAAATCGCTGGTCACCAAGATCAACTCGACCCTGGTGAACACCGTGCCTCTGTGGGAAACCCAGCTGGCACAGGCCGTCACCATTCAGCGCAGCGCCGAAGCTGCGGCTGCTGTGCGGGATGCCAATGATCTGACCAACGAACTTCTGACCGCAAACGCCGCCAATTTGCGCGAAAGCAACAAGATGATCCGCGAAGAGATGGAGCGTGGTGTCTTTGATATCGAGGCCGTCAAACAGGCCAACGCCGATCTAATCGGAACGATTAATGAAAGCCTTGCCATTGCCGATGAGGGCAAAGCAAAGCGCGCGGCAGCCGAGGAAGAGCTCAAGAAGATGGAAACCGAACTGCGCGACACGCTTGCTGCAGCTAAAGCCCGGCGTGATGGAACTGGCGACAACGCCGGAACGGCCGTTCCAGGATAAGGCAGGCAGGGGTGCGGCCTTTGACCCATACAAAGCTGGGCCTCGGGGTCGCTGCGCTGCTGACACTGGTCGGCTGTGAAGAGGTCCTGACGCCGTCTGCCGCGCCGGAACCGCGCCCAGTGCTCCCGCCGCCAGCGGCCAATGCCTATGTGCCGCCGTCTGCCGCCAGTCAGGATCTGGCGCGTTTCTATCAACGTATCGAGCGCGACTTGTTGGCACGCGGTTTATTACGAACTGACGGGGGCGGCCCGGATACGCCGTATGATGCGAGCGATCTGGAACGTAACTTCGAGACGATTGCATTCTATAGTGAATACCCGAACCACAGTATTTCAATCGGATCGCGCCAGACTGACGGGCAGCTCAGTCGTTGGGTTGGCCCCGTTCGCGTTCAAACCGAGTTTGGACCATCGATACTGCCAGCCACACGCCAGAAAGATGCCGCAGATGTGCAATCTTATGCGGCGCGACTGGCGCGGCTCACCGGGCATTCGATTTCGATCGTCACCCGCAAGCCCAATTTCCACGTATTCTTCGCAGGCAAGGATGACAGCGCCTATGTGGTATCCCGCCTCAGGCAGTTGATTCCAAACATAAGCCAAGCCTCGCTTGACCTGGTGGCCAACCCTCGTTCGAATTTCGATTGTTTTGTGTTCGCCTCGGCGAATACCTCATCGCCTAACAAATATGTGCGAGCGGTCACCCTGATACGGTCCGAGCTGCCCGACTTGGTGCGGCTCAGTTGTATCCATGAAGAGATTGCGCAAGGTCTGGGCCTGTCCAATGACAGCCCCGCCGCGCGCCCGTCCATCTTTAACGACGATGACGAGTTCGCACTGCTGACAAGTCATGATGAGAAACTGCTGCAAATGCTTTACGATCCGCGCCTCAAGCCCGGTGTATCGGTCGATCAGGCCCGCCCCGTGGTGCGGATCATTGCGCGTGAACTGATGGGTCAGCCGCTCTGACCCCTAAAGACAGGAGACCCCAAATGGGAATTTTCGATTTTTTGACCGGAGAGTTCATTGATGTCATCCATTGGGTGGATGACACCCGCGATACCATGGTCTGGCGGTTCGAGCGTGAGGGGCACGAGATTAAGTACGGTGCCAAGCTGACCGTGCGCGAAGGGCAAGCCGCAGTGTTTGTGCACGAGGGGCAATTGGCGGATGTGTTCACGCCGGGTCTTTACATGCTTGAGACCAACAACATGCCAATCCTGACGACGCTTCAGCATTGGGATCACGGCTTTCAGTCGCCATTCAAATCCGAGGTCTATTTCGTCAACACCACCCGGTTCAACGACCTGAAATGGGGCACGAAGAACCCGATCATGCTGCGCGATCCGGAGTTCGGCCCGACGCGGATCCGGGCCTATGGCACCTATACCGTGCGGGTGAAGGACCCGGCCAAATTTCTGGTCGAGATCGTCGGTACCGATGGTGAATTCACCATGGACGAGATCAGCTTTCAGATCCGCAACATCATCGTGCAGGAATTTAGCCGCGTGATCGCGGGATCGGGCATCCCGGTTCTGGATATGGCGGCCAATACCGCCGACCTGGGCAAGCTGATCGCGGCTGAGGTGTCGCCCGTGTTGGATAGCTACGGGTTGGAAATGCCCGAGTTCTACATCGAGAACATCTCATTGCCACCCGCCGTCGAGGCCGCTTTGGACAAGCGCACCTCGATGGGACTGGCGGGTGATCTGGGCAAGTTCACCCAGTATTCAGCAGCTGAGGCTATGACGGCAGCGGCCAATAATCCCGGTCAGGGTGGCGGCATGGGTGCGGGCCTTGGCATGGGAATGGGCATGGCGATGGCCAATCAAATGGCGAACATGGCAGCGGGCCAACCGAGCGGCCCGTGGGGATCTTCCGCCCCCGCTGCCCCACAACCGGCTGCACAGATGGCACCGCCTCCCCCGCCCCCGGTTGAGCATGTGTGGCATATCGCAGTAGACGGTCAAACAACCGGGCCGTTTTCCAAGGCCAAGATGGGCCGCATGGCCGCTGAAGGAGAGCTAACGCGCGACACCCATGTCTGGACAGCCGGTCAGGATGGCTGGAAAAAGGCCGGGGACGTGCAGGAACTGGCGCAGTTGTTTACCATCTTGCCGCCTCCTCCGCCCGGAGCCTAAGCCGCACGATGACCGAAGAACACCGTTTCCCCTGCGCCCAATGCGGCGCGGATTATCGGTTCAGTCCGGGTGATGGCACGCTAACCTGTGATCATTGCGGTCATTCCGAGCCAATTGGCTCGGGGCCGTGGGGCGGTGCAAGCCTACGCGAGCTGGATTTTGATGCCGCGCTTGCGGATCGGCTGCCCGACAGTGAGATCGAAGAAACGCGGGTTCTGACCTGTTCCAACTGCGCCGCTCAGGTCGAGTTTGACCCAAACACTCACGCCGCTGAATGCCCGTTCTGCGCGACACCCGTAGTGACAGATACCGGGGTGAACCGCCATATCAAACCAAAGGGCGTGCTGCCTTTTGCGCTGGATGAACGTACAGCCCAGAAAGCCATGAATGATTGGCTGGGCAAGCTGTGGTTTGCACCGAATGGATTGCAGGAGTACGCACGCAAAGGGCGCAAGATGCAGGGTATTTATGTGCCCTACTGGACCTTCGATGCGGATACCAAATCCAGCTATCGCGGCGAGCGCGGGGTGGTCTATTACGAAACCCGCACAGTGATGCGCGATGGCAAACGGGTTCAGCAACAGGTGCCCAAGGTCCGCTGGACCCCCAAATCCGGTCGGGTTGCGCGGTTCTTTGACGATGTTCTGGTGCTGGCCTCTCATTCCTTACCCAAAAGCTATACAGATGCGTTGGAGCCCTGGGATCTGCCCGCTCTGGAACCGTATCAGCCCGAATACCTGGCCGGGTTCCGGGCCGAGGCCTACACAGTCGAGTTGCGTGATGGGTATACCGAAGCGCGCCATCATATGTCCCGCGTGATCGAGCGGGATGTGCGCTTTGACATTGGTGGAGACCGACAGCGCATTCATTCGGTTGAGACCGATGTCAGAGATGTGACCTTCAAGCATATCCTGCTTCCGGTCTGGATGGCCGCCTATAAGTACCGGGGTGAAACCTACCGTTTTGTCGTCAACGGTCGCACCGGGCGCGTCCAGGGCGAACGGCCTTGGTCTACGGTCAAGATCGCGATTGCTGTGGGGCTGGGCCTGATCGTCGCGGCCGGTGTTGGCTATCTGGTGGCGACGGGTCAGCAATAGCCCCCCTTGCGCAGGATCGGGGCTGCGGCCATCTTCAGCCGGAATTCTGCAAAGGAGAGCGCGTTTATGACATTGTCTGCTTTGAATAATTTGCTCGAGCAGCGACATTCCTGCCGGGCTTTTCGCCCGGACCCGGTTCCCACGCAGCAGATAGAGCAGATCGTTGCCAGCGCCGTGCGCGTGCCCAGCTGGTGCAATGCGCAGCCCTGGCAATTGGTGATCACACGAGCTGAGGAAACAGACCGCTTCCGACAAGCCTTGCAAAACGAGGTTGCAACCGGGCAGCCCGCCCCTGACCTGCCCTTCCCGACCTCCTATTCCGGCCCTTATAAGGACCGTCGCCGCGCCTGCGGTTGGGCTCTTTATGAGGCGGTCGGCGTCGAGCGTGGCGACCGGGAAGGATCCGCAAAGCAAATGATGGAAAACTATTCGCTGTTTGGGGCACCCCATTGCGCGATTCTGTCCAGCCCGGCCGAGCTTGGCCCTTATGGCGCTATGGATTGCGGCGGCTTTGTCACTGCTTTCACACTGGCAGCCCAAGCGCTTGGCATTGCAAGCATTCCGCAGGCAGCAGTTGCAGCTTATGGGCCGTTTCTGCATCGATATTTTGATATCCCCGAGGATCGCCTGATCTTATGTGCACTCTCATTCGGGTATTCCGACCCGGACCACCCGGCCAACAGGTTTCGGACAGATCGTGCCGCGTTGGGTGACATTGTCGATTGGCGCGGTTAAACCCACCGGGAATACTGGGGAGAGAGCTATTGCGTGCGCTTCTACAACGCATTTCACAGGCCCGCGTTTCGGTTGATGGAGCAGTTGTCGGACAATCTGGTCCGGGGCTGATGGTTTTGGCCTGCGCCATGCAGGGCGATACCGAAGAGCATGCGGAAAAGCTGGCTGCAAAGATTGCCAAGCTGCGTATATTCAAGGATGAGGCAGGCAAAATGAACCGCTCGATCCTCGATACCGGAGGGTCCGCCTTAGTGGTTAGCCAGTTCACGCTGGCCGCAGACACCTCACGCGGCAATCGCCCAGGCTTTGCCAACGCCGCACCTCCCGAAGATGGTGAGCGTCTGTATCTTGCCTTCGCGCGATACCTGTCGTCTCACGGCATTGCCGTCGAGACCGGGCAATTCGGCGCAGATATGGCAGTTGAACTGGTCAATGACGGCCCGGTTACGATCTGGATGGAAAACTGATGACGCGCACTGAACAAGCAATCGAGTTTTGGAAGTCAGGCGTTGCGGCGGTTGATGGTTTCACAGCCACCAAGACAGCCTTGCCCGGTGTCGCGCAGCCCGATCGCATCCTCGCCGTTGGAAAACCCGCCGCTGCAATGGCGCGTGCTGCATTGGATCAGTTTTGGGACGTGCCGACGCTTGTCGTCACCAAAGATGATCATGGGCGCGATCTACCCGTAGGTGTCGAGGTGATCGAAGCCTCGCATCCTGTGCCGGATCAACGCAGCCTGAACGGTGGCCGCGCCTTACGTGAAGCGGTTGAGGCGATGGAAGCTGGCTCTCATCTATTGCTGTTGGTGTCGGGGGGGGCGTCTTCGCTGGCCGAAGATCTGGTGCCGGGGAAATCGCTTGAAGACCTTGCCGAATTGAACCGCCAGTTGCTGGCGAAAGGGTTGGATATCGTGGCGATGAACGCCGAACGGCGGAAGTTGTCGCGGGTTAAAGGGGGCGGGCTGCTATCCCATTTCAAAGGCGCCAAAGCCACAGTGCTGGCGATTTCTGATGTGCCCGGCGACGATGTGAATGTGATCGGGTCAGGTATCGGCACCTTGCCCCAGACCTATGAGTTCGACGCAACCGCCCGCATTGTCGCCTCAAACGCCCATGCCCGGGCGGCGGCTGCAAAGGCCGCACAGACAGCGGGCCTGCAGGTATGGGCAAATGAAGAAGCCCTGCATGATGATTATCTGGCCGTTGCGGCAGATGTGGGATCGAAACTGCGCGGCATGGAAAGCGGTGCGATGGTGTTTGGCGGTGAGCCCACTGTTGTTCTGCCTCCCACCCCCGGTCGGGGCGGTCGAAATCAGGCGTTGGCGCTGGCGTTGGCCAAAGAAATCGCTGGTCTGGAAGGGCTTACCGTTGTTGTGGGCGGAACAGATGGCACAGATGGTCCCACCAAAGCGGCAGGCGGTGTTGTGACTGGAACGACCTGGACAGATAGCGCCCAAGGTGCCCTGAATGCAGCAGATAGCGGCACTTATCTGGAACAGGCCAATGCGCTGTTGGTGACTGGACCCACCGGAACCAATGTAATGGACCTGATTGTCGCAATCCGCGACTGATTTGGCGTTTCTCATGCTACCAAGCAGATTTCATTCGCCATCTTTGTCTGATCGCTACCCACGGCACCGTCAGCTACATGTTCGAATGGCCAAAATCAAAGAAACACAGCGCCATGCGCCACACGTCCAAGTGAGATATTAAATCTTGCCGGGCTGGCCCAAATGCGCCAACGTTGACTCATGCGTCAATAACAAGCCCTTGAAGGGCAATATTCACTCAACTGGGAGAGATTACAGATGAAAGAACAACTAACCCATATGGCAGGCCAGGTCACAGCGGGGAAACTGACGCGCCGTGAGTTCATGGGCAAAGCTGCCGCTCTGGGCGTGTCGGCCGCTGTCGCCAGCACGATGTTCGCCGATGCTGCGCGTGCCGCCAGCCCGAAGAAAGGTGGCGTTCTGAAATTCGGCCTTCAGGGCGGCGAATCCACCAACTCGCTCGATCCGGCCACCTATGCAAGCTCGGTTCCGTTTCAGAACGGTAAGCAGTTTGGCGACCAGCTTGTCGAAGTTGCAACGGATGGCACCATCGAACCACGACTAGCGGAGAGCGTCGAAGGCAGCGCCGATGCGAAAGTCTGGACCTTCAAACTGCGTCAGGGCGTTGAGTTCCACAACGGTAAGACCATGACCAGCGAAGACGTGCTGAAGACCATGCAGCGCCATTCGAACGAAGATTCGCAATCCGGTGCGCTGGGTATCATGCGTGGCATCGAGTCGATGAAGGCTGATGGCGACAACTTCCAAGTTACCCTGAACGAGCCAAATGCTGACCTGCCCTATCTGTTGGCCGACTATCACCTGATCGTCCAACCCGATGGTGGCATGGAAGATCCAGGTGCTGGCATCGGCACCGGTCCTTATCAGGTCGAGGTCAACGAGCCTGGCGTTCGTCATACCTACAAAAAATTCGCAAACCACTGGAACTCTGATTTTGGACATTTTGACGGCGTTGAAATCGTCGTCATCAACGACGCGACTGCTCGTACTGCCGCGCTGCAATCCGGTCAGGTTCACGCGATCAACCGTGTCGAGCCCAAGGTGGCCGATCTGCTGGGACGCGCACCCAACCTGACCGTGCATTCGACAGCTGGCCGTGGCCACTATGTGTTCATTATGCATTGTGACACTGCACCGTTCGATGAAAACGAACTACGCTTGGCGCTGAAGCATGCGATCAACCGTCAGGAACTGGTTGACAAGGTACTGCGTGGCTATGGCTCGATCGGGAATGACATGCCGATCAACGCCGCGTATCCGTTGTTCGACGGCTCGATCCCGCAGCGTGAGTTCAGCCTGGAAAAAGCCGCCGAGCATTACCAGAAATCCGGCCATGATGGATCGCCCATCATCCTGCGTGTTGCTGATGGAGCCTTCCCGGGTGCCGTGGACGCCGCAGCCCTGTTCCAGCAAACGGCCGCACAGGCAGGCATCCCACTAGAGATCAAGCGCGAACCCAATGATGGCTACTGGTCCGAGGTCTGGAACGTTCAGCCGTTCTGCGCCTCGTATTGGGGTGGTCGTCCGGTGCAGGATCAGATGTATTCGACAGCCTATCTGTCGAGTGCGGACTGGAACGACACGCGCTTTAAAGTGCCCGCTTTCGACGAGCTGCTGTTCTCTGCACGTGCCGAGCTGGACAACGACAAGCGCAAGGACATCTACAGCCAGATGGGCCAGATGGTCCGCAACGAAGGCGGCCTGATCTGCCCGATGTTCAACGACTTTGTTGAAGGTGTCAGCAATGATCTGGCCGGTTGGGAAACTGACCCGACCCAAGAGATGATGAACGGCAACATGTCCCGCAAGATGTGGTTCGCGTAACTCGGGCCACGGATCATGCATCCTATCATCAAACTGGTTTCCCAGCGCCTCGCGCTGGGACTCCTGCTTCTCTTCGGTGCATCGGCTCTGATTTTCGGCCTCACCGAAGCTCTTCCTGGGGACGCGGCACAAGCGGTCCTTGGACAATCCGCAACCCCAGAGGCGCTGGAGAACCTGCGCGAAGAAATGGGCCTGAACCGCCCGGCCTTGACCCGTTATGCCGAATGGTTGGGTGGTATTGTGCAGGGCGATCTGGGTCAGTCCCTGACCAACAAGCTCGACATTGCTGAAAGCATTGGTAAACGGTTGGGCAACACCCTGTTTCTGGCCTGTGCTGCCGCTGTTGTCTCTGTTCCCCTTGCCATCTTTCTGGGTTTGCTGGCCGTGCGTTACCGCAACCGCTGGCCGGACAAGCTGATCTCTGCCATCACGCTGACAACGGTTTCGATCCCGGAGTTCCTGATCGGCTACGTGGTAATCTACTTCGTTTCCGTGAAACTGGGTTGGTTCTCGTCTCTGGCCATGATCAACGACTCGATGTCGTTCGGAGAGAAACTGAACGCAATCGCATTGCCCGCTTTTGTTCTGACTCTGGTCGTGCTGGCGCAGATGATGCGCATGACCCGTGCGGCGATCTTGAACCTCATGCAATCCGCTTACATTGAGACGGCCGAGCTGAAGGGCCTGTCGAATTTTCAGGTCATCGCGCGCCATGCGTTCCCGAATGCAATCTCACCCATCGTCAACGTGGTGATGCTGAACCTGGCCTATCTGGTCGTCGGCGTCGTCGTGGTCGAGGTGGTGTTCGTCTATCCCGGCATGGGTCAATACCTGGTGGATTCGGTGACCAAGCGTGACGTACCGGTTGTTCTGGCTTGCGGCGTGGTTTTTGCCGCCGTCTATATCGGGCTGAACATGGTGGCTGACATCGTCTCGATCCTGGCCAACCCAAGACTGAGGCATCCGAAATGATGAAGAATATTCCTATTTCGGCAATGATCGGTCTGTTCTTTACAGGATTGTACTTTTTCATCGCTTTCGCAGCCCCGTTGATCGCCCCCTACGGCATGGCCGAAGTGGTTGGCGATGTGTGGGAGCCGTCCAGCGCCGAGCATCTGCTGGGCACCGACAATATCGGGCGCGATCTGCTGACCCGCATGATCTATGGCGGGCGCACCACGATCTTTATCGCGGCGGCGGCCACTATCCTCAGCTTCGTCACCGGCACCTCTCTGGGCCTTTTGGCGGCTGTTCTCGGCGGTTGGGCCGATCAGGTGCTAAGCCGAGCAGTTGATCTGGTCATGTCGATTCCGACACTGATCCTGGCGCTGGTTATACTGGCAATCGTTCCGGTGACTGTACCGATCCTGATCCTTGTGATGGGTCTGTTGGACGCCACGCGCCCCTATCGCCTGTCACGATCTGTCGCCGTGGACATCAACGTGATGGACTATGTCGAGGCTGCCAAACTGCGTGGCGAAGGCCGCGGCTGGGTTATCTTCCGGGAAATCCTGCCCAACGCACTGTCGCCCTTGGTGGCTGAATTCGGCCTGCGGTTCATCTTCATGGTTCTGTTCATCTCGACCCTGTCTTTCTTGGGTCTGGGCGTACAGCCGCCGCTGGCGGACTGGGGTGGCATCGTGAAGGAAAACAAGGATGGCATCGTCTATGGCATCGGCGCAGCGCTTTATCCTGCGGTAGCCATTGCGACATTGGCCATCTCGGTCAACCTGGTGGCTGACTGGGTCCTGAACCGCACCACATCGCTGAAAGGAGGCCGGGGATGAGTGATACCCTTCTCAAGGTCCGCGACCTCAAGATCGGCGCGACCGTCTATCCGCCGGGCGAAAAGCCCCATGACATCGAAATCGTGCACGGGGTCAGCTTTGACCTCGAACGCGGCAAAGTGCTGGGGCTGATCGGTGAATCCGGGGCCGGTAAATCCACCATCGGTCTGGCCTCGATGGCCTATGGCCGGGGCGGTGTGAAGATCACCGGCGGCGAAGTCTGGGTCAATGGGCGCGATATCATGAAGTCCGCCCTTGGCGATATTCGCAACCTGCGGGGTGGCGAAGTCAGCTATGTCTCGCAGTCTGCCGCCGCGTCCTTTAACCCCGCCAAGAAGATCATGGATCAGGTTGTAGAGGCGGCTGTTGAGCACAAGAAGTTCAGCCGCAAAGAGGCCGAGGCCCGTGCGCGCGAACTGTTTGCCAAGCTCGGTCTGCCCGATCCGGACAACATCGGGGATCGCTATCCGCACCAGGTTTCGGGTGGTCAGCTGCAGCGCTGCATGACCGCGTTGGCGTTGTGCCCCGAACCTGATCTGGTGGTGTTTGACGAGCCGACCACGGCGCTGGACGTGACAACTCAGATCGATGTTCTGATGGCCATCAAAGAAGCCATCGCAGATACCGGTGTTGCCGCGCTTTATATCACGCACGACCTTGCTGTCGTGGCGCAGGTGAGCGACGACATCATGGTGCTGCGCATGGGCAATACAGTCGAATATGGCAACACCGATCAGATCATCAACAACCCGCAAGAGGAGTATACCAAGGCTCTGGTCTCGGTTCGGTCCATCGAGCATGAAGAGAAACAGCCAACATCGGAACCAGTGTTAAGCGTCGACGGGATCACCGCGCGCTATAAGGGGCTGAACTTCGACGTGCTGCACAACATCAATGTCGAACTTCATCCGGGGCAGACACTGGCGGTTGTGGGTGAATCCGGCTCGGGTAAGTCTACGCTTGCCCGTGTGATCACCGGCCTGCTGCCACCGCGTGATGGTGAGATCACGTTCAACGGGCGCAAACTGTCTGCGGATCTGAAAGGCCGTACGCGTGAGGACCTGCGCGAGTTGCAGATGATCTACCAGATGGCGGATGTCGCGATGAACCCACGCCAGACCGTCGGCACCATCATTGGTCGACCGCTGGAGTTCTACTTCAACATGCGCGGCGCAGAAAAGCGCAAGCGGGTTGTCGAACTGCTGGATGAGATCGAGTTGGGCGAGAAGTTCATCGACCGCTACCCGGCTGAGCTGTCGGGCGGTCAGAAACAACGTGTCTGTATCGCACGCTCGCTGGCGGCAAAGCCCAAGATGATCATCTGTGATGAGGTCACCTCGGCGCTTGATCCGCTGGTCGCGGACGGCATCCTCAAACTGCTGCTGGACCTGCAAAAGATCGAGGATGTGGCTTACCTGTTCATCACCCACGATCTGGCGACGGTCCGCGCGATTAGCGATAGCATCGCAGTGATGTATCAGGGCCGCGTTGTGCGCTACGGGCCCAAAAGCCAGGTGCTGAGCCCGCCCTTCGATGACTATACGGACCTGCTGCTCAGCTCGGTCCCCGAGATGCATCTGGGCTGGTTGGAAGAGGTTGTCGCCCACCGCAAGATGGAGAGCGCCGGGAACTGAACACACAGTAACAGTTCCATGAAGTTTCCAAATCCCGGCACCTTGCTCCGTTGCAGGTGTCGGGATTTTGATATTTGGGGCGCGAATGAACGGCCGTGAAACCGTGATTCCGCTAGGGTCGGTAGAACACCAAATCAGATGGGTAGGCTGATGGACCGCAAACTTCTTTTGATCATCCTGGACGGCGTCCCCTGGCGCAATTTCCGCCGCCTGTTCGGCAACCTCGAAGGTTGGGTGGACAGCGGTGAGGCGCGCGTTTGGAAGCTGCGGGCTGTGCTGCCCTCAATCTCGGCCAGTTGCTATGCATCAATCCATACGGGCGTCACACCGCAGGAACATGGATGTACCGGCAACGGAAATGTGTTCCGCCTGAGCCACAAGGATATATTCAGCCAAGTGCGCGAGGCGGGCGGTGTCACCGGGGCCGTCACGCATAGCTATTGGTCCCAGTTCTTCAACCGGCACCCGTTCGATTATGTCCGCGATGTGGAATATGACGAACCGGATAGCAAAACCATAAACCACGGCCGGTTCCACACAATGACGGGCTATGGCAAGGATAACCAGATGACGCCTTCGGACGTTGATCTGTTTGCCACCCTGACCAACCTGTGCCTGCGCTTTGGTCTGGACTACGGCATACTTCACACCTGCACCCTGGACAGTATGGGCCATCGGTTTTTCCACGATTGTCAGGAAATGGACCATACCTGTTTTGTCGCCGATGAAATGCTGGCCCCTTTCATTCCCCGCTGGCGACAGTTGGGATACGAGGTCATCGTAACCGCCGATCACGGACAGGACGAGCGTGGCCACCACGGTGGGCGGGGCGCTTTGCAGCAGGAAACGGCCCTGTATTACTTCGGCGATGCCGACGGCCCGCAGGCCGAAGCGGTGATTGACCAGTTGCAACTGGCCCCCACAATCCTGACCCGGATGGGCGCACCGATTGCGGACACAATGAAGGGCGAACCATTCCTGAAGTGATCAGGGCCTAACCATAGGCCCAAATGCCCTGCCCCAATGCTTCGATGGCCACGGATATGCGTTCGAAACTATCAGCTGCGCGTTTCACGCTGTTGCGGGCGCGTAGATAGCCGTGCACCAGACCCGCTTCGTTGATCCAATAGGCCCGACCGCCTGCCCGAGTTATCTGTTCACAATAAACAGCTCCATCATCGCGTAACGGATCGCAATCAGCGGTGATCACTACAGTTGGAGGCAGGCCCGAGAAATCGGTATCGTGTAGCGGTGCAAAGGTCGGATCGCTTTCGGGCGCTGCCCCGCCGCATCGAACCTTTTCATAGAACAATATCTCATCGCGGGTCAGTAGCGGCGCCTGCGCATGCTCCAAGTAAGACCCAGCAGAGCTGTCTCCGCCCAGACCCGGATAGATCAGAACCTGCCCCAACACGTCACCCGGTTGGCCCCTCATATGATGGGCAACCGCCGCAGCCAGATTCCCACCGGCACTGTCACCCGCCAACACAATCGGAACGCCGTATTCGGCAACCGCCCAGTCGACCGCTGCCACACTGTCCTGAAACTGCGCAGGATGCACGTGTTCTGGGCATAGCCGGTAGTCCACTGAAACAACGCGATACCCGGTTTGGGCGCAGATTTCAGCGCAGACATCATCATGGCTGTCCAGCCCGCCGACGACAAAGCCGCCGCCATGAAAATAGATGACTACGCGGGTCGGATCGCCCGCTGTATAAACGCGGACCGGCACGCCATTGGCGGACCGGTCTTCTGTTTCAACTCCATTCGGGCGCGGTTGGCGAAAGGTCTGACACATCGCGTTATAGACCTTGCGTTGCTCCTCGATCGACAGATCAACCGCGTTGTCGGGATAGCTTTCTGCCGTGCGTCTTATGAACGCCCATGTTTCTTCATCGATCAGACGTTCATAATCCATGTTACCTCCCGGTCAGGCAGCCCACTCCCACGGCCGGGTGAACGATCCCAGCACCTTGCTGACATCGTCTTCGGATGAACCGTTCGCGTCAAGCTGCGCAACAAGTCCGCGTTTCTTGTCATCAATGACCGAAACCACCCGAGCTTCGACCCCAGCCTCCTCCAACGCACCATTATAGACACGCGTGATCGCGTTTTTGCGCAGGTCCGGCTTGAACACTTTGCCAACCGCTGTTTTCGGCAGTTCCGGAAGGATGGTCATATGTTTGGGCTGCGCTGCACGTTCGTGCACGTGGACCTTACAGAACTCCAACAATGCCTCTTCGGTGACCGAGGCGCCATCGACCAGTTCGACAAAAGCACAGGGCAATTCACCTGAATGCGCATCGGGCTGGCCGATGGCTCCGGCAAAAGCCACGGCCTCGTGCCCCAACAGGGCTTCTTCGATTTCAGCCGGATCAATGTTGTGTCCGCCACGAATGATCAAATCCTTCGCGCGCCCAGTGATCCAAAGATACCCGTCTTCATCAAAACGACCCAGATCACCTGTGCGCAGGTATTTTTCGAAGTGATACAGGTTTTCGTTCTTGTCGACCTCGGTGTAGGTGTGACCCGGAAAGACACCAGGGTTCGAGATGCAGATCTCTCCGATTTCGTCAGCGGCGCATTCCTTGGGACCATCCGGCCCGTCCATCAGGATTTTGACATCCGTATAGGGGAACGGGATGCCTATAGACCCAATCTTTTTCTCACCATCAACCGGGTTGCACGAGACCAGGCAGGTCGCTTCAGTCAGGCCATAGCCTTCGACGATGGTCACACCGGTTGCTTCTTCGAAACGGCGGAACAGTTCAACCGGCAGAGGTGCAGACCCCGAAAAGGCAGTTTTGACACTTGAGATATCTGCATCCACCGGGCGTTGCATTTTCGCAGAAATCGCTGTGGGCACGGTGATGATAAAGCTGACTTTCCAGCGTTCGATAAGCTTCCAGAAATTATCGAAAACACCATCGCCGCGATACCCTTGCGGTGTCGGGAAGATCACATGCGCCCCAGATGAGACCGCTGCCATCATGATCACATGTACTGCGAAGACGTGGAACATCGGCAGCGGGCACATGATGACGTCATTTTCATCAAACAGCAGCGTATGCCCAAGCCAGCCGTTATAGATGAGGCCCGAATATTTATGCTGCGCCACTTTCGGCATACCGGTCGTGCCACCAGTATGGAAATAGCATGCGACGCGATCTTCGGTGCTGTCTGCAAAAGTCAGCGTCTTGGGCTGCTTCGCCAGCTCTTTGTTGAAATTCTTGTAATCCGCATGAGCCAGCTTTTCCTTGTCGCCCATTTTGGGGCGCAGCAGCGGAACGATCCATGATTTCGGAGGGGTCAGATAGCGGTTCAGGTCAATCTCAAGGATCGTATGCACCTTCGGTGCATGGCGCACAGCCTCTTCCACCTTTTGCGCCACATCCGTCTTTGGGAAGGAACGCAGCGTCACCACAACCTTGGCTTCGGTTTCCCGCAAGATCGCGGCGATCTGTTCGGGCTCCAACAGTGGGTTGATCGGATTCACGATCCCTGCAACCGCGCCACCCATCATAGTGACCAAAGTCTCATTACAGTTGGGCAACACGTAGGCAACGACGTCGTTTTCGCCCACGCCAAGCGAGCGGAACAGGTTCGCCGCCTGATTGACCTGCCCCAGCAAATCAGACCATGTCAGCGTTTCGGCCTTGTCTGTCGGACCGGAAAACAATTGGAAACTGATCGCGTTGTGATTGGGAAACTTCTCTGCTGTCCGAGACAACAGTTGATGGAAGGTGACCGGAAGATCACGATCCTCCCACGCCATTTCCTGTTCGATACGCAGTTTGTCTTCACGCCCTACAAAGGCCATGTGGCTCCTCCCCGTCTTGTAGTCTCCCACGTGTCTCACGCGGTTTTGATCCTCACATAGATGGGATCACAACCCGGCTGACACAAGCAAGGGCTTAGCGCTGGAAAACTTGAAAATGTAGAATAACGCTACGGCGGAAACTGATCTGTCCCTACGTCACCCTATTCTGCGGCTACCCCATCGGTGAATTGCAGGCGCGCCAAGCGGGCATAAAGCCCATCTTGCGCCACCAGATCGTCATGCGTGCCCTGCGCAACAATGCGCCCCGCTTCCATCACGACAATCCGATCCGCCTTCTTCACCGTGGCCAAACGATGCGCCACAATCAGGGTCGTCCGGCCCGCGCGCATCTGGTCAACCGCCCCCTGCACCGCCCGTTCGCTTTCCGCATCCAGGGCCGAGGTCGCCTCGTCCAGCAGCAACACCGGCGCATCCCGCAGTATGGCCCGGGCTATGGCGATGCGTTGTTTTTGCCCCCCCGACAGCATCACGCCACGCTCGCCTACAAAACTGTCATAGCCTTCGGGCAGTGCCGCAATGAACTCATGTGCAGCGGCGGCCCTCGCGGCAGCTTCGACCTCGGCATCCGAGGCATCAAGGCGGCCAAACCGGATGTTCTCGCGCGCTGAGGCAGCAAAGATTACCGGGTCCTGCGGGACAAGGGCAATATGGCGGCGGAAATCCGTCCGATCCAAACCGGTCAGGTCTTCCCCATCCAACAGAACACACCCTGAGTTCGGGTCATAGAACCGCTGGATCATCTGAATAACCGTTGTCTTGCCAGCCCCAGAGGGGCCAACAAAGGCTACGGTTTCGCCGGGGTTCACTTGCAGGGACAGGCTGTCCAACGCCACCACATCGGGCCGCGCAGGATAGCGGAAAGTGACATCTTGAAACCGGATCTCACCACGAACCGGTTGCGACAGCATTTTGGCCCGTACAGGATCGAGGACCGTATCTTCGGCATTGAGCAACTCAACCAGTCGTTCGGTCGCGCCGGCGGCGCGTTGCAACTCGCTCCAGATTTCGGACAGCGCGGCGACTGATCCAGCCATGATCACCGAATAGATCACGAACTGGATCAGCACCCCTTCTGTCATCACCCCGTTGCGGACATCATTGGCCCCCATCCAAAGCACGCCGACGATACCCGAGAACACCAGAAAAATGACGATCACGGTCAAGATAGCACGGGTTTGGATGCGGCGCAGCGAGACGATATAGGAGGTTTCCGTCATCTCACTAAACTGCTCTCGGCTCGCCCGTTCGTGGGTAAAGGCCTGAACCGTTTGCACAGCGCCCAACGCCTCACCCGCATTACCGGAGGACGCCGCGATCCAATCTTGATTTTCTCGGCTAATGGCGCGCAAGCGACGGCCCAGAACCAGGATCGGCACGATCACCACAGGGATCAAAAGCAGGACAAGCGCTGTCAGCTTTGCCGATGTCAGCAGCATCAGCGCCAAACCACCCACAAACATCAGCATATTGCGCAGCGCGATCGAAACGGATGAACCCAAAACCGATTGGATCAGGGTCGTGTCCGTCGTGATCCGGCTGAGCACTTCGCCAGTCAAAATACGTTCATAAAACGCAGGGCTCATGCCGATGACCCGGTCAAACACGGCTTTGCGAATATCGGCCACCACGCGTTCGCCCAACCGCGTGACCAGCGCATACCGAATGCCCGTGCCTACCGCCAAAACACCAGCGATGCCCAGCGCCGCAAGAAAGTACCAATCCAGCAGTTCCCCATCCTGGATGCGGAAATTGTCGACCACGCGGCGCACGGCCAACGGCAAGGTGAGCGTCATCCCTGCGGTCAGACATAATGCAAGCGTTGCACCAAACATCAGCGCGCCGTAAGGGCGCATGAAGGGCCAAAGCGCCCTTAGAACACTCAGCTTTTTCGAGGTAGCACGCTCTTCACTGGCCCCAGGAGGTGATGATGGTGTCTGACCGGTCGCAGTCTGTCTTGCCATGTCGGGCCTGTGTTTCCTGATCAATTATGGGTCTCTGCTTCTTGGAGGCAGTGGCATCCGGGGTCAAGCTCACGCGATGAAATTGCCCGTGCCTCAGGGCCATTTGACGCAGAATTCGCAAAGGAAGCAACTGGAGCGGGTAGTCGGAAACGAACCGACATAGCATACTTGGAAGGCAAGCGTTTCGATTCAATTTTAATTCAACAAATCAAATTGTTGCAGGATCTATTTCCTAAGTTTTGCAGGTCTTGTGTCGGAAAATAAATCTTGGAGCGGGCGGCGGGAATCGAACCCGCGTCATTAGCTTGGAAGGCTAAGGTCTTACCACTACACAACGCCCGCTTAAGTACAGCATCACCTATTTCATGTGAATTTGGAGGTCAAGTGGAACCACTCAAGAGTCTGCAAACAATCTGTATTATGTCTCATCATAATTGTTGTTATCAGAACCCGATACCTGATTGGGCAGTAGTGGCTCGACGAGAGGGCGCCTGAAAGAGGGTAGTGCGGCCTCGCGTTATCCTAGGCGTGAAACCAAGAGACGCTCACTATCCATTGTTGGTTTCCTCTAACGAACGATCTTGAATTGTTTTAGGAACCATTTTGCGAAAGAATTACCGCGAGCAGTTGAATCGCCGAAAACATCAGTCGATGATTATAAGAAAAACGAACACTTGTCTCAAACTGATCTAAACCAATTTGCGCAGCAACGCCGTTAACTTTCCACGTTGATTGCGGAACTTGGCCTGCAATCGCAAGGAGCATGGGCAAGTATGACTTCTCGGTACAACCAGCGCTAAACCGGTCTCTGTATTGCGATGAAATGTGTCACATTCTTCCCATCATCCAAAACCGGGCGCAACTCACATTCATGGACAAAACGTTCACCATTCTTCCGATAATTTGTGATGCGGACTGTTCCCGATTGGCCGTTTTTTATTAGGTTTCTGAAGTGGTCAATCGCTTCTGGCTCGGTATCAGGGCCTTGCAGTAGCCCGAGACTACGCCCCGCTACGTCTTCAAGCCGATAGCCGGTATGGGACTCAAATGCGTCGGACACGTAGATAACAGGAACGCCCGGTTGAGCGAGGCAAACAACCGCTGAATGCGAACCGATGGCTTCGCTTGCACCTTCTTCTCCGCGATCCTTTACAAACCGTTTAAAGTCACTTTGTTCCATCGAGTCCCCTATTTCTGTTCGGCAGAGACAATCGCTTCAACCAATTGTACCAACCTCAACTTTTCGTTCACGTCTGCGAGTTTCACGAATGAACTAACCAAACGGGCCAGCAAGTCTGCCTCGACAGGAATTTCTGCCGTTGGGCTCGGCATGTTGGTCGAGCTTTCAGATTGTGGGAGAAGAGATTCAATAGGGACTTGATAAAATGCGGCAAGCTTCATCAGGTATGGCAAGCTGCACTTGCTTTGTGCATCTTCATACTTCTGATACTGTTGAGGGCTGATTTCCAGGAGGCGCGCGACTTCCGCTTGTGTCATACGCTTTTCAGACCGCAATCCGCGCAGTCTTTGCCCGACATGCCCATAGACATCTTCGGATGAAAGAGCCTCTTTCAGAAATACCACTTCCTTTGCGCTCATCGGACCCGCCTTTTGAATGATTTAGAGATATCAATGTGACGACTATTTACCAAGCTTGCGCGATACGAACAATCTGTCAGAGAGTTTTTCGCGCAACTATGTCGTAGTTCCAATCCTCCTTTTGAATTTTCCCAAAACATGGGCGTACTGCGCACTTGTTCTAAATTTGGATGATGAGAACCTCACTTTGCGAGATTTTTTCTTAAATTTGACCGCTATCTAACATTTTCTCGCCTGAATTGGAGCTCAATCATCTTCTGTGAGCAAAGAGTTTCGTATTGTGAGGAAGACCATGGTTGATGACGCACGGCAGCAGGATTACCACACGGCCGGGGACGAACTTCAGCCCGGCACCGAGTTGATGCGGGGTCAATACAAGATCACGCAATATTTGAACTCCGGCGGGTTTGGCATCACCTATTTGGCAACAGACAGTTTGGATCGGCAGATCGTCATCAAGGAGTGTTTTCCCCAGTCGTTTTGCCGCCGCAGCGGGCGCCAGATAGAGGCCCGGTCCGAGGCCTATGTCGGTGAGCTTCGCTCAATTGTTCGGCTCTTCTCGCAAGAAGCAAGAGCGCTGGCGAAACTCAAACACCCTTATATCGTTGGCGTGCACCAAGTCTTTGAAGAGAACAATACCGCCTATATGGCGATCGATTTCGTTAAGGGCCACGATCTGCTTGCCATTATTGAACAGAAGGTCATGCTTTTGCGGCCAGATCAGGTTCGCGCGATCCTTCGTAAATTGCTGGATGCAATCGGATTTGTGCACACTGCCGGAATGCTGCACCGGGATATCTCTCCGGACAACATCATCGTAACCGATGAGCTGACCCCAGTGCTGATCGATTTTGGCGCAGCACGGGATCAGGCCACCAAAGCCACACGCGCGCTATCGGCCCTGCGCGTGGTCAAGGACGGGTATTCACCCCAAGAGTTTTATATCGCTGGCAGTGAACAGGACCCTAGCAGTGACCTTTATTCACTAGCGGCAAGCTTCTATCATGCGATCACAGGACAGCGCCCACCGGACAGCCAGGTTCGGATCGCGGCGCATGTGGCCAAAGAACCGGATTCCTATATCCCGCTTGGCAAGCTGACCTCGGATTATGATGAGGCATTTTGCGCCGCGATCGACAAAGCCATGGCCATTCTACCCAAAGACCGGATGAAAACGTCAGCGGAGTGGTCTCTGCTGATGGAGACTCCGGTCAAAACGATCTCAAGCCGCGTTTCCAAGCAATTGAAATCTGCGCGCCGCAAATCCACCCGTCCTGCAAACCGAGCGACCGCAGCTCCAGTCAAGCCGGTCAAAAGCGCATCAGAGTTGGTTGCGCGTGCATCGGCGATTGCCATTGCAGCGGGAATCATCGGGGGATCGGCCTATCTTCTACTGAACCAGGATCAGGTTGAACTCGGCACCGTCACCGCAGAGACAACTCCCCTACTTCAGCAAGAGATGGCTTCGGTAGAGACGCTCGATCAAACTCGGCCGCCTGTCACTCCAGTTTCAACTACGGCACCCGCAGCGACTGTGCCCGTCGAGCAGCCCGCTATTGTTCCGGAAAACACGCCGGCAGCAACAAAGGTGACAGTAGACCCAGTCCTGCAGGACTTCATTCATTCTTATGCGGATGGAGAGGTGGAAGCGTCCTGGAAGCTGGATCTGCCGTTTCGTCTAGATCAGGAAAACTTCGTCCTGCAAGTACCGCAGAGCCTGGAAAATCGACTACCGATAGGAAGCCGTATTTTGGAAGTTGAGGGCACGCCGGCTACCGACCTTGACGTCCAGCTCAGAACACTGGCCAGGCAAAGTGATGGCATGCAGATCAATTTCCGCGTTGTCGCCGAAGTCCCCGAAACGGGTGCCCGCCTTTATACACAGGTATCCGCGCCGATCATCTATTTGACCGACCTAAAGAACGGGTTTCGTTTTCAGACCCATTTTGATGGCTCTGTCTGGCTGACGCAGGTCATCGATGTTGCACCCGGCACCGATAGCGGGCTCAAGGCGGGCGACACGGTGGTGGCCATGGTTGGCAACAACGAACGTATTTCGGACGGGGCCACAATGGCGCGATTGCTGGCACAGGAAATCACATCCGGTCAGGGTCAGGTGCGTCTGGCGGTCAGCCGGGCGGGCACAATGTGGGTTGAACGCATCGAGACAGGAGCCTGACAATGATCACTCGCATTCGCGTGGCGGAGGCATCTTGATGCGATTTCTCAAGAAGGACAAAAACCGAAGCCCGAATCCCAGCCGGTCTCTGCCGATTGAAAACGATGACCTGTGGCAAAGCCCGATCATGGAACAGCCGATCACCTTTTCGACGGCACAGACGACCTCGCCCGCCATTGTTTCGCGTCCGCAGGAAAACGTGGGCAAGACACGGCTGATCGGATTTGACACCCGCAACAGGCCAGAAGACTTCGGGCCGCCAGAGGCCGAGCAAAGCGTCGAACGCCCAAGCTATATACCCGTCGGCTGGTTGGTCGTAACGACCGAGCCGGGGCGCGGTCAAAGCTTTCCCTTGATGGCGGGCCTTTCGACGATTGGACGGGGCAAAGATCAGGCGGTCTGTCTGGATTTCGGCGACAGATCGATTTCACGGGATAACCACGCGGCCATTGTCTACGACTCCAGCACCAACGAGTTTTTTCTGGGTCACGGTGGCAAGGCCAACCTGGTCCGCATGAATGGTGCGCCGGTCACAAAAACAACACCGATCCAAAGCGGCGCAGAGATTCAGATTGGAGACACCAAACTGCGCTTCAAAGCGCTGTGTGACACCGCGTTCCAATGGGACATGACCAGCCATATGGAGGACGGCGATGAAAGCCAGTTCTAAAATGTGTTTCGACGTTTCAACCGGAATTGATGTCGGTGCACGCGACTATCAGGAAGACTGTCTTGTGGCGGATTTCCCAGTGTGCGAGTCCTGTGGCATCGGTGTGCTTGCCGATGGAATGGGCGCGCATGCCTCGGGCGATATGGCCAGCGCATTGGTGGTCAGCCAGGTGTTTGCCGCGTTGAAATTGCGCCGGAATATCTTGAAATCCGACGACGCCAACATTCCCGCTTTGTTAAAAAAAGCGGTGGAAGAGGCCAATATGGCCATGTCAGATTTCATCAAGAACAACCCCGATTCAAAAGGGATGGGGGCGACTCTGATTGCAACCGTTATACGTGACAATCAGCTTTATTGGCTGTCTGTCGGGGATTCCCCCCTTTACCTGATTCGCAATGGTGAAATCCAAAAACTGAACGAAGATCACTCGATGGCGCCGCAGATTGACGCCATGGTAGCGTCAGGCCAGCTGAGCGCTGAGGTTGCCGCACTACATCCGGACCGGAATTGCCTGACTTCGGCGGTGCTGGGTCAGGAAATTCCGCGGATCGATTGTCCGGAAACGCCCATGACTCTTGAGCCGGACGATATCCTGATTCTGGCAAGCGATGGTCTGCAGACCCTGACCGACGGCACAATACTGAGACTAGCCAACAAAACGGCGGCCAGAAGCAGCGCCAAGGCGACCCAAAACTTGATGTCTGCGGTCGAAGCTGCGGCAATGCCCGAACAAGACAATATCTCGGTCATGGTGCTGCAAATCGACCAAATGCCCGAGATGTCCCACGAGCCAAAAACCGAACGACAGATTGAAACCCAGCCTGTCCATCGGTCGGCCGAAGAGGATGCCATTCTGGCAGCGCTGGTGCCGGATATCGAAGAGGCACCGGACATCATCAATCAGGCCATGGCGCTGTAATATGCCAAGCCACGAAGCGAACGACCCAAGCATAGGGCGCGCCGAAGCGAGCGTCGCGCACCCCGACTGCGAACCATAGAAGACGGAGATCTGACTATGACGAATATCATTAAGCTAAGCAAAAGCGTTGCAAGCGCCATTGCCATCGCCAGTGCCCTGCCAACGATTGCCGCAGCAGGACAAGTGGAATTGTCAGCCCCCGATGGATCGCTGCGTTTGTCCGGCGAATTTCTGGACCTCGTTGACGGTCACTATCTGATCAAAACGCCCATTGGCGAGATGCGCGTTAGCACCGATCGGGTGAGTTGCAATGGTGAAGGCTGCCCCACAATCGACACCAGCGATGTCAGCCTGCGGATCGCTGGATCAGGTGTCATAGCGACCGAGTTGATGCCCCTATTGATAGCCGGGTATGCGGCGCATGCAGGCAATGACATCTCGACGCAGCTTCTTCCCAACAGCCAGAACAAACTGCTTAACCTCGTCACCGCCGAAGCGTTCGGGGATGATCTGGACAGCGTCCTTGTGATCCCCTCGGATTCCAGAGACGCCTTTGATGCGTTGGAAACTGGAGAGGCCGAAATTGGCATGTCGACCCGACGCGTTGAGAACCAAGAAGCACGCGGCCTTGCCGCCGATGGTGCGGGCAACATGACATCTGTTGGTCAGGAACACTTGCTGGCGCTGGAAAGCATCGCAATCGTGACCCATCCGGACAACCCGGTTTCGGCGATTGAGCTGGAACAGTTGCGCGATGTCTATCTGGGTAACATAACCAACTGGTCCCAGTTGAATGGCCCGGACATGCCGATTCAGGTTATCGGTCGCGACGCCGAAACCGCCTCGCGCGAGTTATTTGAATCTGTTTTGTTAGACGACACGGACATCACACCTTCCGGTATTTCGGCGGTGGGTTCCGACATTGAAGCCGCAACGCAGGTCATGGAAAATCCCGGCGCGATCAGCTTCCTGCCGTTCGGAGTGCAGCGCGGCACCAAGGCAATGAATATCATCGACGCTTGTGGCGTAGTAACAGAACCCAATGATTTTTTTGCCAAGACTGAGGAATACCCCTTCGTGCGTCGGGTCTATCTGTATAACCGTAGCGATCTGGACAACGATTTTGCGCGGAATCTGCTGAGTTTCGCCAAATCGGAAGAAGCCGAGGATGCGATTTCGGTCGCTGGCTTCACCAGCTTTAGCGTCGGCAGGCTGCCGCAACACATGGCTGGATTGCGCGGTGAAACCCTGCGCTCGTCAAGAACTGACGCCTATGAGCAAAGTGTCGTTGATGAAATGCTGGAAACGGCGGGTAAGTTTGATCGCTTGTCCAGCACCTTTCACTTTCGTTCGGGTTCCTCTCGATTGGATGATCGCGGGGCCGCAGAACTCACCCGTTTGGTAGAATTCCTCAAGGATCAACCGCGCGGAACCAAGATCAAACTGGTCGGTTTCAGCGACGATGTCGGAACCTTTGACAGCAACAGACGCCTGTCTCTACGCCGGGCCAATCGGATTGCGGCCTACTTGAATACCGAAGCGGCCGATCAGCTTCCGGGCATCGAATTATCCTCAGTCGGATATGGCGAAACTGCTCCCGCCGCCTGCAACCTAACGCAGGAAGGACGGATTAAGAATCGGCGGGTCGAGGTCTGGATCGAAAGCACTGTTCAGGGGTGATCTTTTGAGCCATCGGTCCCATGATCCAGCGATAAAACCAAAAAGAAACACCGGGCCTCAGGTCCGGTTTTTTTTGCCCACGAGACTCAGCAAAACCTAAAGCATGAGAGGTGCCCGAAAAAATTCTAATTTTTCAGTATCTCAGCACACCAAAAAAAGAGGTATTCACAATAAAACCTCTCTTTTGTTGGTAATTGCCTCTCATTTTTCTCAATTATGACACTATCCAGCATCATTTTCAGATGAAACAGCAAGCAACCGGAAACACTGAAAATGATCCTTTATTCTCATCGCCTTCAAGGCGTTTTACAGCAGATGGTTGTCGAACTTGGGTTAGACCTGATTTTGTCCGACGACAATTCACCGGTGTCGCTGGTGGATAACGAGCAGACTTTGACCGAAGTCGCGGCTGGTATGAACATCGATGTCAAAAAGCTGGCAGCGAATAACGGCAGCGTTTTGTTCAGATTTCAGAGGAAAGCATGATGTCTAAGGCACGCCAAATGGATGGTGCTCCCGGCAAACGCGCTGGCTTGCCACTGGCTCGAGCCAACCGACTTGCAGAAAACGCCGAGGCCAAAAAGGGTCGCGGGCCGAACTTTATCGTGGCAACCGGGTTGCTGACCGTGGCTGCAATCGTTTCGCTTGGGGTGACACCAGGCAATACCGCGTTAAACAAATTCTTCAATAATTCAGAAAACTCTGACACCGCACCCGTGCTGGACTTATCAAAAAGGCCGGTCGCACTTGCGGAACCCGTGGCCGAACCGGCCCCTGTGATAGAACAGACAACCGCTGTTGTGGCTGGAGCGCAGGTTGAAACAGCGCCCGTCGCCGAGGCCATCGAACCCCCGGCAGAGCCCTCAAAGGAAGGCCGCCTCCTGGCCATGGTTGGTGACAACGCGAACGATCCCTACTGTATCCAAAGGATTGAGTCACGCTTGGTGTCGCTGCACGCAGCAACGCTTTCAGGCCCTGAATGGAACAATCGGGTGAATGACGTCAGCCAGCTTGTCCAGACCACGTTGGACTGCTCGCACGCAGGTCTGCAAGTCATTGGCAGCCTTGAATTGGCGGGCACCGGATTCGCCGATCTGCGCGTCAGCTGGAACCTTGAAACATGGACCCTGGACCTGGCTGTCGTCGACAGCAGCAATCCTGATGCCGACCTACAAGTGGCCAGCGCCTCGGACCAGTCAATCGAATTTGTTGTTCAGTAAAAGAGGTCGAAGTTATGGAAATACTTGAACAAATCACCCAACTGGAAGCACCGGCCAAGGCTTTGCTTGCAGATATTCAGGCCTTCGAAGCGCCGCTGCCTGACTATTTGATGCTGGGTGTGTTTGTGATCCTTTTGCTGGCGCTTTACCGGTCTGGTCGTAAGGGCATCAACAGGGTGCAAACCGACCTCGTCGGAGCCTATCAGAAAGAGCTTCTGACAGCCAATCGCCGCGCGCATCAAGCCCGCAGCGAGTTGCGCCGCGCCCATCTGGAACTGGAACGCGAACGACAGCGCAAACGTCGTGCTTTGCGCGATCAAGGGCACTCGAGCCGGGGTGCTACACGGTGGCGTCTCGAACCAGTCGAACGGCGTCCGGCACAGTCGGCCTCTTCGGGTACGGTGCCTTTCAAACCAACAACACAGAACCGCAACAAGACCCGGCCCGTTGATCCAATCCCGGCAACGGCTGCCGCGTCGAATGAAAACCTGTTTCTCAACGGAGTGGAAAAATGAATCTTACTCGTCTCATCTACTACAGCCAGCGCAACCCATCCATGAGCCTGAATCTGGGCGAGTTGCTGGAAGTCTGTAAACGCAATAACGCAGCAATGAACGTCACCGGCATGCTTCACTTTAACGGCAACTACTTCCTGCAGGTTCTGGAAGGCGGACGCGCCGAGGTCAGCTCGATCTATCATCGGATCTCTGCCGACCCACGGCACCTGAACATCATCTTGATCTCATGTCAGGATGTGCGCGAGCGGATTTTCCCGACCTGGTCGATGGGCCACCACGAAGGCATGGAAGGCGAAACACGTAGTATCTTCCTGCGGTACTTTCCATCGAATTCCGTCAACCCTGAAGCGGTCAGTCCCGACAGCCTGCTCGACTTTCTGCAGGACGTATCAACCGAACTGGTCTAACGGCCAGTTCTTAAAGGAAAGATGTTGCATATGAGTATGTTCGATACCTTAGTGAACGGTCGCCGCAGGCCTGCAACCGAGTCGGTGCTGCCTGCTGAAGACGCATCATCTGCAATATCAACTACACCACAAGACGACACCGACCAACACGCCCGGAACTTGAGACAGCGTCTGATGTCTCCTAACCATTCGGTTGGCGCGGTCGGTGTCGCTGACATCGCTCCGAATGTTGGCGCGGAGCCTTTCCAGCGGATGACCGAGACACCAATGGAAGAGCTTGTCTCCGCACCTGTGTCCAAACCCGTCAGCGCCAACCCGCGCGACACGCGTACGCGTCTGATCGGGTTTGACACATCCGAAGGTACAACCAAGGATCTGTTCAGCCCGGATAATGCGCCTGAACCTGAACAAACCTTGCCGGTAGGGTGGCTTGTGATTGTCAGTGGTCCCGGTCGGGGCTACGCATTCACACTTCGATCCGGGCTGTCCCGGATCGGCCGTAACCCTGATCAGACCATTTGTCTGGATTTCGGAGATATGGCGGTCTCGCGCGACAATCACGCCGCGATTGCTTATGACCCCGAAGAGAACGGCTATTTCCTCGGTCACGGCGGCAAGACAAACCTTGTTCGCCTGCAGGGTAAACCAATCATCTCGACCGAAAAATTGAACGACGGTGATCGCATATCTATCGGAGAAACAACAATGATGTTCAAAGCGTTGTGCGACAAGACGTTCAACTGGATTGTGGGAGATGACGATGAGGACGTGGTTGATTTTCTCTGACCTTGTCGTCGGTACCCTGCTGGAATGGCGTGTAAGATGAATAGTCCATCATGCCCGCAGCTAGACCTTCACTCGCGTCTGCAGGCTGCCGCGACAAATGGCGGAGCAAACGCAGACGTTGCGACGCGTGCACGCGCGCATCTGGCAGCACTCACAAGACCCATTCGCGTTTCCATATTGGCTCCGACGTATCTCGATCGGGCCAACCTGGTAAATTTTATAATAGGGCAAGCCGTGCTCCCGCAGACCGTCATGTGCGACCTCGTTCGCCTAAGCTTTGCCGTGCAAGAAGAATTGACGGTTGTGAAGCGTGACGGAGCAAAGGTCGACTACCCATCGCCCTTCGATCTAATTGCATTGGCAGAAACCGATGCCACTGAAGTGAATTTGGCTTTGCCTCTGAGGGCCCTGACGAAGATATCTGTTTTGGCCACTGCGGCAGCGGATCTAACAGGTGCATCTATTGAATGGCTAGCCCTGCAAACAGATATTGCGATTTGGTGTACCCATGATTTTGATCATACAGATCAACGGGTTTGGGCACAGATGCCCAATAAGTTGAAGGATCACGCAATCCTGGTTTCGATCAACTCGGGACGCGAGCGCGATGAAACCGAAGCGCGCCTTTGCGCTGAATTTGGGTCTGAGTTTCTGGACTTTGTTTGCCTTTCACCTGAGGACGCCTCGCAGGCCCGGTCGGGCTCTAGTTTGGACAAGATCCTGTTTCGTGCATCAGGCGGGCACAAACTGATCTCGATTCTAAGGCGCGACATTGACGCGGCGAGAGAGCACGCTACGGGGCAGGCTGAACTGTTCCTGCAAGGTAAGGTTGGCCTTTTGGGTCCCGACGACGCTAGTATTGAAGATGCTCGAAATACGGTGACCGATCCTACGCGGCCGGTGGGGGAACCAACACTTGCCGCTAGTCCTATTCCAGATGCCATTCCGGCCCCCGACTTAGATGACGCAATTAACAAACTGTCCCGATTGAGTGACTCTCCCGCATTAGGCAGCGTATTTTCAAACTCTGATTTTCTGACCGAAATGGCAAAGGTTCTGGAAGAGATTGAACTCGATCTGGACGCGTGGTCGGATGACGTGAACATGCGGGGGGCATTCCAGATGCTGCGCGAGCTTGTAGACCTGGTTGAGCTGTTCCGGATCGAAGCAGAACGGGCAGATGTGACCGAGACCATCATGGCCACAATTCAGCTAAAGAGAGAATTATCTCGCGTCAAGATCTCAGAAAATACGAAAGATGCCCCGATATAGTCATATTACTTACCTATTGAACCTTAAAATCATCATGTGTGTTAAAGATGGTGATGGTTATGTCCATGGTTGTGCGGACAGGTAGTCAAGTCAGTTCCGATCAAAATGCTACTGGAGCTCAGGTCTTGCTGAATGATGGTTTGGGCCCCTTGAACGATCTCAGCAGCTACATTCAGTTTAGCAAAGAAAGACTGTTAGATATTGCAAGCCTCGGCGGTCGAAACACGTTAAAGAAACTGCGATCGATGTCACGCGATCTTGAGAATTTTATGCCTGAGATTACTTTCATCGGCCAGATCAAATCCGACAAAACATTCCTAGTCAATGCAATGGCGGGCAAGCCGGGTCTGCAGCTATCGGACGTTAACCCCTGGACCTCGGTTCTAATGTCACTGCACTTGAACGTCGAAGACAGCGGCAACTGTGTCACAGAGTTTCAGCTTTTGGACGCAGACGAGTGGGACATGTTGATCCAGAACTCGGGTCAAATCGGAGAAACCCGATGCCTGATTTGACCGATTTTCAAGGCAATTTGTCTAAGTTAGCGACATGCCGCTTTCCGTTTCTAAATGGAAGGCTGCCGTTGGAGGCTGCTGATCCAATGGCCGCAATTCTGCGTGAAATCGAAAACGCTGTGCTTGGGACAACACTGAGGTTCGTATCCGATGAGAACATTCTGGAATTGCAGGTCACAGGCCGCCGAGTGGTTCTAGTTTCGGACTGCAGTAATCCGGGATTTCAAGAGATCATTGACCAGACGCCTATCGTGAATTCCGACGACATCGTGAATCTGATCGTTAGTTTCACCGACGCAATTGGCCCCGCGTCTGATTTCGCTTTGATCCCAGGACCATTGCGTTCCGATTTGTACGGTGTTTCCGGAATGGTATCGGTCGCGGCAATCCGTCGAGGAATTCTTAGTGTGGCTAATCCCAATGACCACGGCTCAATGCTTAATGTCGTCTTACGTAGGTTGCAGAATCTTACATTAGCATCCTTGCAGTTTGGCATGGAGCGGACAGAGCACGCCAATGGCCCAGAAGGCTTGCTCTCTGATCTAAGGGATTTCCAGCAAAACAGGCTTGAGCAACTTCTCTCGGTCAAAGGACTAGTAGCTCCCCAAGTGCCTGAACCCGACTTGACCGTTCTAAGCGATACCATTGGCGCAGGCGTCTGCGTGGGACTCATCCGATGGGACACCGAGTTGGCCCTGATCGCCTTTGACGTTGCATCCTTGTTCGATGTCCTCAAAGAGTTCGAAGTTAAGCACAAAAGAGAATGCTGAAGTGGTTCGGCAATCAAGCCAAAATACAGACGATCAGGTCCAAATATTTGAACAACTTTACAGAACAGGATCGCAGATATATCAAACGGCGCGTACGGCACATGTGCTGGTTCAAGTCTTTCGGATCGGCTTCCGCAACATTGGATGGCATTGAGGTAGCCAACAAGATCCGCAAGAAGAAATTCTCTAGCGATACGATACGATTTCCAGCTTTCTGATGTTTGCTGATATCGCAGGATAGCAGCAACTGGCATCGCGCTAGCTCCGGTCGTTATAAAAATTTGCGACACAACCGGTAATCTCATGTGTTATTGCCGCATATGGCAGTTTCTGCAGAAGATATGTGTTTAGTCTGAGCAATCCCATAGATCCAACGAGACTCTTCACAATTCGTGGGAATTTATGAATAGAATGTTAACGAAGTGTTTCTCATCCATTCAATGGCAGTTTTGCATGTTGAGAATTGTTCGCTTTGGCGACAAGACTGCAAAACCAGAAAATGGGAGCGCTAAGGGGATCGGATGTTAGACTTTTTGCTGACTTTCAGTGCTGCTTCGACTTAGATCAATGTTGGTATTCTTGCGAGCTTCAATAATGCCTAGGAACAAGGACACTAAAATCGGTGCATGAACCATCAACCCCAGAAACTGCTATATTGAATGCTCTACGACTGCATGACAGCGATGCAGAGTATGGCGCGGCCATGTGGGCGGCATGTGTTCTGATGGCACTCCACAAAGAGCAGACTAATTTGTTGTCCGAATACGCAAACACATGGGCAAGCAAATCAGAACTCTCTGGCCTCAGAAAGTAGCCACCCAACCCTTTCACAAAGCTTAATAAATTTGACAAACAAATTTCACGTTTCCGAACAAGGGTAAGCCCGTGAAACTTGTAACGTTAGAAGGTAATTTGGTTTTGGACGGATCAACAATTGGTGGGGATGCCACACTGCGGCATATTGAGGGAACTTTGAAATGGTTCTCGGCCATGAAAGGATACGGTTTTGTGACCTGCAATGTGTCGGGCGAGGATGCCTTAATGCATCAGAACGCGCTGCATGATTTTAGCCAGACATCAATCGCAAACGGCTGCACACTAGAGGCATTTGCAAGTGTCAAACAGAGAGGACTCCAAATCGTTGAGATCCTGAGCATCCGGTCGGAGGCTTCCTGGACAGTCCCGCACAACAAGCAAATTGGACTCCAACCCATCAAGCCGACTTCAATGCTGCCTGCAAGGGTCAGGTGGTTCTGCAAGGAAAAGAACTACGGCTTCGTCAATGTCTTCGATTACACCAGAGACTGTTTCTTGCACACAAACGTACTTGAGAAAGCTGGACTCGGATCGGTCGATGTCGGAGAAGCACTATGCGTCGAAGTGATTGATCGGTCTGGCGGACGAGTTGTCGCCTCAGTTCGACCCTGGACCTGAGTCAGCTTCCGCTGGATAGTCGTTCAGAAGGATTAGGTATTCGCTTTCAAGTTGCGGATAACGATAATTCCACCCAGACAATCATCTACTGGGTATTGCCAAGTTGCTTGTTGTATGCACCGTCACATCTTCGCCAAACCCCCACGTTGAGCCCTACAAGGCCGGCCCATTGCGGACTCTCGGCGCCACGTGCTCATGCTGCAGTTGCGATCCAGAAAGCAGCCATTCGAAGAAAGCCCTTTGAAAAGCTTCGCCCTGGGGGATTGCTGCATGGATAGGACTGGCCTTAACCCGGCAGAGACGTCGATTTGCCATCAGTGTTATGCGATGTGGCATGGATTGAACGGCAAGACGCCTAAAGCGGCGCTCTGAAAATCTAGGTTTCTGCATGGTGCGTTTCACACCAGCTTTTCAAAGCCACAATCTCAAGAGAAAGAGCGGCATTGAGAGCTGGCTTGGCGAGTAGCCCAAATAACCGAGTTTCAAAAGATGCTGAAAGTTGGAGCCCTGAACGAGTTCCATTGCGCCTCCTCTGCAAAATGTGAACGGCGCGGAATTGCCGACCCACATCAACGGTGCGCCACACGGCAATATCTGGAGGGAGCAGCTTTTCCACCTTCCAGACCCGCGGGCGTTGGAACGGTTGTCGCAAACGAAAGCACGCATTCTCCGCAATCGTCTCAGTGTTGAGCAGAATGGCATCCTTAACTGTTGGGGACCAGGTCAGCCAAAAGGCGAGATCGATGGTTGCCGCCCACACGGTTTCTATCGGTGCATCAATGGAGATCCGTTTATCCACGAGGATGCATGACCGGTTCTTACTGCTTCTCGCTTGGCTCATGCTCTTGCTCCTGCGCGCTGAGTCTTCGCTGGTACTTTCCCAATATCGGCGTCACACGCGACAGCTTGTCTGCCACTACGCAGAAGCACGAATGTCCCTGATCCGATAATCAGCACCGCGCCAATGGCGTCGATTGCATCGAGTGTTTCACGGAAAAGCACAATGCCAATCACTGCTCCGCAGATCAGTCGCGTGTAACGGAACGGCGTGACGACGGAAATGTCTCCTGTCCGCATGGCTTCGGTGAGAGCCACATATCCAATGCCTCCGGCAACGGCTGCGGCCACGAGAGTCGCTACCTCCAAAAGGTTGAAGTGATGCGCAGGGACGCCCTCCCAGATCGCATAAACCAGCCCTGCCGCGACAACCGACGCGAAGCTATGAAACCCCAAGACCGCGTTTGGGATCGTTCGAGGTGCGGCGCGGGTCGCGAGATCGCGCAGCGCGAGGCCGAGCATGCCGAGGACCGCGAGCAAAGACATCGCTGTGAAATCTGTGGTCGCGGGACGCAGGATCAACGCAACGCCAATCAGGCCGACGATTATTCCGATCCAGCGACCGATGGAGACTCGCTCGTGAAAAAGGAACGCGGCGCCAGCGACCACGACCAGTGGCGCGGCCTGGAGGATCGCAACTGTTGAACTGAGGGCTGTCAACACGAGCGACAGCGTAAAGAACAGGCGTCCGAAGACCTCGAACCAGAAGCGTATGATAATGCTTGGATGCCAAATGGCCCGCGTGAAGGGCGATTGCCGCTTTGCGATGCAGAGCACTGCAAAGAACACCATGCCGAAGACACCAAATAGAACCATGACATGCGACACGGGGGCGGCACCTCCCACCAACTTCAGGAAAACGTCTTCCGCAGAAAACGCAACCATAGATGCCACCATCCAGAGACTTCCTGAAACGTTCTCGTGGCGTGTCGATCTGGTGAGCCCAGTCATATGCTATGCCTTTGCGTTCTGTCGGCCACGCCCCGCAAGATGTATCCCACGACGACGTCGGCGAATTGCGCCTCAGCCGGAAACCAATGCCCTCCGTTGCGGACGACGTGCAAATTCGCGCCGTGTCGCGCGGCAACCCGTTTGGCTGTTGCCAATGAAACAATTTTGTCCCGGTCTCCGGCGATAACTGTCACTGCTGTTTTTCCGGACAGTTCCGGGTCAAAGCGCCCTCCGCACGTCAGCGTGATAGCGTCGAAAAGAACACGACCACTGTCGGGAAGGAGAGTACGGGCAACTACTGGAGGGGGCGGATCGGGTTCGAAGCGGTGCTGACTGTCGAAGTGCAGAACGCCCGATGCCCAGTCGCGGCCGAAAGATATCCTGAAGAACAGCCTCTGCAGCCAGAGCGGAAAACCAGATGAAACCGAAGGAGGTGGCACCGGCGCAAGCAGAACCAAATGGGAACTGATGCCCTCTGCTGCCAAAACCGATGCTAGCAGAGCGCCATTGGAATGGCCGCAGACAATCGGCTTGCCATGCTCTTCGGCAAGATGTCTGGCGTGGCCTGTTGCCTCATCGAGCAGGTCAAGGAGTGTGGATTTCAGTGGTGAACCTTCAGACGTGTTCCGAAGCCGGTCTTGTTCCGCGAGAGTGGGATGGGCAACCCGGTGGCCGAACGACTCCAACACCCGCGCCAAAGGTGCAAGGGTTTCACCCGTTCCGCCGAGGCCATGCAGAAGCAGGATCGGAGGTTTTCTGGCCGCATCAGTTGTCATGCACTTTCGCCCCCGAGTGCAGTGCGTGAGGCGACCACTGCCTCGACAATTGAAAGGCTGACGCCGCTGCAGTCGATCTCCACGTTGGCGCCATACGGCAACACCATCATCGGATCGGTATGGCCGAAATCCAGCCCGGTGATCAGCGGGATGCTATCAGCGCCGTACTCGCCCAGAACTTTGGCGATCGCAGCACCATAGTCATCGTGCCGCTCGACAGCAACGCCGCCAGGACGACCGACAATCAGTCCGGACAGCCTGTTGAGGATCCCTTGAGCACCAAAGTTGCGCATCCATCGGGTGACGACCGAAGGCGCAGGAGCTTCTTCGGACGTCTCGTAGAAGAGGATTGCACCGTCCCAGTAGTCCGAGGGCGGCCAAAGTTCTGTGCCCTTCAGCATCTCAAGCACTTCGGCACAGCCCCCGATCAGGTGGCCAGTGACCCTGCCGGAACCCTGCCAAAGTCTTGGTGCGATCGAAGGCTGCAAGCGGCGTTGTCTGAGATGATTACCTGGCACCGACCAGTCGAGCCGCTTATCGGTCCAACCCTCGAAGCTGCGCGGCAGTTCACCGGCTGGCTCGGCCGAGAACAGGATGCGCCGGATTGCATTCTTCCCGAAATCAAACATGCCGCCGTTTTCGGCAAAACCAGACATGACTGTTGGGCCGTAGAAACTCGACAGGCCCGCTTTTAGGCAAGCGAAATGCAGGACGGTCGCATCGGAATAGCCAAGAAGAACCTTTGGATTATCGGCGATGACGTCGAGGTCGAGATGTGGAACCAGCCGGACGGCATCGTCCCCGCCAATGGATGCGACAATGGCCGCGATATCTTGATCTGCGAAGGCCTGCATCAGGTCTCCGGCACGCGCTTCTGGATTGCAATACAGCCAATCCGCGGGCTTTCGGGCATGCGGCATGACCACGGGCGCCAACCCAAATTCTTCAGCTAGGTACCGAAGGCCCATCTCAAAACGGTCCGGATAACAGGCGGGTCCTCCCCACGAGGGCGTCACAATTGCGACCCGATCACCCGGTGACAGGACTTTCGGTTTTGTCAGCGGTCTTCGCCAGGCTTTGAATGCGTCCCTATTCATGATGCTCATACCCTGCAAAGCCTGTCCGCCAGCTCGTGATAGGGCTCCCAATCTTCCAATACGCTCCAAGCATAGTCCTTCGTTGTCGAAAGGTGTCTGTCCGGCACTGAAAGGTCGACGATTGCGATCGAATGGCTTGAACGCGGCCAAGCCCGTCCAAGCGGTTTGAAATCGAATTCAGAGAGAGCACGGCGCAGGGCGACGACACGCGCTTCGGCTTGGCCAAGGCACAGTTGAGCGTAAAGCGCGGCGAGATGGACGTGAACCGAACGAATGCTGCGCAGGCCTGCTCCTTGACTGTGTTGGAGCACGTAGGCATCCGTCAAAAGCTGATGGGCCGGCCAATAACGGTGATCAGAGTAGTGCAATGCAAGGGCCTGCCCAAAGCGCGCCCAGCACCCCGCGGAAACCGTGAGGTAGTCGTGGACTGGGCCATCTGTTTCAGCGAAGCGACCCGAGCATCCGTCGCAAATGGTGGTTGGCATTCTATCGTTGTTTCTTCGATAGCGCGACCTGATCCACGGTTCGGGCCCCGACGCGCCTTGCTGCACGCCAAACTGTTTCTGACGCTTCCAAGGACGGGGCGTGTAGAAGATCTTCATCAGATATCTCGCGACATACGGTAGCCAGGCACGATCGCCCTACCACCCGAACCGACCATGACGTGCTCTTGGGTCTGCCATCCCGCAGCGCGGTAGAGCCGCTCGCCCGCGATCGTTGCTAGAAGCTGTGCTTCGCGGAAGCCCGCAAACCGCGCTGCTGCCAGTGCTGTGGCAAGAACCAGAGACCCAAGACCCCTCCGGGCGAAATCGGGATGTGTGTACATCGCTCGAATGCCGGCGGCGTCGATATCAGGGTTCAGGAGAGGCGCTTCATCCGCGCCGTGCGCATCGGGGTTGAACAGAGCCGCGCGGCAGGACCAGCCGCCACTTGCCGCGATCAAGCCGTCCACGGTCGCAACATAATAGGTTCCGTCCGCGATCAGCGCCGGGTCAAAGGGCGTGATCTGGCGCATTTCGTGGCGTTGCTCGGGTGTCATGAGCGGATCGAGAAGTGTCGAGATCGACAACTCCTTCATCTCCTCGAGCGCCGGACGATCCTCAAATGTGGCACGCCGGACCCCGATGACCGGCGTATCGTTTATGGCTTTCTGAAATGTCATTTTCCTGTTCCTGACTGCTGCCCCACCGATTGACTCGGTGAGGCGTTCGAGGTCACCGCTACCAGACACGCTGGGTCTCGAAGGCCGCGCCCTTTATTTCGATTTCACGGAAAGTGCCGGAGGCGTTGCCGCCCGTGTCGAACTCGACGTTGGAGACGCCGACATAATCGATGTCGCCACCCTCTGAGAGAATTCGGAGTCCTTCCGCCAACTCACCGACGTCGATCGGCGTGCCCGGTGCGTTTGCAACGCGCATCAGGTGTTCGGCGATCTCGCTCCGCTCCGCGGACCCGGCGGACTGCATTGCCAGCGCGATCAGGGCTGCCGCATCGTAGCTTTCACCCCGGAACGGGCCGACACCGGTGATCCCAGCCTCTGCGGCCAGTCCATCAAAGACCGAAGCTGCGTCGCTTTCCGAGCCGGGAACAGATCCGAAGGACCCTTCGAGTTGATCGCCAAGATCATCAAGAAGCGTGTCGCCAATCATGCCGTCCGGCAGGATGAAGCGATCGAAAGCGCCAAGGTCGAGCGCTGTCTGGATGATCTGGCGCCCGCCTTGGTCCACATACCCGATCACGAGAAGTTCGGACGCGCCCGACGACGCGAGCGTTGAGACCTCGGCAGTGTAGTCGCCTTTGCCGTCTTCATGAGCGGCAACGACACTCACGGTACCGCCGAGGGACTCGAAGGCGCGCGAGAAGGCATCCGACAGGCCCTTGCCGTAATCGTTGTTCGTATAGGTCACAGCAACTTCGTTGATGCCTCGTGCGATTGTAAGTTCAGCGAGCACTTCACCTTGGCGAGCGTCGGAAGGAGCGGTTCGAAAGAACAACCCGCGATCGTCGATGTCGCTTAGACCTGGGCTGGTCGCGGACGGCGACAGCGCCAGCACCCCGTTCGGAACAGCGACATTGGTTACGACCGATCCCGTGGCACCGGAGCAAGCCGCACCGAGGATAGCGGCGACACCGTCACCGACGAGTCGTTCCGCAGCTGCCGTCGCGGCGGCGGCATCGGCACAGGTGCTGTCGCCTCGGATGGGCTCGATGCTCCTGCCGCCGAGAAACAGACCCGAGGTGTTTATTTCTTCGAACGCGAGTTCTGCAGAGGATACCATATCGGGCGTCAGCGACTCGACGGGGCCCGTGAAGCCCATCAGCACGCCGATTTTCACGGTCTCGCTGTGCCCTTCGGCCCATGCCAGCGAGGACGCAAGCGAGAGCGCGGTCGTGGTTGCAAAAAGATGTTTCAGCATTTCAGTTCCTTTAGTGTCGAATCAAGCCTCATCCAGAGGCCGCCTCTTGCCGGTTCGCGACGAACCGCTCCCGGCACTTTCCCTTGAAGGGTCGTGCTTGCGGCCCGTCACGGGAAGCGTCTATACCCATCGGGGACAGCGAAGCTTGACGGAGCCCTGAGCGTTTCCTGAGGAATTCACTGTTGTTTCTGGTATTTTAAGTTCGGGCCTGCCCGGCCTTCGAAAAACGCGATGATCTATGCCTTTGAGAATTTCACGATCGACACCGATCGCTTTCAGTTATCCGGTCCCGACGGGCTCATCGACGCTGAGCCGCAGGCCCTCGAGTTCCTGATCCACATGATCCGGAACCGGGGCCAACTGGTCTCGAAGGAGGCGCTGCACGAAACTTTCTGGCCTGACCGCGTTGTGTCTGACGCGGCACTTTCCACGCTGGTAAGGTCGGCGCGAAGACTGGTGAATGACTCTGGCGAAGCGCAACGCATCATCGCCACGCGTCACGGCCGGGGCTTCATCTTCCGCTCAGAAGTTCGTGAGATTGCCGGTCCCGACATTGTGAGCGAAGCAATGCGTGACACCTCAAACCAGTTGAAACCTCGAGTCGAAGGCGCGCCGGCGATCGTGGTGCTGCCATTCGAAATCGTTGGCGATGCTTTTGATGCCAGCGGCCTCGGCGAAGGGATCACGGAAGAAGTCATGGCCGCTCTCGCCCGCACACGTTGGTTCCCACTCATCGCCCGCAACCGCGTGCGCACCTTCCTTGAACTACCCGCTGACGCACGCCATCCCTTCAAAGGTCTCGGGGCAACATACCTTGTCGAAGGCGGCGTGTTCCGCGATGGCGATGATGTGCGCCTTCATCTGCAACTGACCGACACAGAACCGGCGCTTCACATCCACGTCTCAAGGCATGACCTAACCTATCGCGGCTTGTTTAAGCTGTTGGACGAAGTCGCGACCATTGTTTCAGCGACGATCCAGCCCGAGCTTCTGAACGCCGAGAGACACAAGGCCAAAGGCACAGACCCCACCGAGCGCAGTGCCTGGCAGGAATTCGTCCTTGGCCAGCATCTGGTCTCGTCGCCAGACCGCACCGCGAACGAAACTGCACGGAAACACTTCGAGCATGCGTTGGCGCTTGAGCCCGGATCAGGCCGTATCCACGCCGGTCTCGCGATGACGCATCTCTGGGACTACAAATACGATTGGTCGGACAATGCGGAACTGTCACTCGGAGCGGCGGCCAGGGATGCAGAGCGCGCTTTGACACTTGCGCCCGATGATGGCTGGGCGTGGTCGATACTGGCGATCTGCAAACTCACTTTACGGCGCTTCGAAGCCGCAATGACCGACTCCGAGCGAGCCATCGAGATCGATCCTGCCTCTGCGATGGCCTACGGCTGCCATTCCTGGGTTCTGGCCTACTCGGGCCGCTATGACGACGCGCTGGTTGCGTTTGATCATGCGATGGCCCTTAGCCCGAATGATCGTCGCCGTGGACTCTGGCTGACCGGGCGTGGTGTGGCCCAATTCGGGTTGAACGACTTTGACGGGGCGCTCGCATCGGCGCGCGAACTGATCACGCTCAGTCCCGACCATCCCTCGGGGCACAGAATGAAGTGCGCCTCGCTCGCCTGCCTCGGGCGCGATGTCGAGGCGAGACGCGCAGCGAGCACTCTTCTAAGGCTCCTCCCGGACCATGATGTGGATGAGGCCATTGCACGTCAGCCGTTCAAATCTGGACTGGGTGAGGCCTATGCGACTGCTCTGAAAAGCGCAGGCCTCACGGGCGCAGGCCCGCGTCAGCCACGCTCTCAGGTTGCCCCGGTGCGAAGCGCCTCAGCCAATGCCTACCCAATCCAGTACACAATGGCGAAAGACGGTGTGCGCATCGCGTGGTCGCGCATCGGATCCGGTCCGCCGCTCTTGGCATCCGTTCGATGGCTCGGAAACCTTGCCCTGGATCACAAGAACCCGCTGTCCAGCGATATCGTTCGGCGGCTCGCAGAGCAGTTCACACTCATCCAGTTCGATCATCGCGGCATGGGCCAATCCGAACGCGACATTGACGACTTGAGTCTGCGGGAATTCGCTCTGGACTTGGCGGCCGTTGTCGAAGCGGCGGAACTGGACCGTTTCGCGTTGTTCACAATGAGCCACGGCGGGGCAATAGCCTTCGAGTACATGAGCCGACATCCGAACCGCGTGTCTCGGTTAGCCCTGTTTGGTGGCTGCTCCACTGGCTGGCGCCACCCGGAATGGGGCGAGATTACCGAAAGGACAGAAGCCATCATGGCAGTGGCACGCTTGGGCTGGGACTCGGAGGAACCGACTTTTCGACGCCTCACCGTAAAGGCAGTTGTCGGGGACGCGCCCCCTGCGATCTCTGCATGGTTCGACGACTACCTTCGACAGTCCATCGACGCGCAAACGTCGGTTCAAATGATCGAAGCAATTGCCGACTTTGACTACAACGACACACTGCGCAAGCTCGCGATCCCCACGCTCATCTTGCATGCCAATGACGATCACGCGGTCCCGATCGAGCACGGGCGGCTTGTTGCCAACACAATTCCGGGAGCGGTGTTCAGGGAGATTCCGTCGCGGAACAACGCATTTTCCCAGATAGATCCGGGTTGGGAAGGCACTCTAGAGGAAATTGCCGAATTCCTTCTCAAGGAGTGAAGATTATCCGGCCCATACCGGTCACTCGACTCGACCCCGGATTTCTGCAGCTGCCGCCCACTTTCCGGACATTCGTCGTGGCTACAAATGCCGTTCGACATCCATGCTTTGATGCAGAATTCTTATGATTGCGATCACTTCGCCTCGGACTTGAAAATAGATCGCATGCCGACCGACCAGCGCCTTTAGATATCCCTCCCGGACTTCGACTGGTCTGCCTTTCTTTTGGCCTTCGGCGAGTTCTTCAAACACATTGATTACATCGTTGGTGTAGATCTCAGCCTGATCAGCGGACCATGTTTCCGCGGTGTAGGCCCAAATGTCTTCGAGGTCAGCTTCCGCCATCGGCGACAGCATATAAGTCAGCGACATCAGTTGCTGTTCTTCTGACGCATTCGAGCTTGAAATGCCTCACGGTCAAACGATCGGGGTTCCCCCGAATTTTCGCCGGCAATCAAGGCTTCCTTTAGGGCCTGCACCTTGGCCTCGTGCTCCTCGAGTAGCCTCAGTCCAGCCCGCACGACATCGCTTGCCGATCCGTAGCGTCCATTGCTCACCTGAGTTTCGATAAACCCCGCGAAGTGGTCCCCGAGGGACATCGAAGTGTTTTTGGCCATCCGTTACCTCCTACCAGTCATCTATACCAATATTCGGTATTTTTCAATATCTCCGCGTGTGGTACTCTTTCATGTCAGCAGATTGACGATGTGGTGGCGTGCGGCGGATCGGAGGATCAGCCATGGAACCAACACCCAACCTACCTGCCATTCGTGCGCTTCGCCCGGCCTGGAACAAGGGCCGCATCGTCGGCCAGAAGCGCCCATTGAAACCCAAGCATGTATGGGCCATTCGGGTCAGGCTTGAGCTTGCGGAAAATCACCGCGATCTAGCCTTGTTCAACGTGGCCATCGATAGCAAGCTGCGCGGTTGTGATCTGGTCAAGATGAAAGTTGTCGATGTCATGTCATCCGGCCAGATCAAGGAGCGGCCGTCGGTGCTGCAAAGCAAAACGCAAAAGCCAGTGCGCTTTGAAATTTCTGAAGGCACTCGGGCATCCGTCGAGAAATGGATGGAAGACGAACTCATGATTGGTTCAGAGTATCTTTGGCCAGGTCGATTTCATGAGCGCTTGCATATCTCGACCCGCCAGTGTGCCCGGATAGTTCGCGACTGGGTCACGTCGATTGGTCTGGAGGCTAGTGCCTATGGCACGCATTCGATGCGGCGGACGAAGGTGACGCAAATATACAAAAAAACCGGCAACCTGCGCGCCGTTCAACTGTTGCTGGGCCACACGAAGATGGACAGCACCGTCAGATACCTCGGCGTCGAACTGGAAGATGCTTTGGCCATCGCAGAAGCCATTGAAATTTGACCATCATGGGTCGCCTTCACAGGCGGCCCAAAGCCGCCGTCCACCGACCGGGCCAGATGCTGCGGGTGCAGCCCGCACACCAGCCATTCGCCGCGAGTGCTAAGTCAGGCGACATCCAAACTCACAGTCCGCGGGACGAAGGAGACATCGACAAGAGTTCCTTCAATGTCTGCCTTCGCGGAAGAGCACTCTTTGCCAGCCACGCCAGTACGCTCAGATGTAGCGTGTTGAGATATTATCTACGCCTCGTTGCAAAAAAGCTGAGTTTCCATGACGTACGCATGCAAACGTGGAGGTGCGAAGGGCCCATACATCAACAATGACAAGTAGGAACAAGAAGAATACGGTCGGCGTCAAGTTTACGAAATCGGAGGTGAAAATTGGGCGATTCTAAGATATTGATTACTTTGGTTAATGGCACGTTTGCCCCCAATGCCAGTTGGATAAAGTCAGGCTCATCTTTGGCTTCTTGGTTGACAAAAAATCTTCCAAACCCACCTTCGGTTCATTCCTTCTCTTGGCGAGGCCAAAACAAAGTTCGAGCGAGGCTAACTGCAGCTCGAGACCTAAAGTTGCATGTGGAGTCGCTGAAAGCGCAACACGAACAAAGCGGAGAAAAAGTAGCTCACTACATCATCGGCCACAGCCATGGCGGAAACGTCGCACTCTACGCATATGCTCAATTGAAAAACAAAGACGACATAGACGGTATCATCTGCCTGTCGACGCCATTCCTACATTTCTGGAGCAACAGATCCGTAAACACCATGAGCTTTTTGGCGCGCTGCGCTCTAACGATCATCATCTTTGTGTTCATGAAAGGCATCTTGTCCGACATACACAAGGACTACGGCGATAGCTTTTCTGACGGAGTTTCTTGGGCCGCCTTCTTGCTTTCACAGAGCCTCAATCTTCTGATTTGGTTTGTTTTCTTCATACTCTACAGAGTCAGCAAAGATGCTTCTCTGAGTTTTAAACAGAGAATCTACGACGCAGAGCTTCCGCACATCCCCAGCAAAAAGTTTCTTTCGGTTCGCACAATAGGTGATGAAGCAAGCGGCTTGTTGGGTGCTGCATCGCTAATCAACTGGATTTCAATTCGTGTAGCGACAATCCCTTACAGGATCGTCACTGTTTTTGGTGCGTCGTTTCTGGTTTTGGCTTACTTGCCGGTTTTGTTGGGTCCTATGGTGTTTGGATATGACGTTGATTTCGGTGCTGCCATCATCATGAGCACCGTCGGAATAGTGCTAGGTCTGCCCTTCCTGCTGGGCGTACTCCGCCTGTTCTGTACGGCATTGTATGGTTTCGACATCCCCTTTCGTTATCCCAATTGCCTAGTTTCGGCGGAAACAACGCCCAACACCGGATCGTATGAAAGTGTTCTAGTCGAGCCAATCTCAAGCAATGCCGCTGAATATTACGATCCTCACACTGAGGAGGTTGTGGTCTTAGATAGGTGGGAGGGCCTTAAGCACAGTGAAATTTACGACAATACTGATTGCCTCAAGATCATTTCATCTTGGATTTCTGCAAAGCAAAATCGGATATGATCCAACGACGGTCTTGAAATCGTGTAGCATTGAGTGGCGGGTGCGCAACACCGCCGTTTGTTGAGCCTTGGCAGTTGCACTAGCGAGACTTCCGGTACTGTCGTGCCCGCTGCATTGTGAAATATGGCCTTGTTCATGCTAAAGCGGACGTTCGCGGCGGATGCAGCATCAGTCACTCTGGGCTCTCAACCGACCTCGGATGCAGCGCAGCATTGAACCAGGCGGCCAAGGATTTGATGTTGAGGGTCGGGCCACTCCGGACATTCAAACGGGAGCCAATGCTGAGGCGCCGCTTCCGCAAAGCAGCCGTCTGCACTTACCATGACAGCGCCTAAGGCGCACCCGTGGCGAGAAGCGGCGTGAAGTCGTTTTCCGCGACCGCTTTGCGGACGTGCGACGGATAACAGTTCCCGAGACCCTTCGAGACGCGGTGCGTCGCGCGTGCCTGCTCGTTCGTCAAGAGGTAGAAAGTCGGTGAGAGCGTTCGCAGATCGAGTTCAACAAAGAGGAAAAAGTCCGCATCGCCCTTCGTAGCCATGTCTACTGGCCATCGAGAAATTTCGGTCGGCCGTTCGAGGAACTGACGGGTCTTCACCTCAATCGAGCGCGCCATGCCATTCAACACGGCTATTAGGTCGTGCCCGGGTGCTCCCTCAGGACTGGCATAGGCTGCGACCCCTAAGGAATTTAGCTTTGCGAGCGCGAGGGCCTCGCCGAGATTGCCAGATTGCTGGTGGGAGAGCTTCTGCATTTCGAATCTGTAGGCGCTGGCCCCTCATTTTCCCCTAACATGCAGCGATGAAGACGATCCCTGCAAGATGCACGTTGCGAGACGGAGCGGAAGTTGCCGACCTGCGACGTTAGACCCTTCCGGCCCAAAGCCGCCGTCTGGCGTGGACTGCGGATGCTGCGGTCGCAGCCCGCATTGCCGCCATTCGCTGCGCTCGCGAAATCAGGTAGCAGGCGAACTCACGGCCCGCATGGCATTGGAAACATTAGCTGCAGCTGCGCGAATGGCCGGTGTTCTGCAAGTCTAAGTCAGTTTCACAGCACCTTCGAAGCCTACTCAGAACCAGAATTGTATCACCGTGACAGCAAGCAACACTGCCATTAGGCCGTTGAACACATGCCAGTGCCAATCAAAACTAAACAACCGCGCGACCACACCACCGGCCAAAGCCCAAACAGAGAGCGAGAAGCTTGCCGCGAACACGAATGTACCAGCCAAGATAGCGCCGAGCACGATGGGTTCTGAAACCATATCAGAGAATGAAGACGCCACTCCCATGGCCATAGCCCAGGCTTTAGGATTGATCAGAAGGAGCACGGCTCCACCAGGCAAGCTGGTTGGCCGGGAGGTGTCGACTTCCGTTTTCTTGGGCGGGCCGGCTAGCCCTATCCTTACGGCGAGCCACAACAAATAGACCGAACCAATTGCTTTGACACTGAGTTCAAGAAAAGCGTTTGATTTCAACGTGGCGGCGAGGCCGGTTCCTGATACGGCCATGAGCAAAGCAAGCGCAAAAGCAATCCCAAAGATCAACGGCACTGTGCGCCTGAACCCAAACCGCGCTCCGGATGCAGTCGCAAGTGTGGTCGCTCCGCCCGGCGAACCGGTCGCCACCAATGCAAACACAACTAGGGCCCAAAACTGGTCTGGCATGACACTTACCGGGCGGCTGTCACTTCGATCTCGACCAGAAGTTCGGGCGACGCCAAGGCGGAGACCACGAGCGTCGTCACGGCTGGGGCATGCCCTTCGTTCCAGCGCGCCTGCCGCACTTTGGATAGAATTGATAGATTTGCAGCTTTCGTTACGTAGTAGACAACACGAAGAATGTCGGATGTCGCCAGACCGGCGTCGGCCAGAAGCGCCTCAACATTGTCGATTGCCTGATGGCACTGAGGCTCAAATCCTGCTGGCGTTGTACCGTCTGGGGCAACGCCAATCTGACCGGACAGGCAGACTAGCGCTTGCGGTTGGTTGATCTGTGTGCCGTGCACATAAATCCCCTGGAATTGCTCAGGAACGGCGCGCAATCCGGCGGGCGTCAGTCGTTTGATCATCTGAGTTCCTCGTAGCCTTGTGAAATGTGAGCTGAGGCTAAAGTGTTGGCCCCATAGCGACCAACAAAACCGCAAGGTCTGCCATCAGCTCATCTTTTGGGTCGTTCAGCTTTCGTCGACGATGCTGACTATCAGTCCGTCTTTGATCCGAAACGCTGAAGCGCCGTTGAACTGCAGGCTTTGCCCTGCCTTCCATCCATTTGGCTGATCTGCAGCAACACGCGCGGAGAATTCGATCTCGGCCAACGTGGTGTCACCAACCGAAATTGCGTTTGTCACCCTCTGATTGCGGCTTTCAAAGGCTTGTGCGCCAAGTTCGGCCAATTCAGCGAATGCCTGCTTGCCAGAGGTTTCAGCCGTGACTGCTCCATCTGAAACATTTAAGAATACAACATCTTCCGCGAGGCACGTCAGCATCGCCGCGATGTTCTTTTCATTGTAAGCCGCAATGTAGCGTTCAATCACATCAGGTATCGCGGTCATCGGATGTTCCTTGCACTTCCGGAAACTTCGACCGACGCGCCTTTGGTATCGCTCAACGCGACTTCGATAAGAGACGGGCTGCCCATGTCTTCACCCTGACTGATTGTGAACTTGCCGCCGTGGGGCCATCCGCGATCGCGCAGGTAACCGGCAAATGCAGCGGCTGCCGCCCCTGTCGCCGGGTCCTCAAGAACGCCGCCGGACGCAAAGGCGTTGCGAGCCACGAAGACCTGTTCTTCTTCAATGTGCACCAGCATCACCGTAACCAGATCATGTCTGCGCATGACGGTGCGCCCATCATCCAGATCGTATGCCATTGCGGCAAGTTTGGCGCGATCCTTTAGTGGTAGGACAATGTGGTCAGCACCACCGTGGATGCGCGCCGGGGGGAGTCGCGGATCCAGGTCGTCCGGTGTCAGCCCGAACAGTGCCATGACATCCCGTGCCTCATTTTCGTTTATCGCGCTGCTCTTTGTCGGTGGTGAAGACAAAGTGGCCTTCATTCCGTCCGATGTTGCGTCTGCAGTCACGGTGATCGTTGCGTCGTTCAATGTCAGTGTGAAGGATCCGGCGCCGTAACGTTCGCCCAATGCGGCTCCGAGGGCGATGGTCGCGTGACCACAAAAAGGAACTTCGGATTCCGGAGAGAAATACCTGACCCGCCATGTCTTGCCGCTGTCATCCAGTGCGGCGGCAAAGGCTGTTTCGGAGTATCCGACTTCCGCTGCGACCCGTGCCATCTCATCTTCGTCTAACGCGTCGTCCGACAACACCACACCTGCGGGATTGCCGCCCTGTGATCCCTGACTGAACGCTGCAATGCGCTGAACATCCATCGAAAGCTCCTGTGTCTCGTTTTTGGCATTTTAGTACGCGCTTCGGCCCTCCGTCCCGGCAACATCAGTGGCACTAGCGGATATTCTCTTTTGTTCCGGTTCCAACTAGTGCATATACCTTTCATGTTGAAAGGGCTGGACAAAACAGACCATCAGATTGTCGAGATACTCGAGTCTCGCGGGCGAAGCAGTCTTGCCGACATTGGCAAGGAAGTGGGGCTTACTGGTCCGGCCGTTGGCGAAAGGCTTCGCGCCCTCCAGGAGAATGGCTATATCACCGGTTTCGGCGCGCGAACCGACCTGCGCAAGTTCGGCTATTCCATACAGGCGCTTGTTCGGATCAAACCGCGGAGCGGGCAGCTTCACACAGTCGAGAAGATGATTGAAGAACAGCCGCGCTTCATGTCCTGCGACCGGGTCACGGGTGATGATTGTTATGTCGCTCGGTTGCTGTTGAAAGATGTGGCAGAGCTGGACAAGATCCTTCTGCCTTTTCATGACAGGGCAGAAACAAACACATCTATTGTGAAGTCCAGCATGTTCGAACCCCGGTTGCCGCCGCTGGATTAAGGGGTGTCAGTGTCTCCAATCCTTTGTCGCCGCTAAGAGCCACTTCCGGAATGTCCTTATCTTTTGCGAGTGCCGGTGGCTCTCGGGATAGACGAGCCAATAGCCGGAGCCATCCTGACAGGTGAGCTCGAACGGTTGTATCAACCGACCGCTTGAGAGTTCTTCCCTAAAAAACGCGGGCGTCAGCATGGCCACGCCCTTGCCTGCAATCGCGGCATTGGCTTCCAGGATCTGCGGCCCAAAATGCTGCCGGGCATCGTTCGACATGTCAGCATCATCCAACCCGGCAGCTGACAGCCAATGGGCCCACCAGGGGTCTGACCGGGAAAGGATCGGAAGGCGCAACAGATCCTTGGGCGTGCGGACGCCTCCGATACTGTCTGCCAGGTCTCGACTTAGCATTGGGGTGTAGCGGTTTGGGATGAGCAGGTGGCTGGACAGACCACGCCAATCACCTCTGCCGCCACGAATGCCGACGTCAAAACCGCTTGACGATAAATCCGTAAGTGTCTCGCTGACTTCGACACGAACCGCGATATTGGGATTCTCCATTTGGAAGCTTCCAAGGTGCTGGGCCAGAAAGTTGGTTGCGAAGGTTGGTATGACGCTGATCGCCAATGTCTCCTGGGACGTCCCTTTTGCTTCGGCGAAGCCGTCGCTCAGAATATTCAATGCCTCGGTCGCCCTTGCGGCGAATCCTGCCCCGATCTCCGAGAGTGATACACCCCGCGCCTCGCGAACAAAGAGCGGTGCTCCGACCCGTTCCTCTAATACTTTGATCTGATAACTCACAGCGGCCTGCGTCATTCCCAACTTGTCCGCTGCGAGCGTGAAGTTCTTGCAGCGCGCGGCTTCTTCAAAAACCCGGATCGCTGACAAAGGGGGAAGGGCTTTCCGTGATACCATAGAACTGCCTTATGCCATGAGCGTGCGTTTGATTGGATACGCTGTTGTTTGTCCGAAATACCTTCCTTCACCCATCAGTTCAACAAATATGAGGGTGATATGAAACCCAGTTCTATTGCCAAAGGCTTACTACGAACGGTGAAGGCCGTTTCCATTCCTCGGCTCAAAATGCGACCACAGGCAGAGGACATTCGCCATTGGTCGCGACACATGAAAAAGGACATTGGTATGGACTACCCCGCCCCACCGGATCGTACAAATTATCCGATGTAACCAAGGTGCTTGATGCCACGAAAACTAAGAAAGTCAGCAGACAAGTGAATGTAGAAATAAAATCCGCCAAACAGTTCAGTGATGAGGAATTGTGCCAGGCAATGAACGCGGCGTTCTCAGACTATGCTGTGCCGATGCAACTTTCGCAGAGCGCTTTCTCGTTCATGATGCGGCAGCGCGGACTGGACCGCGCATCCTCTCATGTTGCCATAGTGGACGGTAAAATTGTGGCGGTGTGGCTTGTGGCGTTGCGCGCTGGCAATGCCTATCTGATTGCCAGCGGGACCGGCCCCAGCTTCCGGCGCAGCGGGCTTGCCCGGTTTTTGGCAACGGAAAACACTGCGCACTTGAGACGGCTTTCGGTCAGGCGTTTTCAAACCGAGGTCCTTTGCGACAACAAGCACGCATTTGATCTGTACGCATCTCTGGGGATGGCCGTTGCGCGGACCCTGGATTGCTATGAATTGTCCGCAGCGGCAGCCGCTGACGCCACATCATCGGCTTGTAGCCTGCCTTGGGCAGATATTCGCGCTGCTATGGACGCAATGAAGGAAACTGAGTCCTCTTGGCAGAACAGCGCCTCCGCAATTGAGGCGGTCGAAAACGAGGTCGAATGTTGGACCATCTCCGATGCGCTCGGCCTTGCAGCGTACGTTGTCTTGATTCCGCGGACCGCAACTTTGGCCCAGATTGGCGTTCGCGCGGACCGTCGCCGAACCGGGCTAGGCAGTATACTGATCAACCGCTGCCGCCAGAACGGGTCTTTGCGTGTCTTGAATGTTGACAGCGGCTCGGATGCCATGCGTGCATTCCTTGCGCGACTTGGAGCACGATCTACGGTCAGCCAATTCGAGATGTCCATGGATTTGGTGGGGTAGAGCAGTGAAGACGAAAACGAATGAATATTTTCGCCCAATAACCAAGACTGTGCTGTCAGACGAGTGGGGCGTCCTGACGAAGCAAGAATTCGAGCTACGGCGGCGCAGCGGTGAGTAGTAACAACAAACCCGCGAGGTTTATGATCGCGGAAACGGCGCGACCTGCCTTGTCTACGATCCGGACAAGAACTGTGTTCTTCTCACCCGTCAGTTCCGATTGCCCGCATTCCTGAATGGCGGGTTCGAGGCTCTGATCGAAACGCCGGCTGGTCTTCTGGATGGGGCACATCCCGAAAAAAGGATGCGCAAGGAACTCATGGAGGAAACCGGCTTTGAGGTCGACAAGCTGACGCATGTGTTTGACGTGTATATGAGCCCCGGATCCGTCACCGAATACCTGGCATTCTTCGAGGGAACATACTCTGCCGCTGACCAAATTGATATCGGCGGAGGTTCATTTGCAGAAGGCGAAGACATCGAAGTGATGCAGGTTCCGCTGCCAGAGGCCATGCCGATGATTGAAGATGGCAGAATTCGGGATGCGAAGACGATCATCCTGATTCAGCGACTTGTAATAGAGCACTCAGGCGTTCGGGGCACTTGGTCCAAACCTAACTCCAGACCAAACCCACGCGGTCAGAAACCGCCTTGTCCGTAGTGCGTGTTCTCCCACCTTGTTGAGGCCAAGACGCTGGAGCGTCGTGCAGTGCCCTTTTCGATGCGCTCAAAGTAATTCAGAGCCGGCATGGCCTTTTCCAGTCGACAAACAAACGGTAATAGAGGACGGCCCTTACCAGCCGTTCATCGGGTCACGCATCCCCGCATTGCAGCTTCACCGAACCGGACTTTCGCTGCGAGAGCACAATTCGGCGGTGGTCTAACTCACAGTCCGCGGACAAAACTGACCTTGGAGACTACACCTTCGCTGACGCAGGATCCACCGCACTGGCAGCAACAGCTTATACCTTCAACAGGGAAAATCGCCAAAGCGGCCGTTCCACAGAAGGCTTGGGAGCTCCTTGATCGCTCTTTGACTAGATGGCACTCTGGCATGGAAACAAAGGGGCTTGGCTCAGCGCATAATCAGAGCTAGCAAATAGGCGTCAGGATCATGAAATTGGGCTTCTTCGCGCAAGGAAAGCGAAGACAGGCAACATTGTTACGATCCAGACCACGCTATAAATTGCGGATGGGATGGCATATTCGCTTAACCCATTGGTGTTAGGCAACAGCAAGGTGGCAATTGCGATTCCCAAAGCTCCGTTTTGAACGCCGGTCTCAATTGAAATCGTCTTCGCCTCGATGTCTGTGCATCCGAGCATCCCTGAACTTATGATGCCAATAAACGTGAGTGACGCACCTACAACAAAAAGTGCGGGCCCAAGCCTAAGGTAGTTGTCCGCGACCACCACCCAGTTTGAAATGATCGCGCCTCCGATGACCACCGCAAAAAGTAGCATGGAGACCTTGCTAAAGATTGGTTCGACAGCGGCAACAATTCGCGGCGCCAAGGACCGCGCCATCACCCCGACTAGGATCGGTGAAGCTGTTAAAAAAAACATTGCTAAAGCCGTCGACGAAATGTCGATAGCGGGCGCAGTTGCCCCCATGAACATCTGCATCGAAAACCCCAGGATGAGCGGTACGGTAACGACACAAGTCAGACTGAAGACTGCTGTAAGAGTAACGGACAAAGCGACATCCCAATTCGAAAGCTTGGTCACGATGTTACTGATCGCCCCGCCCGGACAGGCCGCTAAAATCATGATTCCAACGGCTGTCTCAGCGGAAATCCCAAAGATAAAAGTCACCATCAAAGCGATGCAAGGCAGCAAAATGATCTGGTTGAGAGCCCCTACGCAAAAGGCCCGCGGACGTCGTCCGATGCGTTGAAAGTCAGCCGTTGTGAGTCCGAGGCCAAGGCAGAACATGATGACAACAACTGCAAGCGGCAGCAGCACAGATATAAAAATTTCGCCCATCTACCATGACCTCTATGACTGCATGCTTCCGCACGCTTTCGGACGATACCGTTCAGAAAACCTGATGACGAGTTTTATCAGTTTGGCGCATTTATCCTCAAGCGCCCGAAGATCGAGGCTGTCTTTATTTATTATACCTATCACAGGGTTGGACGATCTGGTGTGAAAGAGCTTTCCAGTGCTAATCTCACTGTATGGCAAGTGTAACTTACGCATTCGCCCGCGCGATGGCCAACGCCGCCGGGATGACGCTGAACGACGATGGCGCCCTGATTTCGAATGGCGCTGTCGTGCTGCGTTTACCAGAAGCTCAACACGGCCAATTGGCGGATGATGCGTATTTCGATTTGATAGATTGGATTCGTGCGCAACAAGCGGACGAGGCCGCGTTAGTTGAGGCCTATGCAAACGCGATTGCGACCGATGATCTCGGCGTACTTGGCCTGGCCGTTAAGACAGCTCCGACCTTGCGGCAATCATTGCAACGGATCGAGCGCTATTTTCGTCTCGTCACGGACACCGCAGTGTACAGACTTGATGAAACCGGCGACCCGGTTCTTTGGATTTTTGAAGGACAAACACCACATCGCGCCGCCTTGGAGCTGCGCAACGAATGCGCGCTTGCGGCCTTTGCGAGGAACATGCATCGGTTTGTGGGTGATGGGTTGTCGCTCGCATATGTCACGTTTCAGCATGCATGCAGACAAGAGCCAGAACATTACGCCGAATATTTCGGGTGCCCGGTTCGATTTGGGAGCGCCCACAACGCCATTGCTATGCGCCCTGCTATGCTGGAAAGCGAAAATCGTCTTGGCGATCCGGGCTTGTCAGATTTCATGACGAAGCACCTGGATGAGGAGTTCAACTCTCGCGATGACGACACCTCACTGAGCCAAGCAATTGTCCACCGGCTTACACCGGCCCTGAGTAACGGCGCACCGCAGGCAGCGCATGTCGCCCAAGAGATGGGAATGAGCGAGCGCACTCTTTACCGCAGGTTGGCCGAAGAAGGGCTGACCTATCGCGACGTTCTTGGTCAGGCACAAGTTGCACTCGCTCGTGACCTGCTCCGTGACGGTAAGGCTTCCATAGCCGAGATCGCATTTATGACCGGGTTTTCGGAACAGAGCACGTTCAGCCGCGCCTTCAAGCGCTGGGTTGGCCAGGCTCCGGCACGATTCCGGCAGCAAGCGACCTCCGACTAGGCGCGCACCTCAAGACCACATGGCAGGTTCGGTCAAAACCTTGGCAGGGCCTGCCAATACCTCGGCCAACGTGGCGCCTAACTTTTTCTTTGTCAGATCCACCTGGGGCGTTCCCGAGTAAAGCAAACCAATTTGCCCCTCTCAGACAAAGGAAATCTGCAATGAGCAATCATGACCACAAACATGGAGCAAGCTGCGCTTGCGACGTCACGCCCGAACGCGTTGATATGGCGCGCCGGCGACTCTTGCAACAAGCCGCCGGTGCGGCCGCGGCAGGTACAACAATAGTGGCTGGCGGGCAGGCCCTTGCCGCGACCGACGAAGCACGCGCCTACTATGCTGACCCGGAAAATCCAGGCCTTCCCCAAATCGACATGACCATCGAGCCGGGGCGTACTGCGCTTGTGGTGACCGACCCCCAGATTGATTTTTTGTCAGAGGACGGTGTGACGTGGGGTGTCGTTGGCGAAAGCGTGACCGAACAGGGCACGGTCGACAATATCGAACGGCTTTTCATTGCCGCCAAGGCTGCGGGGATGCCGGTCTTCATCTCGCCCCACTATTACTACCCACATGACCACAAGTGGGAGTTCGAGGGCACTCTGGAAGCCACGATGCACAGCATCGGCATGTTTGACCGCCTGGGACCGCTCAATTTGGACAACTTCGAGGGCTCAGGTGCCGACTGGATGCCGCAATACAAGAAGTACATCGAGGATGGCGAAACCATCATTTGCTCGCCACACAAGGTTTACAGCCCTGCTCAGAATGACCTGAACCTGCAATTGCGTAAACGCAAGATCGACAAGGTGATCCTCGCGGGGATGTCGGCGAACCTGTGTACGCAGGCGCATCTCTACGAGCTGCTGGAGCTGGGCTACGAAGTCGCTGTCGTTCGCGATGCCACAGCCGGGGCCAAGGTGCCTGAAGGTGACGGGTATCTCGCCGCCATCATCAACTTCCGAATGGTCGCCAACGGCGTCTGGTGGACCGACGACGCGGTTGAGCGCATTGGCCAATCGGCCTGACGCAAATCGATCTTCAAATTTGATCCTGACATCCTGAAAGGACATATCATGACACGCATCTTCACATTTCCCGCACTTACAACAGCGTTGACTCTCGCCCTGGCGGCGGCGGCATTGGCTGACGATGAATACAACGTTTCGAACAGTCTTACCTTGACTGGGCAGCCCCTCGGCATGCATGGCGTCGATCCTGTATCGATGTTTGAAGCCGAAAAACCCGAAATGGGCAACGCCACTTTTACATCGGCTCATGATGGAGTGGACTACTATTTTGCGTCGCAGGCAGCGCAAGCCACATTCGAGGCGGATCCGACGGCACATCTGCCTCAATTCGGCGGGTTCTGCGCCTTTGGCGTCTATGTAGGCAAGAAGCTTGATGGCGATGTTCGGTATGCCGATATCGTGGACGACAAGCTCTATCTCTTTGTGAATGAGGACATCTTCAAGAAGTACCTTGAGGACAAAGAGACCGTGATCCAAGGCGCCCATGCCAAGTGGGCAGACATCCACCACACGCCTGTCGGCAGCCTTTGATCGAGGAATTTGGTGGCTTTTGCCGGTCGGAGCCACCGCTGCCTCTCCCCTCCCCAAAAGACCGGCATTTCTCCAAGACGCCCTGTCCGCAATGACAATTCGCGTGCGTCGAAAACTCTTCCCAAAGGAAACCAGACATGACTGATTTTGAGACCTATACAATCGCCTCAGCCCCTGATGCCGCGAAACCAATTCTGGAAGCATCGCTGAAAGGATATGGTTTTGTGCCCAACCTTTATGCGGCCATGGCCGAAGCGCCCGCAATTTTGGAAGGCTATACGACACTTTCCAACATCTTTGGAAAGACCGGCCTGTCAGAGACTGAGCGCCAGATCATCCTTATGACCAACAACCGGTTGAACGGGTGCAAGTACTGCATGGCCGCCCATACCACTCTTTCACAGATGGCCGGTGTCCCCGAAGACGTGATCGCAGCGTTACGCGATGGCAGCCCTATCGCCGACCCCAAATTGGAAGCACTGCGCAAATTCGTCATCGTGATCAACGAAAGCCGAGGCTGGCCCAGCGACGCACAGGTCGAGGCGTTTCTGACGGCTGGCTATACCCGCCAGACCATGCTGGAAGTCATCCTTGGCACAGCGTTGAAAATCCTGTCGAACTATACGAACCATGTGGCGGAAACGGCTTTGGATGATGCGTTTGTCCCAAATGCATGGACCGCCTCATCCGCGGCGGCGGCTGAATAGCGCGATTTTGCCTAATTGTTGGTCTTGCGCTTAGGCCTGAGTTTGGTTCTGGCCAATAAGGAAATCCGATTTGAGACGTTCGACCGCAAAATCAACAAAAGCGCGTACCTTCGCAGACACGGTTCGACCCTCTTGATGCACAAGATGGATGGGAACCTCGGGTGGCTCATATGACTTCATGACAGTCTTGAGCCGCCCATCTGCAATGTAGGGTGCCACCTGATACGACAAAAGCCGTCCGATCCCATGACCTTGCAACGCCAACTCAATCACGGCGTCATTAGTATTCATGCTGATGCGTGGGTTCACTCGTTTGGTTATGCTCTTTCTACCGCTTTGAAAATGCCATTGGGCGGATGCATTCAGGGCAGTAGAATTAATGATCGCGTGGCAGGACAAATCATCGGGCGTATCTGGTTCGCCATATTGGTCAAGATATTTACGGGAAGCAAACACGACCTGCCTCACCGTACCACACCTGACAGCCATCAAACTGGAATCAGCGAGGTTGCCAATTCTGATCCCGACGTCGAGACCCTCATCAATCAGATTGACCACGCGGTCCACATAGAGCGTGCGCGCTGAGAGCTTTGGATACAGATCCAGAAATTCGCCCAGAAGCGGAGTGATGAACATACGACCAAACAAGACCGATGCGGTGACACTTAGTTCCCCGGTTGGTTCGGCATAGGAACCGAAAGCGGCGCGCTCGGCCTCTTCAAGATCAGCCAAAATACGTCTGGCATCCTCAAAAAACCTTTGTCCACTATCAGTCAGCATCACCGAGCGCGTGGTGCGCACAAAAAGACGGATCCCCAGGCTGTCCTCAAGCATGGAAACCATTCGGGTCACTGTTGGCGGTGACATGTTGAGGTGGCGGGCCGCCGCGGCAAAACCTTTCAACTCGGCCACCTTCACAAAGACGTTTAGCGCGTGAAATCTGTCCACAGCATTATTCCACTTTTTGGAATAATATATTGCCAAGTATCTGAATTCCGCAACATAGAAGCTCTGATTAACTTCACCTCAGTCCCAGGGCATCGCCCAGACCGAGATGGAGAATTCAATGGCACGACCCTTTGCAGAGATCAGCTTCACGCCTTCCGTGCGCGAAACGCAGGCCAAAAATGGTTCAGCGAACGGTTACGCGAAGTTTCTGGAAGGCACCCGTGACGAGGACCTGATCAGCCCGATTGAGGCCAGCTTCATCGCGCAAAGGGACGGCTTCTATCAGGCCACGGTCTCAGAAACCGGCTGGCCTTATGTGCAATTCCGCGGCGGTCCAACGGGTTTTCTGAAAGTGTTGGATGAACGGACACTTGCCTACGCCGATTTCCGCGGCAACCGGCAGTACCTCAGCACTGGGAATCTGCTGGGCAATGACCGCATCTCGCTGATTCTGATGGACTACCCCAATCAGAAGCGTCTCAAGATCTGGGGTCAGGCGATGATCATTGGTGCCGAGGACGATCCGGCCCTGATGCAGCGCCTGAGATCGCCGGACTATCGCGCTCACCCGGAGCGGGCGGTTGTGATCAAGCTTGAAGCGATGGACTGGAACTGCCCACAGCACATCCCCCAACGCCTGACCTTTGAAGAGTTTGAAGATTATCTGGCCCCGTTTCGCACTGAGCTGGCAGCGCTGAAAGCACGAAACGCAAGGCTCGAAGCGTCGCTCGGACAGCAAATCTGACCAGTGTCAATCCTGGCGTGTTCAGACGCGCCCCCCGTAACCCAATGAAAGGAAATACCCATGTCGCGCAATTTGAAATCCATCCTGAGCGCCAGCATTCTCGCACTTTCCATTGCTGTGCCATTTGCTCCGGCGCCTGCAATCGCCGTAGAGACTGGAGTTGAAGCTGCGCAAGCCGTCAGCTTCCGCACGGAAGAAATCGGCGACATCGCTATCGCCTATCGTGAGGCCGGAGATCCGAGCAGGCCCACCGTCCTGCTGCTTCATGGCTTTCCGACTTCTTCGCATATGTTCCGTAACCTTATCCCGGAACTGGCCAAGAACTACCACGTGATCGCGCCCGATTTCCCCGGATTTGGCGCGTCGGACATGCCGATGGCCGAAAACTTCGAGTATTCCTTCGCAAATATCTCTGGAATGATGACGGCGTTGCTCGACCGGAAGGGTATCGATCAATACGCGGTCTATCTGATGGATTACGGTGCCCCGGTTGGTTTCCGTATGTTTGCGGAACAACCCGAGCGGGTCACTGGCTTTATCATTCAAAACGGGAATGCTTATGAAGAAGGGCTGCGCGAGTTCTGGGATCCAATCAAAGCCTATTGGGCCGAGCCATCGCAAGAGAACGGCGACCAGCTTCGTGGATTCCTCACTCTGGATGCCACCAAATGGCAGTTCACCCACGGAGTTCAAAAACCCGAGTTGATCAGCCCGGATAACTATTGGCACGTCCAATACCTGCTTGACCGCGATGGCAATCAAGAGGTGCAACTTGAACTCTTTCTGGATTACGGCACCAACGTTGCAGAGTACCCAAAATGGCAAGCGCTGTTTCGCGAGCATCAACCCCCGGCACTGCTGATGTGGGGGAAAAATGATCACATCTTTCCGGCCGAAGGCGCCTATCCCTATCAACGCGATCTGAATGATCTCGATTTTCATCTGCTCGATACGGGTCACTTCGCGCTGGAAGAATATGGGCCCGAGATTGCGGCGCAAATGACCGCCTTTCTGAACCGCATCACCGCCGCCAGCAACTGACGTAATACTGGCCGCACCATGCTCAAAGGTGCGGCCGACGCATGGAGAAAACCAATGAATACGCAAGCAAATACTGTCAGACAGGTAACGGTTGAAATCGTACACGGCTTTGTCGACGGTGGCGCCGGTGGAAATCCCGCAGGCGTCGTTCTGGACGCTGATAAATTGGGCGAACAGGATATGCAAACCGTCGCGGCAAGGGTTGGATTGTCCGAAACGGCCTTTGTGTCGCAGTCCAAGACTGAGGGCTTCAAACTGGATTTCTTCACACCGAACAGGCGCATCGCTCATTGCGGTCATGCAACAATTGCCGCCTTCTCTCATCTGGACGCGCTGGGCCGGATTCCCAATCCCAACACCTCGAAGGAGACAGTTGATGGGCCAAGGCGCATACTAATGAAGGAGGGCGCCGCCTATATGGAACAGCTAGCCCCAAAATACGCGATACCAGAGGAATGGGTGACAAAAGGTATAAGCATCGACGATGTACTGAACTCCCTTGGGATCAGCAGACATCACCTTGATCAGGAAATACCACCGATTTTAGTCAATACTGGTAACAGTTTCATTGTCATCGGCCTCGCTGATGCCGATAGTCTTGCCAATGTGAAACCAGATTTTGCCAAAATCACGCAAATCAGCGAACGACTGGATTTGATCGGCTACTACGTCTTCACAAGAGACCCATCGGCGACCGACCGAGACGCTACAACCCGCATGTTTGCGCCCCGATACGCGATTGAGGAAGAAGCCGCGACGGGGATGGCTGCCGGGCCCTTAGCATGTGTATTGCACGACTTTGTCGGATCATCTCAACGATCATTTCAAATCGAACAAGGGGTGTTTATGAACCCGGCGAGTCCGAGCTTGATAAAAGTTGATCTGGACATCGAGAATGGAACAATTTCCGGCCTGATGGCGGGTGGCTACGGCATGGTTAAACGCTCCCTTCGAATTGCTTTCTAGCGTTAAACAGCTAGTCAAATGTGATGTTTGCTTGCTGCCAATTTCGCGTACGGTGAAATTAGGCACTGAATTCATCCGATGGCGGAACGTCTGGTTTTCCATTGCAATGTGACACGAATACTTGCTTGCCTTAAGAACAAATCTTGCTGCGAGCGCGTGCAGCAAGAATTTGTAATGACTAGGTTGGGCTCACAGCCAACCTCGGAGGCGGTGCAGCAATCTCGTGATATGTTACCTCGTCAACGTCGGGTTGTCGGTGTGGAGGGCATGGCGGATCGGAGGATCAGTCATGGAAACACCAAACTTACCGGCCATTCGCGCGCTTCGTCCAGCCTGGAACAAAGGACGTATCGTTGGCCAGAAACGGCCGCTGAAGCCAAAGCATGTCTGGGCGATCCGTGTTCGACTTGAATTGGCAGAAAATCATTGCGACCTCGCACTTTTCAACATGGCGATCGACAGCAAGCTGAGAGGTTGCGACCTGGTGAAGATGAAGGTCGTCGACGTTATGGCATCTGGCCAGATCAAAGAACGGGCTTCCGTGTTGCAAAGCAAAAAGCACAAACCGGTGCGTTTTGAAATGTCCGAAGGCACAAGAACCTCGGTAGAGAAGTGGATGGAGGATGAACTCATGGTCGGCTCTGAGTACCTTTGGCCGGGTCGCTTCCATGAGCGTCTTCATATCTCGACACGCCAATATGCACGGATCGTCTGAGATTGGGTCACATCGATCGGTCTGGAAGCGAGCGCATATGGCACGCATTCAATGAGGCGAACAAAGGTGACCCAGATCTACAAAAAACCGGCAACTTGCGGGCGGTTCAGCTACTGCTCGGTCACACAAAAATGGACAGCACGGTCCGATATCTGGGCGTCGAACTTGAGGACGCGCTAGCAATCGCCGAGGCCATTGAAATCTAGTAAATTCGGGCCGTCTTCGAGGGCGGCCCTTGGCAGCCGTTAACTACAGTTTGGACTTTGCATTATAGCATCTCATAAGCGGTCATCGATGTACCGCGCGATTTTTTTGGTAATATCACCTCACCAAAGGTATCAAGTTGAAATCGAGCCGATAAATCGCAAAACGGATCAGGCTTATCCTGCAACTGATCAATACACGTCACCCTTCTTTTTCATCGCAGACCCGAAGCTAGTGCAGAAAGCGAAGGGTCATCTGGATTGATCAAAAGCGCGCGGTCTAGTACCTGCCTTGCAGCACTTAAATCGCTTGTCGCGGCAGCGAGACGTACCTGCATCACCCACGCATCAACACGTTGTGGATCGAGATGAGTTACTTCTTCAAAAGCCATTTGTGCGGCAGCTAAGTTGCGCATCGACAAGGCCATCCCACCCAGAACCAAGTGAGTTTCTGGAAAATCTGCGCGGTTGAGCAACGAGCTTCTCCATTCGGTCATGGCCTGTTGCAATCGCTCTTGTTCCTGGCGAGACATTTGCAATCCATTCGCTGACAGCATTGCCCGCGCTGCTGCAATCCTGACTTTCCGGAACGGATCCTCCAACAAAGGCAAAATTTTTGAAAGCTCGTTTTCGTTGGCATCAGTTAGCAAGCCCACCGCAATGGCGCGAACCATAGGATCGGAATCATCCAACTGTCCAAGAGCCAAATCTCTCACATCCTCCGCCATGTCCTGCTGTAACAACCACAAGGCTGTTGCACGAACAATCGCAGGCTGGGCGGTGTCGCGTGCTAACTGGGCAAGATCATTGCTAGCCGCACCCGAACTGGTGCGCGCCTTAGCGAACACCTGCGCGAAATGTACATCACGATTTACGCTTTGCGGATACCAAGCCTCTACAGTCTTTGCGGCCCATTCGGAGGTTTGATCCGTATGGCAATCGGTGCAAGTATCCGGAGCCCCTGTCTCTACCGTAAGATCTGGTCGTGGGATGCGAAATCCGTGATCCCGGCGCCCATCAACGCCCATGTAAATCTGCTCTGGCATATGGCAGCTTTTGCACTCTGCACTTTCCGAACCCATAGGATGAAAGTGGTGGGCCGGATCGTCATAGAGCGCGCGTGTTAGGCCAGGAAACTCTTCGCGCCCTGCTGGCGAATGACACTGGGTGCATACATCATTTCCTTCGGCGATGAGCGTTGCAGAGTGTGCGTTATGACAATTGGTGCAGCTGACGCCGCTGGCATACATCTTAGACTGCTGAAAAGAACCGTAGACATAGACTTCGTCCAATATTTGGCCGTCCGAATGATAAAGACCAGGTCGCAGTAGCGCGAGGTTGTAGTTGTCGTGATACGATGATCCAGGCAGCGGATTACCGTCTCCAAACGCCTCACGACGAGAATGGCACGTGGCGCATTGCTGGATCGTCGCCTCCGCGCCCGCGTTGAAATCCATAGTCAGTCCGAGCGTGTTCAATTGCCCGTTGCTATTGGTAAGTTCGCTTCCTTTGGCCCAGTCGAGATGAGCTGAGCCGGGACCATGGCAGGCTTCGCAACCAACACCGATTTCAGCGTGGGTTGATGCGTAAGTACGCGTGTTCGGATCATAGTTCTTCTCAAACCCGGTAGCATGACATTCGGCGCATCGAGCGTTCCAGTTTTTGTAAGGCCCGGTCCAATGCAATCCGTCATCCGGCGGCAGGTCCTGATCGGGATAGAGGTGATACCAGCGTTCGTTTTCCACGTCCCAGACCACGTCGAAGCTTTGCAGCCGGCCTGGCTCAGTTTCGAACAGGTATTGCTGAAGCGGAGCGATGCCCACGACGGAATGCACCGGGTATTCAGTTGTGAGACCGTCTTTTTCGGTGACGGTGGCGCGATACTGCACTCCGTCGGTACTGAAACGGACGTTCATGCCATCATGGCTGAAGGAGGTGCCATCGAAATCTGCAATCACCGTATTCGGCGCCGGAGCGCTCCATGCCAGCGCGTGATGCGAACCGCTCCACGCAGCGGCGGCTTCGGTATGGCACTTGGTGCATTGCGAAGAGCCTACATATTCAAGCTCTTGAGCGGATGATACGGTGGGAAGCCCCAGAAAGGTTGTTCCAGCAATGGCAACCCAACTGATCAGGGGCGCTGATAAAAGAATGGCTATCTTTATATCCTTCCCGCTACTGGTTCACACCGGTGTAGACGCGCGACCAATCGCTGGCCATATCGACGATGAGCCAGCCCAGATCGGGACCGCTTTCCAGCCCATCGCACAGCCGACCAATATGGCTGTCGCAAGCATAGGCCACTTCGCGTTCACCATCCGTATGATGCACGATCAGGCCCAGCCGAAGTCCGTCGCCCGCCGTGGTCCATTCAATCATCGCATAGTCGCCGTCCGAGTTTCCACCAGCAATGATCGGTCGTTTCCCGATGATCCGGTCGATATTGATTGGCTTACCTTCTTTATCGTCAACAAAACCGATCGCCGGTTGTTTGATGATGGTAGGAACACCGTCGATCACCTCATAGGTGGTTTCGGTATAGGTGCCGATGACCTGTTCGGTCGGGATGCCATAGGCGGCCTCGGCAAAGACCCGCATGAAATGAATCCCACCACCAGAGACAATATATGTCTTGAACCCTTCGTCACGCAGATAACGCAACAACTCCACCATCGGCTGGTAAGTCATCTGGTCGTAACGCAGACCCGTAACCGGGTGAGTTGCGGTGGCAACCCAGTCGCTCACACTTGCCTGAAAATCGTCTACACTCAGACCACTATGGGTCGCCTCTAGAACTTCGATCACGGCTTTTTCGCCACCCTCAGCCAGAGCCTTGTAATCACCTGCAGCAGCAGCCTTGAGCGCATCAGACTTGACCACTTCAGGGTCATCCTGCGCCATTTTCTGAAACGCTTCGACCGCATAGATCAGTTGGAAATATACCGGCTGCTCACCCCATAGCGTGCCGTCATTGTCAAAGACTGCAATACGGTCGGTCGGCGTAACATAACCATCGGAATTGGGGTCGGTGACGCTTTCAACAAACGAGATGATCCGCGCCTTGCTGTCTGTTTCATTCCAGGATGGCAAAGGGTCTGCAAATACAACCGAAGTGATGGAAAACAGCGAAAGGAATAGAAAATACCTGAGCATGAATTGGCACCTTAGCAGGGTCAAAGAAGACAGGCCGCCACGATTGTGGCGGCCCGGATCGGTTCATTATTCAGGATCAATCGCCCACAGGGGCGGTCATCTTTTCCATCACCTGTTCCAGATTGAAGCTGGCGGCTTTCTGGCGTGGTGGGAATTCCTGGAATGTCGCCAGGAAATTGCCCACATATTGCTGTGCTGGGACAAGGAAATAGGCCCTATTAAGCAACCAGTCATAATAGGTGTTCGAAGTCCGGTAGGCGCGCTCATAGGGGTCACGGCGCAGATTGATGATCAGGGGGATGCGCAGCTCGGTCCATGGTTCCATCCAGGCGCGCAGGGTGCCCCATGCTTTCTGCTCAAGGAAAATCAGCTTCCAGTCGTCATACCGCAGCGCCGTTAGATCACCGTCATCCGAGAAATAGAAAATCTCTTTGCGCGGTCCCTCTTCCACCTCGCCCTTGAAATAGGGCAGGAAGTTATAACCATCCAGATGCACCTTGTATTCACGTCCGATGGCTTGAACACCGCCCTGAATCAGCTCCTCCTTGATATTGTCACGACCCGCAGCGGCCAGATAAGTCGGCAGCCAGTCCATATGGTGCATAATTTCGTTCGAGACTGAGCCAGGCTCAATCAAACCAGGCCAGCGCACCATCGAGGGCACCCGCCAGCCACCTTCCCAGTTGGTGTTCTTTTCACCCCAGAACGGAGTCATCGCGGCATCCGGCCAAGTGTTCATATGCGGGCCATTGTCGGTTGAATAGTGAACGATGGTATTGTCAGCGATACCCAACTCATCCAGCAGGTCCAGCAGTTGACCAACATGCATGTCATGTTCCAGCATCCCGTCGGTATATTCGTCGTTGCCCGGGTTACGCCGGTCATCAGCCACATGAGTGCGGAAGTGCATCCGCGTACCATTCCACCAGACATAGAATGGTTGCCCCTGCTCATGCGAGCGCTTGATGAAGTCGATAGCCGCGGCAACAGTTTCGTCATCGACTGTTTCCATGCGTTTCTTGGTTAGCGGGCCCGTATCCTCGATCGTGCCATCGGCCTTTGACTTGATCACGCCACGCGGGCCATAGGCTTCGCGGAAAGTGCGGCCATCAGCCAGTACCTGATCGCCGGGATAGTCTTCGTTCTCGGGCTCTTCTTCGGCGTTCAGATGGTAAAGATTGCCAAAAAACTCATCGAAACCATGGTTGGACGGCAGATGCTCATCCTTGTCGCCCAGATGATTTTTGCCGAACTGACCAGTAACATAGCCTTCGGCTTTGAGCAGCCCCGCGATTGTCGGGTCTTCCTCTTGCATCCCGAGTTCGGCGCCCGGCAGGCCCACCTTGGACAAACCGGTCCGAAACACCGACTGCCCCATGATGTATGAAGACCGTCCAGCCGTGCAGGATTGCTCGCCGTAATAGTCGGTAAAGATCATGCCATCATCGGCGATTCGGTCGATATTCGGCGTGTGATACCCCATTAGACCCATCGTGTAGGCCGAGATGTTGGACTGGCCAACATCGTCACCCCAGATGACAAGAATATTGGGCTTTTGCTCTTGCGCAGTGGCGGAAACGGCCAGAAAAATCGCGCAGGTGAAAGTTGTTAATGGCCGGATGATGCGCCGAGGCTCAAAGGCTGCAAACATGTTTTCAAACCTTTTTTATGAGTAGTAGGGAACCCGTACAGCTTACACGTAAATTTGAGTCTTTGTGTTAAAAAATTGATTTATGGAATTGCTCAAATTAGTCTGAATCGCGTTCGGGGTTCAACTCCGGTCATATTCTGGATGGTTTGAAAGCGGATTTAATTCAATGTTTTAACCAGAGGAGTGTGTTTTTCGAATGCTCTCAAAGATTGAGCGGAAGTGCGCCTCCTTCAGCTTTGAGTGTAGAATTGGTTCAGGGTAATGACGGAGTATTCCCATGTCCGCACATGATCAGATCCTCGACCTCAAAGCCAGGATGGGTCGGTCTATCATCGGTCAGACCGAGGTGGTCGAGCGCTTGCTGATCGGCTTGCTGGCCAATGGCAACCTGCTTATCGAAGGGTTGCCTGGATTGGCCAAGACACGCGCCGTCAAAGCGATGGCAAAAAATCTGGACGCACAGTTCAGCCGCATCCAATTCACGCCTGATTTACTGCCATCGGATGTCACCGGTACCGAGGTATACGTCCAGGCCAGAAGTACGTCCGAATTCCGGTTCGAGCCGGGGCCGATCTTTGCAAATATCGTGCTGGCCGATGAAATCAATCGCGCACCCGCCAAGGTGCAGGCCGCCCTGCTGGAGGCGATGGAGGAACGCCAGGTCACGGTGTCGGGAACGACACATAAGATGGAACCCCTTTTTATCGTCATGGCTACGCAGAACCCTATCGAACAGGAAGGCACCTATCCCCTACCCGAAGCACAAATGGACCGGTTCCTAATGCACGTGAATATCATCTACCCCCCGGTTGAGGACGAGGTTGAGGTCATCCGACTGGTCCGGGGCGAGGAACAGTCAACCAATCAGCCCAAAAGATCCAGCGCGTCCAAGCCTTCCGCCATTCGGCAGCAGGCCATCTTTGATGCGCGCGCGGAAATCTCCGGCATTCACGTCGCGGATGCGATGGAGCGTTACTTTGCCGATCTGGTGTACGCTACTCGAACCCCCGCAACCCTGAGTGGAGAACTGGCCAGCTGGATCGAGGTCGGTGCCAGCCCGCGCGCCTCGATCGCTCTGGACAAATGCAGCCGCGCGCACGCTTGGCTGGCCGGGCGAGACTATGTCGATCCGCTCGATGTCAGAGCCATTGCCCATGACGTATTCCGCCATCGCATCACATTGAGCTATGAGGCGCAGGGCGCTGGTCTGTCGCAGGATAATGTGACCGACGAGATCATCAAACTGGTTGCCCTACCATGATGACAGGCCTTCGGCCGAGGATGTTATGCCAATGAAGCAAACGGCAACGATTACAGAGCTTGGGCATGATCCCCGTATTCATGTCGACCTGCACCAGTTGGTCGCGCTCAGACGACGGGCCTCGCGACTGACCTTTCTGCCTCGGCAACCTGCGAATTCCGTTCTGAACGGTCGCCATGCCTCGAAACTGCGCGGCCGGGGGCTGAATTTCGAAGAACTGCGCGCCTATCTGCCTGGAGATGATATCCGCACTCTGGACTGGAAAGTAACAGCACGCACGGGCACGCCCCATGTCCGGGTCTATACCGAAGAACGCGACCGCCCAACGCTGCTGCTGGTAGACCAACGCATATCGATGTTTTTTGGTAGCCAAGTCTACATGAAATCCGTCATCGCCGCCGAGGCCGCCGCCATTGCTGCGCATCTTTTGTTGGCGCAAGGCGATCGGGTCGGCGGGTTGGTCTTCTCGGACGACACTGTAGCCGAACACCGGCCCGTGCGCTCGGCCCTGTCCGTGCGACAGATGCTAGCCTCGATCGCTGACGCCAACAGTCGGTTATCGGCCAGAAGTCGGGTCGTTCGGCCCAACGTATTCAACCGGATGTTGCGCTCCGCGCTCCGGATTGCCAAGACAAATTATCTGATACTGATCTTCTCCGATTTCGACGGTGTTGACGCCGCGTCCGAGCCTTTGATCCGCAACCTCGCCCGGCACAATGACGTGATGCTGTTCAACATCGCCGACCCGATGGCTGCGCATATTCCTGCAAATATACGCCTCGCTATATCGGACGGTACCTTGCAGGCAGAGATCGACACTTCTACTGCCGAGACTCACAAACAAATAGAAGTCTTTGCACAGGACCGACTGGCGCATATCCGCGGCTGGGCGCAGAAATACCAACTGCCCTTCCTGCCGCTGTCGACGCAATCCCCTGCGCTGGATCAAATCTCTCGTTTGTTGGGGGCGTCATGAACCCGGATCTGCACGGCCTCAACCTTGTCGAGTTGATCGACCTCTTGGAGCCCGCGCCGCAACCTTCACCAATCTCGATGATGCCTCAAACTGTTGGGTGGGCCTGGCTTGGGATCGCACTTGCGCTGTTGGCCGGATCGTTGATCCGGCGAGCCATCAAACACCGCCAAGCCAACGCCTATCGCCGTGCAGCCTTGGGCGCGCTGGCCAAAGCAGAGGATGATCCGGCTTGCATCGCCGATATCCTACGCCGCACTGCATTGAGCGGATTTCCACGCGGCGAGGTTGCAGGATTGACTGGCAAAGACTGGCTATACTTTCTCGACCAGACCATGGACAACGACCGGTTTTCGAATGGCCCTGGACGCATCGTTGCGCAAGCTCCCTACCGCCCGGTCCCGGCTTCTCCAGAGCTGACCCGCTTGGCGCACGACTGGATCGTGACGCACAAGCAGCCGAAGCAAGAGGTCTGAAGTGATCAACTTATTGTATCCATGGCTCTTGATCCTTTTGCCGCTACCTTGGCTGGTTTGGCGGTTTCTCCCGCCACACCGTGAAGAGGCCACGGCGATCCGAATCCCCTTTTTCCGGCAGTTGGCAGAAGCAGCGGGTGCTACGCCAGAGCAAGGTGCAACAGTGCTGTATCGGAGCAGAGTTCAGATCATCACTGCACTACTGGTCTGGACAATGATCGTGATCGGTCTGGCACAACCTCAACGGTTGGGCGATCCCATAGTGATTGAAAAATCGGCGCGAGACGTTGTGCTGGCCCTCGATATCTCGGGTTCCATGGATCAACGGGATTTAATCGGCGCAAACGGGCAAAGGATGCAAAGGCTGGATGCTGTACGCGATGTGCTCAAAACCTTCATCGCAGAGCGCGATGGCGACCGTATGGCTCTGATTGTCTTTGGCACACGCGCTTTCGTACAGGCTCCCTTCACCGAAGATCTGCAAAGCCTTGACGGATTCCTCGATCAGACTCAGGTGGGTATGGCCGGGCCAAACACCGCCATCGGAGATGCAATCGGTCTGGCAATCCGAATGTTCGACAGCAGCGATGTCGATGAGCGTCTGATCGTCCTGCTCAGCGATGGTGCGGACACCAACAGCCGGGTCTCGCCAGTTAATGCGGCGGAGGTTGCCGCTGACAAAGGCGTGGTCATCCAAACCATCGGCGTGGGCGACCCCGAAGGGACAGGCGAAGATCGGGTCGATTTGACTGCATTGGAAAATGTCGCAACCCGCACCGGTGGCGCCTTCTTCTATGCCGATGACAGCTCAGCTTTGTCGCAAATCTATGAGCAGATCGACGCCATGGCACCTCGGATCGTCGAAGAAACCAGCTATCGGCCGACCTATTCGCTCGTTTGGGTGGCCAGCCTGCTCGCCGCCTTGCTGGGGATAGCAACGCTTGTTGCTCTGCTCGCTTCACGGACTTGGAGGCGGGCATGACCAGTTTTTTTGATGCCTTCCACTTCCTTCGTCCCCTCTGGTTGTTGCTTTTACCTGCTATTGTGCTGCTTTGGTACATTACAAGGCGACAACCCGGACAGCACAGACATGACACCCGGCATATCGCCCCGCATCTGGCAAAGGCTCTGCAGGTCGGTTCAAACGCCCAGCGGCGTATTGAACCAATTGACAGCGTCATGCTTTGTTTGAGTCTACTGGTACTCTCCGCAGCTGGTCCGTCATGGAACCGCATCCCCAACCCGCTAGTCGCGGAAACCGCACCTCTTGTGGTGGCGCTCGAGGTAACGTCTTCGATGGAAGATACCGATCTGGAACCCACTCGGCTAGACCGAGCGAGGTTCAAGATTTTGGATCTGATCGCTGCGCGGGCTGGCGCGCGTACTGCGCTTGTGGCCTATGCAGGCACCGCGCATCGGGTCGCACCGCTAACCGAAGACCCAGATATACTGCGCCCGCTATTGCAAGGGCTGAACCCCAAGGTGATGCCGGTTGAAGGGGATGATGCCGCTGCCGCATTGGATTTAGCGCGCGAAATACTGAAGGCTGCAGAAACGCCCGGTGCGATCCTCTTTGTGCTGGATGACCTTGACCCGGCAACGGTTGCAGCGTTCATGAATAACAACCCTGAACAGCCTCCGGTGTCGATGTTAGTTGCTGTGCCTTCCGGGCAAATCCCCGCCCAGATCACCGGGCTCGCAGACGTTTTGGCTGTTGGACTAACTGCCGATGATCGGGATATCGCAGAGATCGAACGGCAGTTAACCTCGGTGCATAAAGCGGCACAGCTGAACGATGAGCGTTTGGAATGGGACGATCGCGGCTGGGTGCTGCTATGGCCTGCTGCACTCATTGCTTTGCTGTGGTTCCGCCGCGGTTGGACCATGCGCTGGAGCACTGCACTTGCCGTTGTCTTTACACTTCAAATGCCGGGTAGTGCAAATGCCGATGGATGGAAGGATTGGTTTCTGACACCTGATCAACAAGGGCAGATTGCCTTTCGAAACAAGGAGTTTGCGCAAGCTGCCGATCTGTTCACCGACCCGATGTGGAAAGGTCACGCATTGCTAAGCGCCGGTCGCTACGAGGAAGCTGCCGAGTCATTCAGCGGGTTGGACAGTGCCGAGGCAGCCTTTTCCGAAGGTCTGGCACGGATCGGCAACCGCGAATACCGCGCAGGTGCGCAGGCCTTTGAAGCCGCTTTGGACCGCCAGCCAGATTTTCCTGCTGCTGCCAAAAACGCCGAAATCGCTTGGGCCATTGTCGAACAGGTCGAAACCACTCGTGAGCAATCCGACACTGGCGAGGAAAGTGGCATCGGGGCAGATGACATGACATTCGACAACGAAGCTCAGCGTGGAGTTACCACGCAGGTCGATGCACCTAGGGACAAGGCAAGGGCGCTGTCTCCCGACCAATGGATCGACAGCATCGACACCGATATGGGGGATTTCCTGCGCAGTCGGTTCCTCTACGACAATAGCGAGAAGGGCACATGATCCGTACTCTGATCGCGATATCGTTCCTGTGCATTGGTGCCAGCATCGCCATGGCGCAAGACCCGCGCGTTACGGCCGAGTTGGAAAACGACAGTACAATCGTCGGTCAGCCGCTGCTGCTACGCATTTCAATCCTTGTGCCAACATGGATGCCCGAACCGCCGATCTTTCCGGCTGTCGAAATTCCGTCACTTCTGGTCCGTCAGCCCGAGCGTTCCTCGGGGCCGATCAGCGAAAAAATCGATGGTGAAACCTGGTCGGGGGTGCGCCGCAGCTATCGCCTCTACCCGCTCGCAGGCGGCAGCTATACCCTACCGCCGGAAGACGTAGTCGTTACCTATGCCAACCCGGACACAAATGAACCGGTGACTTTCTCTGGCTCACTTCCAGAACTGACTTTCACTGCCACCATCCCCGAAGGGGCATCTGGGCTGGATCCACTGATCATCGCCAGCGGGTTCGAACTCCAGCAACAGATTGATGGAGATCCCAGTATGGCTGTTGGAGGGGCTCTGACTAGGACCATTACAGCAAAGATCACTGGCACCTCGCCCATCATGATCCCTCGCCTATCTCCTGCACCCGAAGGGGACAGCCTGCGCGCCTATCCAAAAGATCCCCAAATCGACGAGAAAGAAGACCGGGGTCTGCTGCGAGGGACGCGCACGGAAACAACCTCGTATGTCGCTCAGTACGAAGGGGCCGCCGTATTGCCGGAAGTGACACTTGATTGGTTCAACATCGAGACCGAACAGCTGGAAACCGCGATCTTACCGACACTTGACGTGTCTATTCTCGGCGCAGCTTCTGACAATGCGCAAGACGGAAATGCATGGCAATTGCACAAAGTGTTTTGGCTTATGTTGGGATCGGTCGCATTCGTTGCCGTAGCGATCCGGACTTTTTCAGCGCGAATGGTATCGCTTCTGGCAACAATGAGAGCGCGCGCTATCCAAACCGAATGGTACGCCGCGCATATGTGTCTCAATGCCATCTCGCGACGTGATTTGACGGCTCTAACGACTTCTTTTGCCGCATGGACGAAATACTATCCCGGTACTTCTGAACAAAGTTTCTCGGTCGTTCTCGAGGGCATGGCCTCAATTGGCAAGGCACGGTTCGGAGCAAAGACTCAGGAAGCGACCGTGCACTGGCGCACGCTACATTCTGGTTTCTCAACCACACGCCGCCGTATGCGAGGTAAAACTAATCGCGCCCGCCGGAGCCCCCAACTGCACCAATTGAATCCGACATGGTCTGGTAGTTAGACCCGCGTTTCAGCTGCAGAGGTCTTCACCAAGACGGACTAACGCGACGGGATCTAAACCAACCGGAACCAAAAAGGCGTTTGGATCACTGCCTTCTTGAACTACATCGTGTTGCGCATTTAACTCCAGTTTCTACCCCTGTTGTGGCTGTGGGCAAGTGAACGTAGTAGTTTTGGTCGGACTGAGAGAAATGGTAGACCTGCGCGAAGGCCAATGTGCCGGGGATATCGTCGGCGCAATTAGCGCGGCGTTGCGCGGTTAATGCCGCGCCAAAATAGGGTGTATCCGTGCCGGCTAGCTCCACCTCGGACAATAACTGCCCAAGCAATTACAACTCGCCCTGGCCCAGAAACCGTTCGCATCTGATTTATCTAGCTTCGTGTTCTTTACTACCATTTCTCGGTGCTCGCCGCTTCGGATCCGAGTAGTAAGCGCGCTTAGCCGCCTACCTTCCATCCAGATATTGTGCATCTGCTTAAACTCGATCCCATCCACGTTGAATGTCCGCTACACATTGGAGCGTTTTTCCATCTCGCACCCGCAGCGAACTTCCGCTTCCCGCCCTTTCCTTCGACACCCCCCCTATAACTTTCGCGCGAAAAAATCTGGTTACCCCCGCCGGTCCCTTGGCTTAAAGCTCGCAACTTTTGACACTCCCCCCTCTCGGTTTCAGCACAGAAAGGCGATGAAACTGTGTAACCTGTCCTAGCCGAGCTCTTGACCATTCGTCGCCGTGACCCATTCGAAGAATGCGAGGTAGCGAGCTGTGTCTTCGTCTTTCGGAAAGCGCGAAGGCAATAGGTAGTTCCCAGCTCTTCTCAGCAATTGCAGAAGCTCGACGTCGTCACCCGGCCAGTGGTTTTCGAACCAGAGCCTCCAACTCGCCAGAGCACCGCTCTCAAGATCGGAAATCAGGTGGCATGACATCGACCGATCAACCAGGCTGCTGTCTTTTATGTTCTTTCCTTGGTTCTTATAGGGGGTGACAGCCATGTCACCCTTGCGCGACAGCAATGTCACCTCTCGGGGTGATAGGCTGTCACCCCTGTTGTCACCCTTTAGGTCGGGCAGGCAGATCTGGTGCGCCCGGTCGGCATTCCGAACTTTGACCCGGCGTAGATACCCTGCCTGTTCCAGCATCTTGATGTATCGCTGCACGGTTCTCTTATCGACGCCCAGGCGCTTTGCGAGTGTTGCATTCTTCGGCCAACAGCGCCCCGTTTCCTTGTTCACAAAGCTATCACACAAACAGGTGGCCATTTGCTTTGCACCACGCGACAGGTTTGCATCTTCATTGACCCGCCTTTTCCATTCGAATCGCAACTTGCCAAACGCAGGGGTATTCTTGGGCTTTTCCATCTGCACCCACCTACACCCTGTTCTCTTCAATCCAGGAATGGATGTCCGCGAGCTTGTATCGGACCAGGCGGCCAACACGCACAAAACGCGGCCCACTACCCCGAAGCGCACTCAGCTCCAAAAATCGTTTAGATATCCCAAAACGCTCTTCAACTTCTGCTCTCGACAGAAGTCTTTCATCATAAGGTTTCATGTAACTGCTCCAATAGCGATCCCATTGCCTGGAGCATCACACAACCCAGCTTACGGCGCATTGGATTGGTTTGGATACTTTTGGAGCAGTTTGGACAGCTCTTCGTTTTTCGCCCATTTACCTTTCTGTTTCAGTGCAGAAGAGATTCCTTTTCTCAAACGCACAACCTTGGCCTCGGAGCTATGCCCTTTGATCTCATTGTCGTGTTTTGCCGCCACCTTCTCAGCCGCTCGATTCATCGAAAGCGCTAGATCAGAAAGACAAAGTTCGACGCCAATTAGAATGAATTTCTCATCGGCACGCCCGAACCCACGCTCGCGCTTGTAAGGTAGATTGTTGTTGTTCGACAGCAAAACACCCATCTCAGTCTTTGCCTGATTGATATCCCGAGACCCGCTATTGGCGCTTTCAGTGACACTCGGTACCTGCTCAGCGCCGATGAACATCCAGGTGCCCTGGCCCGGATATGGATCAGAATGTGGGTAGTTTTCTAGTCCGAGCTCACTTTCTGCTTTTTCGAAGCTGTGAAGATAGGTCGCCCTGCCGATTTCATAGTGACCTCCAGCTCCAAACCCCGTGCCGGGCATCATCGGAAGATATACGCCAACATCTGTTGGCATAAACCCAATCCAATGACCATGCGCGTGCCCGTCCTGCAAATGGCTCCAAAACATCTGGCGACATTCGTACTCTGCGCTCGCATAAGGCCGCAGGACTTGCGACAGATAGGCCTCGCTCAAGAACTCTCGATATGGGATAGGCAGACCCGGGCATAAATGCGCACCGCGATTTGCTGGCCGTTTGCTTCCGGGTTCGGGAGGCGAGTCGTATCGGCCTTCGAAGCTGCAGTCCTTCTCGCGCCATTTGAGAAACAGCCGCTGAGTGTGCTCCTGGTGGAGCTTTGCTGCTGCACCAACTTGGCCTTCAATCTCAGGGCGACACAGAGAGGCAAGACCTCTATGCCACTGCAAGCTCTGGTCATCCAACGCTGACGCCAAACGCCCATTCGGACAGATCCTGCGTATGACGTCTTGAAAGACCGCAAGATCGATCTATCGGATTATCCAACGCACATGCTGCATAGTCCCGTAAGATCTTATCAAACGGGCCTCGTTTGCGATTTGGCTTCCCGTCCAGGTCCGCTCGCAACGGTTTCATTGGGTCGATCTTTCTACCCTGTGACACGGAAGTGACCTCCCCTTGGCAATCAAATAGCTGTCCGATCACGCTCGCTGCGAACGCTCAGCTCGTCGCACACAGTTTCCATTGCGGGTCTGAGCGCGTCGAGGGATGGTTTCACATAGCGCTGTCCGGTGATCGAAAGTGGTGTGTGGTTCAGCAAACGGCCAACAATCTCTTCGAGTATCCCGGCCTCCATTGCGACTGTTGCAAAGGTTCGACGATGGGCGTGGCTGGACCATTGCATACGCTCAGGTCCCTTCAGATAACCCGTAGGTGATTTGGGTGACGGAAACACCCATTGCCGATGCAGGCCTCGCACGGGAGCCAGTATCTCGTGATGCACCTGTGAGATGGGAAGATCAAAGCTGCGTCCATTCTTGGTTATCGGCAAATGGATGTGATCTTCTTGGATCTGCTTCCATTCCAACGTCAACGCCTCGGTCTTGCGAAAGCCTGTGAACAAAAGCAGCTCGTAGAAGACTTTGTGAATGGGGTTGTAAAGATCGTCCACTGTTTGACGCCAGAGGCGTAGATCTTCGATGATCGCCCCTTCTGGCTTTTCTTCATACCATTCGATGGCCATCGTCGGGCTTTCCGGCAAATCGTGAATACGACGCGCATGGTTCCAGACGGTCCGAAAGTATTTCAGCGTATGATTTGCCGAAGATGGCGTTGCTGCCATGGATCTGTGACGCTCTACCACCATCGACTTGGTGATCTCATCCAGCGGTAGGCGCAGCCAATCTTTTAAATGCAGCTCAAACTGCTGGCGCACACCTGACCGGTGGGCCTCAGACCGAAGCTTGGGACGGGCCAGATAGGTTTCCATGGCTGTCTCAAGCGTCGGCGCTCCGATCTGAATACGCTTACCGGCCCCCCTGCCCCAGTCCAGCGCATATCCCAGTGCTGTCTGGCGTGCAGTATCTGCGGAAATCATCGGGTAGCGCCCGATCAACACCCGCCGCGTCTGACCCCCAACATCTTTCTGAAAGTACCAGGTCTTTGACTGTTTCCCGACGAAGAGAACTAGCCCCTTTATCTCGCCATCCCAGTGCTTGGCGGTACCCTGTTTTGTCTGCGGAACCTTGCGCGCGAACGTCTCTGTGAGCTTTGGCATTTTATCGGCTTTTTGTCGGAAATGGTAAGATACAAGCTGTTACCACATGATACGTGATGCAACATATTATTGAACTAAATGAAAGATATAGCAACTACACGATACTCAGTGAAATTGATCATCATTGCTTGGAAGGCTAAGGTCTTACCACTACACAACGCCCGCTCAAGTAAAGCATCACCTATTTCATGTGAATTTGGAGGTCAAGTGGAACCGCTCAAGAGACTGCAACAATCTGTACTACGTCTCATCTTCGATCTCACTGTCATAATTAAGCGTCAAAAGTCGCGAGATGCGCAAATCCATGATGATCCTGCGCAGCGGTTCGGACTTGCGATGCTTCTCCTCTTTCTTGACATCGCGCTGCGAGCTGCGGTTTGCGGCGAAAAAACTCGCAATCTCACGCCGAAACTCTAGCTCTTTCCCAGTGTCGATCGCGACCCGCTCTGCGAGACCAAGAGCATGCACGATGTCATCAGTGAGCTTGCCGGTCGCCTTAAGTTTGAGCAGCCGGTCCATCGCGGTTTTTGCTGGCCCCGACATTGCGTGCCGATTTGCTGAGCTTTTTGGCCTCGTCATATGCCTTTAAAGCCAGCCCCCTCCAGCTTGGCTGGCCATAACCCACTGAGGCACCCGATGCGACAAAGCCGATCACCCTGCCAATGCTGAGCGCACGGGACAGAGCCAGTTTTCCGCGTTCCTCAATATAGTTCTTGGTCAATTCTTCGGGATGATGAGGTCGTTTATAAGTCCAAATAAATTCACAAGAACCTCTTCGCCATGCAGAAGCCGGCTCACAAAAATAAGATCTCAAGAAACCTAAGCAGAGGCTATATAAACTTATCTGTCAACGAATTTGAGCGCTCTTCGCAGTTTCCATTGCATTTGGACCTGAAAATCGCAATTCGCGCGGGCCCAATTTCGGTTCTGCGCCTCAGTCCGAGATCGGCTATTTCAAAAAGGTTTCACGAATGCCAATTGAAGCAGAAAGCTCGGCCGCTCAACACTGAAACCCAACCGTAAGTTTCCAGATCAAACCGGCCCAGAGCGGAAGTTAAACGCTGTCAGCGGAGCTGCACAGCAGCATCCGAAAGCAGAAGTTGGTAGACAAGAAGACGAAACCAAGCGCAGAGCTTTCAATTTGCGCGAAAGCTGACTGCCGCATTAAGCGCTCTATCGTAAGCAAACCCATTTCATGCTCCTGTAAACAGTGCCGTTCAATCTGACTTACTTCCAGAAAATCACGGCTGATTTGCCGCCCGAATAGCTTAAACGTTTGTTTCCAGATTCGGATGGTTCTGCACAAACGCTTCAAAGTACTCGGCAAACGTTCCGACGATCGGTGGGAGTTGTTCGTACGGGGGGTAGTACAACGTCAACCATAACGACGTAATAGACCAGCTTGGCATCACCTGCTCGACTTGCCCGCTGGCCAATCCCTTGTCAGTAATGAAATCCGGTAGAACACAAATGCCGTCTCCCGCGACCGCAAGAGCGTAGAGAAAGTCTCCATTGTTGGAGATTATCTTTTGGCCTGCTTGAATTGAAACGTTGCTACCTGCATTTGAGAAGTCCCAAGTTTCCGAGCGGCCTTGCGCGCTGTAAGACATCAGAAAGTCTGGGTTCAGATCGCGCGGATGATCAGGCCGGGGTATGCGTTCAAACAGAGACGGCGCAGCAATCATATGCCGCGGAACTTCGCACAGTTTGCGCCAAATTGTCGATTTGTCGGTCGGCGGGCCCGATACACGTACAGCGAGGTCGCAGTTTTCCTCGATCACATCGAGCAGGGTATCGGTGGAGTTGATTTCGACTGAAATATTCGGATAGGCGAGACGAAACCCCGAGATCACTTGCGGCAGCAACGTGACGCCTAGTGATACAGGCGCGGTCAGACGCAGATGGCCCTTGTAAGGTTGATTGGCCCTTTGAAGATTTCGTGTGACCTTTTCAAACCCCTCCAATAGCGGTCTGTACTGCGCCAGGACAGTTGCTCCGGCGCTTGTTAGTGAGACTTGCCTAGTCGTACGCACCAGAAGCTGTGTGCCAAGGTCTCTCTCAAGCTGCGCTATTATGCGTGTTGCTGATGCCGGCGCGATGCCCAGTTCGCGCGCTGCTAGGGAAAAGCTTTTCAGGTCTGATACGGCGCGCAGAACGCGGATGGGCTTAAGCTCGATCATGTCAGCTTAATAATTCCGTTTTCGACAATAATAAAGCCACATACTTATCTATTAACTTTAATAATAGATGCGCCATCTTTGATGCAAGTTGAACACTCGCCCAGGAGCGGAACATGATCAAAGATATCAAAGGGCTGCACCACGTCACATCGATGGCCGCAGACGCCAGCGCCAACAACGCTTTTTTCACCAACACACTTGGCATGCGCCGAGTGAAAAAGACGGTCAATTTCGATGCGCCTGAGGTGTATCACCTCTATTACGGGGACGAGGTTGGAACACCGGGCTCGGTCATGACCTATTTTCCTTTTGGTCAGATGCCAAAGGGACGCAGAGGGGCCGGTGAGGTAGGTGTGACCGAGTTTGCCATCCCTACAGGCGGTGTCGAATTCTGGAAACAACGTCTTGCATCTGAGGGCGTGACTGGGCTGGCCGATGGCACAGTCTTCGGAGAAAAGCGTCTGTCCTTTGACGGTCCCGATGGTGACAGCTTTGCATTGGTCGAGTCTGATGCGCGAGGCCGGACAGCCTGGACTCAGGGCGGTGTTCCCGATGAGGCCGCGATTCTTGGGTTCCGGGGCGCGCGGTTCGCTCTGAAGGATGTTGATGCGACGGGTGAACTGCTGACCTTCATGGGATACCAGAAGGCTGAAACTGAAGGTGACGTCACTCGCTATGTGATCGAAGGGGGCAATGCTGCGGACACGATCGATCTGCAGCAGCTATCGTCAAGTACCCCGACCGCTGGTCAGGGCGCTGGGTCCGTTCATCATATCGCTTTTGCCGTCGAGGACCGCGCCGCGCAACTGCGAGTTCGGCAGGCCTTGATGGATACAGGCTATCAGGTCACGCCGGTCATCGACCGTGACTATTTCTGGGCGATCTATTTCCGCACGCCGGGTGGGGTGCTGTTTGAGATCGCGACGAACGAGCCCGGTTTCGACCGCGATGAAGACACGGCCCATCTGGGTGAGGCGCTCAAGCTGCCCACTCGATACGAGCCACATCGCAGCAAGATCGAAAGTCTCCTGCCCCCACTTGCATCATGATTTCAGAGGTTGAAATGTCCAAAGATCTCTATCAGGCGCTTGTGCATGCGCCGCAACCCGCCCGTCCGCTGGTTTTTGCCTTTCATGGCACCGGAGGGGATGAGCATCAGCTTGTTGAACTGGCCAGCACTCTTGTCGCTGGCGCCGGGATCGTATCACCGCGCGGCGATGTCTCTGAGATGGGGGCCGCTCGATTCTTCCGCCGCACAGCCGAGGGTGTGTATGACATGGAGGACCTTGCCCGTGCGACGGACAAGATGATTGCGTTCATCGAAGCCCATCGCGCATCGCATCCCGGTCATCTGGTCTATGGCTTCGGCTATTCGAACGGGGCGAACATCCTGGCGGCGGTCTTTCTAAAACGCCCGGACCTGTTCGAGCGGGTCGGCCTTTTGCATCCGATGGTCACGTGGGAACCGAACGCAAATCCTAAGATGATGGGACGAAAGGTTCTTGTGACCGCCGGGCGACGCGACCCAATCACGCCATGGCCGATGACGGAACGCCTGATCAGTTGGCTTTCTGAACATGGTGCCGATGTCACTTCGGACGTCCATGAAGGCGGGCACGAGCTGCGAAACTCTGAACTGACGGCGCTAGCCTCCCACTTCAACGGGGATGTCGGCGCCGGGTGAAGGTTCACGCATCGCATTCAACGTAGACAAGACGGCGGCTTCTTTGCGCGCCCAGGACATGAACTCATGAACATGCTCTTCACGTTCCCGGCGCGGGTGGCAACATATGAAATAGCTGAACCCGGTTTCCACCACCGGGCCGAACGGGCAAACAAGCCGTCCATCCGAAAGTGCGGAATACGCCAGCAGCGACCCGCAGAGCGCGACACCCGCGCCTGCAATCGCCGCGTCCACAATCTGGCCACCCGGAGGTCTTTCGAACCGCATGGCTTTCGAAGGATCAACCGCATTCGGACGCCCGGCGTGTTGGCTCCAAAGAACCCAACTGGGAACCGACCCGTCCAGCATCGGCGTTGTATCATAAAGAACATGCGCGGCCTTGATGTCGTCAGGGGACTTTATGTCGAACGTATCCAGCACACCAGGGCTGGCGACCACCAGCATCAACTCGTGGTGAAGCAACTCTGTATACCGGTCCTCAGGCGGTTCACTGCTGTATCGAATTTCGATATCGGCGGTCGCGTGGGTTTTGTGGTCCGCAGGGTTTTCAGACTCAATGTGGACCTGAACGTCGGGGTGGTTCTTGGTGAACTTGTGCAGCCTCGGCAAAAGCCACTTGCTGATCAGCGCATTGCTGGAACTGATGCGCAGTTTGGGCGTCTTCTTGGGTCGGACCTCATCGACAACCTGACGGATCTGCAAGAACGCTTCGCTGATCGTTGGCTGCAAGCGTTGCCCTTCCGGTGTCAGATGGATCGCGCGGGTCTTTCGCACAAACAGAGCCACCCCAAGGTCGGCCTCCAGCGCCTTGATCTGTTGGCTAACCGCACCTGGTGTCACCGAAAGCTCATAGGCCGCTTCCTTGATCGAGCCGCGTCGCGCCGCGGCCTCAAAGGCGCGCAAACTTAGCAAGGAAGGCAATCGGGACAGCGGCATGTCAGCTTAGAAAAACAGTTTAGCCTATCTAATGCATAACCGCAGAACTTCTACTTTGTCGAGATCAAATTTACGCCCCACATCGAAGAACAACAGAACTTGGAACTGAGTGATATGATCAAGATCCACGAAAAAGCATCGCGGGGACGCACGCAAAACGGATGGCTGGACAGCTATCACACGTTTTCGTTCGGCCAGTTCCAAGACCCGTCGCGCATGGGGTTCGCCAATCTGCGCGTGATCAACGAAGACAGCCTGATCCCGGGTGGTGGTTTTGCTGCGCATGACCATGCGGATATGGATATCATTACACTGGTTCTGGATGGGCAACTGCGCCACGAGGATGATCAGGGCAATGTCACCAGTATCAGCGCAGGCGAAGTGCAGGGAATGTCTGCAGGCACCGGTGTGCGTCATTCCGAATACAACGGATCCACATCGGAGCTCGCAAAATTCCTGCAAATCTGGCTGATCCCGGATCAGGTGGGTGGTCAGCCTGCATACACACAAGCCTCGGTTCCGAACAAAGGGGATGTCCTGCTCGCTGGACCCGCCTCATTGCACCCCGTGATCCCGTTGAGATCAAGGGCGCGACTGACGCTTCGTCGGTTCACCGAAGGACAAGAACTTGCGCTTTCTGCAAATGGCGAAAGTGACCGCTTCGTTCATCTGCTGGATGGCCTTGCCAATGCCGAGCACGAATGTCTGAGCGCGGGTGACGGACTACAGGTTCCGCGATCCGAACAGTTCACTTTGCGGTGGCACACCGACGGGGCTGCGCTGGTTTTCGAAATGCCAACCCCCTCGGCAATGAAAGAACCCAAAACCCTCAAAACCCGATCAATCGAAACAGAATTGCAAGGAGACCCGACGTGACTTGGCAACCATATCTCATATCGCTCGCAGCGGGCCTCGGGATTGGGGTCATCTATGGCCTGATCGCAGTCCGCAGTCCCGCCCCACCAATCATCGCGCTTTTGGGCCTCTTGGGCATGCTCGCCGGAGAAGCCGCTGTGCAATGGATCAGGGGTCATTCCGACGCTGTGTCACAGGCCCTGCATCTGAAATCCTTCGCCGTGACGCAGGCGGAAGAGACGAGCCAACCAACCAAACCCAATACCCTTTAACCCCATCCAAACTCAACAACGGAGAAGTCAAATGTCGAAACACGAAATGATCACACCTGAGAACGCGGCCCTTGTGCTGATCGACTTTCAGCCCGCGATGTTCCAGGGCGTCGAAAGCCATGATCGCCTGTCGGTGATGCACAACGTTCAGATTCTTGCCAAAGGCGCGAAACTGTTTGGTTTGCCGACCGTGATCTCAACCGTCGCGAAAGACAGCTTCTCGGGCCCGTTCATGCCTGAAGTGACCGATCTGTATCCGGATCAGGAAGTGATTGACCGGACATCGATCAACTCTTGGGTTGATGAGAATTTCCGCAAGGCAGTTGCTGCAACTGGTCGCAAAAAGATCGTGCTGGCAGGTCTGTGGACTGAGGCCTGTGTCATGTTCCCGACGCTCGACCTGCTGCGTGAAGGCTATGAAGTCTATATCCCGGCGGATGCGTGCGGCGACGTCACGCCCGAGGCCCACGAGCGCGCAATGGATCGTCTGGTTCAGGCGGGGGCGGTTCCGATGAACGCGCTACAGTTCGTCTTCGAGCTTCAGCAAGACTGGGCACGCGGCGAAACCTACGATGGCGTCATGGATATCCTGAAAACGCATACGCCATACGGTATCCAGGTTCGCTTCTCGAAGTGGGCTTTAGGTGAGCACGCCTCGGAAGCAGGTATCGCTGCAGAATAATCTGCCGCGCCACGCCCGCTCGGTCCCTTCATCCCTCCCCATGAAACCGAGCGGGAGACTTTCCAAACCTCCCTCAATCTGTGCCCCTCCGGTGGGCGTAGACCACTCCCGCTTTGCCAAAGGATCTGCACCATGGCCGCCCCAGACAAGATACTCTTCAACGGCAAGATCACGACAATGGATCCCGAAAGGCCCGAAGCAACGGCCGTGGCGATTTCAAGGGATCAGATCACCGCCGTTGGAACGGACAAGGACATGCTTGGGCTTGCGGGCCCCGAAACCGAGACCATTGATCTGGGCGGTCAGCGTGTAATTCCCGGTTTGATCGACAGCCATACGCACATCATCCGACAAGGCAACAACTTCGCCATGGAACTGCGCTGGGACCACGTTCCGTCGCTTGCCGACGGTCTGCGAATGCTAAAGGCGCAGGCAGAGCGCACTCCTGCCGGGCAATGGATCCGCGTGGTTGGCGGCTGGTCCGTCGATCAATTCGCCGAAAAGCGGCTGCCAACGATTGATGAGATCAATGCCGTTGCCCCGGATGTGCCTGTCTACGTGTTGCACCTCTATGATCGGGCGTGGCTGAACAAAGCCGCCCTGCGTGCAATCGGCATCGACAAACACTTCTACGAGCCCTTTGTCTCAGGGCGTCTGGAGCGGGACAATCAGGGCAACCCGACAGGTCTCGCGATGGCGCGCCCGAATGCGCAACCGCTTTACGCCCTTCTGGATATGGCCCCCAAGCTGGATTTCGAACAGCAGGTCACCTCGACCAAGCACTATTTCAAGGCATTGAATGGTCTTGGATTGACCTCGGCTTTGGATTGCGCAGGTGGCTTCCTGAACTATCCCGACGATTACGGCGTCATCACCGAGTTGAACAAACGCGGTGAGCAAACCGTGCGCATCGGCTATCAGCTATTTGCGCAGCGCCCGATGTTCGAACTGGACGACTTCAAACGCTGGAACGACATCGTCAAGCCAGACGAAGGCAACGACTACCTGAAATGCGTGGGCGCGGGCGAGATGCTGGTCGCATCGGCCTATGATTTCGAAGACTTCAGCTACCCGCGCCCCGATCTGCCCAAGCGAATGGAAGGGGACCTCAGGCCAGTACTCGAGTTCCTGTTCGAAAACCGCTGGCCGATCCGTTTCCATTGTACCTACGAGGAAAGCGCACACCGGTTGCTGAGCCTTATTGAAGAGGTCGGGCGCGACAAGGGGTTGGAAGAGTTGAACTGGATCTTCGATCACGGTGAGACGATCTCAGAATCCACCATGGAATGGGTTGCTCGCCTGGGCGGCGGTATCAGCTATCAGAACCGCATCGCGTTTCAGACCACAGCCTATCGTGATCGCTATGGTGAAGACGCCCTGCGCGAGGTCATGCCGGTCAAGAAGATGATGGCCTCGGGTGTGCCTCTGGCTGCTGGCACGGATGCGACGCGGGTGTCGTCCTACAATCCGTGGTTGGCCATTCACTGGGCCGTTTCTGGCAAAGGTCGTGGCGGGGACATCATCTGGAGTGCAGCGAACCGTTTGGATCGGCACGACGCGCTGCGTCATTGGACCGCCGCCGGGGCTTGGTTCAGCCGGGAAGCGGGCAAGAAAGGCCAGATCAAAGCGGGGCAATGGGCGGATATCGCGGTACTCGACCGGGATTATTTCTCGATCGCCGAGGATGAGATCACCGAGATCGAGGCCGATCTGACGCTTACGGGCGGCAAGATCGTACATGCCAAGGCCCGTTTTGCGGCGCATGCGCCGGCCCCGCTGCCAGAGCTTCCAGATTGGTCACCCGTTCCGATTTTCGGCGCTCCCGGCGCTTCGACGCAAAGCCAAGGCAGCCTTGCCGCTGAATAGCGGCAAGACCTCAGGAGATTTCCCATGTTGGACGACCAAAAACTAAAAATCACCTACAGCGAAAGCGATACAAAAGCACGGTACGGCGCTTCGGTGTCCGGGATCGTGAGCGAGGCGGAACTGACGCTGTCAAAAGTCACGCCCAGCCTCGTTATCGCGGACCACACCTTTGTCCCGGAAGAGTTGCGTGGTCACGGCTTGGCGCGGACGTTGGTCGCGCAACTTGTGGCAGACGCGCGCGACAAGGGTCTCCGCATTGTGCCTCTTTGCCCGTTTGTACGGTCCTACGCTGAAAGAAACCGCGAGGAGTTGGCAGATGTCATCCAGTGGTAGCATCGCGAAACCTGCACCTGCGGCATCGAACTCAGCTTGGGCTCCGTTCAAACATCGGGCGTTTGCCCTCCTTTGGGTCGCGACCCTGATCTCCAACGTCGGCACGTGGATGCATGATGTGGGCGCGGGGTGGCTGATGACGACGCTCAACTCATCTCCGGCAGTTGTCTCACTCGTGCAGGCGGCAACAACCCTGCCAGTGTTCATCTTCGCCTTATACGCTGGTACGCTGGCGGATCGGTTGGATAAACGCAAGCTGTTGATCACGGTGAACGTGGTGCTTCTGGTGCTGGTGACGGTGCTCACCGTGCTGGTTCAGCTTGAACTGGTAACACCGACGCTCCTGATCCTGTTCACATTGGCCATCGGAACTGGCACCGCCTTTATGGCTCCGGCCTGGCAAGCGATCGTGCCAACTCTGGTGCCGCGCGACGCGTTGCAGCCAGCCATTGCCTTGAATTCAATGGGCATCAATATAAGCCGCGCAATCGGCCCTGCCTTGGCGGGCGTTTTGATTGCATCGGTCAGCTTGGCGGCCCCTTTTGCGGTCAACGCGGTCAGCTATCTCGTGATCATTAGCGCTCTGTTGTTGTGGAAGCACGAAAGTGGTGTATCGAAGTCATCTCAGCCCGTTTTCAACGCGATGATGACCGGCATGCGGCACGTCGCACACAACGGCCCTCTCAAGGCCACGTTGATCCGATCCTTTGCCTTCTTCATCTTTGCCTCCGCCTATTGGGCTCTGCTGCCGCTGGTCGTACGGACGATCGAAGCTGGCGGGGCGACGCTGTATGGTTTGTTGCTGACTTTGATCGGTGCTGGGGCTGTTGTGGGCGCTTTGACCCTCCCGCAGTTCCGAGCGAAGCTTGATGCAAGCACGACAGCTGCAGGCGGCACCATCGGCACGGCCGTTGCCATGACAATACTTGCAACGGCGACAACACCTCCACTAGCCTATATCGCCGCACTGTTAGGTGGCTTTAGCTGGATTGCCGTTCTCACCACGTTCAATGTGTCGGCGCAGACCGCGCTGCCCAATTGGGTTAGGGCCCGAGGATTGGCCGTAAATCTAATGGTCTTCTTCGGGTCAATGGCGTTTGGATCAGCGCTCTGGGGCCAAGTGGCAACGGCAACATCTGTTTCAGTCACCTTGCTGATGGCAGCAGGCGGTTTGATCGTCGGCTTGACCCTGACGCGCAATTTCCAGCTTGGTCAGGGCGAAGATCTGGACCTGACGCCCTCTATACATTGGCCCGCACCGCAAGTTGCCATTGAAGAGAACGGCTTGGCATCCCGCGGCCCTGTCATGGTCGAAGTTGAGTATCGGATTCGACCCGAGGACGAAGCTGCGTTCTTGTCCGCGATTCAGGAGTGGTCAGGCGAGCGTTGGCGCGACGGAGCCTATGACTGGCGCATTTTCCAAAGTGCAGAAGAGCCTGAGCTATGGGTCGAAGCCTTCATGGTTTCATCTTGGGAAGAACATCTGGCCCAGCATGAGCGTGTGTCACATCAGGATCGGGACCTTCAACAGAGAGTCGCAGCCTTCGATATCCGTGAAAGCGGGCCCGTCGTTCGTCATCTGATCGCACCATGATGAGAGTATTTGAGATGCTATCGACATTGGTCATCACAAAACCCTTTCTTTCGACCACAGTCCTTGTGGCGCTGCTCTGGGCCCATTCACCTGAACAGGCATCCGCGGGTGGTGCGGAGTTTGAAGGCCGTATCGAAGCAGTCGAACGGTCGGACGTCTATAGCCGGGCGGAGGGCATCGTCGAAGAAGTGCTGGTTGAGCAAGGTGATTATGTCGAAGCGGGAACACCATTGCTGCAGCTACGAAACGATCTGGAAAGACTGGCGGTCGATGCTGCGAGTGCAGAGCTGGCCAAGGCCGATGCTCTGTTTCTTCAAGCCCGAGATAGGCTGGAACGCGCGGCCCAACTCTCAACGCGCGGGGCGGCGACAGAGGTTGCTTTGTTGGACGCTGAAACCAATCTGGCTTTGGCTGAGGCCGAAAGGACCTTGGCGGAAACCGAATTGGAGATCGCACAAACCAACTACGAAGACACCCTCATACGTGCGCCGATCTCGGGACATGTGGAAGACCCGCGTGTTGGACCGGGTTCGCTGGTTGAGTTCAATTCCGGCGACCCGCCTCTGTTTCAACTCGTAAATCTGAACCGCCTCCGCGTTGTGTTCGAGCTTCCCTATGCCCAATGGGTTTTAGGGTTTAACAGGAGCAACACGCGCTCAGCGGAGTTTTCAAATTCCGGCCGGTTTCGTGTTGAAACAGAGATCGGCCAGGTTCTGTCAGATGCAATTGTGCTCACCGGGTCGGCGGTCTGGTTCGATGAAAACAGCGGAAAGATACGTGTCTGGGCAGATATTATAAACCCCGACCTAACGTTTCGACCGGGAATGAAAGTTCGTGTCACGCCAATGGTCTACCCAGTCACCGACGCCGAGCAAGACCACTCCATGGTCAGGCCATGACGAAATCCACTCCACAAGATCCCATTAACATCAGGCATCACAAGGACTGTTCCAAATGATCAAATTCGAATTGAACGGCCGACCCGTAGAGGTTGATAACCCCCCTGACGAAATGTTGCTGCTGGTCCTTCGAGATACGCTCAAACTCAAGGGTACTAAGTACGGATGCGGCGCTGCTATGTGTGGGGCCTGCACGGTGCATGTGGATGGTGTGGCGAGCTTTGCGTGTCAGATGTCGGTCAGCGACGTGGAGGATGCGCAAGTCACGACGATCGAAGGATTGTCCGAAGACGGCTCGCATCCTGTTCAGAAGGCCTGGATCGAAGAGCAAGTCGCACAATGCGGCTATTGCCAGTCCGGGCAGATCATGCGCGCGGCAGCACTTTTGGCGGACAATCCATCCCCGACGCGCGAAGAAATCGTCGATGAGATGAGCGCGAACCTCTGTCGCTGCGGCACGTATAACCGAATTTTCAAAGCCATCGAACGCGCAGCCAAGGAGGTTTGAGATGACCATGACCATGAACCGCCGCGGGTTTCTGCAAGGCGCTGCTGGACTGACGTTTTTCATCGGTACGGGTGGCATATCATCCGTCCGGGCTGAGGCCGCAATTGGCACGCTGGATGTCAATCATTGGTTGACGATCCGGGCCGATGGCAGCATCCGCGTTGTCTTCCCCTCGACCGAAATGGGGCAAAGCAGCTACTCCACACTGCCACAAATCCTTGCTGAGGAACTCGATGCAGCATGGGACGACGTTGAGATCGAACAGCTAAATGCTGATGATCGACGCTTTGGAAATCAGCTGTTTGGCGGTGTTCTATATACGGCTGGCAGCACCGGAACGCAGTTCTATTTTGACCCGATGCGCAAGGCGGGCGCGCAGGCGCGCGACGTTTTGTTGCAAATCGCAGCACGTGAATGGGCTGTGGACAAAGCCAGCCTTAGGACCGAACCAAGTGTTGTTTTGGGTCCCGATGGCCAACAGGCCAGCTATGGTGAACTGGCGGCGCTCGGTTTGACAGATGTGAAGGTGCCAGACGTTGCAACAGTGCCGCTGAAAGACCCGTCCACGTTTCGGATCATCGGGCAAGATCTGCCGCGTCGCGATGTTCCGGCCAAAAGCACAGGTCAGGCTGAATATGCCATTGATGTGGAAGTGCCCAATATGGCCTATGCGGCTGTTCTACGTGCACCAGTCGAGGACGAAGTACCGCTTTCCATCAACGACGACGCCGCACGCGAAGTACCGGGTGTCATTGATATCGTGACGGTACCGGACGGTGTTGCCGTGGTCGCGGAAAGCCTGTGGTCTGCCTTGGGCGCACGGGGTTTGCTTGAGGTCGAATGGTCCACCACCTCACCCTTCCGGACCTCAAACAGCGAAGAGACGCTGGCCGAATACGCCGCCGCTGTCAGCGCTCCCGAAGCGTCGGGGGCAACCTGGGCCGAGAAAGGCGACGCCCCTTCCGCCATTGGCAAAGCTGACCGTCTGTATTCACAGCTCTATCTGTCGGACTATGCTTACCATGCTCAGATTGAGCCGATGGCGGCTGTCGCTGATGTCGGCGCGGACGGGCAAGGTGCTGAGATTTGGGCGGGCACACAAACGCAGTCGTGGACTGCGCGCACCGTGTCCGAGGTGCTGGGCATCCCAGTCGAAAGCGTTCGACTGAACATGATGACAATGGGAGGAGGCTTTGGTCGACGCACTGCTCTGATGCAGAACTATGTGCGCGACGCGGTGCTGTGCTCGAAAGCCGTTGGACGCCCTGTTAAAGTGATCTGGCCGCGTGAAGATGACGTTAAACAAGGGACTTTCCGCCCCGCTGCGGCCCAAAAACTTGAGGCGGGTCTGACAGCGGACGGAAAGTTGGACGGGTGGTATCACAAGGTCGCCACGCCGACGGTGATCGGGTTTTTTAACCCGCTGCGTTGGGATGCGGTGAGCCCCAACGATGTGATCTCGATGAGGGGTGCGGAGAGCAAGTTCTATGGGATCAAGGATTTCCGCGCCGATCACCTGATCATGGACCGACACGCCCGCCTTGCGCCCTATCGCGGTATTGGTGCGTCCTACACGGCCTTTGCGGCAGAATGCTTTATGGACGAACTGGCAGAACAAGCCGGGCGGGATCCATTGGAGTTCCGGCTAGATCTGGTTTCTGAAAACCCACGCGGGCGGCATTTGCTCGAAAAAGTGGCTGAGATGTCCGATTGGCACAATCGTAGCGACCGAAGCCTTGGGCTTTCGTTCGCGGGTTACAGCTCATCCATGGCTGCAGGTGTTGCGGAAGTTCAAGTGGACGCTGATAGCGGCGAGATTCAGATCACCAACTTCTGGGCCGCGATCGATGCGGGCTTGATCGTCACGCCGGACAACGCGCTCAATCAGATTGAAGGCGGCATCGTGTTCGGTATCTCGATGGCTCTCAGCGAGAAGATCGACATCGAAAACGGTGAGGTGGTTCAGAACAATTTCTGGGACTACGAAATCACCCGAGCCTGGCAGATGCCAAAGACCGATATCTATATGGCGGAGGTTGATGCACCGCCCGTCGGGGTCGGCGAGGTCGGCACGCCGATGGTGCCCGCGGCCATTGCCAACGCGTTCTATGCCGCGCAAGGCAAGCGCCTGCGCCACATGCCGTTTACGCCGGATCGCGTCACCGCCGCGCTGGAAACGTAGGTACCTAAGGATGCTGCCGGTCATTTCCTTTGACCGGCGGCGGATTGACCAGAGGTCTTTTCAAACTGCCGTCGGTTGTGACGCTGACCCTACTTTGTGCAGCGCAAACTGTTGCCGCGAATGCCTACTCATAGAGGTCTTGAACTGCCTTTAAGAGGCCTCCTGAAAGTTCTTAAGGATAAATCATGCCACAAAACCTTGACATCATTGCAACCTGCAGGGTGTCCTGAAATTGGCTTACACTTTGTTCAATGCGAGAAGGTCTGCTTTCAGTTCGCACCACAATACAAAACGCCCCCACAGTGCTCTGGGCTATCGCCCGCCAGCGCCCGAAACCATCATCCCGATGGATCATAGGTCGATGATGTACTAACAATCAATTTGGATCAGTCAGATGAGGCTGTTCATCACCCGGAATCACCTCTCCTGCTCGCAGCTTCACGGTTTGCATATGCTCGGCACCTAAGTCTTTAATTGGGTAGCGGTTCAATCTTACGACAGAGAGCGTGTTCATATCACTGCACCTGACCAAATGAATTATGCACGATCCTGCGTGGTCCGTGCAGTTTGCACGCTATCTCCAATCCTCAAAGGTATCGAACAAATAATCTGCCAGAGCATCGCTAGCGGGTTCGCCAAGCCGGTCGCCGCATGCTGGCCGCGATTGTGAGCTGCGCTTATTTTAGTCGAATTGACCATTTAGTGCCTCACTGCTGAAAATACATGCGCATCATCGCAAACCAAAAAGCTCATTTAAAATCAATGGCTACAAAGCGAAATTAACGACCTTCTTTGTTCACTTGAGGTACGAACCTCAAAAATTTCTGGACTTGAGGTGCGTACCTCAAATAGCCTTGGAAGTATGCCGCGATTCGCACATCCTCGATTGACGGCGCAAAAAGGGAGGAATGGATGACTTACACAAAACTGGCCTCGGCCAGCGCAATAGTCCTTGCCGCTACTACTCTTTCTACCAAGGCAAATGCTGAAGATCTGACACTATGTTGGGCTGCATGGGACCCGGCCAACGCGCTTGTTGAGCTATCGAAAGAATTCGAAGCAGAATCCGGCCACACAATGAACTTCGAGTTTGTTCCCTGGCCAAATTTTGCGGACCGGATGCTGAACGAGCTGAACTCTGGGGGTAAGCTCTGCGACCTGCTGATTGGTGACAGCCAATGGATCGGCGGTGGCGCTGAGAATGGTCATTATGTCCAGCTGAACGAGTTCTTCGATGCTGAAGGCATCAGCATGGATGACTTCGCGCCGGCCACTGTCTACGCGTACTCGACCTGGCCCAAGGGTACACCAAACTACTATGCGCTGCCTGCGATGGGCGATGCAAACGGCTGGTTCTATCGCAAGGACTGGTTTGAAAACCCCGACATCCAGGCTGCATACAAAGAGGCGACTGGTCAGGACCTGCGTGAACCGCAGTCTCAGAAAGAGTTGTTGCAGATCGCTCAATTCTTCCAAGGTCGTGAGATCGACGGCAAGACTGTCTATGGGGCAGCAATCTTCACCGAGCGCGGCTCGGAAGGGATCACCATGGGTGTGACTGGGGCGCTGTATCCTTGGGGTTTCAAATACGAAAACACCCCAGGATCCTATGACATGGAAGGCGCCGTAAACTCACCCGAAGCGGTTGAGGCTCTGGAATTCTACAAGGAGTTCTACAAGACAGCGACGCCCCCGGGATACACCAACTCTTACATGGGTGAGAGCTTGGACGCCTTTAAGTCCGGTCAAGTCGCCATGGCGATGAACTGGTTTGCGTTCTTCCCAGGTCTCTATGCCGACCCCAATACCGGCGGTGACAAGATCGACTTCTTTGTGAACCCACCCCAAAATCAGGCAGGTTCGACACTGGGCGGACAAGGTATTTCTGTCGTCAGCTACTCTGACAAACAGGAAGCCGCACTTGAGTACATCAAGTGGTTCGCGCAGCCAGAAGTGCAGGCCAAATGGTGGGAGCTTGGCGGATACTCCGCACATAACTCGGTGCTGGAAGATCCCGGTTTCGTGGACAGCCAACCGTTTGCCGGTGACTTCCTGGAAGCAATGGGCGGTGTGCAGGATTTCTGGCAAGAGCCTGCCTATGCAGAGCTTCTGCTGGCAATGCAGAAACGCATCCATGACTACGTGGTTGCTGACCAAGGTACAGCTCAGGAAGCGTTGGACCTTCTGATCGAAGATTGGACGGAAGTCTTCGAAGACGAAGGCAAGCTGTAATCCGGACACAGGCCGGAGCGGGTGCAATCCCGCTCCACCTTCACCCGTGAGCCCTAAACCAACAAGAACTGGCAAAGAGATGTCTGACAGGACCGTAGATCGCGTTGCGCAGGCAACGCCCGAGCGAGTTGCGCGAAAGATCCGGGGATTATCCGACCGCGCGATCGCCTGGATTTTCATCTCCCCAACGATTTTTCTATTGCTGGCGATCAACATCTTTCCGTTGATCTGGACCATCCAACTGAGCTTTACCAACTACAAGGCCAACCGGATCGGGCGTGAAGTCAAAGATGTCGGTCTCAGGAATTACGAGCGTATCCTGACAGATTCTGACACCTGGCTGAATATGCAGGCGACGGCACACTTCCTGTTCTGGACGATCTTTTTCCAGGTCCTGATCGGGTTTGCTCTGGCGTGGCTGATCAACAAGAAATTCAAGGGCAACGATCTTTGGACCACAATTATCGTGCTGCCGATGATGCTGTCTCCGGCGGTTGTCGGGAACTTCTGGAAGTTCCTGTATCAACCTCAGATCGGCCTGTTTAACTACATCGTGTCGTGGTTTACCGGCAAGGACCCATCGAGCTTTGAAATGCTGGGGTCCGTCACGTTGGCCCCATGGGCGATCGTGATTGTCGACACTTGGATGTGGACCCCCTTTGTAATGCTGATCTGTCTCGCTGGTCTGCGCAGCATTCCTGACTACATCTACGAGGCCGCTGAGATCGACAGAGCCAGCAAGCTGCGGCAGTTCTTTACGATTACCATCCCGATGGTGTTACCGTTCCTGATGCTCGCTGTGCTGTTTCGAGGGATCGAGAACTTCAAAATGTTCGACCTGGTGGTTCAGCTCACCGGCGGAGGACCGGGGTCTGTTACGGAACTCACTTCGATCAACCTGAAACGCGAAGCCTTTGAAAAATGGCGTACAGGCTATGCGTCAGCCTATGCGATCATCCTTTTCGTCACCGTGTTCGGCCTTGCGTCGATCTACGTCAAAGCCCTGAACAAGGTGAAACAGAGATGAGCAGTTTTTCCGTCACAGAACCTTCGAACCGGTCCAAATGGATCGCAGGCTTCCTGGTCATTACTTATGCGCTGATCACGATGATCCCGCTGGTGTGGATCTTGCTGACAGGCTTCAAATCCCCGGCCGATGCGATCAGCTATCCACCCAAAGTGGTCTTTGACCCAACGCTTGAAGGCTACGTCAACCTCTTCACCACGCGCACACGGCAGACGCAGGAGTTTCTGGAAGCGAACCCACCGCAGAATTGGGCCGATGAGATTGTCCGCCAGTACGACATGGTGATAGTCGGGCCGTCCAAGTTCGGCGAGCGCTTTATGAATTCGGTTATCATCGGATTTGGCTCAACGTTCTTGAGTATCTTCCTTGGCACGCTGGCCGCCTATGCGTTCAGCAGATTTAAGGTCCCACTCAAGGACGACCTTCTGTTCTTCATTCTTAGTACGAGGATGATGCCCCCGGTTGCCGTCGCCATCCCAATCTTCCTGATGTTCAGAAACCTTGGGCTGAGCGACACGCATCTTGGGATGATCCTGTTGTACACGGGCGTGAACATTTCGCTGGCGGTCTGGCTGCTGAAAGGATTCATCGACGAAATCCCACGCGAATACGAAGAAGCCGCCCTCATAGATGGCTACACGAGGTTTCAGGCGTTTTACAAAGTGGTGCTGCCGCAAGCCGCCACAGGCATAGCCTCAACTGCAATCTTCTGCTTGATCTTCGCCTGGAATGAATACGCGTTTGCCGTACTGCTAACATCCGCAAACGCGCAGACTGCACCGCCCTTCATCCCGACCATCATCGGTATTGGCGGCTTGGACTGGCCTGCTGTAGCGGCTGGCGCGACGATCTTCCTGATCCCTGTCATGATTTTCACCATCCTGATGCGCAAACATTTGCTGCGCGGGATCACATTCGGAGCCGTACGCAAATGAGCGAATTTCTTACCGGATTACTACGGCTCCGCCGCGGCCCATGGGAGATGGTCGCAACCATCCTTATTGCACTGGGTGTCTTCATGCTGATGCAACCCTTTGTCCTTTGGGCCTTCACCTACTCTTTCATCGTCACGCTGATCGGAACCGTCATGTTCATCATCGTCAGCCATTTCCCGGAGTAGAAATGGCCCAGATCGTAGTCAAAAACGTAAAGAAGATGTTCGGCGATTTCACGGCTGTCCGCGAAAGCTCGTTCACGATTGAAGACGGTGAGTTTTTCATGTTGCTAGGGCCATCTGGCTGCGGAAAGACGACGACGCTGCGGATGATCGCGGGGTTGGAGCTTCCAACGTCGGGCGAAATCTATCTGGACGGTGAAGAGATTAGCCAGCGACCGCCATCAGAGCGTGACATTGCCTTCGTGTTCCAGATGTTCGCGCTGTATCCGCATATGAACGTACGCAAGAATATAAGCTACCCCCTGATATCGCAGGGCATGCCGCGTGGCGCCGTCAAAGCCAAAGTAGAGGAAGTCGCGGGAATTCTGGGGATCAAGGACATCCTCGACAGCCCCGTAGGAGGGTTGTCAGGCGGCGACAGGCAGCGCGTGGCGCTGGGTCGCGCGATCGTTCGCGAACCCAAAGCGTTCATGATGGACGAACCGCTGGGCGCCTTGGATGCCGAGTTTCGGGAGCATATGGCCGAAGAATTGCGCGCGCTTCATGACCGTATGGGCGCAACCACTGTTTACGTCACACACGATCAGTTAGAAGCCATGCAAATGGGCGATAAGATCGTAGTGATGAACAACGCTGTGATCGAGCAATTCGGCACACCTCAGGAAATCTACGACAAACCAGCCACAATGTTCGTTGCAGATTTTATCGGGTCTCCTTCGATGAACTTCCTGCCTTTTCAGGGAAAGGTCGCGCCCGATTCGGAAATGGTGCGACTGAATGGTCACGACGAAGCCGTACCCAAACTGATGGAAGGGGCGGAAGGTGACTTGGTTTTTGGCGTTCGCCCCGAACATGTTTTTCTATCGGATGCGAGCGCATACCGGGCCAAGGTCCTGGCCGCAGAATACTTGGGAACCACCCAGATCGTGACGCTGCAAAGCCCGAACGGAGAGCTGAAAGCCCGGATTGATGCACGCGACGTCGTAAATCCCGGCGAGACGGTGGGATTGGAGTTCCGCTCTCACGCGGTAACCCTATTTGAAAAATCAACCGGGCGCGCGTTGAGGTCCGCTTTGAACGACGAGGTGCTAAGCAATGGCTGAAGTCGTTTTGGAGAATATCTCGAAATCATTTGGCAATCTTAAAGCGGTGGATGATATCTCAATGACGATCCCCAACGGCGCCTTTGTGGTGTTGTTGGGTCCGACAGGTGCGGGAAAAACGACGACGCTGAGATTGATATCCGGGCTTGAGAAACTGGACTCTGGAACAGTACGCATTGCCGGGCGTGACGTCGGTACAGATACACCTGCCCAGCGCGATGTGGCGATGGTCTTCCAGCAATACTCGCTATACCCACATATGACAGTGCGCGAGAACCTGTCTTTCCCTTTGCGGTCGCCGATCCTGAAGACACCAGAGGATGAAATCACGAGGAAGGTTAACGAAGTCGCTGAGATCCTGCAAATTCCGCACAAGCTGGACAACAAAGCCACTGAACTGTCCGGCGGTGAAATGCAGCGCGTTTCAATCGGACGTGCGCTTGTGCGTGACCCACAGATTTTCCTGATGGATGAACCGCTTAGCTCTTTGGACGCCAAGCTTCGCGCTGATTTGCGAGTCGAGTTGAAGAGAATTCAAGCCGATCTGGGGTCAACCTTACTTTACGTGACCCATGATCAGGTCGAAGCCATGACAATGGCGACACATATCGGCGTTTTGGAAAACGGCAAGCTGGTTCAGTATGGCACCCCTCGCGACATCTATGAAAATCCCGGCAGTGTTTACGTAGCCAGCAGGTTGGGTCTGCCACGGATCAACATCCTACCTTCCGATTTGTTTGGAGGCGATCACAAAGGTCCGCAGATAGGCCTGCGCCCGGAAAACATCATTGAAGGTGAAGGCAGCGAGGCGCGGGTGATACGCGCCGAGCATCTGGGAGACCAAACACGGCTGCATCTGGATCTGAACGGTCACCCGGTGGTGACCCTGATCGATGTCCATCAGGACTACCCATCTGGAAAGATTATAAAAATCCGCCCCCACAACCCGTTGTATTTTGACGCGTCCGGCGCGCGTGTGAATTAAGGAGCAAAAGCATGGCCCAGTTCCTCAACACAAAAGAAACCCTGGTGACAGAGGCCATAGACGGCCTTCTGGCTTCCTCCGGCGGGCAGCTAACCCGGCTGGACGGCTATCCGCATATCAAGGTTGTTTACCGGTCGGACTGGGACAAGTCGAAGGTCGCCCTGGTATCCGGTGGAGGGTCTGGTCACGAACCGGCCCACGCAGGGTTTGTTGGTGCCGGTATGCTGACAGCTGCGGTCTGCGGCGAAGTTTTCGCCTCCCCCTCGGTCGAGGCGGTTCTGGCGGGCATTCTTGCTGTCACGGGTGAGGTCGGGTGCTTGCTTATTGTCAAGAATTACACTGGTGATCGATTGAACTTTGGATTGGCAGCTGAACGCGCCCGTGCATTGGGCCGCAAGGTTGAAATGGTCGTCGTCGATGATGACATCGCCCTGCCCGACCTTCCGCAACCACGTGGCGTGGCAGGTACGTTGTTCGTGCACAAAATAGCCGGAGCGCTTGCAGAAAGTGGTGCTGATCTGGACACCGTCACCAAAGCAGCAAGAAACACCATAGCGAAGGTCGTCAGCATCGGTATGAGCCTGGACACTTGTACCGTTCCTGGATCTCCAAAAGAAGACAGGATTGCACCCGGCAAAGCGGAGCTAGGCTTAGGCATCCACGGCGAGCCTGGTGTACAGCAAGTCGAGTTCTCAAATGCTGTATCAGCTATGTCCACAGTGGTGGAGAAGCTGAAGCAAAGGGTGGGCTCTGGGGATTGTGTGGCGTTGGTCAACAACCTAGGTTCTACAACTCCGCTAGAAATGGCTGTCCTCGCGCACGCCTTGTCCGAGACTGGTATTGCCCAACATGTCATCGGCCCAGCTCCAATGATGACATCGCTGGATATGCACGGGTTTTCTGTTTCTATTCTGCCTGTAGATCAGGACGATTTATTGGCTCTTACAGCTCCTGTTGATCTGGCGGCTTGGCCCGGCATCAATTCCATCGACCCGATAAAGGTAGCGCCTTTGCCTGATGGTTTGACCCCTATCGATCCAATTCCTTCGAATAATCCCGCCACAAGGGAAACGATCACCCGATTGTCTGAACTGCTCATCAACGCTGAGAAGAACCTGAACGAGCTGGACGCGAAATCTGGGGATGGCGATACAGGAAGCACATTGGCGACTGCCGCAAGAGCATTGCAAGGTAGCCTTGACCGCATGCCGCTTGCTGATCTGACGCAACTGTTTCCGGCGTTGGGCAATGAACTGAGCCAGACCATGGGTGGGTCGTCCGGTGTGATTCTTGCGATCTTTTTCAACGCGGCTGGGGATGCCTGTGCAAGCGGAGCCTCCGTGCCCAAATCCCTTGTCGAGGGCCTGAACCGTGTCAGCCAGGTCGGAGGTGCCAAGGTCGGTGATCGGACAATGATTGACGCCCTGGCACCGGCACTTGCCGCGCTACCATCTGGTCTGACACACGCGGCCGAGGCTGCCCGCGAAGGCGCGAACAACACCGCAAATATTCGTCGTGCGAAGGCGGGTCGCGCGGCCTATGTTCCCGAAGAAAACCTGGTTGGACATAACGATCCCGGTGCTGAGGCGGTTGCTTTGTTGTTTGAAGGCTTGGCGCGGGAGATTGAGGGCTGAGGAACACGTGGAAGACCAAAAACAAAAACTAGAATTGGTAAAAAAGCCAACCGTCAACGACCTCGCGCGCGTCGCGGGTGTCAGTCTCGCGACTGTTGACCGGGTCTTGAATAGACGCCCCGGCGTGCGGGCCGTAACCGTACAGAAAGTACAAAAGGCAATTGATGAGCTGGGCTATGTGCGCGACACCGCTGCGGCTAACCTTGCGCGAAACCGGGTTTACAACTTCCTCTTTGTTCTGCCCGACACGGACAACGAGTTTGTGGAGGCAATCAGCAGTCAGATCGCAGAACAATCCCGTGACCAATTTATCGAGCGGACTCGCATTGATATAAAGAAGGTCGCTCCGTTCGAGCCGCAAGATATCGTCAACATTTTGGATGCTGTCGACAGTTTGGATGTTGATGGGGTTGCCGTTTTTGGGCCCGAAACGCCTTCTGTCCGCGACGCTGTAAAAAGGCTCAGGGACAAAGGCGTTCCGGTGGTTGCCTTGGTATCTGACTTGCCCAGTTCAGAGCGAGACCACTTTGTGGGAATCGATAACGTTTCGGCAGGACGAACCGCCGCTCAGCTGATGGGGCGGCTTGTCCATCGCGACGGCAAGGTCTTAGTTCTTACAGGATCCCGTTTGGCGCGTGACCACCTGGAGCGTCGCCAAGGCTTTGATATTGTTGTGGCCGAGGAATTTCCGCACCTCCAAGTCGTAGCGTCGGTTGAGGGCCGGGATGACCCGGATCTGATTTACAAGATGATGCCCGAGATCTTCGAAACCTATCCGGATCTGGTCGGAATATACTCGTCAGCAGCGGGCAATGCCGGCCTGATTCAATTTCTTTCAGAGAACAGGTTCAGCAAGGATCTGGTGATCATAGCGCATGAGCTCACTCCGCTCAGTCGTGAGGCGCTTAGGCTTGGCACATTTGACGCCTTAATCTCGCAAGACACCGGGCATATTGTTCGTTCTGCCGTCCGTCTATTGCGCGCAACTAAGGACAAGGTTCCATTCAACAAAGCGCAGGAACGTATCCGTATCGACATCTATCTGAAGGAAAATTTACCGCCATAGAGGCTTAGGTTTTGGGGAGGAAATTTTATGAAGACGATCAAAGGTCCAGCTTTGTTTCTTGCGCAATTTGCGGGGGACGAAGCGCCGTTCAATTCGTGGGACGCGATCACTAAGTGGGCGGCTGATTGTGGATACAAAGGCGTTCAGGTTCCCAGTTGGGATGGCCGGTTGTTCGACCTCGAACAGGCCGCATCCAGCGCTGGGTATTGCGATGACTTCAAAGGCAAGGCCAAGGAAAATGGTGTCGAAGTCACGGAACTTTCAACACACCTTCAGGGCCAGCTTGTAGCCGTTCACCCAGCCTATGACAGTGCGTTTGATGGGTTTGCCGCCGAAAGTGTCCGAGGGAACCCAAAAGCCCGGCAGGAATGGGCCGTGGATCAGGTCAAAAAGGCTCTGACAGCATCCAAAAACCTGGGCATTTCCGCACATGCAACATTCTCTGGCGCGCTGGCATGGCCCTATGTCTATCCTTGGCCGCAACGCCCTGCCGGCTTGATCGAAACGGCGTTTGATGAGCTTGCGCGTCGTTGGGTGCCGATCCTGAATCACGCCGATGAATGCGGTGTCGATGTCTGCTACGAAATCCACCCCGGAGAGGACCTCCACGATGGTGTGACCTACGAGATGTTTCTGGAACGGACGGGAAATCACCCAAGGGCCTGCATGCTATACGACCCGTCGCACTACGTGCTGCAATGTCTCGACTATCTGGACAATATCGACATCTACAAAGATCGGATTCGGATGTTCCATGTCAAAGATGCCGAGTTCAACCCAACAGGGCGGCAGGGTGTCTATTCCGGATATCAAAGCTGGGTTGATCGGGCCGGGCGCTTCCGTTCATTGGGCGATGGCCAAGTGGATTTCGGTGCGGTCTTCTCAAAAATGGCCGCGAATGACTTTGATGGTTGGGCTGTTGTCGAATGGGAATGCTGCCTCAAACACCCCGAGGATGGTGCACGCGAAGGAGCTCAATTCGTATCCGATCACATCATCCGTGTGACCGAGAAAGCCTTTGATGATTTCGCCGACGGTGGCGCTGACGAAGCCGCCAATCGTAAAATGCTGGGGATTGAGTGATGGTCACAGGACGCAGTGAAGAAACCTCGGGTCGCATTCGCCTTGGCATGGTTGGCGGTGGAAACGACGCCTTCATAGGCGGTGTTCATCGCATAGCCGCGCGACTGGACGACAAATTCGAACTGGTTGCCGGTGCCTTGTCTTCGACGCCAGAGAAATCTCTTGAAAGCGGTCAGGCATTGGGGCTCGAACGGGTCTATGAAGACTTCAAACAAATGGCGATAAGGGAAGCCCGGCTGAAATCTGGGATTGAGGCGGTCTCAATCGTCACGCCAAATCACGTCCATTATGCAGCCGCGCGTGAGTTCCTGAAACGCGGTATTCATGTCATTTGTGACAAGCCACTCACCTCGACTCTTGCCGATGCAAAAAAGCTGGTCAAAGCAGCGGAAAGCGCGAATGCCTTATTCATTTTGACCCACAATTACACGGGCTATCCAATGGTTCGGCAGGCGCGTGAAATGGTTGCCAACGGCGATATTGGCAAGATCCGGGTGGTTCAGGTTGAGTACCCGCAGGACTGGCTGACCGAGCAGCAGGATTTCAAACAGGCTGAATGGCGAACCGATCCCGAACGCTCGGGCGCGGGCGGATCAACCGGTGACATCGGGACTCATGCTTACAATCTCGCTTGCTTTGTAACCGGGCTGACAGCAGAAAGCCTAGCGGCGGACTTGCAGGCCTTTGTGCCGGGGCGCAAAGTCGATGACAACGCCCACGTATTGCTTCGCTTCGAAGGCGGAGCGCGAGGTATGTTGTGGTCTTCTCAGGTGGCTCCCGGAAATGAAAACGCACTTCGTTTGCGGGTCTACGGCGAAAAAGGTGGTCTGGAGTGGGCCCAGGAAGATCCCAATTACCTTTGGTTCACACCATACAACGAACCCAAGCGTCTGATCACCCGAAATGGAGCTGGAGCTGTTGATGCTGCCAATCGGCTAAGCAGAGTCCCTCCGGGACATCCCGAGGGATATCTTGAAGGTTTCGCCAATATCTATGGAGAGGCTGCTGAGGCGATCCAAGCCTTCCGAAACGGGATTTCACCTGGCGCGTCCGTTGTTTATCCAACGGTTTATGACGGGCTCAATGGGGTTAAGTTTGTAGCCGCGTGCGTGCAAAGCTCTTCAAAGAATGCGGCTTGGGTTAGCTTAGCTTGAAAATCTGGCTTTGGGCATGAGGCAAACATCTTGGAAGGCAGCCGGGGTATCTGCCAAAAACCGAAGAGCGGGCAGCCCATCGATGAACTCTCCGGAGCAATAAACGTCACTGAAGCGGTTTTAAGCCCTGATCCCGAAGACGGGCGCGGAAAGCTTGTTTATCTAACCGAGGCGGGCCGCATTTTCAGGAACCAAGCCATTGTTCACGTCAGCGAGGTCTTCGGGCATCTTATCGGGCCTGATCAACTGGCAATCATGCAACGCACCAAGGGTGATCTCGCAGAACTTCGGAAGTATCTCGACAATAATCGCTAGCTTTCGAATTTGATTTACCCTGCGGGCTTTCGGGTATCGTTCAAGGATGCCGAACCTTGCACCTGTTTAGAAAGAGTATCCGTGACTGGTCGTCCAGCAATGCGGCGACCAACCCCCCGCTCTTGAAAGATAACCCGCAGTGTTGACAAAGCCGGCGAATGTCTGCGATCGGGCCGTATCGGAGTCAGCTAGACGTCTACTCCTTGACCTATGAACAAGTGGTTTGGTGCGCAGTTCGATTTGACAATGGTCTGTTTTCTAGATGACGTGTGAGGTCCATGAACGACAGTCAAATGACCCGCTGATTGAGCTCCTTAGGATCGTCAACGTCCACCTCCCAAAACTCCTGAGCATCTTTTGGTAGCTTCGCCAAAACGCGCTCGAAATCGCTGGCATTTGTGTAACGACGGATTGCCCAAGCAGTGGCCTCAATTGCGTTATCCGGCGTCAAGTTGTGATGTTTGCGAACGTTCTTTGCCTCGGCCAGTAAGTCTTTGCGCGGCTTGAATGGTACCGGCGGCTCGGAGACATTCCATCCTGTGACAAAGACTGCCCTCGCCACACTTGGAAGAACTGATGCAAAATCAATCCCTTGCTGAGCTGTCAAGCGTCGGCGAAACACTTGAAAAACAGCGTCTACAGCAGTGTAGGTCATATTGTCCGAATCTAGTGACATGCGCTCTTTGGCGTCATCAAGGAATGCCCGCCACTCTTTAGACGCATGTCTGTATGTCCATGGCATTGGCATTAAGTCGGCCCCTTTAGTTATCCGATGTCCAGCATCTGAAGGTCCGTAGATCCTGTTGTCGCACCAGCCTGTGTCAACAACGAATGAACCTGGCCGCGATGATGTGCCTGGTGATTGGTCATGTGCACCAAATTGAAGCCCAGCGTCGTTTGAACGTGTTCGTGCCCCCGTTTCCACGTGATAATGGACAAGAGGTCCTGTGATGTGAGCGTATCGGCCCAACCAACGATCTGTTCATCCAATGCTTCCCGCTGTTCGACATAGTCCAACCAATCGACCGGAGTGTCTGTATACGGATGCCGCACAGCGATCTCAGCAACGATCCCGCTGTCATGGCGAAACCGAGCCAACCAGATGCGATCGTCCCAGAGAATGTGATTCAATGTCTGTGCGATAGATCTAAAGAACGCACCTCGATCCTTCCATCGATCTTCATGGGTTAAGGAATTCGCCGCGGTGATGAGTGATCGGTTCTGCCATTGATTGTAGCGGGACATTGTCGCTGCGAACTCAGATGTGATCATAGTATTTGTCTCATTCGGCTGACTTGGGATACCGTAACCGCCCTCTGTTTCCGAGGTTAGCGTGTCTCGAACGCGTGCCGCATTCCAAGGCCGACGAACGTTGCAGCGTAGCCACGTTTCAGCCACATGAGTGACGTAGGCGTCCGTTCGATACGCGCGCGCACCACCGAGGCGAACCCATCATAACAGATTACAACCACAAAGTTCATGACCATAAACACAACGCTGAGGACAAGCATATGACGCACAGGTGTCGAGACGCCAGCAGGAACGAATTGTGAAAAAATGCTAGGAAGAATACTGATAGTTTCGGATTCAGAATGTTGATCAGAAACCCAGTTGTCGCAACTTTGCGATACGTGTTCGCTCGTCCTTTCTATCAAACTGTACAGGGCGTCATCTCTCAAAATCCGCGAAGCATGGAATTGTAAGTACTGTGTGCCAACCCACTTCAATACATGAAAGAGAACCGCACTTTTGTTCAAAAACGCAGCCAATCTCACGATTGCCGCCGTCAAGTGAGGAACGATACCCAAAGTACATCCCATCGCTGCCGCAGGGCTGCCTTTCGCCCCTCGCGCCAATCCAGTAGCAACCGTATAGATCACACCTGTGCCCAGCGCGACTACAACGACAAAGGACGTGATCAGCTCAGCTCAATCGCTTGTTGTTCAGAGGCACACTGCCTCATACCGCGAGCTACTCACCATATCGTTGCAGCTGGCGAAGTGAGTACCCGCCTTTGTGGATTCTCCTTCGACCCCAAAAGCCTAAGTCAGGTCTCTCCACTGCATCGTCCAAAGTCATGCTTGCACGCCAAGCAACACAAGTATTCGATGCCAACAGAACCCGATTTGGCAGCAGGGATGGCATATTATTCATCCAACAGTCTGATCTGATTGATTGGCGTCAGCGACAACGGATCAAAGCGCATCAAAGGCTGCCGTGAAACCCGCTAGTGACACAGGCACTTCAAGCGTTTGCCCACCATCCAGCGTATAGAGCGAGATTTGCACCGTGTTACTCTGTTTCATCTGATCCACAATCCCCGGCCCAAGTGTCAGGGGTACCACACAACCGAAATTCTGGCAGGTTCGCATCGGAAGATTCCACCGGGGGCCACCGTCGATGGACAGTGAAACACCCTTGGTGATGTCCAACCCAAATGGCACGATCACAATACCCGAGGCCGCGCCTTCGGCGTTTCGCTGCAGCTCAACCCGCAGCAGTAGGCCGGACTGGTTCTGCAGGTTCAGGCTTTGGCTCATGGCGCATTGCCGTTGATCAGCCTCTTGGGTGCAGTTCACTGTCCAGCTTTGATATTGCGTGGATGTCGTTTCTGTCGTCTGTGCCGAGCCCATGCCCGACACCGCGACAAGAGCGCCGCCGCCCCACGCCAGAACCCTGGATATGTTGATCATTCAGAACCGAACCTGCAAACCCAATGTGGCTTCCAGTTCGTAGCTATCCCCAAGATCATCAAGACCAGTAAGGTAGTTCAGCGAACCAGAAAGCTCGTAACGTTCGTTCAGGATCATACGCGCGCCAAGGCCCAGTTCAATGCCGGTATCGTCGATCTCCTCGTTAAACTCCATCCCACCGGCCGAAATCCGGGTGGTCGGGTCAAACTCGTGATAAAGGTTCACGACACCAAAATAGCTGCCGGTGCCGCGACTGTTGGCAAACCATTTGTTCGCGGACAGCCCGAGCCGCGCCAGTACGCTGTCGGCATCGTCAAAGACAACATTGTTGCCCGAACTGTCGGTGAAGTCGTCTACATCCAGCGAGGCATAGGTCAGCTGCGCCTGAGGGATCAGGACCAAGCCCGGTTTCACCTCGTAAGGGCGACCAACCTCAACCGAAATCGCGTATTGGTCGGAGTCGATGTCGTTCTGTTCTAGCCCGGTGGAAGGATCGCGCGTATCGCTGGAGTTATCGTTGTACTGAAGCTGTGTGTCGACATAAAAGCCACGCGCGTCCAGCCAGGTGGCGCTAAGGGTTAGGCCCAGCGACGTCGTGTCGATATCACTGTTGCCCTGATCGGTCCGCACCGTACTTGAGGCATCATCATAGCTGATCGCCACCCCACCGTAGAGCGCCCCATTGGCGAATTCGGACAGCAGCGTATCTGCCCCAACCGCTATCGTATAGGTGTCCGTCCGCACCGTGTTGATCCCTGCGTCCGACCGAACCGGCGCGATTTCGCTACGCCGTCCGGTGAGTTCCAGCCAGACCGGGGTATCCGGGTAGGACAGGACATCACCATCGGTACCAAATTCACGAACCCGTTGTCTGGTCGCGTCCCCAGAAGGTGCAACAGCGGTTCTTGCGGCAGTACGCGCCTGGAAACCGCGCACACGGTTCACTGATTGCAGGATTGAAGGCAAAGCCTCAAATGAGGCGATACTAGATCCAACAAGGATCGGATTGCCGGACGCATCCAGGCTGGACAGCACAAAGCTGCCGCTGCCAGTGTCGACAAGACGATAGCCAAACGGACCCGCAACCACAATTTGTTCGCCGGTGGCTGTCTGAGATGTTCCATTCAGCGTGAAGATTCCATTTGACGCTCCACCGACTTGGATAATTTCAATCCCATTGATGGTTTCGGCCCCGGCACCACCGATATTGTTGACCGACACAAAGGTCGTGCCCGAGGTGTCGCCTGCGATCTGAAGCATGTCCGTGGCCGACCCGTCACCGCCAAGTTCGACATCCAGCAGGATCGTTCCGCCAGTGCCGACAAAATCGTCACTGACAGTGATGACATCGCCCACCGATCCGTTCTGTGCCGAGAGCATACCGCCATTGGTGATGTTACCGGTCAGGCTGGTCGCTCCGGTATTCAGACGCAAACTGCTGCCTGATTGAACTGTAAGCCCGGTTCCGGCACCGCCATCACCCGCGGTCAGGCTGTTGTCGGTCAGTGTGATCGTCGAATTATTGGTAATCTCGATCACTTCGAAGTTGGTCACGTTTGCCCCAGCCAGTACACCGCTGCTGCCAAAGCGCAGCGTGTCGACAAAGCCGTCCCCACTGGAGGAATCGTCGCCACCGTCAAAAAGGGTAACGCCGCTGAAATCACCACCGGTGAAGTCTAAGGTATCGCTGCCATCGCCCAAGGTTATAGCACCTGTGACCGCAGCGCCCGCGTTTACGGTCACTGTGGCGTCAGACTGGTCATTGGTGATCGCCGTACCAGATGTGGCACTGATGGTGCTGCCAGAATTCAATGTGATATTGACTGCCGTGCCAGCACCGGCCTGCGTCGCAATGCCCGCACCTGTGCCGCCGGTTACGGCACCTGACGTGGTGATGGCAATCGAACCCGAGCCCGTGTTCTGCGCAAAAATACCCGTGCGCCCGCCGTTGGCGTTGACTGCGGTAATCGTTAGGTTAGTCCCCGCATTCCGCCCGTTAATCCCATCCGAAGAGGTGCCTGAAGCCGTTCCTGTGGACGTGATTGTCAAAGCGCCGGTGCCATTGTTACGCGCCGTGATGCCGAAACTTCCACCGTTTGTATCAACGGCAGAAATCGTCATATCGGTCGCCGTTCCGGCGTTGTTCGCGTACACCCCGGTACCGCTTGTCCCGATCACAACACCTGTAACCGTGATTGTCATCGCGCCCGTTCCTGTGTTGCGCGAGTAAATCCCCAAGTTCGCCCCCGCTATGACCGAGTTATTGGCATCCGTAAACGAAATGCTGTCACTGGAACGCAGATTGAGCCCATTCCCGCTTGAGACCGTATGCCCAAACCCTGGCTGCGTTGTCACTGTCAGAGGGGATGCGCCTGAATTCAGCGTAATGGTTGCGTCACCACCCGTTGCTGGACCCGAGCAAGAATAGGTTCCGCCCCCCGACGGCGTGCAACTGCCGCCATATGCAGTGCGGCCATATGCGCCGACGACGGCAAGCGCCATGGATGAGGTCAGAAGAATATTGGATTTGCGAAGCGGAGCCGACAGGCTTTGATTTTTGGGCACGGGTGACAATTTCTTTGGACTGGTTACTGTCTTACCCTATCCAGTGAGCCGCGCTTTTCCAAGGATCAAGTTAATTAAGTGTTAACACACTTCGCAATTCCACTTGGGCGCTCAATCTGTGATTGTTTTTTACGCATCTCAGGTAGCGGGAAATTCACCGTTTTTTGCCTTGATTAAGAGCTGCCTTAAGATCGCCAATGCTGTCAAAATTCTACATGTAAAGTGAAGCACAGCCTGAATTGTTTTCAATTTCGCAACAATTTTTCCTTCCTCCAGGCTTTGTGCAAAAGGAGTGCTGAATACCGCAATCGCTACGAATGGCCGGTTAATGAAAATCCCGGCTTGGGAACAATCGCTTTGCCTGATCCCGCGGGTGCATTGCCCGCGCGGGATAGCGGGATCGTTTGAGCGTATCATCTGTGCGGACAGCTTCGGTGCTCAGGGCCTCGGGCTGTGGATGCCCTAGTTCGGACAGCTTATGCGATAAGTCCTGAATGTCCTGAGCAATCAGGTGCACGACGATCCCTTCGCGTTGCAGATACCCTGTCACCCGCAGCAAACGCGCCCCCATCACAATACGACGGAAGCGGTCATAAACCTTGGGCCAGACCACCACATTGCTGACTCCGGTCTCATCCTCCAACGTCAGGAAAATAACACCCGAGGCCGTGCCGGGCCGCTGGCGGGTGATGACAAGGCCACACACGCTGTACCGCCCCAGCGGCACCTGTTGCAAAGAGGCATGTGTGACCAATCCCGGCAATGAGGGGCGCAGCAGTTCCATAGGATGCGCCCGCAGGGTCAGACGGGTTGAGACATAATCCTCGACCACCTCTTCACCCAGTTGCATAACCGGCAGATTGACCTGCGGTTCGTGAACCATTTCTCCGTCGATTGGATCGTTGAACAACGGCAGAGGTTTCGGGCTTTGAATCGCCTTGACCTGCCAGAGTGCATCGCGCCGGGTCAGGCCCATATCCGAAAAGGCATCCGCCTCGGCCAGCCGCGTCAGCACATCCGGACGAAGCCCTGCACGCAGCCAAAGCGCCTCTGGGTCCGGGTAGCCATTGCCACGCGCGGCCACAATCCAGCCTGCGTCTTCTTCCCTGAACCCCTTGATCTGGCGGAACCCCAGCCGCAAGGCCAGCGCGCCATCGGGGCGGCGTTCCAGAATATTGTCCCATTCCGAATGATTGACGCAGATGGGCCGCACCTCGACCCCGTGCTCACGCGCGTCGCGCACGATCTGGGCAGGGGCATAAAACCCCATGGGCTGAGAGTTCAGCAGTGCACAGGCAAAGATCGCCGGGTGATGACATTTTAACCAGGCCGAAACATAGGCCAGCATGGCAAAAGCGGCTGCGTGACTTTCGGGAAACCCATAATCGGCAAAGCCTTCGATCTGCGAGAAACAGCGCTCTGCCACCTCAATGTCATAACCTTTGTTCAGCATCCCCTTGATGAATTTATCCCGGAATGTGCCGATCGTGCCCATCCGCCTGAACGACGCCAGAGAACGGCGCAAATGGTCAGCCTCTTCCGCTGTAAAGCCTGCCCCAACCACCGCGATCTGCATCGCCTGTTCCTGAAACAGAGGCACCCCTAACGTGCGTGCTGTCACCTGTTCCAGTTCCGGGCCAAAGGGTTCCGGTTTTTCCTTCCCATTCCGTCGTCGGATATAGGGTTGCACCATATCCCCTTGGATGGGTCCGGGGCGAACAATGGCGACTTCGATCACCAGATCATAAAACTCGCGCGGTCGCATACGGGGCAGAAAATTCATTTGCGCCCGGCTTTCGACCTGAAAAACGCCAACCGCATCCGCGCGGCAGAGCATGTCATATGTGGCCGTGTCGCCCTGCGGCACCTTGGCGATGCTCAGGTCCTCACCCTCATGCGCTTGCAAAAGATCGAAGGATTTACGCAGGCAGCTGAGCATGCCTAGCCCGAGAACATCGACCTTCAGGATGTTGAGCGCATCAATGTCATCTTTGTCCCAACAGATGACAGTGCGATCCTCCATCGCGGCATTCTCAATCGGGCATAGCTCATCCAGACGCCCCTTGGTGATCACGAAACCGCCGACATGCTGAGACAAATGGCGCGGAAAGCCGATGATCTCACCTATCAGGCGGAGGGTTTGCATCAGGCGACGATCGTCAGGGGCCAGCCCCAACTCTCGCACACGGTCCAGGTCAACGCCGCCATTGGTCATACCCCAGATCTGACCAGATAGCCCTGCGGTCACATCCTGCGATAACCCCATCACTTTTCCGACCTCTCGGATTGCCGCGCGGGTGCGGAAATGGATCACGGTGGCACATAGGCCAGCACGGTGGCGGCCGTATTTTTCATAGACCCACTGGATCACCTCTTCGCGCCGCTCATGCTCGAAATCGACGTCAATATCCGGCGGCTCACCCCGGTATTTTGACACAAACCGTTCAAAAACCATGGCAATCTGACCCGGAGGGACATCCGTAATGCCCAAGAGGTAACACAGCACCGAATTGGCCGCCGACCCGCGCCCCTGGCAAAGAATACCTTGTGAGCGGGCAAACTGTACAATGTCATGTACGGTCAGGAAATATGCTGGGAACCGGAGGTCGGCGACCACCGCCAGTTCTTTGTGCATCAACTCGACCACCCTATCGGGCGGCTCATCAGGATAGCGGCGTTTTAACCCTTCACGCGCTAACCGTTCCAACCGAGCCTGAGGTGGCTCGTCTGTTGCGATCTCATCCGGGTATTCGTAGGACAGTTCACTCAGGTCAAAGCTGCAGCGGCTTGCAATCTCCAATGTGCGGTGCAGCGCGGCAGGATGGTCCCGAAAGACACGCGCCATATCGGTGCCTGCCTTCAGCCGCCGTTCCCCATTGCGCAAGGCGCGCGTTCCTATCTGATCAATCGTAATATGTTCGCGCATACAGGTCAGCACATCGGCCAATTGCCTGCGGCTGGCCCGATGCATCAGCACATCCCCCACCGCCACCATCGGCGCGCAGGTTCTTTGCGCCAACCGTGCGCATTCGGCCAAATAGGCCTGATCGCTACCATCATAGCGTGGCACCGCACCCAGAAAGACATGATTGGGAAAATGCCGCCGCATGGTCTGTATATCCGCTGCGGCCTTCTGCAAGCTGCTCTGAGGTAGCGCAATCAGCATCATGCCCTTGCACGCTGCCAGCAGATCCTGCGTATACAGCTCGCAGTCCCCTTTATCCGCGCGTCGCTTGCCCAGGGTCAGCAATCGGCTGAGCCGCTTGTAAGCTGCCAGATCACAGGGCAGCGCCACCCAGTCCAATGAACTGTCGCGTAGCACCAGTCGACAGCCAACAATCAGCTTAGGCAATACCGGGCAGTCTGGTCGGGCTAGGGCTTGCTTGTGTCCAACCTCCTGCCGCGACGATGAATCCACACATTGCTCAGACTGAATCTGTAACGGCTGCCCCGTCTGCCGCTTCAGCTCTTTCAGTGCAGACCACGCGCGAACGACACCTGCCAGCGAATTGTGATCCGTAACGGCAATCGCGGACAGCCCCAGTTCAGCCGCGCGCAGTACCAGTTCTTCGGGATGTGACGCCCCAGTCAGAAAAGTGAAATTCGTGGTGACGCACAGTTCGGCATACCCGGTGCCCTGCGCATTGGCCTCCAGCGTATCACGGCGAAAGGCCTCTACCGGACGGTGGGTGCGGTTCACTTCGATCATGCGAACTCTCCCTGCACAAACCAGCCCGGATTCTGCGGCGTGTAAAACAGCCAGAGCCTGCGCCCTTGCAGGGTTTCCACCCGCCAGTAATCGCGCAGGCCAGAGCGCCAGCTTTCATCGGCCAACCACCATTCAGGGGCAATGCGCTCTGGTCCAGTCGCGAGGCTTGCTGTCAACGACATGCGCCGCCAGCGGAAACGCCTGGGTGGCTGTGGACCTGTTGCAGCAATCGGCTCGGGTGGGAACAGGCAAAGGGGGCGCGGGTGCTGGCTGCTCCACCCCCTTGAGGCTTCACAATAGGCTGCTGCCGCAATGATAAAGCTACGCTCGGGGATGTGGCTATCCGCCGGTAAAACCCGCTGAATATTCTCGAGCCCAACCCGAGTGCCTAGCCGGGTGATCAGGTCCTCTAACTGACCCTGCCCCCACCCCACAGCATGGCTGAGCTGTTGCACGGGTAGCTCTTCGACCTCCGCAGCCTCCAGCCGCAGCTGATCGATGCCAAACCCCGCATCTATTTCCCCTAGCCCGCGTTCGAACAGGGGCAAAATGCGATGAGGATCGCGCAAGGGCCGGGCTAGACGCAGTTCAACCTGCTGATGCCCCTGATCTACCCGACGCAATGTCATGCAAAGCCTGCGCGCGCCCATCTCTTGCGCCTTCAGCTTGGCGCAGAGCTGCACCAACAGCCGTTCGGTCCCGGCCATAACATCGGTCAGCAACCCGATCGGCTCTGGCAAGGTCATACGCACGGCATAACGGGACGGTTCGGCCAGAGGTGTAATTTCTTCCGGCTGCGCTCCTAAGGCCTGATCCAGCCGAAGCAACACCCCGGCCCCAAAGCGACGCGCCAATGGTGCGCGCGGGTCGGCGGCCAGCGCGCCGATTGTACGCAACCCCATACGCTGCAAAGTGACCGATGTCTCTTCATTCAGACGCAAAGCCGCCACGGGTAATGGGGCCAATGCCCCCAACATATCACCGATAGGTGCCTGCCCCTCACCGTAATGAGCCAGCGCCCAAGCCGCACCCCGCGTATCGCCGACCCCGATCTGCACCGACAGCCCTGCGCGCGCAAGCCGCCCGCGTAAATCGGCCAGCATCGCTGCCTCACCGCCAAACAGATGCGCCGACCCGGTGATATCCAGCACCAGCCCGTCGTCACCTTCCAGCCCCACCCAAGGGCAATATCGCATCGCCCATCGGCGCAGAATATGTAGAAAGCGCAAGTCTGACTGAGGATCAGCGATACCGCTTTGCAGGGTCGGGCAAAAAGCACGCGCATCCGCATACGCCATACCATTATGCAGCCCTTGCTCTGCCGCCGCGACATTCATGCAGTAAATGCGATTGGCATTCCGTTGCTTGAGGGTCAGAACAAAAGGTCCGTCCATCGGGCACTGACGCAAAACCCGGTCAGTCGCCAACCGGGGAAACCACAATGAAATGATGCGCCGCTGCATCTCATCGAACATGTTAGCTTCCGTGTTCTTCTTTTGTTCCTTTTAAGTTTCTCCCTTTACAGAGTCGAGTCTTACGATCACTTGTAGACAAGCCCTGATGCGTCGATGTTTGATTGCGATGCGAACAGTTTATTTGACTGTTTGTGGCTCGACGTGGCTGTTCTGAGGTTTTCTGACGTTGGTTGCGGGAGCAGGATTTGAACCTGCGACCTTCAGGTTATGAGCCTGACGAGCTACCGGGCTGCTCCATCCCGCGACACTTTGCGTTGG